>CAMYVY010000006.1 GCA_947302715.1 uncultured Clostridia bacterium
TTTTTGCTCGTTTCCCGAATGCATATTTCGCAAATAATAATGACTTCCCGAACAACCGCGTCCGAACAACCGCGCCCAAGCAATTCATGCTTGCTGACATTTAGGCACGATGATGCTCTTGATGTAGTCATATATAGATTGGCTATCTACATACTTACCTCGTTTGGAGAAAGAAACTATTAAGTTGCTTCCCATAACTATATCATTGTCGTAATAGAGCTTGATTTTCTTCTCGAAACTTTGCCTGTAATTCGGGTCATCGTAGTATCCTACGTGCTCCCAATAAAGATGGCCAGCTTTTGTTTCTATGGTAAAGTCAGGATATTTTACAACTGAGAAACCATCAAGAGTAGTTAACTCCAATTTTGCTTCATACCGAAATGGAATGCCGAAGGAAAGCAATGCGTTATATATAATCATCTCACCAAGAGATCGTACAACTGTCCCATCAAGCGTTATATTTTGAGATGTGTTTTTAAAAGTATTATAATCGCTAAAACTACTATGACTGCTGCCATCAATAATGTCGTATCTGTTTCTTTCGATTCGTTCATCTGTTTTGATGTCTCCACTTCCAAGGTTTCTTTCGATTCGTTCATCTGCTTTGATGTCGCCACTTCCAAGGCTTCTTTCGATTCGTTCATCTGCTTTGACATCGTCGCTTCGAACGTTTCGCTCCCTTTGTTTCCTCTTATTTAGAGGCATAGATTGAGATAACTGGTTTATGTGCCCAACGCTAATCATACTTGACTTAACTTGGGCATGGCTGATTAGGACATCTTTGTATGTAGCGGGTAGTTTGCTAATTACACTTTCAACGTCATAATCCAAATAGTCCCTTTGTATTTTCTTGAGCAATTTTTGATTTTTTTCAAGTAGAAACAGATAAGCTTTTAGTAGCTTAACCTTAGATATTTCTATCGCGCGAGCGGCATGTATATCAGCAGTCTGTTTTTTTATGATACCCTTTTCATTTGACTCATAAAATCTTGCACCGACAATGCCCTTTCTTTCGATTAGATAGCCATCTTTGAGTTGATCGATTTTCATATTTGCTGACGATATTAATCCCGTCACTCTTGTTAATTCTTCGTTTACTTCCTCTACGAAGGACCTCATTCTAATAATTCCTTTCTTGCATCATCTATATAATATTGCATGTCTACGTTCAAATTAGCATTAAGGCTTCCTTTCTATCGTTATGGAATTATTTTACTTTATAATCCATATATTGTCAATTACTAAATAAATTTCCAGCGTCGTTGTTTGTTGTTTATATAGGTAAGTCTGCGTATTCGCACGCATGTACAGAACTATGACACCTGTATGTAAGCATCTATAACGCCCGTACATAGCATTCATCCAACCCGTGGATACATTTATCCAGCCCGTGGATACATCTATCCAGCTTGCACATAGCATCTATCCAGCTTGCACATAGCATCTATCCAGCTCGTACATAGCATTCCGTACATAGCATTTATCCAGATCGCACATAGCATTTATCCAGCTCGTACATAGCATTTATCCACCCCGTACATAGCATTTATCCAGCTTGTACATTGCATCTATCCACCCCGTACATAATGAGCTCTTGAAGTTTACCTTTGTTACGTGATACAATTCATTAAATGCAAATGATTATCCGTGATTGAGTTTTCACGGTTCCACAGAATGGAAGGAGTCAAAATGCTAAAAGAACAAAACATGACTATGCTGACTGATTTCTACGAGATAACCATGGCAAACGGTTATTTGGAGTCGGGTATATCTGAGGAAATTGCGTATTTTGATATGTTCTTCAGGAATGTGCCTGACAGTGGCGGCTTTGCTATAATGGCGGGGCTTCAGCAGGTATGCGATTACTTGGAGAATTTGAAATTCGATGACGGAGATATTGAATATCTCCGCAACAAAGGCATTTTTGACGAGAGGTTCCTTGACTATCTGAAGGAATTTGAGTTTACGTGTGACGTTTGGGCAATTCCCGAAGGCACGCCGATTTTCCCATATGAACCGATAGTCACTGTTCGCGGACCGGTCATGCAGGCGCAGTTTATCGAGACGATGCTTCTCTTGATCGTTAATCATCAAAGTCTGGTTGCAACCAAGTCCAATCGTATTATACGAGCAGCCCAAGGTCGCAAGGTTATGGAATTTGGAACGAGACGCGCTCACGGACTGGCCGCTGCTCTCCACGGCGCTCGCGCGGCTTACATCGGCGGAGTCTCCGGAACAGCCTGCACCAAAGCCGACGAGGATTACGGTGTACCTGCACTTGGCACCATGGCTCACAGCTGGGTCCAGATGTTCCCGACAGAATACGACGCATTTAAAAAATATGCTGAAATATATCCGGAGAATTGCTCTTTGCTCGTGGACACATACAACGTATTGAAATCCGGAGTCCCCAACGCCATCAAAGTATTCAAAGAGGTCAAGGTCGATAGGATGAGCATCCGAATCGATAGCGGCGATATCACCTACCTGACCCAGGAAGCCAGAAAGATGCTGGATGATGCAGGCCTGGAGAAGTGCGAAATCGTTGTGAGCAATTCGCTTGACGAATATATCATACGTGACGTTTTGATCGAAGGCGCTCAAATCGACTCGTTTGGTGTTGGCGAAAGACTGATAACCGCCAAGTCCGAGCCGGTTTTTGGCGGCGTCTACAAGTTGGCTGCTGTCGAAGTGGATGGGGAGATTATCCCCAAGATCAAAATATCCGAAAACGTAGAGAAGATTACTAATCCAGGATTCAAGACTTTGTATCGCTTATTCGACAACGAAAGCGGCAAAGCTATCGCGGATATCATAACCTTAGACGGAGAGGATATTCCGGAAGACGAAGAATACGAAATCTTCGACCAGAATGCAATCTGGAAGAAGAAGAAGATAAAGAACTTCCACGCAAAGAACCTACGCGTCCAAATTTTCGATAAAGGAAAGCTTGTTTATCACAACCCGACAATTCGCGAAATCAGGGAATACTGCAAGGAGCAGGTCAGAACCCTATGGCCGCAGATGCTTCGTTTCGAAAATCCTCAAACCTACTACGTCGACCTGTCGCAGGCTTTGTTCGATATGAAACAAAAACTCATCGAGGAACACCACGATGAGTAAATGTGTAGATGTGTATATGTGTAGATGTGTAGGCAAGCAAACCTTGTTTGTTCGGACTGCCTTATCCCAGAGGAATTTCAACAACCTCTGCCATCTTGATTAATGTCTGCTCTATCTGAGATGAGATTTCATCAACCATGCGGTTGGTGATTTCTTCGTTTTTGTCCTGTTCCAGACTCTCGTAGAAGCTCTGCTTAACGCTGGAACTCATATTGTCCATGCGCGACTTAAACGTGCTCTTCGGAATTAGTCGACGCATCGCATTCGGAATATCTGCCTCCAGAAGCTTTTCCTCCATTTTGTCCTTGCCCAGGATCAAAATCACCGCTGAGGCAATTACACCTACTATCACGCCTTCCGGACCCGCCAGGAATGGGACGGTATCGATCGCAGCGATGATAAGTCCGACGATTACCGTCACCAAAGAATCTATTAGCCAAGTCATCTCCTCGACTGCAAATATATTTCTTGCGTCTACTTTGATGTCGATGTCAGATGCCGAAAGATATGACTTGAAGCTGAGTGCAGTATATGGTACCCGATGGTTGACGCAGATTGGAACCGTGTATTCTTCCAGGTCATCCGCGACCGGTTTCAACCAAGATGTAATCGGACCTGCCAAAAGTTCTCTGGCTTCGTCGGATTTTATGTATGCCTCCACGCCTTTCTGCAACTCTACGTCCGTGTCCTCAAGCCTCCTGATTTCGCCATTCCTCCACCTATCAAAGATCGGCATCGCGACCTTGGTGAGTATCGGCTCGATCAAAGTGTCCACCGCATCCTTATATAACTGCGTGATGTGGCTTCGAACGATTTCTTCTATCTTGGTCGAACTTGTGAATTCGTTCAGATCAGCCTTGAACTCTCGCATGTCCTCATCAATCCTGCCGCAGTAGGCAAGGCCACGAGCAACGGAAAATTCAGGTTCAGCACCTGCTATCACTATTGCGTCGGCAAACACCGAACCGCACCAATCCCTGATAGCAGGAAGCTTGCTGACACCGCCGGTCAAGAAAATAAGTTCAGGCTGAGCACCGGATATGTTTTCCTTTACATCCATCAGTGCAGCGATAAACACATCCTTGAACGACTTTCCGCCCAGCTTATCCAGCTTCTTGTTCACGAGCTTGCTCGCTATGTTTTTGTCCATAGTCAAAGTCAGCTTGGCCGGCAGATTGTACTGAATAAGCACGCTTTCTTTGCACTCATGCGTGCTCCAATATTCTTCATCAGAGAAGTATTTCTCCTTGAGGCGTCGCGCCGCAAACTCGCAGTACGTGCGCCAAGGCTCACTCTCCTCAAGCGTGTTTCTTATCTTTCTCCTGAACAAAGGATTCGCAGATTCAACAGATTCCTCAAGCAGAATCTCGTCCATCAATCCACCACCGAGCACAACCTCACCGGTGGTCTGCATCTCAACTTCTTTACCGCCCATTATATATGCAAAGTCTGTAGTCGACGATCCGATGTCCACAACCAAAACCGGCTTCGACAAAATATCCAGGCCAACCTGCAGATGTTTTGATTGGCAAGCGCTTACCATAGCTGCACGCGATTCCGAAATAATCTTTGCCGGCGGATATCCCACGCTCTCAAAGATTTCGCGATAGTGTTCCCTGGTATTCTTGTCCCAGCCCGCGGGGCAACCGATGTAGAAGCTGCAGTCCTCGTTCTTAATTAGGTCGCCGCTTCCGTAGAGCTCGCCCAGAACACCGCCTGCAAAGCTCTTAACATCGTTCACGACCGTGCTGTCCGTCAAGAATTTGCTTTTAAATCTAAGCTTTCTTTTGACGGCGCCATCGGCATAGCATGCCTTTTCTCCAATCAAAAATTCCCCAGAAGAAAGCTGCGCGTACGCTGTGATGAAGCTTTGTTCACCAACGATGGTTAGCATTTCCGGGGTTACCTGGTCTTCCTTATGTAGTCTGGCGACTGCGCTTTCCGCATCGCCCAAGTCAAATCCAAAGAAGCGATCCATTCTGTCTCCTGTCACCTGGTCAATCCAGGTCGGTTATACGTACAGTTTACCTGGTCAGTCCAGGTCGGTTATATTTACAGTTTACCTGGCCTGTCCAGGTCGGTTAATAATCCTAACTACCTGATGAGGCCATACCTTTCTTTAATAGCTTGCCTTCGGCAACCAGCGCAGGTCTAATCGTCCCCGCCTTCTTACCCGGCATCAAATCAAAGTATTGCTTGGTCTCCTGGCTGTAATCCACCACATCAATCTGCTGCTTATGCAAGAAGTATTTGACGTTCTCTATCTTCTCCAATGCGAATTCGGGGTCCCTGCTGTATGCCGCAGCCAAAAGATCCGCAAACAAATCAATCTCTGCGGATGTCGCAGGCTTACCATCAATCTCGCCCGCCTTCTCTCTCTTGGACCAACGCTCAGCAGCCTGAACCTCTTCCAAACTCTGATCCACAGACAGAATCGCCGTCCTGAGATTTCTGTAGGTCTTGGCAGAATCTATGCGCACCTCCACTTGCTGCTCCTTGTCTCCCGCCTTAACCGGTCGCCCGAACAAAAATCCCGCGATTGCGGCCACCAGGATTCCCGCACCTCCGAAAATATATCTCGTGGTTTCGCTGGTCTGAAGGCCCGTCGTCTCGTTTATTGTGATATCCGGAATCACAGCCACCGCACAGAGAGCAATGGCAATCACTATCAAAATAACCGCCGGCACTGTTTTCTTGGCGCCTCCCGAAGAGGTCTCCCGCTCCCATACCTTGGTTTCTCCCACGGAGTCAACCATCGGCATAGCAAGCCTAACCGCCTGCATCATATATGCGGCGGCATCTCTCTCCTTATCGTTGTCGCACTGATCGTTGTACCTAAGAAGGAGCTTATCCATCTCGTTTTCCAGAACCACAGTCGCCTTCTCCGGCACTGCGGCTTTTGCTAATTCCGTAAGGAGATGGTCCTTATCTTTTTCAAGTAATTCTATCATTTTCATAATAGGGTCATTATACGCCAAAAAAGCCATTTTGCATAGTTAGAAGTGATTTGATCAAGATCAAAACAACCAAGTGGACAGGGTAGAATAGATAGAAAGCAGCCTGCATTGCCTTGCTTTGCTTGATGTGTTCGTTGCTGCATAAAAAGATAAGCGGAACAACCAATAATCCTACATACTGGTATGTTGCTGATTTATATGTCAGCGCAAGGCATGCCAAACACATATATACAATCTCCAGAACTCTATGCTTATTTACAGAAATTAAATCACCATTTAAGTCGGTCGACAAATCCTCATGAGTTTTCTCACGAAATGCCAAGTACATAAATGCCGTTGCTATCACACCTTTATAGCCATAGCTGAAGTGAAGCAAATATGGCGGCACACACATTATCATGGTAAAAAAGGCAAAATATATGGGCCAAGAATCACTGTCTTTCATAAACCTATTAAGCAGAACAATTAAAAGAAGGCATATCAAAAGCTCAAAATAAATATTCTGATGGCTCCAATCCGGAAAGCCTTTGTAGAAATAAGTATCATATGGTATTTCGGAAATAATTGCGAGGGCTGCTATCCGTCCAATGTATTTTTGAACAGACTGGGTATGCGCTGCACCTTGAACAAGGAAGAATAGAAATAGTGGAAATGCAAGTCTTCCAAATCCTCGCATAATCAAATAGACGTGACTGCTAATCAATGTTTGTCCATTCAGCATAATTGCCAAATGATCTATGAACATCGAAATATACGCGATGTATTTAAGGTATTTCTTTGGTATCATCATCGTTTTTCGAGCATCTGTTTCAGATATTGACCTGTATAACTTTTCTTTTTCTTCGCTACCTCTTCCGGTGTTCCGGTTGCGACTATGGTGCCGCCCTTGTCGCCTCCCTCGGGACCGAGATCGATTATATGATCGGCGCATTTGATCACATCCAAATTGTGCTCGATTACAACCACGGTATTGCCGGCATCAACCAAGCGTTGAAGAACCTGGATAAGCTTATCCACGTCCGCAAAGTGAAGTCCCGTAGTCGGCTCATCCAAAATATACAATGTATTACCGGTATCTCGCTTACTCAGCTCTGTCGCCAATTTGACGCGCTGCGCCTCGCCGCCTGATAGCTGAGTCGAAGGCTGACCGATCTTGATATATCCCAGACCAACGTCGTCCAATGTCTGCAGATGCCTATAAATGCCCGGTAGATTCTTAAAGAAATCAAGGCCTTCAGACACTGTCATATCAAGCACATCGAAGATACTCTTGTCCTTGTATTTAACCTCTAACGTCTCTCGATTGTATCTGCGTCCTTTGCAGACCTCGCATGGAACATAGACGTCGGGCAAGAAGTGCATTTCAATCTTGATGATTCCGTCTCCGCTACAGGCTTCACATCGGCCTCCCTTTACGTTAAAGCTGAATCTGCCCTTGTTATATCCTCTGATTTTGGCTTCGGGTAATGCAGCAAAGAGATCGCGAATCTTGTCGAACATCTTGGTATATGTCGCAGGATTTGAACGAGGCGTTCTGCCGATAGGACTTTGGTCGATATTAATCACCTTGTCGATATTCTCGAGTCCCAGGATTTTATCATGTTCCCCGGGTTCCTCGCTGCTCTTGTTGACAGCGGCTGAAGCACCTTTGCTCAGGATTTCGGTAATCAGGCTACTCTTTCCGGAGCCGGACACACCGGTTACGCAGATGAACTTCCCAAGTGGAATCTCTGCATCTATATTTCTCAGATTGTTTACTCTGGCTCCCTTGATGGTGATCTTTTCTCCACTTCCGGGACGTCTAATTAGCGGAATTTCAATCTTCTTGGCGCCCGACAAATACTGTCCCGTAAGGGATTCCTTGCAGGCCTTGATGTCGTCGACTGTTCCTTGTGCGACCAGCTTACCTCCGTGGACTCCTGCGCCGGGACCGATATCGATTATGTGGTCTGCCGCATACATGGTCTCCTCGTCGTGCTCTACAACGATCAAAGTATTTCCGAGATCCGTAAGCTGTCTGAGCGTCGCCAGGAGCTTGCTGTTATCCCTTTGATGCAGTCCGATACTCGGCTCATCCAGAATATACAAAACTCCCATCAGGCTGGAACCGATCTGGGTTGCCAGTCTGATTCGCTGCGATTCACCGCCGGAAAGGCTTCCGGAATTTCTGGATAGTGTGAGATATTCCAGCCCAACGTTCACCAGGAACGCGAGTCGCGCCTTTATCTCCTTTACTATCTGCTCGGAAATCATCTGTTCCTTTTTGTTTAACTTCAGGTTTTCCATATAGGTTAGAGCATCGCGAACCGAAAGGTCAGAGAGCTCAGCCAGATTCTTCTCTCCAACCGTAACCGCCAAAACTTCCGGGCGCAGCCTCTTTCCCTTGCAATCAGGGCAGAGTTTCACCTTCATATATCTGGACATCCACTCTCGCATGGCGTCCGAACCCGTCTCTCTGTAGCGGCGCTCCATGCTCGCCACAACGCCCTCAAACGGATGCTCCCTGACGGTGACTTTACCGCTGGAATTTCTATACGTATATTTGACCGTTCTATCGCCGGTACCATATTCGATCTCCTTCTGGAAATCCTTCGGAAGCATACCATATGGAGAATAAAGCAAATCGTGAAGCGGATAACCCGTGCGCTCCGAATAATCCTCAGCTATAACCTCGGCCATCTTCTTGTAATAGCTCGAGAACTCCATCGTGCCATAAATCTTTCTGAAGGCTCCCATATGAATCGAGCCTTCCATGTCGATGGTATTTTCCCTATCCACCGTCTCCGTAAAGCCCAGTCCGTTGCACGTTGGGCACGCGCCAAACGGACTGTTAAAGGAAAATGCCCTCGGTTCCATGGACTCAATACTGACGCCATGATCCGGGCAGGCGAATTTGCTCGAATACATCCTTTCCGACCTATAGTCATTGTCCTGGAAATTCGCCACGCAAAGGCCCTCGCTCTCCTTCATTGCAAGTTCCACGGCCTCAGCAATTCTTCCCTCTTGTCCGGGCTTAATAACGATTCTATCGACCACGATCTCAATCGTGTGCTTATTGTTTTTCTCGAGTTTGATTGGACGTCCATCTTCATCGACAGGGACAATTGAACCAGCCTTGGTTCCTCTGCTTTCTCCTTCCCCTCCATCATCAAAGCCATCGCCGCCCTCAATTGCAGGCGCATATAGTTGTATTATCTCGCCATCAATTCTCGCACGCGTATAGCTATCTTTCACGATTCTTGATAGAACCTTCTCGTGCATGCCCTTTCGTCCTCTGACGATTGGAGCCAGTATAATGAGCTTAGTTCCTTCGGGAAATTCCATAATCGAATCCACAACCTGGTCGACACTTTGGCTCGAAATCTCGCGCCCGCAAACGGGACAATGAGGAACGCCGATTCTGGCATACATCAAACGCAGGTAGTCGTGAATCTCCGTCACGGTGCCAACCGTGGATCTGGGATTTTTGCTGGTTGTCTTTTGATCTATGGAAATTGCAGGCGACAGACCTTCTATCAATTCAACATTCGGCTTATCCATCTGCCCCAGGAATTGACGCGCATACGATGACAAGCTCTCAACATATCGACGCTGTCCCTCTGCATAAATTGTATCAAAGGCCAGCGAGGACTTACCTGAACCCGACAGTCCCGTCAAAACCACCAGCTTGTCCCTTGGGATTCTGACGCTGAAGTTTCTCAGGTTATTCTCATTTGCATTTTTTATTATTATTTCGTTTGGCATTTCTCTCTTCTTTATTTCTCAAACTATTTCTTATACTTTTGCTTATACTATTTCTTAATACTATTTTTTAATAATATTCGATATTGCTCAATATTACTTAGATATTGCTGAGCCTATATCACCCGGCCTGAACCCAATCTATTATACTCTCCGAACAAGCGTTTGTAAACATAAAACAAATTGCTTATATCGAATTATTATAATATAATATCATTGCAAAAGAGTGCGATTATTTCATAAATAATTATAATCAAAAACAATAAAGTTGATTTATCGCTTCTTTTATTTTATTAATTAGCGACAAATTTTTAAAAGGCAACGTAAATAAGTGGACAACAAGCAGAACAATTTAACAGACAATAAAAATCCCAAAAGAAGTCGTCCTGCGGGCGCGACCGTAACCATCAGAGATATGCTCAGCATAGTCGCTGTTATTTTGGTTTCGACAATCGCCGTCCTCTTCATAGCTTTGAATTTCAATGCTAACGAAAGCACCATAGCGATCGAAGATAGATATAGAGACTTTGGAAACAACTGGCGAGTCCAGGTAGGCGATAGAGACGAAATAGTCTCTCTGCCCGCACATATACACGCAGGCCCTAACGAGAGCATCATTATGTCCAAGGAACTTCCCAAGCTTTCACAATACTACGCTGTTGTAACAAGAAACTATCATCAAAGATTAGTTGCGTATGTTGACGGAGAGGTAATCTACGAATTTCCATCGCCGTCTAAAATAATAGATAATGCGATAATTACGGATGACTGGAATACCATTCGTCTGAAGGAGGATATGACCGGGCATACCTTCACTCTGGAGCTAAAGACAGGCAACTACGGATTCAACGGCTCCATCCAACCTCTCTATCTTGGAGAGGACAACTCCCTGGTTCAGTACATCAGGTCAAGCACTGCGCTCTCCTACGGAATGGCTGTCAGTGTCCTGGCTCTCGGCGTCGTCTTGATTGTTCTCGGAATAGTCTATTCCAAATACAATGAAGACAGATCCCAGGTTATTGCCGGTCTGATGCTCGTAGCAATTGGCATATGGGTTACCAACAGGTCCAAAATGCCTTTGCTCCTGGTTGGAAGCAGCGTCAAATACTATCTGTCGTTTATCTCCTTGATGCTTGAATCCATCCTGATTCTGTTGTACACCGGAGAGAAATTCAAGAACAAAAATCGCAAGCTCACTACCAGATTGCTTGTCGGATTTTCAATATTCCTCTTGGCAGTCGTTGGACTGGTTCATATCTTCAAACTACCGGTAGATCAGGCAGTCCCATTCGCCTATGCGGCGATATTCTTCTCTTCACTCTATCTGATTATCATGCTTTGGCCGACTTCATTTGGAAAGGAAAGCGCCAATCTGAGTACATTCGTGAGGAGATCAAACAGAATCGAATTCGTTGCAACCAACGTCATGGTATGGGGCGTTGTTCTGAGTATAGTCATCGACTTTATTCTTGGAAATGACAGGCTGTGGACTGATGTCGGAGTTCTATCAAAGATCTCGCTGAACGTCTATGCTGTCGGTCAGCTCCTGGTTCACATCTACAGAAGTTATCACAACGTAGAAGTCCGAGATGAACTGCAGGGCAAACTCCATGACAGCCAGATGGAACTCATGATGGGACAAATCCAGCCGCACTTCATCTTCAATACGCTGTCGTCCATCAGAACCTTGGTCAAGGTTGATCCGGACACCGCGTACAATATGATCTACGACTTCTCAAACTATCTGAGAGCGAATGTAGACAATGTTACAAACCTCGACGGAATCAACTTCGCCTCCGAGGTTGAACACATCAAGAGCTATGTGAATATCGAGAGAGTACGATTCGGAGATAGACTCAATATGGAATATGACATCCAGGCATCGAATTTCATCGTACCGCCGCTCTCCATCCAGCCGCTCGTAGAGAACGCCATCAAGCATGGTGTAACCAAGAAAATTGGCGGTGGAACCGTATGGCTCAGAAGCTACGAAGAAGGCAATTACAATGTCGTTGAAGTAGAAGATAACGGAATGGGATTCACTCCGGAGAGGCTAATCGAAATCACGCAGTCGATGACTCAGGAAAGATCGAGCTACGATGAATATGAATCCGAGGCACAGGCAAATCTAACCGGAAACGGTTCCGAGAAGCACAAGTCATCCGCAATGAGAAACATCTATCTGAGACTAAAGGAAATGGCAAACGCCGAGATGGAATTCACCAGCAAAGAAGGCGAAGGTACCAAGGTCCGCGTCCTATTCCCAAAGCAGGAACTTCAGGAACAGTAAATCATAACCACATAATCAAAAGACGGTTCACCGACGAACCGTCTTTTCTTATTTCAATCTGACCTTGTATTCGAAAATCAAATCCCTTAGCTCTGCCGCTCGTTCAAACTGCAGGTCCTTGGCCGCCTGTTTCATCTCGGTCTCCAGTTTTGCTATATATTCCTTTAGCTCGCGAGACGACATCTCGAGCGGTTTCTTGCCATGATATTCGCCCTCGTCCTCTGCAGCCTTTGTCGCCTCAATCACATCGCGGACCGCCTTACTGACGCTCTCCGGCGTAATACCATGTTCCTTGTTATATGCGTCCTGAATGCTACGCCTGCGCTCGGTTTCGTCGATTGCAGCCCTCATCGCCTTGCTGATATAATCTGCGTACATGATTACATGGCCATCCACGTTACGAGCCGCACGTCCAATGGTCTGAATGAGGGACGTCTCGGTTCTGAGGAAGCCTTCTTTGTCAGCATCCAGAATTGCAACCAGCGTAACCTCCGGAATATCCAAGCCCTCACGAAGCAAATTGATTCCAACCAGAACATCAAAAACACCAAGTCTCAGGTCACGGATTATTTCCAGACGTTCCAGCGTATCAACATCTGAATGAAGATACTTTACCCTGAGTCCGGCTTTACCAAGGTAGTCCGTCAGGCTTTCAGCCATCTTCTTTGTTAGCGTAGTTACAAATGCACGACCACCCTGATCGACAACCTTGTTCAATTCACCAATCAGATCGTCTATCTGGTTCTTGGTTGGTCTGACGTCGATCGGCGGATCCAAGAGTCCCGTAGGACGAAGAACCTGCTCGGCCGTAACTCCACCAGACTGCTCTTTTTCATAAGCTGCAGGAGTTGCTGAACAGAACATCATCTGCCCTACTACCTCCTCCCACTCTTCGAACTGGAGCGGTCTGTTGTCGAGCGCAGAAGGCAGACGGAAGCCATAGTCGACGAGCGAAGTCTTCCTAGACAGATTTCCTCTGTACATCGCATGCAGCTGAGGAAGCATGGCGTGCGACTCGTCGATAATCGTTATGAAGTCGTCCGGGAAATAATCGATCAAAGTATATGGCCTCTCGCCCGGTTTAAGTCCGCTTATATGACGCGTGTAATTCTCGATGCCCTTGCATGTTCCGATTTCTCTGAGCATCTCCATGTCGTAGCGAGTACGCTGCTCAATTCTCTGTGCCTCGAGCAGCTTGCCTCTGTCCTTGAACCACTGGATTCTCTCCTCGAGCTCCTCTTCTATTCCAAGGAGCGCCCTCTCCATATTTTCCTTTGATGTTACGTAATGCGACGCGGGATATATCGCGACATGATTTCTGACGCCCAGTATTTCACCCGTAATCGGATTCATCTCCTTGAGCGATTCAATCTCATCACCAAAGAGTTCAACCCTGATTGCATGGTCTTCCCCTGCCGGGAAAATATCTATAATGTCTCCGCGCGCACGGAATGACCCGCGACCAAAGTCAATATCATTTCGGGTATATTGAATATCTACAAGCTTGGTCAGTATGTCCCTGCGACTCTTTTCCATTCCGGGACGAAGCGACAAAACCTGTTCCTCATAGTCGATCGGATTTCCTATTCCGTAGATACAAGAAACAGATGCAACCACAACTACATCGCGTCGCTCGCTGAGAGCAGCCGTCGCACTATGCCTCAGCTTTTCGATTTCAGCATTGATGTCGCTGTCCTTCTCTATATATGTGTCGGTCGAAGGAACGTAGGCCTCCGGCTGGTAATAATCATAATAAGAAACAAAATACTCGACTGCGTTCTCCGGAAAGAACTCCTTGAACTCACCATGAAGCTGGGCAGCGAGAGTTTTGTTGTGAGATATGACGAGCGTCGGTCTGTTGAGTCGCTCTATCACGTTGGCCATCGTGAAGGTTTTTCCGGAGCCTGTAACGCCAAGCAAAGTAACGGCCTTCTGACCGTCCTCAAATGCCTCCACCAGTTTATCGATGGCCTGGGGTTGATCCCCCGTTGGTTTGTAATCTGAAACTAATTTGAAATCCATGACGACATTCTATCACATGACCCGCCATAATAAAAGACACCTCATTTATTTAGAAACAACCACATTTGCTCATTTATCAAGGGATATGGTATAATTCCCATAATCAATTTATCTACTTTATTATATAGGTAATCCATATGAGCGAAATCGACTTCAAGGCTGTCTGCGAGAATTTACACGATGCAATTCATATTACCGACGGTAAGGGAAAGATTCTCTTTGTCAATGAAGCCTATACCCGAACCACGGGTATTACTTGGGATGAATGCGTCGGACGCACGGTTGCCGAAATCGAAGCCGAAGGAAAGCTCTACAAGGGTTCCGTAACCGAGAGAGTTCTTGCAACTAAGGAACGCGTCGACTCCATCGCAACAATATTCAGTTTGGATAAAGAGGTTCTTGTCACCGGCATCCCGGTTTTTAACGATGACGGTGAAATCATAATGGTGGTTACCAACACGCGTGACTTCCCCGAGCTAAAAATGCTAGAGAAGCAACTCCATAATATTGAAGAAGAGCATCGTCGAACCCAAGAGGAACTTGCCTATCTTCGCCGTCAACAAAGCGGCAGTAACAAGCTGATATACAGATCCAAGGCAATGTCTACGGTAAACGATCTGATCTATAGCATCGCCGACACGGATGCAACAGTCCTCATTACCGGCGAATCCGGAACCGGCAAAGAACTCATAGCCAACGAGATTTATCAGGTCAGCAGCAGACGCGACAAACCATTCATCAAAGTCAACTGCGCTGCAATTCCCTCCGAACTTCTGGAATCGGAATTGTTCGGATATGAGGCCGGAGCATTTACGGGAGCAAAGGACTCCGGCAAGCCGGGACTATTTGAGCTCGCAGATACGGGAATTATTCTGCTGGACGAAATCGGCGACATGCCTATCGCTCTGCAAGCCAAGCTACTTAGAGCCTTGCAACAGCATGAATTCCTCAGAGTCGGAGGAACCAATCCCGTCAAGGTCGACACCAGAGTAATTGCAGCCACCAACAAAGACCTGCTGGACGAGGTTGAAAAGGGCAATTTCAGAAAAGATCTTTATTATAGACTGAACGTTGTTCCGATAAACCTGAAGCCACTTAGAGAAAGAAAAGAAGATATCCCTATTCTGGCAAATGCCTTTTGCAAGAATTTCAGCGAGAAATATAACAAGGATATGAGCTTTGCACTTGACGGAATGGCCGAGCTCGCATCATATAACTGGCCGGGAAATATCAGAGAGCTGGAAAATATCATCGAGCGTATCATGGTCACAAATCCGACGAGGACACTAATCAATTCGAATCATGTGCGCGCTGCGATTAATATCCACGATGGCTCAGCCGGGCTGACATTGGAGGGACTTCCGCTAAAGGAGCAAGTAGCACTCTTCGAAAAGTCCTTGATTACCCAGTCAGTCAAGAGAGAGGGATCCATCAGAAAGGCCGCCAAAGCCTTAGGTGTAGACCACTCTACTCTCTCCAAGAAAATGCAAAACTATCAGCAGCAGGAAGAAGAAAAAAATATCTACGACGAAGCAATGTATTCTCCGGAATAATATTGCCGTTTAACCCGGTGACGCACGTCACCATTGCGGTGAAAATTTTCACCGCATATTTTTTTGTTCTTTCAGAGCCGATAATACATTATGCAACGCACAGCAATCCCTTATTTTTCAATACTATATGGGAATAATCGTGTCAGGGATCCTGTTCTCCGCGCTTTAGCGCTTCACCAATTACTAGCGGTGAGAATTTTCACCGCAGCACTTTTCTTCACTAATCCTACAAAAATCCAACACCTCTTCTTCGTTTTTGAAATTTCAACGTTTTTGCCCTTTGTATCTTTGTTAGAATCAAACTCTTATTTTTTTGGCACAACACTTGCGATAATAGATGTTGTCAAATTGTTAAATTAAACATTTTCCAATACTAATCTTCCAAAGATAGAACGAGAAAATGTAGAGTGATTAAATTTTAGAGAGGTAGAACCATGGCAAAGAAAACTATCATCACTGTTGCAACCACAGGTGCATGGCCAAAGAAGGAAAACAATCCAAATGTTCCGATGACACCTTCCGAAATCGCTGATGACGTATATGACTGCTGGAAGGCAGGCGCAGCGGTTGCTCACCTTCACATGAGAGATGAAAACGGAAACGGAACTATGAGTGCAGAGAAGTTCAAAGAAACAGTTGACCTGATTCATGAGCGCTATCCTGACTGCGATATCATCCTGAACCTGACAACATCCGGTGACCTCAATGCTACAGAAGAAACAAGACAGATTCACCTGGAACAGATTCGTCCTGAGATGGGATCCTTTGATTGCGGATCCATGAACTGGCTTCACACAAGTCTTTTCCTTAATCCACCTGCATTCCTCGAGGAGCTCGGAAAGAACATGCAGGAATGGGGCGTTAAGCCGGAAATCGAAGCCTTTGATCCAGGCATGATTGCAAACGCAGCATACTATCTAAAGAAAGGCGTTCTCAAGGCTCCCCTTCACTTCCAGTTCTGCATGGGATGCGCAAACGGAATTCCCGGAAGCACCAAGAATCTTCTCTTCATGAAGGAGACTATGGATCAGCTTTGTCCGGGTTCAACATGGAGCTGCTTCGGCGTAGGTCACTCCGCAATGGAAATCCTCTATGCAGCAGTTGCTCTGGGCGGACATATCAGAGTAGGTATGGAAGACAACGTAATGTATGCTAAGGGTCAGCTCGCTGAGTCCAATCGTCAGTTCGTAGAAAGAGCAGCCAGGGTAATCCGCGAATTCGGAAACGAAGTAGCAACACCTGACGAAGCTCGTGAAATCCTGGGACTCAAATAATGAGCTGGGGCGTAGGATTCTTCTATTATCGCTGTCCTAACTGCAACAAAAAGTTCAAATACGCACAGGACCTCATCTCCTACTTCGGTGATGAATTCGGTCTTTGTCCCGACTGCGGAACGATGGGCACCTATGTAAAGGACGGCCCCCGAGGACTAGACGATAATGAATACTTTGAAGTAGAAGAGTAAAAGTAAGTAATAATCTTAGGAGTAATTAAATGAAAACCATTGATGAAATAAAAAATATTTTAATCTGCGGTGGCGGACTGATGGGAAAGAACATCGCATTCGTCATGACCGCAAATCCAAATTTCAAGGTTGTTGTATATGACCTCTACGAGACAGACGTAGATGCCGGAATCAGAACCAGCACCAAGCAGCTCGTAGACGGCGGCTACCTCTCCGAGGACGAACTCGCAGAGAGACTGTCCAGAATCAGCTTCACAACCGATATGGATGATCCGGCAATCGCCGACTGCGACCTCGTAATAGAAGCAGTATTCGAAGACATGGACATCAAGCAGCAGACCTTTGATAAGCTTGAAGCTCGCATGAGATCGGATGCATACTTCTGCACAAACTCATCCGTAATGAGCCCAAGCCAGATCAGCTCCAAACTGCAGCACCGCGAGAGATTCGTCGGAACACATTTCTGGAATCCGGGTCACCTGATTCCTCTCGTAGAAGTCGTCAAAACCGACGCAACAGCTGATGGCGTAGCAGAGACAGTTATGGAAGTTCTCTCATCCTGCGGCAAGAAGGCATGCCTCTGCAAGAAGGATGTACCGGGCTTCATCGCCAATCGTCTGCAGCACGCACTCTGGAGAGAAGCAATCTCCATCGTAGAGCACGATATAGCTGATGCCGAAACAGTTGATACAGCTATCAAGAACTCCTTCGGTCTCAGACTCCCACAGCTCTCCGCACTCGAGAATTCAGACCTCGTTGGAACACAGCTTACATGGAATATCCACGAATATGTACTTCCTCATCTCGAGGATAGCCATGAACCTAGCCCACTCCTAAAGAAGATGCTCGACGAAGGAAAGCTGGGATTCAAATCAGGCGAAGGCTTCTTCAAATGGACGGAAGAAGAAATGGCAAAATGCAGCGCAGACCTAAACGCTTATCTGATCAAGATGCTATATAACTAATACAATTCAATTTACACAAGTCAATTTACTCCGATGCATGCGATGGCAACGGAAGAACAATACTCACTACTTATTAGTTTTTATCCAAGAAAGGAGGACATTATGTCCGAAACAACAAACGTACGCGAAAAAGGAACCGCGCTGTGGAACATCAGCAAGAAGTTCAGCTTCGCAGCAGAAAAGATCATCCCGGATTCGTTTGTATTCTGCGTAATCTTGATGATCCTGGTATTCGTACTTTCTCTTTTAATCGGCAAAGGCCCCATCGAGCTCGTTCAGGCAGGATGGAATGGTCTTTCCAGCCAGTTCACATTGGCATTCCAGATGGGACTCATGGTAATCGTATGCGCTACAACAGCTCGTTCACCACAGGCCGCAAAATTCCTCAGCTGGATTGCAGAGAAGGTTCACACTCAAACCGGTGCACTCATTCTTCTCATGATCTTCGGATATGTAACATCCATGCTTAACTGGGCATTCTGCACAATCGTAACTCCGATTCTGGCAATGCACCTTGCAAAGAAGATCAAAGGACTCCACTTCCCAATGATGGTTGCAGGCGGATATGCTTGCATGATCTTGGGCCAGTGCCTTGGACCTTCCGCAACACTTTATTCAAACCTTGCTCTCGAAGGCAGCAACTATGCTGAAATCGTAGGACAGAGCATGAGCGTTGCAGAAACATGCTACAATCCCGTAAACGTAGTTCTCTGGGTAATCCTTGCTGTATGCTTCATCCTTCTGGTACTCTTCACTCGTCCGGGAAAGAACGAACTCGTAGAGCTCGGTGATATCGCAACACAGGCTGATGCTGAACCGGATTCCTTCAAGGTTGAAGGTAAGGCTGAGACTTTTGCTGACAAGATGAACACACTTAAGCCAATCATGTGGATTGTTGCAGCATTCATCTTTGTTAACATCATTTACAATTTCTATTCCTCCATCCAGGCAGGAAACGGATTCCTCGGAGCACTTAACATGAACCTCGTTATCTTCTTCTTTGTAGGAATCAACTGCATCCTCTTCCCACAGCCCCGCGCATGGATAAACGCACACATGGCTTCCATGCACCTCGCAACTGACGTTATGCTTCAGTTCCCGTTCTACGGAGCAATCATGGGAATGATGTATGTAGAGGGTGGTCTCGGTGAAGCTCTTGTTAACGCAATTGTATCCGTTGCAAGCGCACAGTCACTGCCGGTATTCACATTCCTCTCCGCAGCACTTGTAAACCTGTTCATCCCATCCCAGGGCGGACAGTTCACAGTTCAGGGACCGCTCATCGTTAATGCAGCAAAGCAGATTGAAGGTGCAAACCTCGTTAACTGCTTGAACGCATTCGTATACGGCGACGAAGCAACAAACCTGCTCCAGCCGCTCTATATGATCCCTGCACTCGCTGTAGTAGGAATGAAGCTGAATGACGTTTGGGGATTCATGGCATTCATCTGCGTATTCTGGATTGTAATCGTATGCCTGGGCCTCTACTTCATCCCGATGTTCGTCTAATAGCTTGACTATAAACAACCATTGAACAATTAGTGAGTAACAAGGTCGAGATAATATATGGCAAGTAACGAGAGAACAACTTCATATCTGACTGCAACCGTAACGGACGTCCTAACTACCGGCTTTGCTGAAGTAGCGATTGACGGTGAGGATGAATCATCCGGAGAAAAGGTGCGCCACATAGCCATATTCAACAAGGAACAAAAGATCCATAGAGGTGATGTGGTCGAACTGATGCCCTTTGATCCCAGAGAAGTTAAGGAGGCAAGAATAGCCTATATACTTCCCTTGATAGTATTTATTTTCGGATTCCTGGTTACAAACAAGCTCCAGATGGGAGAACGAATTCTCTCAGGCCTAATCTTGGCATTCATGACGTTCGTAGTCTCGTGGCTAATGAACAGGCGCGCCAGATTGCTGAAACGTCAGGAATATAAAATAACAAAGATAATAAAAGAGGATCCAAATCATATATAACTATGAACCCTCTTGGTGAAAAGTGATGTGTGACGAAAGCCCCGAGGACAAACCTCGGGGCTTTCTGAATGCGCTGCAATTTCTAAATCACAGTGTTAATAACTATTTCTCCAATATGTTTTCTATATTATAAAAAAAGATTTTTTCACTTTCATAGCAGTATTTCCTGCCATCTTTATATGTGTATTCCAAATATATTCCCGGGACCTCTTCTTCGTATTCTATTGTTATTATTGTATGTGCAATGAAAAGAGTCGTCCCATGACCAAGGTCTATAAACACGCCCTCATCTTCTGGTATACCCTTTGGGTCGCATCTTTTGCCCATACCTGAAATACTTATCATTCTGAACAATTCACTCGCCTGGTCTTTATTTAAATGGACCTCCGTATCATTGTAACTGGCATAAATCGTATCAAACCGTTCTCCTTTAATGAAATCATCTCGGAGCTCATCAATATAATTCCGATATTCAAAGTGAAGGTTCAACGCCCAAATTAAAGGTACTGCGGCAATTATTGCAACGACTGCTACAATAGCAATCGGAATCAGCAAAGATCTATCTTTGCGAACTTTAAGGCTTTTTCTAACTTTTGCGTGGGTGCTAGTATTAGTATCCATATCAATCCTAGTATCACAGCTATCCATTTGAACTTATAACAGAAAGACACTTTGTAAGCGCATCTTCCTTTAGCGTGAAAATATCCGGATTAGTACCCTTGATAGTGTTTAATTCACCGGCATCATTAGGGGATGCAGTTACGCTAAATCTAAAAATAATCCCCGTATTCTCCAGTATAACGCCCATGGGCATTCCCCCGGCGCCATCCCCCTTAGTAGGTCTACCTATAAGTGTGGCCCACCCTGTGTTCTTGCAGAACATGGCAAAATTATCAGCAGCAGAATAAACGTACCCATCGATTAGCACATATTTATTTACGCCACTAAAGTCCACATCACCTTCACTTGTATCCTTTACTGTCTCTTCATCTTCAGAATAGTAATTTAACCCCAATTGTTCAACAAAGGGAGGTAGGGTTTTATCCTTAGGATATTCGGAAATTGGTTTATATCCGTAACTCTTACTAAGAGTAAAATCTGATTCAAAGACACCTTCGTCATCACTATTCTCGAATGTATCAGCTAATAGCGGAACATCTTTAATGAAAGTCTCTATTCTCCAACCATCTTGTCCACCCAACGGTCCAACAATACTTCCCCTCCAATACTCCGTATTTCCACCGCCATTTCCGCGTATATCAATTATCAGGTTTTCTATTCCTCCCATCTGATCCATGGCATTGGAAAGAGCCTCTAATAATAAATCTCTATCTCTATCCCCTTCATCATATAAAAATGTCCTGTATCTTATACATACTGTTTTGGTATCGTAATAATGGGATACTTGAGGCGTAAGAAAATTTATATATTCCATTTCCTCCTCATTGGGCATAAGTTCCTGAAGCTTCTCATATGTGACTCTGCAAACATCCAATTTTTCGGGAGTTTCATTTAGAAGCATATCATATTCACTATCAATATAGTATTTTCCCCAGCTTGGATAAACCATCTGTAGATGTGCAAAATTACTCATCTCACCAAGCATTTTTTCGAGCAGCAAATAAAATCCTTGAATATCAAGTTCCGACTTCTCCAGGGTTTCTCTATACTTCTTTTCTATAGAGTCTATCTCTATCCCATTCTCCTCTAGAATAGGTATAAAGATATAGTTATTCCTAAACTCTTCCCAAAACTCCTCATAATCCTCTATCAGAAGTTCGGATGGTATAACCTCTAAATCAGATATTACCACCTCGTTTTTTTGGTTAGCACATGATGGCAGGAATGCACAAAGCATCCCCACCACCAAGAAGATAATTACAACTTTAGATTTGAAACTGTATACTCTCTTCATTTCGCTAACCTCTATAATATTTTACTATGTGAAATAATCGAAATTCAATACGTTTGGCAATATTGGTAGTTTTATTGGCGTTTTTTGCATTTTGAGTTGAGCATGTTCTCTATTTCCTCAGTTGTAAACGATCTTGCTCCAGACAAGCGCTCCTCCTCTGCCTGAAGCACCTTTGATCGCAATTTTAATATTTCCTCTCTTCTTTCAAAGGAATCGTTACTTGTTAATACTGTTTTGCATTCCATTATCCAATCTAAACTCCCTTCTAAATGATAATCTTTAAAGCCTGAATTTTTAAGTATTGATTTTACTGCTGACTTTGTTAATCCGTTGAGATTAAGTAGTTTACTAAAGTCTACACCCATGGTCTTAATAGTTCTTATGTGATTTAAGTAGGTCCCTGTAGGTCCAAATGTAGTACAGAATCCCTCTATATCCTTCACTGCTCTCGATACTGTTTCTTCCGTATCATCATAGAATAGGCTGCGCCCATTATCGTAGAGAGGATACAGCGTTTCTACTTCTGTGTTATTTCTGCTTGCTGCAATCTTGATGGCTATATTGGAGAGATGTCGATCGTCCTGTCTGGTAATAAAGTCTAACGCTATCATCTTTGCAAATCCGGCAAAATACTGAGGTCTCACCGACATCAAATTCATAAGTTCATCATCACCCCTCGGTTCCGCAACAAGACGTCTAAGGTGTACTATATACTCATTCAGAAAATCATATTGGAACGCGGAAAAAACAGTATCATCATCTGTTCTAAAGCAAGGGCAACAGTCTACACCGAGAAGCTCGGCCAGCTTATAGACGGCCACTTCTGATTCAACATCCGTGCTTAATGGACTAATTCTCTTTTTGTAAATACCGTACATTCCATTATATACGCCATATCTTTTTACGTTATATCCTTCCGGAGTATCTACACTATCTCCCTCCAAATCTTTTCTCTCGACAAAAATAGATTTGAAAACATCTGTCATTGCATCATTATATTTTTCTCTTTTCTTGTTTGTTATCCACAGATAATCCTTGGCATTGATGCACTTTGTTCTCTTCGCTATCCCTATCACATCATACGAGTTGAGTCCACATTTAAACAAGATTTTTTCTATATCCCTTCTATCCCTATTGGGAATTCTCTCCGCGCAGAATCCTGTAAATTCCTCTCTTGTCCAATATGTCTTTCCCTTTGTATAAATGCTTACAGTTTTATTGTATTCCGGCTTGGTGAAGCGAACGTTATATTCTTCATCTATTTCACCAATCACAGTATTTCCCCATTTCAAATATAGCGACGGCTTGGAAGATTGCATAAGTGTTAGCTTCGACATTTCTCGTAGCTCCTGCTCCAGGTGTTTGCGCTCTTCTATCTGTGCTTGCACATATTCAAGTTCATCACTTTTGATGTACTTGCTTTTGAGTTTCGATCCCTCTCTCCACTGCCTATAGAATCGCTCTTTGCCATTTATAACCTTCCTGGATATATATCCTCTCGGTAATTCAGCAAGCCTGCGTTCTATTGACTTTGTTTTGTTTTTTATATTCTTAATGTCCATAGAATGCTCCGTATCGACCAATATTTAGGTATAATCTTCTCTCGATTATTATAACCTACAAATAACCTACATGTCAATTGGCATGTAGGTTATAATTCGTGTCTATTATATTTATTAGAGAGTTAAAGTGATTTAAGTGCCGACTTCATATGCTCGGCGAATTCCAGGCTGCCGCGTTCTGAGATATGGACGCCGTCAACATCAAGGTCAACCATCCATTTGGACGCATCAATTGTTCTTAGGCCGAGTTCCTCTGCAATCACACGGTAGCCGGCACCCAGCTTCTTTGATGCATCCTCGTATTTCCAGAATGGACTCTGCGGCAGGCATCCCGGGAACATGAGCGGAGGGATTATCAAAATTATCTCTGCGTCGATCGTTTCTTTCAGCTGCATCATCAGTGTACGCATTCTGTTTATTGCTCTATCTGGATCAGGTGAATCCGTGAGCAAGATATCATTTGTTCCCAGCATTATCGCAAAATAGTCGAGCGGAGCATTTGCCTTAATTAGGCGTACCAGCGACTCGATTTCATAATCGGATGCCGGGATGCAGCGTCCATTCATCCCACGCGGAATCACCTCAAGCTCATCGGCCATGTCACAAGCAACGATATCCGTCCAGCGTATATTCTCCGAATACCTTCCTGCAAACAGCGCCCGCGGGTCATAACCAAATGTATTTGAATCTCCAAAAAACAAAATCTTTTTCATTCTTAACGTCTCTTTTCAAAGAATCATGAACCGGAGATCTACCGAATCAAGTATCCCACGATATATCTGCCATCCCCTATGGCTTCCTTGAGCGAGTTGGCGTGCTCTGGTTTCTTTCGATAATTTCTGTTGAACATATAGAAATCCGACTCGCCCCTCATCAAAATCAGATAACCATGAATTCCCCTAAGGGGCTTCTTCCAGTGGTTCCACACGGTAACCAGGAGCATCTCCCCGGATCGAATCTTGGTTTCAGCCTCTTCGATACTTTCTATCGTCTCGTAGATCAGACCATATTCGTCCATAATCTGCTTCATCTTATAAGGATTGGTTCCCCAACGTCCACGATTAATTAGCGTTTGACTCTCCTGCAAATCATGAATTATGTCGGTTAGCGGCTTTGGTCTTCCTTTTAGCATCAAGGCATTATATAGCGCAACTGCTTCGCAGCCTGTATTTCCAACATCCGTATCACCATACGTCATCTCCGAAAGCATACGTTGATCCGTGATTAACCCAGGCCTGAACCCCGCCTCGATATTTCGATTCTTCTCATAAAAACTCCTCCCCTCGCTTTCGCCGAAGCTCGGAGCCACAAATTGAACTATCGAAAATGCAATTTTATGTACCAGTTGTCCTAACACTAAAACCTCACCTATAAAGCAGATTGATGACATCATTCATTTTAGCATAATGAGCGCATTTATGATATAATTCACATATACATTTAAAGCATATGCGTATGATTGTCATATGAAAAACCTTTGCTGTTTTCATGGTTTTTATATCTGGCAACAAGTGGAATGTGATTGGATAGATTTTAGTTAATAATGGATGACCAACAATACGCATCTGTAATTTAGAAAGGAAGAGAAGTATGTTTGAAGTAAGAAAAATGCCCGGATTAAATGGCGACAAGTACATTCCTATGAATGAACGTACAGGAAACTCATCCATCGTCTATTTCACCAGAGACCTTTCTCCCGAAGGTCTTCGCAAAGTCTACGAAAAGGTAAACCAGAATATCTTCGGCAATGTCGCCGTCAAGCTTCACACGGGTGAGCAGCACGGGCCAAACATCATCCCACGCCCATGGGTCGAAGAACTATTTAAGACCAGCATTCCAAACGCAACCATAGTAGAGACAAACACATACTACGAAGGTGACCGCTATACCACAGAGCAGCATAAAGAAACACTCAAGGTGAATGGTTGGACATTCTCACCTGTAGACATCATGGACGCTGATGGAATTACCACTCTTCCGGTCAAAGACGGCAAGTGGTTCGAATACATGTCAGTCGGAAAGACACTCCCGGACTATGATTCCTTTGTTGCACTGACTCATTTCAAGGGTCATATGATGGGCGGCTTCGGAGGATCCAACAAAAACATCGGTATCGGTTGTGCCGACGGCCGCGAAGGCAAGAAGTGGATTCACACGACACAGGTTGCCGGCGGTGCACCTGATGATCAGGCAGCCGAATGGGATGGCGATATGTGGAGCATTTCCGAAGAAGAGCTCATGGAACGCATGACCGAATCAACAAAGGCGACCATCGACCATTTCGCAAATAAGATCTGCTACGTAAACGTAATGAGAAATATGTCTGTAGACTGCGACTGCGCAGGAGTTGGAGCAGCCCCAGTTGTGACTCCAAACGTCGGAATCCTGGGATCCCTGGACATCCTCGCACTAGACAATGCTTGCGTCGACCTGGTCTTCGCCATGGAAGAAAATGACGGTGCAGCTCTGCAGGAAAGAATCGTAACTCGACACGGACTCCGTCAGCTCTCTTACATGAAGGAGCTCGGAATGGGCAACGACATCTACACCCTGATCGACCTCGATAACGGCGAAGTCGAAATCACACAGAAGGATGCAATCGCCCACATCGTCCCATTTAAATAAACACGGCATTCACCATAATGCAACAGGGAAGCTCTCAGCAGAACTTCCCTGTTTTTTATGGTGAGTATTAGATTTACTTTAGTGGTACGAGCTTACCCCACACAACTTCTCTGTTCGAATCAACTAGCGCTGTGCAGAAGCTCAGTAGCATAATTTCGTCGTCAACTGTAACTTCGTACTTTGGCTTCTTTGCCCAACTAATAGACAATACATAGTCGAGGTACTCTTGTCTCTGCTCCTTTGTGGTATTTTGGTTGCACAATTCAAAAGCATAAGCATTTCCATCCAATTCGGATACTCTGGACCAGGCAAAAACCTGGAGCTCGTAGTTCCTTTCCGGCGTATAAATTTCATAAGTAGGATATTTGTCATAAAACTCTTCGCCGTCGTCATAGAAATAATAGCTTAGATGCTTAAACATGGAACCATCTTTCATTCTGTGTCCATATACGGGCGTCAAAAAATCCTTAAACGGATTCTCAGAACGGTAATCAGCAAAGGGCGTTCCAACGCCATCAAATACACCTTGATAGGTTGTCTCCAAGTAGTATGCATTGTCCGTTCCCTGGGTAATCGGATAATTCATCACAGTTCCCGGGCAATTAATCCAACCTATTATTTCATCGCATTCCTTCCAAAGCGACTTCCAATCCGGCGTCCAATTCCTGGTCTTTCTTAGACCTTCCAATTTGCTGGTTCCTACAGGATCAATCAAATCATCAAAAACAGGTCTGCTTTCCATAGTCTCAGCAATATCTTCTATTGCTTCAGGTTGTTCTTCCGGCTCCGCAGCCTTGTTCCCACAACCGGTAAGCAGAACGGAAAGCGCCAGCGCCATAGCCAGCACTATAACCAACATCAAAACTATTCTATTATCTGTCCTTCCTCTATCCATACGTTTATATATCCTCAAACTCGCCGCGCTCCAGTCCAATGCCGGAGCCTTCGTTCCATTCATCAATATGCGTTCCCGCTTTCTCATTTATGGCATCCCCGTGGCCTACAAGCGCAGCAAACGGCGCAAACTGCGCAGCTCTGCTCTCCATACTCATTCTCGCGTGCCTCCTTGATACAGGATGCGGAAGGTTAATTATATCATCATATTTACCTTCTGTCATGCCTTGTGGCCTCCTATCTGTTTATTTCTGGACATGGCGGTTGCATCCTTTTCCAGATTCATAGCCTTTACCACGGCATTTTTTCCGAATTTTTTCTTTATCGCAAGAAGCGTCTCCTGAATTTTGGCTTCCTCCTCCAGGCTCTCCTCGGAGGCCGCGCTTATTCCAACCGGAACTTCGTTTCCCTCAGCCTTTGATAATTCCGCAATCTGTCCAAACAAATCGAGTTGCGCAGAAGAATCATCCTTTGCCGCACGCGACTCATCCATGATGTGATTCGCAACCACATTGATTCGGCGAACCAAGAGATTGGGATCCACGGTTCTATCGAATATGGACAGCATCGCCTCCATCATCAAAGCCCCCGATGCGGTAAATCTCCCAAGGCTGGCCGTTCCGTGCGCGTGCTTGGGGACTTCTCTTCCATAGAAATCAATAGTCACCTCACCTTTGTATTTTTCTCGCCTATCTTCGTCTTGTAAATTCTCAATATCGTAGCCGACAGTGAGAACTACCTGATCGCAAACCAACTTCTTTCTAACAAGATTGAGCGCAAGCTGGTCAGTCATTTCCTTGACGATTAGTCTCGCCTTCTCATATGGATAAGGCTTCGTGAGCACCTGCCCCTCGCTCAGACTGTTGGACTCTGTCCTGTAATTCTTGATGGCCTCCATCGTACAAGGTTCCCAGCCCCACGCATGATCTATCAAAAGCTCCGCATTCACGCCGAACAGCTTATACAGCAGTTCTTCATTGTGAAAATCTCTCTCATCACCAATCGAGCAGCGCGCAACATCCCCCATGGTATACATGCCATGTGATGCCAACTTTCGGGCATATCCTCGACCTATTCTCCAAAAATCTGTAATCGGCTTATGGTCCCAGAGCGACCGTCTGTAGCTCATTTCATCCAATTCCGCGATTCTCACTCCGTCTTCATCGGGCTCCGTATGCTTTGCCTCAATATCCATAGCAATTTTCGCGAGATACATATTGGTCCCAATTCCGGCTGTCGCAGTGATTCCTGTTTCCGAAAGAACGTGACGAATCATCTTGATTGTGAGGTCATGCGCCGACATCTTATATAAATCCAAATAGCCCGTAACATCCATAAACACCTCGTCGACGGAATAGATGTGAATATCCTCAGGCGCAACATATTTTAGATAAATATCGTAAATTCTGGTGCTGTAGTCCATGTACAGAGCCATGCGAGGATCCGCAACAATAAAGTCCAGCTCCAATTCCGGGCGCGACACGAGTTCATTATAGTCACTGCTCTTCCCGCTAAATTCAGCCTTCCGGTCCTTTGTCAGTCTTCTGTACGCTGAAAGCCTTTCGGCGTTCACCTCTTTCACTCGCTGCTTCACCTCGAATAGTCTGGGACGTCCGGGAATTCCGAACAACTTAAGCGAAGGTGAAACCGCAAGGCAAATCGTCTTGTCGGTGCGGCTGTTATCCGCAACAACAAGATTGGTGTTTAGAGGATCAAGATTCCTCTCCATGCACTCAACCGAAGCATAAAACGACTTCAGATCGATTGCAATATACACTTTGTCGCCTTTGCTGAAATCCACTCGTCTGCACCCACCAATCGATTTACCCACAGACCGGCTCCAGGCTCTCGCCTCAAGCATTCTTGTTGTTTTACTTAGCATACCGGCCTTCTTTCTCCCATCGACCGGCAACCTTATTATACCATAAACAAAAACAGGGACGATTCAAAAGAACCGTCCCCAATCGTTTACCCTATAGATTATAACTTCGCGCTGCAGTTTCTTACTTCATTCCGAGAAGTGCGCCCAGAAGATCTGTTCCGTTGAGCGAACTCTGGCTCTGCTGTGAAGAACCACCCATCAGTCCGCCGAGGAGGCTTCCGAGTCCGGATGAGCTGCTGGAGCTGCTGGAACCACCGCCAAGAAGGCTTCCGAGAAGGCTGCTGCTGGACTGCTGCGGCTTGGAGTTTCCACCCATCAGAGCTGCGATATCGGAGAAATCCAATCCATCAGAAAGATTGAATCCGCTGCCTGCGCTCTGCTGAGCCTGGCTTGCCTGTGTTGTTGCTGCGGAAAGGCTGCTCATAAGTGCAGGAGCTGCGTTAGCAAGAGCTGCTGTTACCTGCTGCTGGGACATACCTGTCTGCTGCATAAGGTTATTTACTACACTGGAATAATCCTTGCCAAAGATATGATTCAGGATTGCGGCACCGTCTGCTGCATCAGCATTTGCAATCTGACTTGCTACGGATGAAGTGCTTGTGTGCTGCTGAAGAGCACCCAGAAGGGAGCTTGTTCCCTGCTGCGAAGCCTTCGCATTCTTTGTTAGATAACCGATGATTAGTGGAATAGCGAGCATCAGGAGCTTGCTAATTCCCTTGGAGGAACCGCCCGCCTTCTTTGTGAGCGCCTCAACTGAAGAATCATTGGTCATTGAACTCATTAACATGCTAAGAAGATCCATACTTTTCTTCCTTTCTAATTCTCGCATTTACTTGCATTTGCTTCTCTGCATTTAGTCACCTTGCATAGCATTTGCTTTGTATTTGCTTTGTAAAACATCCTACAGCAACGATTATACTATAAATTTTGTAATTTGTAAGTTTTTTTAATGAAATTTCTATCAAAAATATCACTTGGCATTCCAGGTTAAACCTATACTTCAATATCCTCAAATACAATTCTTATGCGATAAAACTGGGTCGCATCCGTTTCATAGCAATACCTCTTGCCATCATCAAATGTGTATTCGACATATAGCCCTGGTACCTCTTCATCATATTCAATAGTCATGACTGTCCTCGCAAGGAAGAGTGTAGTCCCATGTCCAAGGTCTATCACCGCACCTTCTTCCTCGGGAATATCCATCGGCTCACAAACCCTTCCCATTCCTGCGATGCTCAGGGTCGTAAAAATCTCACTGGCATGAATCTTATCCAAGTGATACTGCTCACCATCATAGATTGCTTCTATAGTATCAAAGCGCTCGCCCTTAATGAACTCATCTCTCAATTCCTTCATATAATGCCGATAGTCAAGATTTAGCTTTATCGTCCATACAAGAGGAGCAACGGCAATAAGCGCAATTACAAGTGCAACAGCAAGCATGGGAATTATGGATAAGTCCCTTTTCCCAACTCTGACTTGGGTTAAATAAGCCACTATTCTACCATTCAACATCATACCAATACCATTTTTCACATATGTTATGTATTGAAGAAATATACTTTGCTTCGGGATCATCAAAATCGTTGATGTTATCTGGCGAATAATACATATATCGCCACCATCCGCTAGGTGCAATTCCAAACCCAAATAGGCTGAACCGTATTATTTTCCTGTTATCTTTATCAACAAAACAGGTCACCTCCCACGGGCCATACTTATCCATTTCTTTGTATGGTATCCATTTACCTTCCTGGTATTGAAAGCCTTGTCCATTATTCTCTATTCTATAAATATACTCACTAATATAAGCCTCCATATTAGTTGTATTCAGCTTTACGAAGCTTTTTATTCCAAACATCGCCACAGATTTCCAGAGAAAAGCAGCAATCAGTAATATAAACACCCCGTAAAGCAAGCGCTTGTTTCGCCGTTTATTATCTCTATATTCTCTCATATTGTTATCTAATAGCATCTGAATTAAACCTCTTGATTATTGCATAGATATACCCGATTTGTTCATTAATTAATTGTAACATATACTATTTTCTGAAATGCCATTTAAAGCAAATTGTTTTTTATTTTCCGTATTTATTTGCACTTTATACTATATAAACAATATAAATAAAAGAAATCTGACGGAATATCCGAAAAAAACCGAAAATTTTTTTTCATCTGCTTTTACGAAGCTTTGTTTATGCTCTTAGATTTTATTTCATACGATTTGCTTCCTTAAAGCCATCCCTTGAATACGTTATACTTCTTTAGACGTATATATCTATGTTATACTTCCCTAGACGTAGTTTGCAAGTCAAGAAGTTATCCTTGCCTAAAACAAATGGCTTCTTCGTGACTTTGATTCGCAAAGAGAGTATAATTCATAAGGAGAAACTGTTTATTGGTGACTATAAATCTCTAATTTATAATTGTTGATTATGATCGTTGACTATAATTGTTTACTATTGTCATTGATATACTTTTAATTCAAGCTATTGTTGATTGTATAGGAGACTAGAATGGAAAAAGAATTACTAAAAGATGAACAGGGCCGCCCATATATATCTTGGGATTTAATTGGAAACTTCATGGTTGATGCGTTTAAAGCTGCGGGCGTGCCCGAGGATGACGCCAAAATCTGTGCGGAAGTTTTGATGGAGAGTGACAGGCGTGGTATCGAAAGCCACGGTTGCAACAGGTTCAAGCCAATATATATCGACAGAATCAACGCCGGAATTCAGAAGCCGGTTACCGAATACGAGGTTATCAAAGAAACCCCGACCACTCTGGTCGTCGATGCGCACGATGGCATGGGCATGGTCGCTTCGCACAAGGCCATGGAGACCATAATCGAGAAGGCCAAAACCTACGGCATGGGAATGGCGGCAATCAGAAACTCCACGCATTACGGAATTGCAGGTTATTGGGCGACAATGGCTACAGACCAAGGAATGATAGGAATAACCGGAACTAATGCCAGACCGTCGATTGCTCCAACCTTTGGTGTCGAGAATATGCTCGGAACCAATCCGTTAACCATCGCTCTCCCCACCGATGAGGAGTTCCCATTCTGCATCGACTGCGCGACATCTATTACGCAGCGCGGCAAGATAGAATACTATGCCAGAAGCGGCAAAGACACTCCTGCCGGTATGGTAATCGGTCATGACGGAAGCGCTATGACCGACAGCGACGAGATTCTTGTTGCTCTGACAAAAGGAACTGCAGCTCTGGCGCCTCTCGGCGGAATCGGCGAAGAACGCGCCGGCTACAAGGGCTACGGCTACGCAACCGTAGTTGAGATACTATCTGCAGCGCTTCAAGGCGGATCATATCTGAAGGCTCTGTCGGGAATGGCAGCAGACGGAAGCAAGCAGCCCTATCACCTCGGACATTTCTTCATGGTGATCGATCCGGAAGCATTCCTGGGACAGGATGAATTCCGCAAGACGTGCGGAGATATTCTGCGTCATCTTAGAGCTTCCGAAAAGGCGCCCGGCCAGGATCGCATCTATACTGCCGGAGAAAAAGAATACCTCGTATGGCTTGAACGCAAGGACAAAGGTGTCCCGGTCGGCGAATCCGTACAGAAGGAACTCATCGCAGTTCGCGACGCCTACAATCTACCGTACACATTCCCCTTCGAATAAACAATTTTTCTTGCAATGCGCATGGGAATTCACCAAAAAATCGAGATGGCTACTGCGGCAGACCGAAAACAGACTGTTAGACAGTAGCCATCTTCTATTTTTCTCGCAATGCGCATGGGAATTCGCCAAAAATTCGAGATGGCTACTGCGGTAGACCGAAAACAGACTGCTAGACAGTAGCCATCTTCTATTTTTCTTGCAATGCGCATGGGAATTCGCCAAAAATTCGAGATGGCTACTGCGGCAGACCGAAAACAGACTGCTATACAGTAGCCATCTTCTATTTTTCTTGCAATGCGCATGGGAATTCGCTAAAAATTCGAGATGGCTAGTGTCCGCCAGCGTTCTGATCTATTTGTGTGCGGCGCCGATGATGTCAGTAATGGCGCTGTAGCCGCGGGACTCTAAATACGAGTCGATACCCTCGATAACCTCCGGCATGCAATTGGGATTAGCAAAGTTTGCGCTGCCCACCTGAACCATGGTTGCACCCGCCAGGAAATATTCAATCGCATCCTGCCAACGCATTACACCACCGCTGGCGATAATGGGAATATCCACTACAGTGCTCGCCTGCCAAACCTGGTACATTGTCTGCGGTTTGATTGCGGGGCCGGACATACCTCCGGATGTATTTCCGAGGACCGGCGCCTGCTTCTCTATATCGATCAGCATTCCGCGCCAGGTATTTGCAACGGTTATGGCATCAGCTCCGGCATCTTGGCTGGTCTTGGCTGTATCGCGAATGTCCGTAATATTTGGTGCCAGCTTGACAAACATCGGAAGCGTAGTCTTTGCTCGGGCCTTGCTTACTGTCTCTGTAAGGACCTCCGTATCCAAGGAAAACGCAAGTCCCGTTCCCACGTTGGGGCACGACAGGTTTAATTCCACCGCATCAACGATACCGACATCCGGGCTATCATGCAAAATCTCCAGGCACTCCGCATAGTGCTCCACCTGGCTTCCTGCAATGCTTAGGACAACCGACGTCCCAATGTCCGCAAACTTCTTTAGTTCGTACTGAACAAAGTTCTCAATGCCGACAGATGGTATTCCAACGGCATTCAGCATGCCTCCCGTAACCTCGACAATTCTCTGCGGCGGATTGCCCGGACGACTCAAGCGGTGAACGCTCTTTATCATAATCGCGCCGAGCTCACTCATCGGGAAGCTGTTTACGTTGTAGTCGAAGTAGTCATAAGTACCCGAGGCTGGCATTATGGGATTCTTAAATGTATGCCCCGCGACATTTATAGTTAAATCAGTTTTGTATGCCATGGTCTCTCCTATTTATTCGTTTATCATGTTATTCATTATATTCGACGTTGCATGTCAATTACATTATGCAGGTTTGAACCAGTCGAGTGGTAGTCTTATGCTATTTCATGCAAGTCGTGTGATTATTCTATTCAATGCCCCTGATAGATGTCTTTAATAAATCGTGTCTACATCAAAGACCGGGCCTTCCTTGCAGACTCGCGGATAATATGTCTCGCCCGTCGCCTGGTTCTTCGCTGTGCAGACGCAGCCCTTACAGGCTCCGATTCCGCAAGCCATGTGTTGCTCAAGCGATACATATGCCGGGAAGTCATACTCTTGATGGAGTTTCTGCATGCCCTGGGCCAATCTATTGGAGCCGCAGGAATACGCAGCATCGAATGGTCTGCCGTCAGAGGTTCCTGCCTCGATCAGCGCCTTGCAGTCCGCACTCATAGCATCCGTGATAACCTCCGTCGGATCTGTAGTCGTGCGGACCGTGGCATCCAGATACTCAAATGCCTCTTTATCAAAGAGGTGCTCCTCCTGTTTTGCGGAAAGATAGACATAGACCTCTGTTCCCTGCTTCGCATAGTCCTGAGCAAGAAGAAGCAGCGGCGCAATTCCGATTCCTCGACCTATCAAAGCCACACGCTTTGCTCCTTCTATCAAAGGAAAGTCCGAACCGAGAGGCCCCAGCACCTCGATTTCGTTCCCGGTCAGAAGCTCCGAAAGCATCTTGGTGCCCTTGCCCTTCACGGTGTATAGAAGAGTCATGGTGCCGCCCTCTCTATCTACGCTATTAACGCTGATTGGGCGCATCAAGAATGGCTCGCTTCCATCCCAGCACTTAATCATAACGAATTGCCCGGGCCTGGTTTCAGCGGCCATCTCTCCGACATCGATGGTCATAACGAAAACGCCCGGTGTGATTTCTGTTTGATAGTTAACTTCGCATTTCTTGTACATAAATACTCCTTGATATAAATAAGACGGTTCCAAAGGAACCGTCTCAGAAAATCAAATTATTCAGTTGTCACTTCGTCAGCCACATCTGAAGCAGTCGCCTCAACTGTTTCAGCCGCGTCAGTTACATCAACTGCATCAACCGCAGCATCCTCTGCCACATCAATCTTGGTCTCTGCTGCCGCCTTGACTTCATCTATCTTCTCGTCTACCTTGCCCTTGATGTCGCCAACAACACCCTTTAGCTTGTCGTCGATATCTGTCTTCTCCAGAGCCTCGTCGACTTTGCTCTTTGCAACATCAGCTGCTTCGCCGACCTTGGACTTTGCTACTTCTGCAGCATCAGAAACCTTGTCCATTATAGAGTCAACAGCGCCCTTTACCTTTTCATCAAGATTATTATTCTCGATTACCTCTGAAACCTTAGCCTTTGCCCCCTTGGCTGCATCGATAATCTTATCATCGATATCCGTCTTCTCAAGAACTTCATCAACCTTTGCCTTTGCGCCCTTGGCTGCATCGATGATCTTGTCGTCAATATCAGTCTTTTCTAAGACTTCGCTGGTTGTGCTTTTGAACTTTTCGAAAAATTCCTTGAGTCCCATGGCTTCCCTCCAATTACATACACTTTATTTACCGCAAGTATTATACCACCAAATCCTCCGTATTACAAAGATTTCCGAATATTAAATTATTATTAATATTTCAACTGGTTATTGAATTTTGATGCACCTGAGAATAGAATATTAATGCTACAAAACATAGCGTAAATAATACAATATGCTGAACAGATAAAGACACTTGTACCAGACATATATTCATTTACTATAGAAAGACATGCTTACTAACATCTTAGATTTACTGAAGACAGCCAAAGACAAATACGGAAGTGCAACTCTCTATTACTGCCCGACCGGCGCAGAATACCCCGATTTGCCTGAGGAGATATCATTTAAAGAATTTGAGGACATGACCCGAGCTATTGGTTCCGGTCTGATTCACGCGATTTCAGATAGTAATTCGGCACAGAGCAATTCTTCTCCCACGCCTATCTTGGTTATGACCGGGCGGCATCTATTTACACCTGCCTGTTTTCTCGGAGTCGCGAGGACGGGGAACATCTACGCACCCGTGGATATGGATGTACCGGATTCCAGAATCGTCCAAATCCTTAAAGTAGCGAAGGGAAAATTCATCCTCGTTGATAGTGGTACCCGTGAGCGGCTATTGAAAATACTCGACTCCCTTGATTCGGAATCCAAAGAACTCGTGGGAAATCCAACCATACTTTTGATGGAGGATCTTCTTGAAACACCGATTGACGAAACAGCTTTGAGCCGAGCTTCGGAATCCATAACCGAGTTCTCGCCTCTATACATTATTTTTACTTCTGGATCAACCGGCGTTCCCAAGGGAGTTCTGACATCGCACCTCGCACTGATGAGCTATCTTGATGGTCTAAATGAGGTCATAAAGCTCGACTCATCAGATGTGCTCGGAAATCAGGCGCCCCTTGATTATATCGCTGCCATTCGCGATATGTATCTTCCGCTTCTAACGGGCTGCTCGACCTTGATTATTCCCAGAAACATCGTCGCCATGCCTGGCGAGCTCTTTAAGACGCTAAACGAAAAGATGGTAACCACTCTTTGTTGGAGCGCATCCGGATTGGAGGTTCTGTCAAAGCTCGGAGCTCTTGATGATGACGAAAACGAACTGCCAAAATACATAAAGCGAATTGTTTTCTCCGGTTCCGTTATGTCATCAAAGGAACTAATGAAGTGGCAGCATGCACTCCCTTCGTGCACATTCATAAATCAATATGGACCAACGGAGACGACTGCGTCCTGCACATACTATATCATCAAAGACACCATAGCGGAGGATTCTGTAATTCCAATCGGAAAGCCGTTTAAGCATTACAGAGTATTTCTCCTTACGGATGGCGGAACTATTCTCGATTCGAATCACTGTGCCGATGGCGTGGGAGAAATCTGTGTCGCCGGACCGGCCCTTGCTCTCGGTTATTACAACAACCCAGAGCAGACTTCCAAATCATTTATTTCAAATCCGAGCGTCGAATCATATGACGAAAGGATTTACCTGACCGGCGATTTGGGGAAGTACGACAGTTCAGGCGACCTTCTCTTCCTCGGACGCAAAGATAGACAGATAAAGCACATGGGACACAGAATCGAGCTTTCGGATGTAGAAAATTTTGCAAGGAAGGTCTCGGGAATCGACGATGCCGCGGCGATGTATCACGAAGATAAATCGATCCTTTATTTGTTCTACTCGGGAGATGCAACATCAAAGGAGATAACGCTGAGCTTCCGCGAGGAAATGCCGGCGTATATGGTCCCACGGAAGCTCGTAAAGTTGGACGCCATGCCGCACCTACCAAATGGAAAACTTGATATGCCCGCTCTGAAAGAGCTTATGAAATAAACGTATTTAATTGGAGGCAAAACAAAATGGATATGGAAAGAGTAAGAGAAATCTTAGAGGAGATAAGACCTGACCTTGACTTTGATACTGACGAAAAACTCGTAACCGATGGGCTGCTCGATTCCGTCGACATCATCGCCATCGTCGCTGAACTTAGCGATGAATACGATATCAAAATCAAGCCGGCGCATCTAACCCCTGATAACTTTGATTCAATAGAAGCTATCGCTGCTCTCGTGGATGCTTTATTAGATTGATTGTAAGAAATGAACAGTAATTTCAAAACTATAAGGAAGCTAATAGAAGACGGTGACATTTCATCACCGGGATATGTCTTTGATTATGATGAATTCAAATCAAGGGCAAAGACGGTAAAGGATGCCTTCGGACCCGATGTGGATATTTGTTTTTCGATAAAGGCAAATCCATTTTTACTGTGCGGTCTTTCACCTGATTTTCATCTCGACTTTCCTAAGGAGTTTTCGAAGGTTGAGGTTTGCAGTCCGGGTGAACTCGAGATATGCCGAAAAATGTTCGTTCCACCTGAAATGATTATCTTCTCCGGTGTAAACAAAAGGAAAGAGGATGTCCTCAGCGCACTCAACTATTCCCCATTCATAGATTCGATAACGATTGAAAGTGCGACACACCTAAGGTATATCGATGAGTGCCTTGCAGACGAAAAAAGAAAGGTTCCTGCACTCATTCGCCTTTCTGACGAAAGTCAATTCGGAATCGATGAAGACATCCTTGTTGACATTATCAAAGATCGAGACTCACATCCTCAAGTCGAATTCGTAGGCATTCATTATTTCACCGGAACGGGAAAGAAAAAGGGAAAGGAAATATCGAAAGAGCTTGATCGACTTAGGGGCGTGATGTTGCGTTTAAAGGAAGAGGCGGATTACATCCCCATCCGAATCGAATACGGAGCTGGTCTTGGCGTAGACTACTTCAATCAAGACTGGCTCGATTCTTCTAATGTTGAAATGTCCCTGCTTTCCGAAGCCACAGACGCCATCAAGTCATTTGCCGCGGAGTGTAAAAATACCATCCCCGGTTTCAAAATGACCGTAGAAATGGGACGTTTTTTCGCAGCATCTTGTGGGCACTACATAACAAAGATTTGCGATTTAAAAACCAACGACAGCACTAACTACATCATAGTTGACGGCGGTCTTCATCAATTAAAATACGATGGCCAGCTTCAGGGAATGAAGAAGCCGAAGGTTACACATATATCCTTTGGTGGGTCTCCATGCGAAGAAGAGCCTTGGACAATCTGCGGAAGTCTATGTACCACCGCTGACGTTCTTGTTAGAAACTTGGATTTAAAGTCACCTGCAATCGATGATTATCTCGTATTTCATCAAACGGGTGCCTACTCCGTAACAGAAGGAATGTCAGCATTCTTAAGCCGCGACCTTCCGAGCGTTTATGTTTTTGATGAGGCAAACGGACTTATTAAATTGAGAGAGCATACCGAACTCTATGAAATAAACACACCAAAGGAATTATAAATTACATGTCATATACTAGTTTGAACTTTGCAGCATTCGTAATAATTCTATATGCAGCCTACTATGTATTCCCAAGGAAATATAGATGGGTTGTTTTGCTTTGCGGAAGCGCCTTCTTCTACGTCTTCGCAATGAAGCTGTATTCCGTATATATACTTGCCACAATATCCACAATATATCTCTCTGCGCGAGCCATAGACAAAAACAACAAAGCGACTTCATTGGCGGTTAAGGAGAATCGTGAGATTTGGACTAAAGATGAGCGAAAAGAATTCAAAAGAAAATCCGAATCGAAGAATAAGTTAATTCTGATTCTGACGCTTTTTTTTAACTTCGGAATCCTTGCCGTAATCAAGTACTTCGGCGACTTCTTCGGAGCGATTCTTGGAAGCGGACTGATTCTACCTTTAGGGATTTCATTCTACACCTTCCAATCCACCGGATATTTAATTGATGTTTACAGAGAAAATGCAGAAGCAGAAAGCAACCCCTTCAAATTGGCGCTTTTCATATCCTTCTTTCCGCAAATCATCCAGGGGCCGATTGGAGAATTCAACCATCTTGAAAAACAGCTAACGGAAGGTCACGACCTAAGATGGCTTGATTTCAAGCTCGGAATAGAGCTCATAGTTTGGGGCCTTTTTAAGAAATTGATTATCGCCGACAGAGCCGTGACCGCCATAAGCGCTTTTACCGCAAATGGCGGAACCGAGAAATTCCCCCATCAAGGTCCCTACGGAGGAACCGCAGTCCTTTTCGTAATAATACTTTACGCACTTCAGCTGTACGCTGATTTTTCCGGCGGCATAGAAATATCTCGCGGCGTATCAAGGCTCTTCGGAATCGACATTGCTGTAAACTTCAGAAGACCCTACTTTGCAACAACTCTAAATGATTATTGGAGAAGATGGCACATAACTCTCGGCGCTTGGATGAAGAAATACGTTTTCTATTCTCTGGCTACGTCAAAGACCTTTTTAAACCTCGGGAAAAAACTCTCCAAGGGTAATTCCGATGCGTTTCACAAGCACCTCGGAAAGGTTCTTCCACCCGCACTTGCTACATTTGTCGTATTTATCTTGGTTGGAATATGGCATGGATCAAACCTTAAGTATCTCGCCTTCGGAATATGGAATGGATTAGTCATCATGATTTCGCTGGTCTTTGAGCCTCAGTTCATAAGGCTGCGCGAAAGTCTGCACATTAAACCCGAATCAATCATGCATAAAATATTTCAAATCCTCCGCACATTCATCCTTGTTCTCATAGGATATTATTTCGACGTGGCAACCAATCTTAGCCATGCAATGGAAATGCTGAGGGATACTGTCGCATCACAAAGCATATCGACCTTCCTTGGAGAATGGCGAAGCCTGGGACTTGCGGCAGATGATTATTTGATACTCCTTGTAGGCACATTTATTCTACTCTACTTCAGTATACGAATGGAGAAAGAAAAAGTGGACAGTCCCGGCGAATTAATGGAGCGACACTCCGGCTTTCTTCAGTGGTTGGTCATATTAATCGGTATTATTTTGATTCTCATATATGGAATCTACGGACCGGAATACAACCCAGCCGACTTCGTCTACATGCAGTTTTAGCTCTATCCTTCGTCGATGATATTTAGCTGTTTATAGAAATTCAATATGGAAAAAAATTGCAAATGAAAGAGAAATCCAAGTACAAAAACAGAATATTGGCAATTACATCTATGGTCTTGCTGATTTTGGCCTTCATTATTGTGGGTCAAAGGTTCTTTTTCCGTCAAGGCGACCCAAACCAGGTGAGGCTTCAGGGCTTTTACTTGGAAGACAAGGATTCTCTCGACCTTGTAATCCTTGGTTCAAGTGAGGTTTACAACGATTATTCGGCCGCCGAGGCCTATAGATTGTCAGGAATAACCAGTTATCCGTTCGGTCTATCCTCAAATTCCGTATCACTTTGGAAATATGAATTGGCGGAAATAATGAAAAGGCAGAATCCGAAGATTTTGATAGTGGAACTTAACGGTGCCTGTTACGATGACTCACATCTATATGGCTACGCACCATTGAGAAATTTCTCAGATTCAATTCCACTTTCTAAGAACAAAATCGACCTTGTCAATAATATGGTGGAGAAGGTCACTGACGAGGACAAGCTCAGCTTTTATATGCCGATTTTTAAGTATCACGGTGAACTAAAGCACAATCCGCTCACAGTACTTAAACCTGTGATTAGAGGCTATAATCTCCTTCGCGGTGAATTCGCCCATCCCGGTGTGATTATGGAAAAGCACTCCAAACTCCATTATATCGACATAGAAAACAAAAAGCTCGACTTGAATCCGGATGCGGAATTATACTTTAATGAATTTCTTGATGCATGTGATGACGCTAATGTTGAAAAGATTCTTTTCGTTCAATTCCCTCACATTCCTATTTCGAAAAAAGCCGCAACGAGAGATCAAAGGTATTTGACCTTGGAGGAAATGGTCACGTCGCGCGGTTATGATTTCTTGAACCTCTCAGACCTGCAAGACGAGATTGGGCTTGTGGTAGAGGAAGACTACTACGATGCCGAACATTTGAATGCACGCGGTCAAAGAAAGCTCACGAAGTGGTTCATAAACTATTTGATCAGCACCTATGATTTGGAACCGACAAAGCTCACCGAAAAGCAAAAGCGCGAGTGGGATGAAAGCGCCAAGTACATTGAAGCATTCTACGAGTATTACGAATACTACCTCGCGGAGCACCCTGACAAAAAGACGCGAGTAAAAGCCCTTAACGAAAACTATAGGACGATAGAGTTACTGGAAGAGTGGATTGAGAATGAACATTAATAATAGAGGACGGTTCTTATTAGAACCGTCCTCTTAACTCTTCTTAACTTATTTCACAAAGATACTTCCTCCGATGAACTCTCTTATGATGGAGTTATTTACAATCATCGAGTCATCTTCCGCAGAAACGAAGAACCTAAGGAATCTAAGCATTCTTCTGGCATCCGCATACTCGGGTTCATTCTGCTTTATCTCTTCAAGAAGCGGCTCCGCATATTTCTTAAGCACCGCTATTTCATAAACGTGATAGGAATTGAAGAGTACATCCGCCTCATCGCTATAGGGGAAGATGTTCACATCCTCACCCGCTCTCACCTTCGGCCACTGACTGATGGTTTGCTTCGCAGAATGTCCGCGGAATTGATAATCCCTAACCATTCTTCTCAGCATTCTCTCGTCCGTTGCCGAAATTCTGTTATGCATATCTATGTTGAGCTGAGTCAATGGACTTATATATATCTTGAACTTTTCCTCTCTCGGAATCTGCTTCGTCAAAGTCTCGTTGAGCCCGTGAATACCTTCGATTACAATCGGTTGGTCTGGTGCAATCTTGGTGATTCTATGTCCGAATTCCTTGTGCCCAGTCATGAAATTAAACCTTGGAAGGTCGACTTCCTTGCCGGCCAAAAGGTCGTTCATATTGCTGTTGAAGAGCTTGATGTCAACAGCATCGATGCCCTCATAATTTGGTTCGCCATGTTCATCGAGCGGTGTGTCTTCGCGTTCAACGAAGTAATCATCGGTTCCCATATACAGAGGATTGAGTCCGACAACTCTGAGCTGAACGCAGAGTCTCCTCGCAAAGGTGGTTTTGCCGGAAGAAGATGGTCCCGCAATCAGGATAAGTCTCTTCTTACCCTTCTTAATCATGTCAGCAATCTGTGCCACCTTCTTTTCGTGGAGCGCCTCAGAGAGCTGAACCAAATCTTCGAACTCACCATTCTTGACTTTGTAGTTGAGTTCAGATACATATTTCACTCCAAGAAGCTCATCCCATTCCGATTGTTCAAGGAATGCATCAAAGAGCTTAACCTCGTCAACGTGTTCAGGAATTGTGTTCGGATCGTCCGGCTGTGGGAATCTAAGTAGTATACCCTTTCTGTATTTCTTGAGTTCGAATCTTCTGATGTATCCTGTGGAAGGAACCATGCTTCCATAGAACGAATCCTTGTATCCGTCAAGAGAATAGAATTTCACCTTGTCCATGTTCGGAACAGATTCAAGGAGATACATTCTCTCTTCACGATTATTTGCTTTCAAGAATTCAACAGCCGTTTCTCTGGAAACAACTTCTCTGTTGAAAGGCAGATCGGCCGCAACCATTTTCTCCATTCTTTCCTGGATCTCAGCAATCTTCTTTTCAGAAACATTGACAATTTTGCCGTTTCTTCTGATTTCGGTATAGAGGCCCTTGCTCAGAGCTGTCTCTATTTCCACCTCACAATCCGGAAGGACGTCATGGGTGGCTTTGATATAAATCAAATTCAAGCTGTTTTGATAAATCAACTTGGAGGCCTGAGTCCTGATATCCAGGAATTCCAATTCACAATCAGTGCTCAAAACGGTCGCAAGGCCCTTTACAATTTGATCTATTCTGACCGCATAAACATCATATTTCAAATTATCCTTAACAAGGTCAACGAACTCGGCAACCGTAATTCCGGGTTCCACAGTTTTCTTTCTGAATTTCCCCTTCGGGTCAATCTTGTATTTTACAATCATTATTCTCTTCCTTTTCCTCTTTCTCTTTATCCGTCAGCCCGTATATTCTATCATATTTCGAGTACAAGTTCCACCGGGCAGTGATCGCTTCCGTATATTTCGGGATGTATTGAGGCGTCTTTGATGGAGTCTCTCAGGCCCTCGTCCACCAGGAAATAGTCGATGCGCCACCCTGCGTTCTTCTCTCTGGCCTGGAATCTGTAGGACCACCAGCTGTACGCGCCCTCCTCGTCCGGACGGAGTGCTCTGAATGTATCAACAAAGCCCGCATCAAGGAGCTTGGTGAATTTCTCTCGCTCCTCATCGGTGAATCCGCAGTAGCCGACATTCGTCTTTGCGTTCTTTAGGTCAATCGGCTGATGGGCGACGTTCATGTCTCCGCAGATTACGACGTGCTTTTTCTTGGCGAGCTTGCTCACGTATTTGCGGAAGTCGTCTTCCCATTTCAGCCTGTAGTTGAAGCGTATCATTGCTTCATCAAAGTCCTGGACCGGCTCGCCCTTCTTCTCCGCGCGACGTTTTTCTTCTTCGTATTCCTTCGGTGAAAGCCTGGCGTTCGGAACGTAAACGCAGATTAGATAGAAGTCATCGTATTCAAGTTGAACCGCCCTGCCTTCGTCATCATGACCCGGGATATTATATGAAACGGAAAGCGGCTCATTCTTAGCATAAATAGCAGTTCCGGAATAGCCTTTTTTCTCGGCATAGGAATAGTATTCGTAATAGTCCGGGAAGTCTGGCGCCGCTTGGCCCTCTTGCATCTTGGTTTCCTGGATACAGATGAAGTCAGCATCCAGTGCCTTCATCGATTCCTCGAAGCCTTTTTTCAAAACGGCCCTAAGACCATTTACGTTCCATGAAATGAATTTAATTTCTTTTTTATTCTCTTTTGTCTTTTGGCCTTTAGCTGTGGTCATTTTGATTCCTCACAATTGTCTAAATATCTTTTTTTGTAGATATCTTTTCCTGTAAATATCTTTTCTTGCAAATATCTTATATTGTAAATTTCTTTTCTTGGGTTGCCCAGCCTGCTTCAGTTATCGCAAGTATGTATTGTAGAATTCCTCCCTCACATCCTGGGGAACCAAGCGTCCTCCGGTCGCCCAAACAATATGAGTTGCACCGGGCAGTTTCTCTTTTATTCTCGTTGTGTCATTCATTACGTCTGGCAGGCATGAATCCTTTTCTGCATTTGCACGGCATTTGCCAGCAGCATTCATCAATGCGACTGGTCCTTGGAATCCCGCGCATGAACTCGGCTCGATAAAAATTCCTTCCGTATTTCTAAGCATGCGCAAGTAATCGTATAGTTTGGAATCTACCACCGTCATTTCTCCGGAAAGAAGCTGCTCCATGATTTCCCCCACGAATCCCGAAGGCCTTGATACAGCAAGGCCGTCTGCATGAGTCTGCCCGCTTAGTCCGATGTCCTGGACCGAAACCTCGTTGTGGAGTCCTGTCGCCAAACCAACCAGCATACACGGCGCCTCCGTTGGTTCAACGAAGTACACATAGGCATTGTCTCCATACACTTCCTTTAGGCCGAATGCTATTCCTCCCGGCGCACCACCGACACCGCAAGGGATATAAACAATCAGCGGATGATCTTCGTCTACCACTATACCCTTTTCTTCGAGTTGTCCTTTTAATCTCAAAGCAGCGACAGCATAACCCATGAAGAGATCCTTTGAATTTTCGTCATCGACGAAATAGCTCATCGGGTCCGCATCTGATTCTGCACGACCCTGGGCGACTGCTTCTCCGTAGTCACCCTCATATTCAATAACCGTAACCCCGTGCTCTCTCAAGTAGTCCTTCTTCCACTGCTTGGCATCACATGACATGTGCACTATTGCTTGATACCCCAAAGCAGCGCTCATAATCCCAATTGACATCCCCAAATTCCCGGTGGATCCAACTTGGATTTTGTACTTGGAGAAAAACTCTCTCGGAAACTCACCGCTTGGTAGTCCATTTTCTATGGCCAATTCCTCCGTATGCTTCAGCACCTCGTAGATTCCACCGCGCGCCTTAACCGATCCGGCCACGTCCAGGTCGCTGTCCATCTTTAAGAAAAGCCTCCCAAAGTCGGAACCCGAAGCATCCTGTTCTATCCGCTCTGTCCGCTCAGTTTGATGGTCTGGAGCTCCGGAAATCGAATCACGAACCAAAGAATCCCACATATTCGGGATTTCAATCAAATCGGATTCAATGATTCCGTTCCTCTTTTGCGTCTCAGGAAAGAGCTTCATTATGAGGGGCGCGAAGCGTTGAAGTCTCGCTTCAGCGTCTTTGATGTCCTCCATGCCAATGGGAAGACTATCTTTGACACTATCAAATTGCTCAATCTTCGGATTTGTCCAAAAGACCTCAGTGCCCTCTGCAACCTGCTTAAGTATCGGATTGTCATTCATGATTTCATTTAGCTTTTTATCCATAGTTTTTTCCATAATCATTTCTCATCCAGTTATCTCTGCTTGCCGTCTTTACTACCTCTGCATACAGTCTTTACTACTTTTGCATACAGTCTTTACTACCTCTGCTTGCAACCTTAATAACTGCACTGTCAGTACCATTGACATTATACTATACTTGTCATACATTTGCTTCTGCAATTTTGTCCTTGCGAATCATCAAAATTTGCTATATAATCGTCTTTGTTCCTGGGGAATTAGCTCAGCTGGGAGAGCGCATGGTTCGCAATCATGAGGTCACGGGTTCGATCCCCGTATTCTCCACCAACGAAAACAGGATACCATCGGTATCCTGTTTTTGATATTCAAGGAGCTTATTTATTACCTCGAATCCCATTTTAAGATACATATCATTGGTCTGATTTAAAGATAATTATATTTATCATCAAGCCATTTGACGAAGGATTCATACATATCTTCATACGATGCACCAAAGGCATCTATATATTTGTTCTCATTGTTATAGTAGTTATAAAAAGAATCCATTCCATATTCCTCTAATAGATAGAGCATTAATACATATGCTTCATAATAGTTTAGCGCATTAGGTTCTTTAGAAATGTCTTGACTTTTGATAATTTCCTGTGACACAGATGTGTTAAGTATATTGACATCCTTTAAACGGGTGATGTTCTTATGCATCAAAAGACATGCTGCGCCAACTGATTCAGTGAATAATTTATAGTCGAACTCTTCATAACTATTAGGGTGTGCCGTTGTTAATTAGTATACTAAACATCATGTGATGTATAAATACCTAAGGCTTCTCGCAGGGATCTAACCTTCCAGGACCCACCGGGGCATGGCGCCCCTCCCAAGCATGTTCAGGGATTTCTCCCACCCTACGAAAAGGTCCTGATGGTGGGTCTATTTAGTTCAAAATTATCATAATATACAGAACAAACGTTTGTTGAGAACAGATATTCGTGTTATAATGTATTTATAATTACTATAAAGAAATAATCCATAGTTACAGAGCGATAATTTATGACTTGGATGTTGAACGCATTCAAGAATACGCAGCAAGTTTTCCGCTCAGTAGGACTATCACCGACATATTGGAAAGAGAGGTGTTTTAATGGCAAAGGCAAGCGATACCAATGAAATAATGCTAGTGGATGAGAGGTCGATGGAAGAGAAAATTTATATTATTAGAAATCAGAGAGTTATGATTAGTGCCGATTTGGCAGAGATATATGGTTATGAACATAAAAGATTTATGGAGCAGGTAAAAAACAATTCTGCAAAGTTCGACGATGATTTTATGTTCCAGCTAACGAAAGATGAATTCGAAAACTTGAAGTCGAAAAAATCGACTTCAAGTTGGGGCGGCATACGTAAAATGCCACACGCGTTTACAGAACAAGGAATATATATGCTCATGACAGTCCTGCGTGGAGATTTGGCTGTTGAACAAAGCAAAATGTTAATAAGACTCTTCAAGAAAATGAAGGATTATGTTATCCAGAATAGAACGCTAATTGAAGGCTATGACGTAAGTGCGATTGCGTTAAAAACATTTGAAAACACTCGTGCAATTAAAAAAATAGAAGACAACATGGTCACTAAGGCTGACCTTTCTGACTTCATGAAGCTATTTGACGACAATATGAGTTCTGAAGAAACTCTAATATGTGATGGACAGTTGCTTAAAGCTGACATGGTTTATCAAAAGATATATAGAAAAGCGAAACATAATGTAATAATTATTGACGATTATATTGGAGTCAAAACTCTTTACCATATAGCCCATGCAAAGACGAGTGTAGCTAGGACTATCATCACAGATAACCGAGGTACTCATCCTCTCCGCAAATCGGAATACGATGATTACTTGACGGAATATCCCGGTAAGGAAATAACATTTATAAAGGCTAACAATAAAACCCACGATAGATTTATAGTTTTAGACTACGGTACTAAAGATGCACGAGCTTATCTTTGTGGAAGCAGTTCCAAGGATTCGGGCAAAAAGGTCACGATGATTATGGAATTGAAAGAGCCCGAGAACATAAAAGACCTCGTTGAAAGATTCCTTTGTAATCCGGAGCTAAGACTAAAGTAAGGTAAAATGATGAAATACACAGTAATATATGCAAGATACTCCTCTGATAGGCGAACTTTTATTAGCAACTAATCATTGCGATAATGCCGGAAATCTCAGATGGATAAACATAGTTTTCCTTAGAAAGCCTTAGCTTGCCGCTGGAAACAGCAGATAATATATCGCTATAATGAATGCTGCTTGTCTCATAATAATTATCATCTGCAGAGACTATCGAATTATATATTTCCTCGGGTGTTAAATCTTTGATATTTCCTAGGCAACTTAACGGTGAGCCGGTATTGCCAAGATAAAAATCCAGCTTGTTGTCTATATGGAAAAAGGCCGTTTCTTTGCTGCGTAATTCCGTTGTCACCAAATCCTTGTCCAACGTGTCCATAATAGCTTCTTCGTTATATGACCTAACCGCGTATTCTATATCCGATGTATCCACGTTTTTAGAAATCAGGAAATCAATCAGCTCACCATACTCATCTTTGTTGCAGCGTATGTCTTGGTATTTCAGCAGCCTCGGCGTCGGGTAATAATCCGGAATAACAGGCAGGATATTATCATAAGGTATTTGAGAAAGGACATCGGATAGGCCTTTTAGATCATTCACAAGCCTCTTACTAATCATCAGGCTTATCCATATCTTGAAATCATGTTCCTTAAACAATTTACTTGCTGCGATTATAGACTCAAGTCCGCTATCATTATTAACAATGCTATTATGCACACCACGGGTTCCGTGAACGGCAAAACTTACATAATTCCATTTGTTACGCCCTAAAACATCAAATAACTCAGCCTGCTTCGGGTGTTCAAGAAACGCAATTCCTGTGGTACTCCCGTGATGGTAATAGTTATTTATAAAACTTCCCTCAACGCATTCCAGTAATTCTGTTGCATCGGGGTGATTGAATAATTCATTATCAAGAGTAAAAGAAACCTTGTCCTTCAGTTTTTCAAACGCAGGACTCAGTTTGTCCATACACAAATAGAAGTCCGTGAGACTCATTATAGGCGCAAATCCACCATTAACATAGCAATGCATACAGGTTGTGTTACAACCTGCCACCAATACATCTATGTTATATTCCATCGCATGTCACCTCAAATTCTGGAATCCACCAATCATTCCATAATGTGCACTAATCCCAATCCTCAAATATATTTGAATAAATCTCCATATCCTCGAGAATTTTTAGTTCAATCTCGGTGTGTCTTTCTTTTAGAATCTTCTTAAGCCTTTTCTTTTGCTCGTTTGTAAGCTGGCTGTACTTAACCATTTTAGGTTTTTTCTTTTTCCCAAACATTATCTCAGTCCCTCCTCACCTATAACATGGAAGTTATCATGGAAATCAACTATTTCGTCAAATCCGATCTAAACACATCCAAATCAATCATCTTGATGTCGTAGGATACATTGGAAAGGGTCAAAGGAAGCAGCGCTACTTCAAACGCGGTTACGAAAAAGTCAGTGATAACATCCAACGCTATCGCTAATGCAACCGCCTCCATGGGTATTCCCAACGATGGGAAAATGATAGAATACACTACAGCACCGCCACCGGCCACGGGCGGCATAGATATTGAAACTATAATAGAGAGAGCTACTGCCGTAGCAATCCACATTGGCGAGCATTGCGTATTATAAACACCCGCAAAGTAGAATACTATTATCAAATAATAGATGGCATTAATAGGTTTATGTATGACAACTCCAAGTGGACCGCCAAACTTCACCAAGGCTTCTTTTATTCCCAAATCATTTTTGCAGGTTTCAATTGTGGTCCCAAGCGTAGAAGCGGTTGCTGCTGTTGAAAAGCCAACCACCATTACAGGAAATATTTTTTTGAGTAGTAGAATAGGATTTGCTTTTAGCCTAAACGAGGTAACCATTATAAAGCATGTCAATGTTAGAACAAATGCAATGAGCAAGGCCAGCAACGCTTTCCATGTCGAGGTAATAGATGCAATATCATTGCCCCAAACAACATCGATTATTACAAAGGCGATTATGTATGGTAATAAACTACCGATACGTTCCATCAGATGCTGTATTATTGTATTAACCTGTTCCATAAAGCGGATTACTAAATCCGTTTTACTTGCACCAAGATACAAAATTGCAATTCCTACTGCGTTAGCCATGAGTATTATCTGAATTATGTTTCCGGTAGCGAATGGCTCAATTATCGTTGTAGGTATCAATCCAATCAGACTCTCGGACATGGATCCAATCTGCGTGACCTCATTAGAACCCGAGGAAAGACCCGGACCTATAAAGGGGAAAAATACCGCAGCGCAGGATGTGACAACAATAATAATAATCACATAGCTTACCACAACCTTTTTTCCGATTTTGCCAAATACTTTTGTATCTCCCATCCCACAAATGCCTGAGATGACTGAAAGAAAAATCATCGGCCCCGCTATACACCCCAGCACCTTGTAAAAGAGATTGCAAACCGGGTTAATAAGGGATTCTTGTATACTCCCTCTTATACCTTCAGGTACTAAAATAAGGCCAGCTACAGCAATAATGACAGCTATCGCAAATGAGATTCCCATTTTGGTCATCTCACCCATTGCCTTTTTCTTGACCTTAAATCTAATAATGTTTTTCCCGTCTCTGTAACTGTAATCGGGTTTTAAATCGAGCCTTGTTAATACGGTATCGGCGTAGTTACCAAGCTCGTCGTCCTGCATTTCATACGGATTGACGCTTGCTCCTTCTATCTCAATTTGAATATATGGGGAAAACATATACTTTCCCATTGTTAATTCAACTGAATTACCAGAAAGACCATTGTCAAGCCAATGCAAAAGACAATCCTCAACAGATAATCTGTAACGAAGAACGTCCTTGGATTCAGCCCCTATGCCATTACAAAACTCTGAGATTTTGCCTGCTATTTCATCGCATGCTTCCGATGTTAAAATATATTGAAGTTTAATGGTTTCCATATGTCATTTTTAACTATCAAGATTTAGTCACCGAACCCAAACGAAAACCCGGACGATTCTTCGTTGTCATTACGATCTTCTATCATCTTCTCAAGTTGAATTACAATTGCTACTACTTCCTGTTCATACTGCGGTTGATACAAGTCTATACAATACTTGTCATGAATAGAAATCATCTTCTTTCCGATAGTCGCAATCGGTGCCTCATTCCCATCCAACAGATTAAAACTAAGACCGACGATATTCCCTCGAATTTGCCATCCGAGTTCCTCTATATTCGTGATGTCGTTGACAATATGAAACAGTTCATTGGATAGCGTGAACTGTCTACCATCAGCCATCGTGATGAAATGGATTTCATGCAGGCTTATAGGTTTTTTCTCCAAATGAGCAATCACGTTTCCATCTGTGTCCATGATGTCCGTTTTCCCTTTTATAGCGATAATGCTGGACTTTGTATAATACTTTACATTCCCCTCTTCGTCAGTAATGTCAATCTGTCTATGTAGGTTGCCAAGCTTCAGCGCCGTATACAACGAGTAAACAGGCTCACCATAATCAACGACAGTACTTCTTCCCACTTCATCTGCCACTTCATTTACGCCTTCTACCAATTTTCCAAGCTCTTGAAGCTTATCAAAAATACCCATAGCAACCTCCTATCTTATCAGCTATAGAATTTCAGCTATAGAATTCTAACCCATGGCGAATACCGCGTGAAGGTCCTTCGCCATTTCGTATGCGCTTCGATAATCATCCATTATTTCGGTAAGCTCCTCCTCCGTAACCTCGAAACCATTTTCTTTCGCCATTTCATAGTGTTCCGGAATGACCATCTGAACATCCGACGGAAGATTCATCACATATTGATGTGTATCAGATGCTCCAATATATCTATAATTCGGAAGATCGAAATAATCCCAATCAGAGAACTCCATCAAAGCACCTATGCGCCCATAACCATCCTTAAGCCCATATACCTTCTCTCCCATTTCCTTTGTTGCCTTATGGTAGAATGTTATACCATCTTCATCTTCCTTTATTTCCACTTTCTCAACGAACTCATTCGGAAGATAATAATGCATGTCACCAAACTCATATTTAGTGTATTCGGACTCATCAACAAAGGTTGCATAGCCACTACTATTTTCAAACTTGTCAATATTGTATTCTGTCATCTTGAAAAAATCCATTCTCAGCGGAGTTTCTTTCCCTATGTTATTACTCTCCCAAGCTTCCAGAACGTCGTAGTCAACAGGTTCAGGTTCACCCTCGTCTTCCCATCCCCTTTCATAGATGTAGTAAACAATTCCATCCCCATCCTTGTCATAATCGTCGGGGAATGGCACATCGTTATAATCCTTCTCAAAGTCGGCCTTGTTCCATGCAGTTACACTTGCCTCATAGACGTACTCACCGGCACCTTCACTGTAAATCATAAGTGTATATGGCCAAAAATCAAGGCATAGACTATGGTTGTGCGACGCATTGCACTTGATGTATCCGCCCGTATAGTATTCGTTATATGGAGAGTAGGACAATATTTTGGTCATTTCATCTATGAATGTATTGTAATAATAAATCGATTCATGCTGAGCAGCCATATAGGTTTGGTCATACCTAAATATAAGTTCCTGCATGCCATCCCCGTTAACATCAAAAACGGCAAAAGTATTGTCTTCAAAATTATTGCCAGCGCCTTCTCCGACTACGAGTTCAGTCCCATCAGGTTCCAGACTATCCATATAGATGGTCCTTAGGGCTTTTACATACTCGGCCTTCATCTTGTCCGCCCGTTCCTTTTGCTCAACGGCTTCCGCTTCAGTAATGCCGTTCCCCTCCGTTTCATTCGGTGTCGAAGCATTCTCGTTTGCAGTATTAGCAGCTTCCTCAGTTGAAGTCTCTTCGTTCTCGGAATTCTCTTCCTCAAGGTTTTCTCCAGCCTCGGATTCATTCGGACTCTCCGTGTTTTTATTGTTACAAGAGGTCAGCGTCAAACTCAAAATCAAGATTACTATTATCGCTATAATTGAAATCCTTTTCTTCATGTCCATTACCTCACAACCAATCATGTACCAAATTCTTTTTTATAAGTATACCAAACTTTAAAGGTAAATATCCAAAAAAGATATTTATTCTTGACATGTATTTCTTGTGGTGTTAATATAGGCGCAATTAAATAATAAACCTTTGATGGAGAGTAGTAGGTTTGGAGACTTCAGAAGAGAGAGCTGCGGATGGTGTGATCGCGGACTGAAAAGGCCAAGGTGAATGGACTCCTGAGGGCGAACTGAACGAGCGGACTTCACAATACAGCTTTAGTAGGAGAGACGGAGAGTAAACTTCGTAAACAAAAATGCGTATGTTGGTACGCACTGAGAGGGCGCGAAAGCGTCAAGCCGGGTGGCACCGCAGGATAGTATATTCAATCCTGTCCCAGCAAAATTGCAGGGACAGGTTTTTTATGTCCTGCCCAAATCTATGATTTGGCGCGCAGGACAAACGCAACCAGTTGCCCAAGAGTACGAGTGCAGCGAAGTACGATTGGCCGCAACTGTCTGTGGCAAATGTCCTGCCCAAATCTATGATTTGGCGCAGACTACAACAAAAACCAACACTCCTGTCCGAATCAAGTGAACGTATGTCGAACACTTGGATAAATTGCCGAACAGACAAAAGGCCATAGGAGGTAAAGAAAATGACAACTGAAAAAATCCCTTATAAGATTTATCTTGAAGAACATGAGATGCCCACACATTATTACAACCTGAGAGCAGACATGAAGAAGAAGCCCGCGCCGTTACTTAACCCGGGAACCGGGCAGCCGCTAACCTTCGAGGAGATGCAGCCCATCTTTTGCGACGAGCTGATCAAACAAGAACTTGATGATGAAACCCAAAATGTACCAATACCTCAGGAGATCAGGGACTTCTACAAGATGTACAGGCCCTCTCCCTTGGTAAGAGCTTATTGCCTGGAGGAACGCTTAGATACTCCGGCAAAGATATATTACAAATTCGAGGGAAACAACACCAGCGGATCTCACAAACTGAATTCTGCAATTGCTCAGGCCTATTACGCCAAGCAGCAAGGCCTAAAGGGAATAACAACAGAAACAGGAGCAGGTCAATGGGGTACCGCCCTTTCCATGGCTTGCAGCTACTTCCAACTTGATTGCAAGGTCTACATGGTAAAAGTTAGCTATGAACAAAAACCATTCCGCCGTGAAGTTATGAGAACCTACGGTGCTTCGATTACACCATCCCCGTCCGACACAACGAACATCGGCCGCAAGATTTTGGAGGAATTCCCCGGAACAACTGGTTCCCTCGGATGCGCCATTTCAGAGGCAGTAGAAGTTGCAACAACCAACGAAGGATATAGATACGTACTGGGGAGTGTTTTGAACCAGGTGCTCCTACATCAAAGTATCATCGGTCTTGAAACAAAAACCGCAATGGACAAGTATGGAATCAAGCCGGACATGATTATTGGCTCAGCCGGCGGTGGCTCAAACCTCGGCGGATTAATTGCTCCGTTCATGGGAGAAAAGCTGAGAGGCGAAGCCGACTATCAGATTATCGCAGTAGAGCCTGCCTCCTGCCCGAGCTTCACAAGAGGAAAATACGTCTATGACTTTGCTGACACTGGAAAAGTCTGTCCTCTGGCAAAGATGTACACCTTGGGCTCCGGATACATCCCTGCACCGAACCATGCGGGCGGTCTCCGCTATCACGGCATGAGTCCAATTCTCTCGGAGATCTACGATCAAGGTCTCATGGAAGCACGTGCAGTTGCTCAGACCGATGTATTCGAGGCAGCCGAGGAATTCGCAAGAGTAGAGGGTATCCTCCCCGCTCCTGAATCCGCTCACGCCATCAAGGTCGCCATCGACGAAGCCAAAAAATGCAAAGAGACCGGTGAGGAAAAAACCATCGTGTTCGGTCTCACAGGAACAGGTTATTTCGACCTCGTTGCATATCAAAAATACAACGACGGCGTTATGGATGACTACGTTCCAACCGACGAAGAGATTGCAGCAAGCCTCGCAACAGTCCCTCAGATCGGATAAAAATGCAGAAATAGGTAACCTGGTGCGTAAAGTTTGCGATTCCGCAGAAGCATAGAAATACACCGGAAATAAAAGAAGACTTTCGTTTGGAATGTGGAAGTGTCTGAGCCCGCAGGGCGAGTTTTCCACATTCCCGAAAGTCCTTTTTTTATTGATGGTTGTATTTCATGCTTCGAGGACCTAGCAAACTTTATGCACCAGGTTGCGTATTACAGCAACTTTATTCATCAATTTGTTCTTCAGCGTAGTTTGGCGATGCGAAGCCTCGAATGGAGCCATACCCGATAGGTATATAGCGACGTCCCACAGTACCGTTGGTACCTCCGTTAGGTGTATAATTTCCCTCTAATACACAAATCGTACCCGTAGCATTTCCATGCTCATCCATTCCTGTTACTGTCGCGTATTCAACAATACCTATATGGCTTGCGCCCCAATTGTTTGGCTGGGTGCTTTTGCCCCAATTATAGATTATTATATAGCCAGGTTCGGGCGTAATGGTACCATCTTCTATCCAGATTCCTTTTCTTCTGAATATATCCAAGTGTCTACCAACACCACATTCCCTGCCAATGAAATCCACGCAACCGGCTTTAATGGCAGCAGCAGTTACACAGGTATCACACCATTCATCCGTATAGAGAACCTTGTAACCAACAGGAAGCGGCAGATAGCTATTATACAAATCTATTATCGCCTTATGCTTGCCACTTATTTCATCATATCCAAGCCAACCTCTCATCACATTGAGAATATCATCTACAGTTCCCACATCCTGCCTGGGTTTGCTCGGGTCTATATTCCTGTACCATTCCATTATCTTCTCGACAGTGTCTTGAGAAATGGCCAATTCTCCACCAAGAGTATAGCTTTTTAAGGCGCCTTTGCTCCTTACATATTCATTTGCCTTTTCATATCCCCTATCGTTCACCAAGAGAATCGGTGACTCGAAATACATAGCCAAAGGTGCACCGGAAAGTCCGTCCGGAAAATTCATACCGTTTGTTAAGAAAATGGTCTCCTGGTTTGAAGGGAAGAATTCATCGGCAACCAATTTAGATGTGTCGAATCTGTTTTCCCCACCAATGCGGACCGTGGTTGCTATCATACCGGCTCTGACAGCAACCGGAATTCCAACCGCAGATGTTCCACCTATGATGTAAATCTTACTGGGTCTCATGGATTCAAGGAGTTTTATCTGGTCTATAGTGAAGTAGGTATCCACAAGCAGAATAGGAAGCCCTGTCGCAGATGCGGAAAGATTATCGGCAAAGCCCTTGCCACTGCATATTAGAACCTCTCCACCTCTCGGCATGTTGGCATTCAGTATTTCATAATTTGTGCCATATCGGTTTATTCCCGCATAGCGCTCACTCTTGATTCCCGAATTCGTAAGCCTCTCTTCGAAGCCCTTGCTGACGGCGTATTCGCCACCAAGCATATAAACGGTTCCATTTGCCCTGAGATGAGTCCTTATATAGTTAAATACCTCTATCTCTCTTTCCGAATTAATCAAGAGTACAGGAGCATCTTTTTCATAAGCAAGGTAGCTGCCGGAGAGTGCATCGGGATATGTTTCACCGTTTGCTACGATAATTGAATCGAAGGTCCCAAATCTCTTTGCTAAATTATCAGCAATCTCAAACGAGGTGTCATATCTTGTCGCTCCGTATATTCTGTAATTACTAGTTGTCACCTTTACACTCACATCAGCATTTGATACACACGGTGGAATTAATGACAAAAAAAGCGCAGCCACAACTAAAGTAGCAACGCATCTCCTAATATGCTTCATAGTTAAAACTCTCTTTCCCATTATGTATCCCCTTAACTTTGGAAGTTTATTTTAACACACTTTCTTTAATCAAACAACCTACGGATTGTATTATCAAAATCGACTCAATGTCAGTCAAGAGTATATTTACTTTTGTAATAAGATGCGGTATATGATAAAATACTTTTAATTAAGTTAGTTCTTTTTCTTTGGGGATGGGATTTCATGTTTAATTTACAAAACCTAATTGAAATAATCAAAGCAGTTCTTTATGGAATTGTAGAGGGAATCACAGAATGGGTTCCCGTAAGCAGCACCGGGCATTTGATTTTGTTGAGCGATATCGTGCCCATGAAGGTCAGCGCAGACTTCTGGAACGTGTTTTTGGTTGTCATTCAGCTTGGCGCAGTAGTCGCCGTAGTGGTGTATTTCTGGGACAAAATCTGGCCATTTAACACCAAGGTCAAAAGCAAGCCGTTCATACGATACGATGTGATGAACCTCTGGGTGAAGATAGTTGTGGCTTGCATTCCCGCAGTGATTGCCGGTCTTTTGTTTGATGACTGGGTGGATGAACATCTTTACAATTCAACCGTCGTATCCATAATGCTGATACTTGTCGGTGTCGCATTCATTATAGTCGAGAATCGCTACAAAAGCGCAAGCGTCGAGCCAAGGGTCAAAACTCTTAGAGAGCTAAGCTATAAGGACGCCATAATAATTGGACTTTTCCAAGTTGTAGCAGCACTGCTCCCCGGAACATCCAGGTCCGGATCAACCATAATTGGTGGACTTATGATCGGAATCGATAGGGTAATTGCCGCGGAATTCACATTCTTCCTCGCAATCCCTGTCATGTTTGGAGCGAGCTTCCTAAAGCTCCTCAAATTCGGATTTAATTTCCTTCCAATTGAAATCGTCTTGCTTCTGGTTGGCTGCCTGGTCGCATTCTTCGTGTCACTTGTCTGTATCAGATTCCTCATGAGCTACGTAAAAAAGCACGATTTCAAGGTCTTCGGATACTACCGAATCGTTCTTGGAATAATCGTGCTTGCATATTTTCTTATTAAGAGATAGTGACTAAGAGGGATTTCAAACTATCCGAGTATACTTGTAACGTTCTTTAGCTCCTCACGGATGGAAATGTGCTGTGGACATACCTCCTCGCAGGCACCACATTCAATACACTCCGCCGCTTTCTTGCGCCCCTTGTTCTCTACAAGGAATTTTTCACGACCCCTTGCGGTATCAATATTGTTGTACATCTTGTATAGGTTGAGCGCTGTAAAGGAGCCTGAAATTCCGATTTCCATCGGGCATACCTTTGCACAGTAATCGCATTGCGTGCAAGGTATCACCGGAATCTTCGCCATCTCTTCTCGAGCCTTTTCTATGACCGCTCTTTGTTCGTCGGTAAATCCGTTAAAATCCTTCATGAACGAGAGGTTATCGTCCATCTGCTCAATGCTGCTCATTCCCGAAAGAACAGTCAATACTCCCGGAAGGTCTGCGGCGAATCTGATTGCCCAGCTTGCAAAAGAAGAATCCGGTTCAGCATCCAGGAACACCTGCCTTACGGTCTCAGGCGGATTCGCCAAGTTTCCACCCTTAACGGGTTCCATGACTACAATGGGTTTGTTATGCTTTCTTGCCACTTCATAGATTGCTCTTGATTGAATGGCTGAATCTTCCCAATCAGCGTAGTTTATCTGAAGCTGTACGAATTCCGCTTCAGGATGCTTTGTCAGAATCTCGTCGAGCTCCTCAGGCCCCGCATGGAAGGAAAAACCCAGATGCTTTATGAGTCCCTCTTCCTTCTTTTCAAGCGCCCAATTCCATATATCCAAGTCATCAAAGACCTGTGTTCTATGCTCTCCCAGATTGTGGAGGAGATAGAAATCAAAATATCCTGCGCCGCTTCGATTAAGTGACGTTTCAAATTGCTTAATAGCATCCTCTTTGGTTTTGCATTCATACCAAGCAGCCATTTTTGTCGCAACAGTGAAGCTTTCTCTTGGATGTCTATCTATCAAAGCTTCCTTCATGGCTAATTCGCTACCGTCATAGATCCATGCTGTATCAAAATACGTAAAGCCTGCTTCAAGAAATTTGTCCACCATGACTTTCGTCTGTTCGATATCTATGATTTCTTTATCTTCGGCATCCTTGGTCTTGGGGAGTCTCATTAGACCGAATCCCAATTTCTTAATATCTTCTCCTAAATACGACATCTCTCACACTCCATTCACTTCACGCATAGATGAATTTATTTGTCATATAGTCTTCAGATGCTAGTTTTCATTAGGTATTATATCATTTACTTTTTAATTAGTTCAACAAAATTGATGTTCTTTCCCGCTTCCTTGAATTTGGTTTCATATTCCGTCATCGGTGAAATATTCGCCCAATCGGAATTATGTAGATCGCGGGTCAATGCTGAGATATCCAATCTTCCTGTGCCGCCCATCCTGTCGCATCTTCTATTATACTCTTCAATTTCTTCAATCGTGAAATCGAAAAAACCATCGTTGTCGGTCTTGATCCTGATGAATCCCCCCGAAGATAAGGCCTTGCTGTACTGCTCCAAGCGGTCCCTATACGTGAGTCTCCTCTTTGCATTTTTCCTTTTGGGCCAAGGATCGGAAAAGTTGAGATAAATACCGTCAACCTCTTCATCAGAAAACCAGGTTCCCAAATCGAAGACAAAGTCCAAAATGAAACGTACGTTATTTAAGTCAAGCTTCCTCGCCTTATCCGTCGCTCGAATAATAACGCTCGAGAATCCTTCGATAGCAACGAATAAATCATCGGGGTTCATCTCAGCCAAGCTCGTTATAAACTTCCCCTTACCGCAACCAATTTCGACAAAGAGTTTTCTGTCGCTCGTTTTGTCGCTCGTTTTGTCGCTTGCCCTGTCGCTCGTTTCGATTCGCGGAGCGTTCTCATTGCATTCAGAATCAGACTTCGAGGAGTTATTTGAATCAAAAAAGACACTTCTCCACATTCCTCGCTTTTCCTCAGGGGAATCAATGAGAAGGTCGTAATAATCCAAAAGCTTATTCTCAATGTCTTTGATTTTTCTCTGTCGCATTATCTATTCTTAATTATTGCATTTAATATTAGTTATTTAATCATCATATAACTGCGGTGAGGAATATCCTCGACAGCACCACGCATGCCAAAAGGACAATCATACATATTACAGCAAACACGTCATTTTTACCGAAGTGAATTGCGTTCATTCTCGTTCGGCCCTTTCCCCCTCTGTAGCAACGAGCTTCCATCGCCATCGCAAGGTCTGACGCTATATGAAACGCGCTGATAAAGAGCGGAATCAAAATGGGGATAAGCGCTTTTGCTCTTTGAATTATGTTCCCGGATTCGAAGTCCGCACCCCTGGCTTGCTGCGCCTTCATGATCTTATCCGTCTCTTGCAAAAGTGTCGGAATAAATCTGAGTGCAATCGACATCATCATCGCAACCTCGTGTGTCGGAAGTCCCAGCTTACCGAGCGGCCACATCAGTTTTTCCAAGCCGTCCGTTAGCTCTATTGGTTTTGTCGTCAAGGTCAAAAGCGAGCTCGCTATAATGAGAAGTATAAGTCTGATTCCCATAAAGCATGCTCTATATATACCTTCGACAGTAATCTTTAGGAATTTCCATTTCCAGATTACCTCGCCGTCAACCATAAAGATATTAAGCAAGAACGTAAATGCAAGGATTATGAAAATGGGTTTAAGTCCTCTAAGAATAAAAGAAAGTGGCACCCTCGATATCGAAACAACGATTCCAAGTGCAACTCCACATATAACAAAACCCCAGAAATTATTAACAATAAAAAGCTCCACAATGAAAACTATTGCGGCTATTATCTTTGTTCTCGGATCCAGTTTATGAATCGGAGATTCCGAGGCGTAATATTGTCCAAGTGTAATGTCTCTAATCATTAAAGTATTCCTTAAATGAGCAAACTGTCACGCGTATAATCTATAGCGATGAAAGATACTCATATATCTCCGACTTTGCTTCATCTACGCTTAAGATGTCCGTCATTACATCTATTCCCTCTGCAGCCATATCGCTCATCAATTGTGTGACCGGCGGAATGCTAAGCCCTATCGCTTTTAATTTTTCTCCTTGACTAAAAACCTCTTCCGGCGTTCCCTGCATGATTAGCTCCGCATCATTCATCACCAAGACACGGTCCGACAATTCAGCGACATCCGCCATATTGTGACTTACAAAAACAATTATATTGCTTTCTTTTTCATGAATGCTTTTTATCATGTTTATTATGTCTCTATGCGCTCCCGGATCGAGTCCTGCCGTTGGTTCATCCAAAATCAGAACCTCCGGTTTCATCGCTATCACTCCCGCAATAGCAACACGCCTCTTCTGCCCTCCGGACAATTCAAAAGGAGATCTATCTTTGACCTCACCATAATCAAGTCCAACCAAGCTGATAGCTTCCCTAACTCTGTTTTCGATTTCAGCCTCAAAGAGCCCCAGGTTCTTCGGACCAAAGGCAACATCCTTCGCAACAGTCTCTTCAAACAGCTGATATTCCGGGTACTGAAAGACCAAACCAACTCTTCTTCTGATATCCCTCATCAAAACCCCAGGCGCGGTGATATCCACATCGCCGATCTTGATGGTTCCCGATGTTGGTTTAAGTAGTCCGTTTAAATGCTGCAGCAGCGTTGATTTTCCTGATCCGGTATGCCCGATAATAGCAACAATTTCTCCGTCACCAACGTCAAAGCTGACATTCTTAAGGGCGGTATGCTCGTCCGGCATATTGGGTGCATATGTATGTGTTAAATCTCTTACGTGGATTCCCATATCAAATTCACAAAATTAACTACTTCGATGAAGAATCTTTTACGAACTCTATCAAAGCTCTCGGTGTAACTACGGAATATGGGACATTAATTCCCTTTGCTCTAAGATGCTCCGCGATTTCTACAGCCATAGGAACATCAAGGCTGGCTTCGCGAATTATATCAGCCTTTGAGAACACCTCCTCCGGCCTTCCATCCAGAAGAATCTCTCCCTTGTTTAAAATCACAATGCGGTCTGCCTGGACAGCTTCCTCCATAAAGTGCGTAATAAGTACTATTGTAATTCCCTCTTCATGAAGGTCGTGGATGATTTCCATGATTGCGCTTCTTCCCGCAGGATCAAGCATGGCTGTCGGTTCATCAAAGATAATGCAGGCAGGCTTCATGGCAATGGTGCCTGCTATCGCAATCCTCTGCTTTTGACCTCCGGATAGAAGGTGCGGAGCCTTTCTCTTGTATTCTCCCATATGCACTTCTTCCAAAGCCTTATCTACTCTCTCTCTGATAACCTGAGGGTCGACGCCCAAGTTCTCCGGACCAAAGGCAACGTCATCCTCTACTATCGAGGAAACAAGCTGATTGTCCGGATTTTGAAAAACCATACCGGCGGTTTGTCTGATATCCCATATATGGGACTCATCCAAGGTATTCCACCCCTTAACGTAAACCGCTCCTCCCGTAGGGAGGAGTAGTCCATTAAGGTTTTTTGCGAGAGTTGATTTTCCCGACCCGTTCTGACCTATTATGGCAGTGAAGCTTCCCTGCTCCAGGTTCAGGCTGATATCCTTTAATACCCTTTTGGGTTTGTTTTCATCATCATCGGAGGGATATTCAAATATTAAATTTTCTATTCTTATTATGTCAGTCATTTACCTTTGTTAAACGGTTACTAAATACCGCTATTTGATTGCAAAATATTTTCTCGCAGGAGTTTTGTAAAGCGCCGTCGCAAGGATAGTCGCCAGAATCATTCCGACAATGAATTGTCCGATATTACCTGGCACGGACAGAAGCGGAGTATACCAATTGCCATGCATCAGGCTGGCAGAAATATAATACCCTACCGTCATCTCTATTCCACCGAAAGCCATCGCAAGAAGCTCTATCAAGGGAAGCTTTCCTTTGGAGTTTAACCACGGACTGTGCTCCGTTCTACCCATATCATTATCGCTTCCCTCTACGTTTACTTTTGCTGCCTCGGCACGGTTCTTCTTCTCGTAATATTCCAATGCTGCTCCAACCACAAATGCCATGAGTGCCTTTACAACAAAGGTCCATGGCGCATAATAGGCATATCCACTGAGCAAATCAGCGAGAGCAGACCCCACTCCGGCAGCAAAGGTTCCGTATTTCTTTCCCAGAATCAAGACCGCAAGAAAAATTACCGCATCGCCCAAGTGTACATACCCCTGGGTGAATGGAACGGGAATCCTGATAATCATAGTTGCAACCATAATCAAACTCGTAAGAATTCCGGTCATTACAATCCTGCTTGTTCTTTCATCCATCTTCTTCACCTTTTTATTATTTTTATCTTGGTTATCAGTCACTTGACGGTCCTTTCTACATCACATATAATACTAACATATAAGTGTATTTATCAAAATAGTCAAAATCCAACTTTTTATTAAGTACAGATTGGAGATATTTGCAAAATGAAGCCTTTTATCAGGAATGTAGATAACAATTTATCGGTTCCCCTTTATATACAATTATATAGGCATATCAAGGGCGAAATCCTGAATGGAAATCTTAGTATCGGAGAAAAGCTCCCAAGTCTAAGACAAATCGCAGCAGAAAGCGATTTGTCAGTTACGACTACGGGACAAGCCTATGAGCAATTACTTACCGAGGGATATATAATTAGCAAACCTCAATCAGGCTATTATGTAGCCGAGATACCGACGGCAGCAGTATCGGCGAAGGATCAATCTGCCAAGAGCAATCCGGAGATGGACGACTATACCTTTGATAGAGGTAAGTTTCTCCACGACTCGGAGACTTTTGATTTTGCCAAATGGAAGAAGTGCAGCGCCAGAGTATTTAGCGAATACAACGACATGCTGTTATTCGAGAGCGATGTCCAGGGAGAAGCAACCCTCAGATTCGAAATATGTAAATACCTCTATTCTTCCCGCGGCGTCTCCGCGAGTCCCCAGCAGGTTGTAATCGGAGCAGGCTCGCAGCAATTAGCCGCGCATCTTTCCAGAATACTCACCCTCATGGGTATCGACCTGGTCTGCACGGAAGATCCGGGATATATTCCAATTCAAAATGTTTTTAGAGACAGAGGATTCGGAATCGCCAAAATTCCTGTGACAGAGAACGGCATCATGATCGAGAAGCTTCCTGCGAACATCCCCTCTGCCGTTTACGTAAGCCCCGCAAACCAGTTCCCCACCGGTTCGGTTATGCCTATCGGAGCACGGTACAAGCTCCTCGAATGGGCAAACGCAAACGGAAGCATAATCCTCGAAGACGACTATGACAGTGAGCTTAGATATTCAGGTAAACCCGTTCAGCCTCTTCAGAGTTTGGACGAGCACGACTCCGTCGTCTACTTCGGCTCATTCAGTTCCACACTCTTTCCCGCAATTAAGCTAAGCTACATGATTCTTCCTCCCAAAATGGCTGAACTCTTTTCAACCATCAAAGACGACTATACCCAGACCTGTTCCAAAGCCGAACAGCTAACACTGGCTTTGTTCATGGAGGACGGTTATTATTACACGAATATACGTAAGCTGAGAAGTCTCTATGCCCAAAAGCTCGAGGCCTGCGCGGATGCATTTGAGATGTATTCAAAAACCAGCGAAAAATCCAAAGGAAAAAATGCAAGACGCAATCAGGATAAACCTTTAGATTCAGGATTCATTAATGTCATAAACACAAAGTCCGGAATCAATATAACCTTGATAATCGACACAGAGAAATCACACGAGGAATTATGCGCGGTCGGAGAGTCCCTTGGACTCCACATAATACCATTCTCTGCCGAGCGAGATACCTCATCTGACAAACGGAAATATCTGATTTTCTACTTCAATCAAATACCACTTGAGAAGATTGATGCCACCATCAAGGAATTAGTAGAGAGATGGCAAACATAATCAGATTGATAATCAGATTGATGATTGAATTGATGATCGATTTGACGATTTGCTTGATGATTCAATTGATTGAACAGAGGTTGGAAAAATGATTTACGACGTGATAGTAATAGGTGGCGGCGCCTCCGGATTATTCTTTGCCGCGAATTATATTGGAGCCGGCGCTTCAGCAAAACCCTTTAGAGGGCTCATGCTGGAGGGAACATCTCGTGCCGGCACCAAGCTACTTGTGAGCGGCGGCGGACACTGCAATATTACTCATTCCGGTTCCATCAAAGACTTCATTCCTCGCTATGGCGACAACGGAAAGCTTATCCGAAAAATGCTTTATCGCCACAGCAATCTGGAGCTCATAAAATGGCTCGAGTCAAACGGCATACCGACAATAACCGAATCTGACGGCAGGGTCTTCCCTGCATCAAAGAAAGCCTCCGACGTTCTGGACTTACTTTTACGCAAGGCTTCCGAGCACGGATTCGAGATTCAAACGAACTCCAAGGTGATTTCGATTGATAGATATACGATTAGTGGACAAGCGGCTGATGGAGACGGGCTTGAAAGACATGCGGTTGATGGAAATGTGATTGATAACTCAGCGTTTTGGCGCATCGGTGTCGATAAAAAAACGAAGGACGCGCGCACCGAATACTACCTAACTAAACGAATAGTAATCGCAACAGGCGGCTGTTCATATCCAAAGACAGGATCCGATGGCTCGATGTTCGATGTGCTTCGTCGCGATCTTGGTTTGCCCATCAACGAACTGCGACCGGCACTGACACCGATTGCCGTAGAGGATTATCCCTACGCTGACATCTCAGGGGTTACACTATCCGCAGAGGTTAAATTAGTTAGCGCATTATCATCCATAAACCCATCTCTCAATTCATCAAAGACCGCCACGGAGCCTCTTCCAAAAATGAAAGCAAAGCCCATATCATGCTTTGGCGAGCTACTCTTCACTCATAATAACTTCAGTGGCCCCGCAGCAATCAATTTATCTGCAGCATTAAATCCCGGTAATTCGGTCATCATCAACTACCTTCATCCCATGAAATACGACAAGGCATTTTCAATGCTCCAGGCCGCAACCATAGGAAACAAAGCGGAATTTGCAAACATCATCGCAAAGACCTTTGATCTTCCAAAGAGTTTCTCCGTGATTATTGCATCACGCTCCAACAGCTCCACCAAAGCCGCCGCCCGCCTACTAACTGAAGACACCTTTACAGTTAAGTCATGCGGCACCTTTGATAATGCCATGGTAACCAAGGGCGGTGTTTCACTTGATGAAATAGACCTTGCAACTATGGAATTAAAAAACCATCCCGGCATTTACATAATCGGGGAAGCCCTCGACATCAACGGAGAAACCGGAGGCTACAACCTACAGTTCGCCTACTCATCCGCCCTAACGTGCTGCAACCATCTATTGACTTGTCTCCCATGATTGTAGTATTATTTAACAAATAAAAAGGTGCTACCGTTCTCCCTTTCGGGAGCGAGTACGGTTAGCTCCTAGTGTATTATCAGATGATAACCGCTAAGCAGCTGTGGCGGTTATTTTCTTTGACCGAAAGTATATCCAGCGATAAACACTGTGACAGCAAATCTACCCGAGCACATTCGGGAGGGCTCGTAGGCAGCTGATGGGCGTGAGGAATCGGCTAAGCAGACCCTGGGAGCTCAGAAGAGAGCGACCGGTAAACTCCTGTCGTAGTCCATTGTATAAGCTTGCTGTTCTATCATAATCTCACGCAGTTCAGTAGCTGCTCGGTGAATGGATTAGCTTCAAATCGCTCGATTTCATTCACCACACCATTGATTTCGAGACCTGTGGTACACAGATTCCCATCAAACCACCTTGCGTGGTACACGGATACCCTGCTATTCAGCTGTTCCTGTGTACCACACCATTGATTTTTCAGCCTGTGGTACACAGATTCCCATCAAACCACCTTGCGTGGTACACGGATACCCTGCTATTCAGCTGTTCCTGTGTACCACACCATTGATTTTTCAGCCTGTGGTACACAGATTCCCATCAAACCACCTTGCGTGGTACACGGATACCCTGCTATTCAGCTGTTCCTGTGTACCACACCATTGATTTTTCAGCCTGTGGTACACAGATTCCCACCAAAACACCCTGCGTGGTACACGGATACCCTGCTATTCAGCTGTTCCTGTGTACCACACCATTGATTTTTCAGCCTGTGGTACACAGATTCCCACCAAAACTACCTCTGTGGTACATGAGCAACAATCAAGTCCTAATTGTGGTATAAGTTTCTCATCCTGCCTTTATCTTTTATGCTGCATCAAGCAACGCCTGCTGTGTTGAAGCGATTACTTTAAGGCTTGGAATCGGCCTGGTTTTTAATTGATTCTCCGTAATTATTACTAATATGAATTAACAGCATTATATGGCCACAACTTATCACACTTGGGAGCTTTTTCTCTTCACAAATATTTGAGAACTTAGAGCAAGAAATAAAATAGACGCTTGGATTATATAATCAATTCAAGATAATAACTATATGTCCAGATATACTTCTGAGACTTTAATGCTGAAGGCTTTGTAACAAGTTCCGAATCTTACTGATTGCAGCGCCGATTGCGATTGAAATACCGATTAGCACAACAAAGATCAAAATCCCTACGGGATACCCCCAATTCAAGAATCCGTACCAATCGTTCGTATTAGGCCACTCTCCAATTCCATTGACTAGGATGTTTCCAATATATAATACCCCATAGATTAGCACCGGAAGCGCAGTTAGCAATATATCCTTTTTTGTGAATTGGACCTCGAGTTCAGTCAGTGTAACCCCTATCATGGTCAAAAGCGGAATAAGAAGATGAAAGAAAAGATTGGATCCGGTGTACATGTATCTGTATCCGTATAGCGGCCCCAGAAACAAAAGCACAGTAAAGAATGTAATGGCAACGGCGACTGCTGAGACCAGCTTCAATTTAAGCGGCAGGCTTGCCGTTTTTCTTATTTCTTCGTCGCCAGTGCTTGAACCTCTTTTGATTCTGGATAGTAGATAGATCTGCGAGGCAAGCCCGGCAACCAAATTCGATAGCACCGTAAAAAATCGGAGGCCACGAAATCCGACAGGTTCCAGCGTGCCTGCCTCACCTCTCACAAACAAAGTTGATAGCCAAACAAGCGGAACCAGAATAGCAATCAGGATATCAATTACAATTGGAAACACGCTTCTCTTCTTCATATAAAATCGTCTACTACTTTTTAATGATATCTACATACTTATGCGCATAATCATCTCTATAGCAATACACCTGCACAGGTACACTTCATTAGCAACACATCCTAACAGTTAGGGTTCTAATAATTACAGCGGCTTGCATACCGTTTCTAACCAGTCCCTCACCTCAGGTTTCAGATTTTCCTTCAGCGAATCAAACACCCATGCATGATAGTCATCTATATATCTTATCTCATCGTCGGTCAGCATATCCTTGATGACGGCGTCCCTTTCGTACGGGCAACAGGTCAAATTCTCAAAGCAGTATGAGCCGTCCTGGTCGTCGCATTTCACACATAGGATTTCATTTTCAATTCGGATTCCAAACTCTCCCTCAGGATAATAACCCGGCTCATTACTCGTTATCATTCCTGGAATGATGCTTTCCTCACTGATTGTATTTATTCTCTGTGGTCCCTCGTGAACGCATAGAACATGACCCACACCATGACCCGTACCATGATTGTATGAAATGCCATATGCATTGAGTGGTGCCTTTGCTATCTTATCTAATTCAATTCCGGTCGTTCCATCACTGAACTTTGCCATAGCAAGATCCGCATGGCCTTTTAGAACCGTCGTATAGCATTCCTTCATCCTATCGGTAAGTGGTCCAAGCGCAATCGTCCTTGTGATATCCGTCGTGCCGGCCTCGTATTGACCACCGGAATCCACGAGCAAAAATCCCACCGGCCTAAGTTTGGCATTCGTCTCAGGCGTTGCACCGTAATGAACTATCGCACCATGCTCCATATAGCCTGAAATCGTATCAAACGACAGATCAAGATATCCAGGCAGTGACGCCCTTTGTTTTTCTATGTAATCCGATGCGCCGATTTCCGTCATCGGGTCAGATGTAGGCGCACCCACACGGAAAGCTTCTCCCGCGTTCCCTTCCTTTTCAATACTGGTTTTCAGCCAATAGATAAAGTTAACCATGGCGATACCATCATTTATATGAGCCGCCTTGGTTGACTCGATTTCAACAGGATTTTTACAGGCCTTGAGTTTGGAGGTTGGAATAACATCGTCGAGGATTATATTCACTCCGTCAGGAATCGCACCCATGATTGCATACGGAACCGACTTCCCATCCATCAAAAGCGACGCACCGTCCGGAAGCTTTTCGATATCCATACAGATCGATAGTATATCCAAGGAATCAAAATAGTTCTTAACCGTAACTCCCTCGGGGATAATCTCGGCAGGACATTCATCCTTAAAGCAGTAGAGTATAACCTCATCCGGAGTAATCAGTGTATAAGAGAAAAATACCGGTGTGCGTTCAACGTCGCTTCCGCGAAGATTGAAGAGCCAGGCGTTGTCGTCCAATGTAGTAATAAGGTGATAGTCGGCACCGGCCTTCTCCATGAGTTCCCTTACCTGCGATATCTTGGTTTCATGTGGAAGACCTGTCGACGAAAGCGGGAGTTCCCAAATCTTGTTCCCCTTTAGCTCGGGCCTGTCGCTCCAAATCTCTCCAACCAAATCCAGGTCGCTTACTACTGAACCATTGTATTTCGAAATTAGCTCCTCATATTCGCTTCCTGTTTCATATGGCAGAGTCCTACCATCAAAACCAAGGATCGGACCACTTTCGGATGAGTCTTCTTGCTCATTATCCTCTAATTTTTCCTTTGATATTTTATCGAAAGCCTGCTCCAGATACTCCTTGATGCTGGGGACTCCCGGTTCTCTGTCTTTCATGAGGTCGATACCTGTTCCCTCAAGCTGCATTGCAGCCTGTATAAAATATCTTCCGTCTGTCCACAGCCTCGCCTCATCCTTTGTAACCAACAAGGTTCCCGCAGAACCGGTGAATCCGGAAACAAATCTTCTTGTTTTGAAATAGTCATGCAAATATTCCGATCCATGAAAGTCACCGGTCGGCACCAAATAGATGTCTATCCCATATCTCTCCATAGCTTCTCTAAGCGCAACTAATTCTTTTCTCATGTTTTCAACTCCTGTTCAAAATAATGTTTTCATTTTTAAAATACATCTATCTATAATTTAGTACGCGTTCACTTTTTCAAGAATGAAGTGACATAGCACACCTATTATGATTCCGCTTGCCAACCCGGAGAACATCAGGACCGGCATGTATATGAACATTCTCAGATCGGATACCAGCAGCGACGCAATCAGGAGTTGCCCGACATTATGCGCTACTCCGCCCGCCATGCTGACACCTACTACGCTAAATAGCTCTGTTTTCTTTAATACCCACATAACAAGAAGCGATAACATGCCACCTGCCAATGAATAAAACATTCCAAACACGCCGGTAAATAGAAGACCGCTTATCATGATTCGGACCAGGTTTATCGCAAACGCATATCTAATATCCAGCTTATATAGGGCTATCAAAATCACCAAATTAGCTACACCGAGCTTGACTCCGGGCATACTCACGAAGAATGGAATCATCGCTTCAACATAGCTAAAGATAAGCGCAAGTGTAGCCAGGAGCGCAGCGGTTGCGATTCGCTTTGTATGAGCCTCCATCGTTCTCTTATCCGGAGATGACATCTACATCACCTCCCTCGCTCGAATTCTCTTGACCCTCTGCTGAACCAGCCACTATTCTAACCACGACCCTATTGGGAAGACAGATTATGCTTTGGTTCACCTTGCTGATTGTTCCCTGCTTGATACAATCGTGATTATGACAAGATGCTTCTATCATTTGCACCGTTTTGTCTTTTATGATAACCTTGTTTTGGTTGGTGCCGCGTTGGATGTTGATTTCTTTGTCCTCATTTATATCATAGCTGCCGAAGCTTTCTCCGGCTACGCTGATTTCAACGGTAGATGATTGCGAAGACGAAGAAGACGAACCCGAAGCAAAGCCGGGCACGGAAAGAGCGACTCCAATAGCCAAAAGCACAAAAAACAAAACTATATCGGATTTGCGAATAATCTTAAACATCAACTACCAATTAACTATTAAAGCATTATCATGAAGCATTATCATGAAGCATAACTATGAAGACTATTAGTAAAACAACGCAGCTATCAAAGACCTCACAGCGAAGCCGTCGGGCCAAATCCCTGGTTCTTTTGCTCGTCTTCCTGCTAATTATAACACAGACAGGTTGTGGGAAAAAGACGAACGAACAAGACGCATCGCCTGACAGTGCCGGTGAAGTATTTCCCGTGGTTTCAGATGGTTTTTATCTTGATACTATTTGCACCATCACTGTTTACTCAATAAATGAGAGCACAGAAGAAGGCGCCCCGACAAGCGAGTCATCAGACGAAGATTCGTCGACTGCTACTATTAACCTGGAGCACATAAACAAAATAATCGAAGGCGGCTTTGACCTATGTAAGAAGTATGAGCAGCTTTTCAGTAAAACCATCGAAACCTCAGACATTGCCAAAATAAATTCAGCAGGCGGCGAGGCTGTGGAATGCGACCCAAGAACGGTGGAACTAATCCAAAACGGAATCATGTTTGGCTACCTTTCCGAGGGAAGCTTCAATATCGGGATAGGCCCAATTACTGAGCTTTGGGATTTCCATGCAATGAACCCCGTAGTTCCGGAGGAATCCGCCATCAAAAACGCTCTTTCCCACGTTCATGATTGCAGCATAACTTCCAACTATGATGAAGTTTCTATAGATGGTAATTCCGTTCAATTATCCGACAAGGAGGCCAAGCTGGATCTCGGGGGAATAGCCAAGGGATACATCGCAGACAGAGTTGCGGAATACTTGATAGACCAGGGTGTAGATGGAGGAGTTGTCGACCTTGGAGGGAATATCGTAGTCATAGGAAACAAAGGTGGAAGTGCCGCCCATTCGGAGACAGGAAATCAAGAGTCTGAGCCTGAGTCTGTCCCTGGCGAAACAACCTCAGATTCAGATATTCGTGTAGGAATAAAAAAGCCTTACACTCAGTCTAACGAACTTGTCGGCATAGTCGCTCTTCGTGATGCATGCGTTGTGACATCAGGCGTATACGAAAGATTTTTTGAAGTTGATGGTGTCAAATATAATCATATACTCGACCCGAGAACAGGATATCCCATCAATTCAGGTCTGGAATCAGTTACGGTGATAGGCCCCTTAGGAACTTCAGAATCATGTGACGCCTTGGCTACAACGGTTTTGATTAATGGAGAGGACTGGCTAAAATCGGCCTTGGACTATGAACTGAATTCCAGTGATACAGAGTCCGGCGGTTTCATATATCTTAATGGCTTTACATATATTCTAATTCGTGATGACGGAAGTATAGAAACGTTTGGAAGCGACCAGTACATATTTGAAGCGAGTAACTAATGTTCCCTGATGATATTCCCTGATGATCCATCTTAATCAAAAATGATGCTCCGCTTCACTTACACATATGTAAAAACCAAACGAGTAGGGAAATTCCCTACTCGTTTTCTAATACATACCTTATGTACTTATTATGCATGTGCCGCATCTCCGGAGGAATTGGTTGCTGCTGCAACTTCCGGAGCCACTGTTCCGAGGTCCTTAGCATTGTCGCCCAATGCTGCACTTGCTGCATGAGCCTGTTCCTTTAGCTTCTTGAGCTGCTTCAGGTTGATGATTGCACCTGTCGGACAAGCCTTTGCACACATACCGCAGTTCTTGCACTTCTCAGGATCGATGTAAGCCAGGTTATTCTCAACATGAACTGCATCGAACTTGCATGCCTTTTCGCACATCTTGCAGCCGATACATCCAACGGAACAAGCCTTACGTGTATCAGCACCTGCAGACTGGTTATGGCAGAAGCATACGACCTGATTGCTTTCAGGAGCAATTCTGATTAGGTTCTTCGGGCAAGCCTTGGCACATGCGCCGCAGGCTACACAAGCGTCTCTATCTACTCTTGCTACTCCGTCAACAACCTTGATTGCACCAAACTCACAAGCAGCTACACAGTCGCCCTGACCCAGGCAACCGAATGCGCACTGTTTCAGGCCTCCAAAGAGCTGAGTTGCAGCCTTGCAGGATGTCGGTCCTTCGTACTGAAGGAGATCCTTCGCTGCTTCGTTGGAGCCGTTGCACATTACAACTGCAACCTGCTTTTCGGCCGATCCTGCATCAACGCCCAGGATCTCAGCCAGCTTTGCTGCAACGCTCGGTCCTCCTACAGGACATTTGTTGCAAGGTGTTTCTCTATCTGCCGCAAGAGTATTTGCATAGTCATCACAACCTGCAAATCCGCATCCACCGCAGTTTGCTCCGGGCAGAACTTCTCTGAGGGCTGCTGCTGTTTCGTCAACAGGTACGAAGAAGACCTTGGATGCGATGGTCAGCATGATAGCACATACCAGACCAACAGTTACTACTAATAATACTGGTATTCCCATGATCTCTCCCCCTTTCTTACGAGAACATTCCGCTGAATCCCATGAAGCTCAGGGACAGAATTGCGGATGACAGAAGTACTAGCGGAACTCCACGCCAGGACTTTGGAACGCCCTCTTCGTTGACGAGCTTGGTGCTTCTTACTCCGGCAAAGAGTACAAGTGCCAGGGTAAATCCTACCGCAGCACCAAAGGCGTTTGCCATGGACTGACCAAAGCCATAACCGGCGTCGATGTTAGCAATACATACACCCAGTACAGCGCAGTTTGTTGTGATCAAAGGAAGGTAAACGCCCAGTGCGCTGTAGAGGCCGACCATGTATTTCTTTAACATCATTTCGATCAGCTGTACCAGAGCTGCGATAATCAGGATGAATACGACAGTCTGGAGGTAGCCGATTTCGAATCTATTGAGTATCTGCTGGATTGGCCATGTTACGGCTGTAGCCAGCACCATTACGAAGATAACGGCTCCGCCCATACCCACGGCGGAATCAAGTTTCTTGGAAACTCCGAGGAAGGGGCAGATTCCAAGGAACTGAGACAGCACGTAGTTGTTCACCAATATCATGCTGAAAACAATTGCTAATGTTCCCATGATTATGCTCCTTTCTCTTCAGTATTTGCAGTAGCTGCTGCAGCTGCTGCTTTCTTTTCGGCTTCTTTTCTCTTCTCCTCTGCGCGAGCAGATGCGAGAATCGCAGCATCTTCTTCACCAAAGTCTCTCACTTTGACGCTCTTGTCTCTGGTGAAATAGTTTACTGCTGCAACCAGGAGAGCAAAGGTGAAGAATCCGCCTGGAGGAAGATTCATAATTCCTACGCCAGGTACGCTCTCAGGAATGATCTGCTGTGTGAACAGTGTTCCGCTTCCCAAGAGTTCACGGATTAGACCCATGATTACGAGAACCAGCGTATATCCGATGCTCATTCCAACACCATCCAGGAAGGAATCGAAGATTCCATTTTTGCTTGCGAACATTTCCGCACGGCCCAGGATGATGCAGTTTACTACGATTAGCGGAATAAAGAGTCCCAGCGAATTGTAAAGCGATGGTGCATATGCCTGAACCAGCATCTGAACTACCGTAACGAATCCTGCGATAACAACGATGAAGCACGGGATACGTACATTGTCCGGAATGATTTTACGAATAGCAGCAATTACTATGTTAGACATAATCATAACTGCCGAGAACGCTACGCCCATACCCAATGCGTTTATTCCGTCAGAGCTTGTCGCCAGAACGGAGCAGCATCCGAGCAATAATACGAGTACCGGGTTCTCTTTGATTATTCCGTTGGTGAGTATTGAAAGTTTACTTTTCTTTTCTTCCATTACTGAACACCTCCCATCTGAGCGTACTGCTGAAGCGCAGCATATACGCCATAATGGATACCATTGGACGAAACGGAAGCACCTGATACGTGATTAACCGCAGGTTCTGTCTTTGCTGCAGTGCTTGTTAATTCTGTCAAACCAACATACTGAGCAAGATGTTCTTCCTTCATTGCCTTGGTTCCTACACCCGGTGTATCAGCGTGATTGATGATCTGTACGCCGGTCAGAGCTCCGGTGGAATCAATTCCAACCATCTCTGTAAGTTTGCCGCCGAATGATGTAGTGCTAACAGTTACAACCATTCCGGCGCCGTTATCCGCAGTGCTGACTGCAGTGACGGAAGCCTTTCCGTCTTCTGATGTCCACAGGTCTCCTGTGTATTCGCTAAATGTATCAGCGTCGGAGATTAGAGCCTGCATTGCTGCATCCTGTGCAGCTTTGGTATTTCTCTCTATGATAGGATTGGCAATTCCGTAGGTTGCAGCGAGTGCTGCGGAAATCACCAAGCAGATGCCTACCAAAACCACTATAGGTGCAACATATCTTTGAAAAGTAGTTTGATTACTCATCTTTCTTCTTTGCACCTCCTCCATACTGTAGTCTCAGGCAAAGCATATCGATCAGCGGTGTCACGATGTTCATGAGCAGGATCGAGAAGGAAACACCTTCAGGATATCCGGCAAACAGTCTGATGATCATTGTGAATAGTCCGCATCCGATTCCCATGAGGACTTTACCTAAAGGCATTATCGGGCTTGTTACATAGTCCGTTGCCATGAATATTGCACCGAGCATTACGCCACCGGCCAAGATGTGGAACAGAGCCATCTGAATTGCGCTTGCTCCCTCAACAGGCTTGACTGCGTAATAGATTAGTGCGAATACGAATACTGTACCGATGAACGCAACTGGTGTTGCAGGTGAAATTATCTTCTTCCAAATCAGGATGCATCCACCGATTATAAGGGCGATGGAACTTACTTCACCGACGGAACCTCCGATGAATCCAAGGAACATATCCATTAGAGACGGAAGCTCGCTGAATGCTCCACCCTCGCCTACGATTGCCAAAGGAGTAGGTCCTGTAATTACGTCAGGTGATACTTCTACAATTCCCGGCATCATTGGAACAACGTTTCTTGCTGCAGGCCATGTGGTCATCTGTGTAGCAAACGAAACGAGGAGCATGATTCTAGCTACGATCGCCGGGTTGGCAAAGTTGCGGCCCAGTCCACCATAGAGCTGCTTTACGAGAACGATTGCAACGAAGCAACCGATCACAGCCATGTAAAACGGGAATGTGGCCGGAACGTTGAATGCGATTAATGTACCCGTAACGGCAGCGGATAAATCCTTAACCGTATCAGGTCTCTTCATCACCTTTTCGTATCCCCATTCGAAGAACATCGATGCAGCGATACAAACTGCGGTGAGTACGATTACTCTTGGTCCAAATACGAATGTGCTTACCAGGAGTGATGGTGCCAATGCAATCAGCACCCACATCATGGTCTTCTGTGTATCAAGCTTGGTCACCAGATGCGGCGAAGATGATACTGTAAGATTGCTATATGTCTTTTCCATTTTACAGTCCCGCCTCCTTTACCAGTGCTTTGCCGAGCTTGTTCATGAATACCAGCGGACGTCTTGCCGGACAAACGAATGAGCAGCTGCCACATTCCATGCACTGCATGACCTTTAGGCGAGCCAGCTTCTCTGCATCCTTTGCCTGATAAGCATCGGCGTAAGCCGTAGGAAGAAGTCCAAACGGACATGCCTGATGGCAACGGCCGCAGTTGATGCAAGCAGTCTCTTCCGGAATAAAAGCCTGCTCGGCGGAGAATGCCAAAATCGCATTGTTGTTCTTTACGATTGGCATCGTATCCGACGGAATAGCTCTTCCCATCATTGGACCACCCATCAAAATCTTCTTCGGTTCGGACTTATACCCTCCGCAGAATTCAATAATGTCGGTGATTTGTGCACCTATAGGTGCGATGATGTTTTTCGGAGTGGTTACAGCATCTCCGTCCACGGTCATTCTCTTTTCAACAAGAGGAATTCCGGTGCGGAAATACTTACCTACGAAAGCAACGGAAGTTACGTTGGAGAGAATCACTCCAAGCTGCGCAGGAAGAACACCTGCAGCCATTTCCTTTCCGGTGATTTCATAAACCAATACACGTTCTGCTCCCTTTGGATATCTCGCTTGAAGTGGGAATGTGTGCAGGTTGTTTAGGCCTTGCTCCTTGAACATGTTGTTGAGTTTTTCGATTGCATCGGGTTTGTTGTCTTCGATTCCGATGTACCCCTCGTCCAGCCCTATGTACTTCATGATGAGAAGCATACCATCGATGATGTCTTGCGTGTCTTCCAACATGGTTCTGTGGTCAGACGTAATAAAAGGTTCACACTCCGCTCCATTTACGATGAGGGTGTGAACTTCATCAATGTTTTGTGGGTTGTACTTAATGTGCGTGGGGAAGGATGCTCCTCCCAATCCAACAAGGCCGCTTTCTCTAACCGCCTTAACAAAGCCGGCGAGATCCTCCACCTCCGGGACCTTGATGTCTGGATCCATTTCCTGTTTCTTGTCCGTCTCGATAACTACCAAGGTATCGGTTCCACCCATCGCATTACGCTGGGTCTCAATACCGGTTACCGTTCCTGACACGCTGGAATGGATAGGAGCACTTACAAAAGCATCAACGTCGCCAATTTTCTGTCCAACTTTGACCGTGTCGCCCTTTTGAACAAGTGGCTGACAAGGCGCACCTATGTGCTGAGACATGGAAATCTTTACAATGTCCGGAATGGGCATGACTTCCGTGGCGCAGCCGGATGTGTTCTTATAATGGCCGGCGTCGATGCTAGGCAAATGCCTGGCACTTGAACTCATAACTCAGAAACCTTCCTTTCCTTATAATGTCATAATCATACCAGCACATTATACATCACTGAATATCAAAAATCAGCAATTTTTTGTTAAATTATCTACAATAATATATATTCATTTTTTTGATTACATATTGACTCACAAATTCTTGAAAGAATGCAGCCGGAATACCTGTAATTCCCCGTTATTTTAAGAGTTTTACGCGCATAAAGACGGGATTGTGATCAGAATACACGAAACCCAAGTCCTTGGTTTCGCATTTTACAACTTCAATATTGGAAGAAACTATAAATCCATCTATAACATAATACTGGAATTGGTCCGGTTCATGATTGGCACCTGCGTAAACTTTGTTCAGGTATCTGCAGCTCGGAACGCTGTCATCCATTAATAGCTGCCAGGAAGAATCAAAGGTGCCTTCAGTCATGACATTACTAACCCAATTATTCGCATCAACAATCGGATACTTGGAGATATCGACATCAGGAAATGTCATGTTGAAGTCTCCCCCAACAATAACGTAATTCCCATTTGCAATCTCAGATTCCATTATAGAATCCAGGATACGAGCTTGTTCTTCCATTCCGGCGTCATCCAAATACGATTCCAAATGCACATTAACCAAAACCAGTTCCTTATCGCTATTCTCGACAGGAATTCGATGGACAGCAACGCAATGCTTCATTCGAAATATGCGCATCGGCCAACCATGCGGAATCGGAAGCTGTCCGCGAGTAGCCTCACTGATTTCATAATCCGACAAGGTCAAGAGTCCCGATTCAACTCTTCCCAATGGGGGCCATGGATACGGAATGAAAGGAACATTATGGTCCTTCGCAAAAGTATATAGTTTTCCATCAAGATTGGATGCTATTCTCTTAGCCTCATCCAAATTGTATGTTCGATCGGAATTTGTGTCCACTTCCTGAAGCAGGACGATATTGGGGTGCTGATACTTAATCTGACTTATTATATTGGCAAGATTGGAATTTATTCGCTCTTCGTCCGATGAGAAAACAGAGGTCCCACCATAAAAATAATTCTCCGCATTATCGCCAAATGCACCAAATCCGATATTCCAGGACATTATATTAAACGCATATCCCGCCTTTAATTTCGACCCGCCCTCAAAGGAATCTTTGCCGTAGATGTTTAGAACCACCTCGTCGTCCGGAGCATATTCGGTAATAGTAAAATATCCAAGCAAGCCAGCCGCTAAGATTATTATCACAAGAACTATACAAAGTAATGCTTTAAAGATATTCTTAACCATAAACATATTTTATAGTATTAAGAGAAAAAAGGCAAAAGGCTTTACAAAAAGAAAACAAGACTGCTTGACGCAATCTTGTTTTCTTCCTAATGCCTTAGTATAGAATCCCTATTTGGTTATCTATCAAATATCTTTTGCTGTATGTTATATTCTGCGCTATTACCAAAATGTTACCTTTTCCCTATTTTCGAATCATTTATCACAAAAATCATTCTTTAGTATTACCTTCGGGCAATGAACAATTAAACCTCCAGCAAAGATTCGAATCCAATAACTTTGCTCCCAATCTCCCTCAATCTAATAACATCAAGAAGCGCTTCCCGAACGATTACTTCTCCTTCTACAATCAAAGGTATTCCCGGCGGATAAGGTATGATAGAGGTTTGTGCAATCGTCCCCGACTTTCCCAAAATCCTGTCTCGTTCATCGGCAGTCAATGATCTGCCAAGCTTCTTATCGTGCCCAACTTCCTTCGTATTGGGCATCTTTCCGATGTCGTTCAAAGCGTCAATCAGTCTTTCATAATCACTTCGAATGTTTCCTATTCCCGTGAGTCCCATTGCGATATTTGCGTCGGACAATTCCATGTAAACTCTCCTTTTTCGGAGAGCCTCCTCCAACTCAAATCCCGAATAACCCAAATCCTGCATGCTAATAAGAATTTTGGTGCGATCATGGATTATTGTTTTTTTTGATTCATCAAAGTTATCACATTTAAAGCTCAAATCAAAGACACTTAGTCCCTCAATTTTGGAGGCCTCGTTATAGAAATAGTCCAGATTTTCCATCCACCGGTCCGCAAGTTCTCCACCATGTTTCTCAAGTATATCTATGTTCATTTCAAGTGACGCCATCAAAATATACGACGGGCTGGAGCTTTGAATCATTTGAAGCCGATCCGCCAAAGTAGGCACACTTACTCTGTCACTGCAGACATTCACAATTGCACTCTGTGTAAAGGATGTGAGAGTTTTGTGCGTGCTGGAAACCACTATGTCCGCCCCACAGTCTTCCGCGCCTCCACTCGTTGCACATCTTGAATCCAATGAATTTTTACTTAGTAGCGACAAATGCGCGCCATGAGCTTGATCTACAATCAGGAGAGCACCATGCTCATGACAAATATCAGCAATGGTCTTGATATCACTCATTATTCCATAATAATTCGGACTTGGAATAACCACCGCACATGGAACTCCACCTTTGCCATGATTAATTGCACTCAATCTAAAAGCTTCACGAATCGCATCCGGGCTTATCGCTCCGGCAAACCCCGATTCGCATTTATCATCCATCGAGCAAGACACATCTGACATTGCTACAGTTTCAGGATATATGTATTCAGCTTCCGCGCCCGCAAGCCTAACCCCATTATATATTGATTTATGGCTGTTTCTCGCTATTAGTAATCTTGGTTTTTGTGAAGCGGAAAGTTTGGAAGATGCCTCTTGTACTACCGCAAGTATTGAGGCGATTAATCCTGCGCTGCTTCCTCCAATCGAGAGAAATGTTTTTTTTGCACCATAGTATGTGGCATATCGCTCCATGATACTATTAATCACCGTTTCTGGTTGAAACAGATTATCTGCTCCGTGGATTTCCGTTACATCCATGGATACCAAATTGCGGATCAAATCCCCATAACCGAATTCATCAAAGATCTTCTCACCTTTATGTCCGGGCATATGAAAAGACACGCAGTTTTCACTTGCATGCGATTCCAAAAAACTTATTAAGCTGTTTGCGGATTTGTTTTCCATTCAATTCTCCATGGATAGTCCGAAACAAATTATAGATGGATTTCCTATAGCAGCGGAGAAAGCACTCGAAGAACTCCGTCCAGGAGCAGACCAAACAAGCTGGTTCTACAGTCATCTATAGTTAGCTTCTTTGACTTTGCAAATGTAAACATGCAGTCTTCCTTCAGACTTCTAAGCGCAGATGAACCGATCATCATGGTGCCACATTCAAAGTGAAGATACAGGCTCCTGTAATCCAAATTGATGGTACCAACAACACCTATTCTGTCATCGGCCAAAATGCTTTTGGCGTGAATGAATCCCGGCTTATATTCGTAAATCTTAACACCCGCCTGTATAAGCGGTTGATAATACGATCTTGTTAATCTGAAAACGATTTTCTTGTCCGGGATTCCGGGCGTAACAAGGCGAACATCGACACCGCGATGAGCAGCCAATTGAAGGCTGGTAAGCATAGCTGAATCTAAAATCAGGTATGGCGTATATATGTATACATAATCCTCTGCCTGATTTATGATTTCAAGATATACGTTCTCCCCGACATTTTCTTCATCCAATGGACTATCCGAAAAAGGTTGAACTATCCCATCGCTGTCGAACACATTCGGATGATGAACATGAGGTCCAAAAGGACTGTAATCGTCATCGGTCTTCTTATATGCGTTCCACATATTGAGGAACATAACCGTATAATTCCAAACAGCCTCGCCCTCAAGCCTGATTCCGGAATCCTTCCAATGACCAAAGCGTACTATGCGATTTATATACTCGTCTGCAATATTGAATCCGCCGGAGTATCCTATATATCCATCGACAACCAGTATTTTTCTGTGGTCGCGATTGTTGTATACCAAATTGAGAATCGGCCTAACAGGGTTAAATACAACAACCTTAACTCCATCAGCTTCAAGTCTTTTTGAAAAGCCGTAAGGGATTTTATCCATGGAACCAACGTCGTCATAAATGACACGAACATCTACGCCTTCCTTAACCTTCTCCCTGAGTACATCCATTATTTCATTCCACATGCTTCCGTTTTCTATTATGAAATACTCCATGAAGATAAAGTGCTTGGCAGCCTTTATATCTTCGAGCATGTCAGGGAAAGCCTTATCACCCAAGCTGTAATACTTGCTCCTGGTTCCCGACCACGCAGGATAAGGACCTTCGTTGGCGATATATTCAACAGTTCTCTGCAACCTTGTGTCGTTTAATTCTCCCAGTCTTTCAACCTGCTTAAGTTCGCCCTTATGTATTCCCTCAACCTCGTCGATTATCCGCTTTAGTCTCTTGGATGGTCTCTTGTTTCCAAAAAAGGCATACATCAGGGTTCCGAGTATCGGGAGGAGTGTGATAATAAGAATCCATCCCACTTGGTAGGCTCCGCTGTCATTTCGGTAAATCACGAACAGCGCCATCACTATTGCAACAATAGTAAAAACGGCGGAAATAATTTCGCCGTGTTCACTCAGCCTGGTAACCGCTTCTATAATCCATATAACTTGTATCAGAACTATAAAGACAGTTACAAAAAGCCTACTAAATATTTTACTGAAGAATCTTTTTATGTATGCAAGCATAGTAAGTTTTATTATGAATTATTATTTTGCAGGGATTAAATCTACTCCCATATACTTTCTAAGCGCCTCCGGAATTACTACGCTTCCGTCTGCTTGTTGATAGTTTTCCATAATAGCGGCAACGGTACGTCCAACAGCAAGACCGGATCCATTGAGGGTATGAACAAACTCCGGTTTTTCCTTTCCTCTGCGGAATCTTATACCCGCACGTCGCGCCTGATAATCTTCGAAATTGCTGCAGGAGCTTATTTCAACATAGCGACCATAGCTCGGCATCCAAACCTCTATATCATAGGTCATTGCAGAACTGAAGCCTAAATCCCCGGAGCTCAATCTTACTACCCTATAAGGAAGTTTAAGGGCTTGAAGCACTGCCTCTGCATCGGCAGTCAATTTTTCGAGCTCATCGTATGATGTCTCAGGGGCAACAAACTTAACAAGTTCCACCTTGTTGAATTGATGTTGTCTAATCAATCCTCTGGTATCACGTCCGGCGGATCCGGCCTCTGCACGGAAACAAGGCGTATACGCAGTATAATAAACCGGAAGCTCCTCTTCACTCATGATTTCCTGGCCGCGCATGTTCGTAACAGGAACCTCTGCAGTAGGCACCAAGAAGAAATCCTTCTGAGGAAGGTAGAACATATCCTCTTCGAACTTCGGAAGCTGACCGGTGCCTGTCATCGCCGTTCTATTAACCATGAATGGCGGAAGTATTTCCGTATAATCCTGATCAATCGTATGGAGGTCCAGCATGAACTGTATGCAAGCACGTTCAAGCCTGGCACCGAGGCCCTTATAAATGGTGAATCTTGTTCCCGCAATCTTAGTGGCCCTTTCAAAGTCGAGCACATCAAGAGCTTCTCCCACATCCCAATGAGCCTTAGGTTCAAAGTCAAACTTTGTGGGCTCCATAAACTTTCTCAGTTCAACATTTGCACTATCGTCTTCACCATATTGAACATCCTTGTATGGAGTATTCGGCACATTAAGCAAGGCTATTCGAAGATTATCCTCAACCTCTGAGAGTCTTCCGTCCAGATCCTTGATTTCATTGGAGAGTTCCTTCATTTCAGCCATTATTTCCGTCGTATCCTGTCCTTCTTTTTTCAGTCTCGGAATCTCTCTTGATACAGTATTTTGACGATTCTTCTTGGCTTCAACCTCAGCAAGAATGGCTCTTCTCTTTTCATCGAGTTCCTTAACTCTTCCGATTCCGAAGTCGCCCTTGCCCCTAAACTCAACTCTTTCCTTTACGCCATCAAAGTCTTCTCTAATTCGCTTAATGTCAAGCATCTCTTTCACCTCATTTATAATAGATATCTCAGAATATGTTTTTTGTATAAGCTGCGTACTTGTCCATTAGTTCGCTTACTTTATCTTGTATCAAAAGCTGCAATTTTGAAGCTTCTTCATAGTTACCACTGTCCAAAGCTTCCTTTACTTGAGTAAGAAGGCACTTGTTATACAGATTGTCCTTTCCAAGTTCTCTTCTTAACTCTTCGATTCCCTCCCAATTTGCATCATCCAAATCGTTGGCATATTCGTCGTCATGTATCTTCTTGCAGTTCCTTATTGTGTCCATCCGTGATGGAATAATTCTGTCATGAACCTCTGTCCTCCACTGATTCGTGATTTGCTCCTTATATGAATCGAGCGTAAGGTCGGTCAGCACTCCACCCTTTTTAAAGATTTCGGTCTTTTCAGGAAATCTCTCAAGTGCCGTTATGTTTTCCCATACTGTAGCCGGCGCTCTCCCAAAGAGTGTATCTCTTTCGTCCTGGGAAAAATCATCAAAGACATTCTTTTCCGTCCTGTATTCCCTATCTCTTTCCAGATAGAAATCCTCTTCTCCATATTTCTTGGAAATGGATTTTTCAAGGTCTTCCGGTGTTTTTTCCGCTTCAAGCGCTGCCCTGATGCCATCTATAATCGCCATATATGAAGACATAAGCACCAAATATGTATTGCTCTTCGGATTCGGCGCTCTCAGCTCAAATCTTGTTGCAAGAGGATTCGAATTGTCTCGTATAAGCCCTGCAAGGACCGTTCTGTTTCTCGATGGCTCAGTCGGCGACTTACCAAGAGATGTAACTACACAAACCGGAGCTTCAAATCCCGGCTTCAATCTGTTGAATGCGTCGTTGCTGGAGCTGACGAAGGGATTAACAACCTCATAATTCTTTAATAGACCCATGAGTGCACCGAAACCAATGGGACTCATGAAGTGCTTATTCATATCCGCCGGCGAAAACAGATTGCAAGTTTTCCCGTTTTTAAGTTTGGCGGCAATCCCAATGTGAGTATGCTCGCCGCTTCCCGCAACACCGGGAAATGGCTTTGCCATGAAAGTTACATCCAGGCCATGCATTGTGAAAATATCCCTAACGACATACTTCGCCTGATTTTCGTTGTCTGCAGCCTGCATGGCATCATCGTATTTCCAGTCAATTTCAAGCTGCTCCATCACATGATCGTAGTGACCGGTATTCCCCATGCGAGCTTTAACTCCACCTACTTCCTTATGGCCCATTTCAACAGCAAGACCATATTTGTCAAGGAGCTTAAGCGTATCTTCGAGTGCGGTCCTCACTTCGCCATAGGTTCTCTTCCAATACTGTTCTTTAAGAACCTGAGAAGTAAATAGCTGTTCTCTGTCTCCCTTATCATCGGGTGTCTTAACCCAAAACTCGAGCTCTGTTGCGCTTGTTAGAATAATCTCCTCTATGTCATCCACACTGTCAGCAACATCAAGATATTCAAACACATAGGGATGTTTGTGTAGAACATCGAGAATTTCCTTTTTGAGATGAGTCATGGCATCCCTAAGCATAACTCTGGAACCACAGGCAAAGCTTTCATTGTGAATAAGAAAAGACGGAATCCTTAAAGTTCCAACCGGTAGTTCAAGTGCAGGATCGGCATTTAAGTAGTTGTAATCAACGTACCAGTTGACATTTAAATCAGGGATCATGTCAACCTTTGCATTGTTTAGACTTGCAATAACAGGCAGTGCTACCGAAGAGCCATCTGTTTGAACTCCCTTTTCAAGCATGCTATCCATGTCTTCTATAAATAATTCTACCGGTATCTTTTCATCGGTATCATGACCGCCCATATCTATTCCTACAAGAGACACATATTGCACTTCCGGATGCGCTCTAAGGAGTTTGGTAATGGTCTCTTTGTCGTGGGCTTTCGTAGGAATGCAAAAAAGCATTTTTTCAATATCAAAACTAAGCATCTGAACTTATCCTTCCGTAGTTTCTTCTGCTGTTTGTTCTTGAACAACCGTCTCATTTTCATCGATCGGTTGCATTACATCGGCACTTCCGGTCTCCGCTCCAACCGATGCTATTCCGGCACTTTCTCCGAGTGCATCAAGAGCTTCTTGCAATTCAGCCATATGCTGGCCATAACTCACCCAGTCACCGTTCGTAAGAGCTGCTTGTGCATTATCATAGGCTTCGGTGGCCTGTTGAATCAAGGCATTCTGATCACTTGTTTCATCTACTTCCGAAGTGTCAACCGATGAACCATCCGAGGAGCCTGAACTTTCACTTGTAGAGGAGTCATCGTCCTTTGAAACACCGCTTCCAAATAGGCTTACCAAAGCGGCTGAAAGCGTTTCTTCATAAGCGATTCTATCTCCGTAAGCAACTATTATCCTCTTTACCTCAGGTATTGCGGTATTGGATGCGTTCAGGTAAATCGGCTCGACATAGAGAAGCGAATCATTAACTGGAATTACAAATAGATTTCCTCTGCTATATGCCGTTCCCGCATTATTCCACAATGAGAAGTCCTGTGAAATCTTGGTGTTCTGATTTATCTGCGCTTCTATCTGCATTGGTCCATAGATAGTCTTGCTCTTCGGGAATCTGTATAGGATCAATTCTCCGTAGTGGTCACCGTCATTCCTGTTTAACAAAAGCGCAGTCATGTTTTGCTTACCCTTCGGTGAATACGGCAGTGTACTTACAAATTCCGCTTGCTTCTCTCCCGGAAGATTGAGGACGAAGAAGTTTGATCTTATCTTTGTTTCCTCCATCCCGTATATTTCGTGAGACACGTCCCAGTTATCCTCGTCCTGATAGAATACCTTGACGTCGTTCATATGATAACGACCGTAAACATCAGCCTGAATCTGGAACAAAGTGTGCGGATATCTTATATGAGCACGAAGATTGTCCGGCATTTCACTTATGTCCTTAAAGAGCGTCGGGAAAATCTTCTGATATGTGGCTGCTATCGCATCCTTAGGGTCAACCACATAAAAGTCAACGCTTCCGTTATATGCATCAACAACAATCTTGATGGAATTCCTCAGATAATTCGTGCTCCCGACAACTCCGCTATAGGGCTCCGAATATGGATAGTAGGAGCTTGCCGTATATGCGTCTATCATCCAATAAATCTTCCCGTCCACAACCACAGCGTACGGGTCATCCTCATATGCCAGGAAAGGCATAATCTTGGCTACTCTATGAGTTATCTCGCGGTTTATTATTATGCGAGAATTGCTGTTTACATTAGTGCTCACCAAGAGCTTCATGCTGCCTTCTTTGATGGCAAACATTAACCTGTTGATAAGGTTGAGTTTTATTCCTGCGGTACCCTCATACATGGTGTATCGGTTTTCTTGACCATCGGGGTAATCGAATTCTTCTTCATTGGTGCCGACAATTATATAATCATTCGTGGATTCACCAAAATAGATTTCCGGGCGTTCAACTGCCAGTTCACTGACTTCGGTTGAAGGCGGAATATCCTTTACAATTATGTCAGGTTGACCGCTGGATGTGATAGTATCAACACGCGACACAGCTATACCATATCCATGGGTATACTTGATGTGCCTGTTTATCCAAGTATCGTTTATCTTGGTTTCGTCAATCTCTCTAACGGAGAGATAGGTCTGTGTATACTCTCCATCAAGAACATATCTATCCACATCAGTGTCGTTGAATGTGTAGTACTGTCTGATGCTCTGCGTCTGGTTATAGAATGTTTGAACCGGTTGGAAGTCGTTGATTCTGACATTGCTGATCGTCTCTTCGTTATCGTTTATCGCCGCAGCATTTAATGTCGAGCTCGCAGAGAAATCCCTAACTTCAACAGCTTCAATTCCATATGCATGTTGGGTGTATTCAATATTATCTGCCAGATACTTTGACTCTTTGTTGATTTCATCAGGAGAAACTATCATGTTCTGAACCAGGGCTGCCGCTCCCTGACCAAGAAGGAATACAGCCACCATAGCAATAGGAACTATCGCAAGTCTGGCGAATTTCTTTTGCGAGATAAAAACTGCAGATAGTATCGCACCAAGGATTGATAATCCTATCAGGATTCTGTATACCAAGAGCGTAACCTTAACATCTGTATATCCAGCTCCATAAACGATTCCCGTATGCCCGTGCAGAAGTTCAAATTGCATGAGGAAAAACTTAATCCCGAGCATTACGAAGAACACGATAAGGAGCAAAATCAATTGTCCCGATCCTATTTTCAGCAAGTTTGACATATTGCTCTTGGAAACCTGCTTGGGTTTGGCCGGGCTTACTTTGATACCTTTCCCAAGCTTGGAAAAGATGTTCTTACCAAAGGCTTCAGCGCCGCCGGATTTGCTTGATGAAGTCTCCGCTGAATCCTTGCTCTCTTCCTTTGGCTCTATGGGAATCGCCTCATCCTCTTCGTATACATCGGGGCTACGCATTACCATAAGTATCGCGTAATACACCAAGGTTGCACCAAAGAAGAGTGCTACCACTCCCAAAAGAAGTTCGTTCAACTTGTTTAAAAATTCATATCTAAAAAGATAGAAGGATATGTCCAAGCCAAAGAGCGGGTCAGCCTTTCCAACCGGGGTCGCATTGGAAAACTCAAGAAACTCAAACCACATATATCTCACGAAATAGACAGCGATTATTATACCGAAGGCTGCTGAGATCAGATTCGTAAGGAGGTTAAGTCGCTTGGTATTGGTTTCTTCTCTTGAAACGATTTTTTTGAAGTACGTTTTTTTGAGCCCATGTAGGTAAAGTCCCATCAAAACCGCCAGAATAATACCCAGTGGGACTCCGTATTGAAGTTGCGTGACGATCTTGGTGATAAACACGCGAACATAACCAACCTCATTGAACCAAAGCCAGTCTGTCGCGAAATTAATTCCCAAAAGAAAAGTCGCAATAATAACCACCAAAATCAAAAGGGCGATAGCTCGGCCCTTTTTCATTTTTGGTGTTCCCGCAGAATTTTTGATATCTTTGTCTTTAATAACTTTAAATGTCGGCAAAATCGGGCTCCCTTCTTTTCATTCAATTCATAGTAACCCTAACGATTAGCCTTCTGTAACTTCGTCTACTGTTTCCTCATAAGTTGATTCCTCATAGGATTCTTCGGATGTTTCCTCTGATGTCTCTGTTGTAGACTCAAGATCGGTTACCGTCTCGATGTCTTCAACATACACACTTCCCTGAGATGTATCAAGTCTGATGACTCTTGTTACAACATACGGATTCTCTTCATTGGAGATATCGTACATCAGTCTCACAAGCATATAGAATTCGTCTTCGTTACGTCTTATTTCGCCAATCTGGAGCTTACTCAGCATGCGTGTTACGCCTTCTTCAGGCTCGATTGCCAAAATGTCGTAATAATAGTTTGCGTATGGATCAATTAAATCCAATACTTCGTCACTACCATTATTGTAGCGATTAACAAGTTTTGAATAATACTCAATTACATGTCCAACAAGTTCCGGAAGGTATGTCACCGTTTCTCCCGATCCTGTGGTATACCAATCGGCATCCGTAAACAGGCTTGCATACTGAAGATCTGTCATGCCGTAGTCTTTGCCCTCTACGAATTTCAACGCTGTATCTTCTGCAATTTCACCTATATTGGTATTTCTGACCGCCTGCTTAATGATAGCATTGGCAAGAGGCGAAATCTCCGTAACTGTATTGGTAGTCGTTTCTGCAGTTGTTTCTTCCGTGTTCTCAGTATCAACCGTTTCCTCGGTCTGAGTGCCACCACCAAACAGACCTGCTATTTTCTGACCTATCGCTGTGTTTCTGCCAAATACCATAAATGCAGTAAGTATCACGGCAATGGCAAGTATTGCGATTAGTATGTCAAGAATAATAATCTTTCCTCTTCCGGATTTTTCGCGACTGTCATAATCTATACTTCCGCTATTACTGAATATGTCGCCATAGCGGAGCGGTCTCTGAAATTCATTTTCCTCCGATGAATGCAGCTTTGACTTCACTTCTTCAACTCGGAACACTCTTGTCTTGTTTAAATCATCATCCTTTTTCTCTACATGTTCCGGTTCCTGTTTAGGTTCGGGAGTGCTGCTTCTCAGAATTGGAGACTGTTCAGATTCATCGGTACGCTCATCGGCATGCTCACCAATATGCTCTACCTGTCCCTCCAACTCGCTGATTCGCCTTTCAAATTCATAAAGCTCAGGGTCTTCCGGATCCGGATCATTTTCAAAGACAATGCCTTGCTCCGGCTTAGGCGCAATCTCCACTTCAGGAGTTGCTTCTTCTTTATTAGTTACTTCTTCAGCAAATTTGACGGATTCGCTGGCAGGAGTATCATTCTCAAGAGGCTTAACTATCTCTCTGTCGAACTCACTTGTTTCCGGTTCCGGAATAACTATTTCTTTGATAATAGGTTCTTCTACCGGCTCTTCTGTCTCTTCTACAGCTGCAGGCTCTGCTTCCGGTTCCATAGCTGCTTCATTCTCAGCGCTTTCTACGATTGTAGCCTCTTCCACAGGCTCTTCTACCGGCTCTTCTGTCTCTTCTACAACCGCAGGTTCTTCTACCGGTTCCATAGCTGCTTCATTCTCAGCGCTTTCTACGATTGTAGCCTCTTCCACAGGCTCTACTATCGGCTCTTCTGTCTCTTCTACAGCCGTAGGCTCTGCTTCCGGCTCTTCATTCACAGATTCCTGGGCATGTTCTAACACGTTTCGGCCAAATACATTTGCAGCAAAACCTGTATCCTGCTTCGGTTCTTCGCTTTTTTTCTGAACAACCGCATCGAACACATTATTCTTCGAAACAGGTTGTGGTTTGGAATAGCGAGGTTCATCGCTCTCTTCTTGAATTCTCTTTCTTAGACGCTCGTATTCCTCATCCAGCAAGGCCTGAAATTCAGCACTCTTTTGATTGAAAGTAAAGAACTTTTCTCTTCCCTGTGCACTCGTGGATGCCGGTGCACTTGATTTTACGTGTTTTGACTGTGACGCTTCCTGAATATCCTTCTGCCAATCGTCAAGCGCAGTGGTCTTTCTGCTTGTATTCTTTCGTACAGGAGTATCCCAAGAAAAATCCTGATTTGATGTTCTGTTAGAATCAAAATCATTTCTATGGGAGTCGTCTTCAGTATACTGGTTCTTTACGAATACACCACCGTCCTCATCATAAGCTCCGGATGGGCGTTTATTATTTCGTTTATTAAAGTCTCTATCATCAAAATCTCTGTCATCAAAGTCGTCATCGTCCCTATCGAATCTTGCAAACTTCTCCAGTTTTCCGAATATGCTTGCGACACCCGCTACGAACTTGCCACCGAATGATTCGCGCCTTTTCCCAAAGTCGTCATAATCGTCCCTGTCATCATCCCAATCGCGCTTGTCAGAGTACAGGGAATCCAATTCTCCGGTATAATCCTTTGAATATCTCTCCTCAAATTCGCTGGTATATCCTCTTTCGTAATCTTGATTGTAGTCACCGGTATAGTCTCTTGAAAATCTCTGCTCAAACTCTCCGGTATAGTTCCTTGAATGCTTTTGCTCATTACCGGCGGTATAGTCTACCGGAGTATAGGAATTGTTCTTAAACTCCGGCTCAAATCCCTGCTGACGGAATTCCTCTCCGGGCTTCGGCATTTCCTGAATAGCATCAGAGATATCTACTTTTTCATATACATACGTGTTGCCTGCCGAGAAGGAATTTGATTCGGAGGCTTGATCCTCCACTCCGCGGCTTGCGGCGAATACGCTTTCACCGTAATGGAATTCCGGATTGGATTCGCCCAACGCAATCGTAGGCCTTTTTTCCTTTTCCATCCTATATGTGGAACTGGGCGTTTCTTTGGGTTTATCTGTTGCGGTTTCAGCTAAAAGATCAGCCTCGGTGAATTCCGAAGTCTTGGGAGCAGGTGCAGGTGCATATTCACTTTCATCATTTCTGAAGAAAACGGAGCTTTGTTCGAACCCCCTGTCTCTTCTTGATGCCCTCTCATAATCGTCCGGCAAACTCGAAGTCCTACGGCTCATTAAAGACTCAACTTGCTTCTTGTCCCTGCTGTCCTGAACCGAAGACCAGTTCATCGATGTTTCCCTTCTCGACGACTGTCTTTTCCCCGGGTAACCGTTAAGGTCCCAGTTCATTCCCGTCACACGAAAATCAGAGGACTTTTCGCCTTGACCTGATGGTCTGCGATATCCCCTTTCCTGTGTCGGCGCCGTATATTCCGGCACTTTTATTTCTACTTTTGCTCCGCAAGAACTGCAGTAAGCATCCCCTTCATTTAACCTCTTGCCACAATTGTCGCAAATCATTATATCCTTACCTCCTAAAATGGGCATTTACCCATGTTTCTGTTTGAATACATTCCTTCCTATTATACTATAAAGAAGTATAGGTTGCAACGAATATATATTGCAATTGCAACGAAACCTAACAAAAGACGGTCCCTTTGGGACCGTCTAATTTTTCTTCCTGAACGGATATTATTATTCCATGTTGTATTTGCTCTTAAACTTCTCAACACGGCCGCCACGATTGACGAATTTCTGCTGTCCTGTAAAGAATGGATGGCATGCCGAGCAAACATCAAGCCTCATTTCAGGCTTTGTTGACTTCGTAATAAATTCGTTTCCGCATGCGCAAGTAACTTTACATTCCACATATTCAGGATGGATTCCTTCCTTCATGCTTCTACCTCTTTCTAAATTATAATCTTAGTTATGCTGCAGCGACTATTCATGTGCAGTCTATGTATTCTATCACTAAAGCAAAATCAAATCAAGTGTTTTATTATAATGGTTATTTGTAATTCAAAAGTCCACACCAACAGTCGTTCTTACCCTTGCAA
>CAMYVY010000007.1 GCA_947302715.1 uncultured Clostridia bacterium
GAATTATCTATTTTAGGGGTGATTACAATGGAACAGTTACTGCAAAACCATCTCTACGTTCCCGATTAATTCTTCCCATACTTTATGCAAATACCTCCACAAACAGAACAAATACATGCTTCATAATAGGGTTATAGGACAAAAAGCGTTGATGGCTAATCCCAATAGATTGGATAATTCGATGACCTATGAAGCTCACCCCAAACAACTGCATCGCCCCACTTAGGAATAGAAGAATCCTTCTTTTCATGAGCAGTCATTCTTCTGTAGGTTTCAGCAATGCTTTTGTCCGTCGGCATAACCTTAAGTATTTCAGTAGCAGAAAGCGGTCTTGGTGAATGCATATAGCACCACCAAAAGACCGCTTTTATTCTTCGCTCTATTGAGAGCCCTCTATGATCTCGGAGCATTGCTCTTAGCCTAGAATTAATACCTCCTTCAATTCGGTTAGTGGTTGAAGGAATATTGTCAATCTTTGACCGTAATGATTCGTCTAAGTATGTAAACATTGTTTCGTCTTTCAGGAGCCTCAAAATAGATTTCTGAGCCTTAATAAGCCTCTCGTGTGTTGGCCTTTTGTTCCCATTTTCATCGATGGTCATCTGTTCTAAAAACTTCTGGTATTTCTCCATCCACGTCACAAATCTTCCTGTCCATTTATTTGCATTTTCATTTGTCTCAACATGTAGCAAATCCTTTGCAAGCATATATAATTCAATGCCTGCCGGTGTTTTAGGTCTAGTTGTCGTGTAGCGTTTTATTTGAGAAAACACATGGAATAGACATCTTTGATGCTCTGCCTTTGACCATGCTTTCTTTAGTGCTTTTGTAAAACCGCTCCCTCCGTCGGACACAACAATTTCCGGCTCTGCGATGCGCGACATTAGCGAAGTCCAAGCTCCTGCATGCTCATACCGGCAAAGGTACCAACCAAGAACATATTTCTCATCGCAGCAAATTAAGATACAGGCTTTACGTCCAAGATAAATGCCATCTACAAAAATCACATCACTTTTGGTTTCAATTAGAGGTGGCAAGGGCCATAGGTTCCAAAACTCTACGGTCTTTCTTCGGAAGGTTCTTCCTTCTCCTGGCATTTCTTTCTGAGTCTTTTTTCCGAATAGCCAATTAAGAAATACCTTTAATTGCTTGGCGGAGTTGTCAATCTTGGGCGTAAACGTAATTGAACATGTTCTACAACTCCACCTTTGTGAACCCGATTTATTCCTACCGTTCCTAACAGATTCTCCTTTGCAAATTGGACAAATTACATGCTTCATAAACTCTTCCTCCAGAAATACTGTTTCTAAGGAAGATATAACACTATTTACCATTGAAATTTCAATGCTTTCAAGCATTTTTATCAACGCTTTTTGTCCACCCTATATCTTCTTTTAAAAAAGATAAAACCGCCATAACTCTTGAAATTTCAATCGTTACAACGGTTTTTATCAACGCTTTTTGTCCTATAAGCCCCTTTTTAGGCATCAAAGTCTTGAAAAATCGGGGTTTATCCGTTTTACTTAAGTAGTGGTAAACATCAAAAGGGACGGTCGTTTGACCGTCCCTAATTGATTTTTGGATTAATGCTTTTGCATTAGCTTATCTGGACTTGATTCTCTTTGCTGCTACGAGTGTCATAGCTGCGCCGAGTCCGAGCACCATGAATGTTCCCATGTTTTCAGCATCGCCTGTCTTTGGAACATTGGTTGCTGTCTTTGTTCCGGAATTAGTATTGGTGCTTGTATTGGTGTTTGTGTTAGTATTGGTGTTTGTGTTGTCGCTCGGCGTAGGTTTCGGATCCGGTGTTGGATCTGGATCCGGTGTCGGTTCCGGATCTGGTGTCGGTTCCGGATCTGGTGTCGGTTCCGGATCTACGATCGGCTCCTGAGCTCCAGCCTGAACTGTTTCTGTATGAACGAGAGAACCGTTCACATAAACCTTTACTGTGTAAGTTCCTTCCTCTTCTGTCGAAATAGGAATGTTCAGTGTGCTTCCACCAGCAAGTTCATCATTAAGATAAATGTTTACCAGGCCGTCGCTTTCATAGCTTCCGCTGATGTGTCCATCAGCAAATGTGAAATATGTAGGTTCTGCAGCCGGAGTTTCCTCAGCTGGAGTTTCACCTGTTGTATCCTCAGTTGTTGCTGGTGCTTCTGCGTCAGTAGCTTCAGCATCAGTTGCTGGCTCTTCTGCAAATGCAGGTACAGCCATAAGCATCATGAGGAGTACGGCAAGTATAATTGTCGTAAACTTTTTCATTGGTTTATACCTCCGTTATCCCAATACTTAGATTAAGCCTTGTCGCCAGCGAGATAGTTGAACTCACCGCTGAGGTTTGCATCGGCATCATCTGTAAGTGCAACCTGTGTTTCAACAAGAGTTGCTCCTCTCGGTGTCATTGCTCCACCAACACTGATTGTGAATGTTCCATCCTTCTCAGGAGTTACTGGAGCCATTGCTGCGTAAGCAAATGTGCTTCCGTCGGAGAGTTCATATACCCAAGTTACACGACCGAATACTTCGCTCGGCTTGAATCCTTCTGCACTTCCTTCTGTGATTTCTACTTTTGCCTTTCCTGTGCCATCCTTTACAGCAGATGCATCTACTGCAAATTCGCGCTCAACTACAACTGGCTTCTCATCTACAGGTGTAACATCGGATGTTCTTGGATCATCCTTTGTGATGAGCTCGTCTGTCTTTCCGCAAACTGAGCACTCACGGATATAGTATGCATATTCATTGTCGCCAGCACCGATCTGGTAGCGGAGAATCCAATCTCCCCATACGTGATCTCTTGCTGGAATTGGAACCTTCTTAAGTGCAGCATCGCCTTCAGCTGTGTGCTGAGCTTCTACTCCACCATCCTTGTAGTGTACGCAGTAGAAGTATGCTGTTGCGCTCTTTCCGCAATCTCCAAGGTCAAATACGCCATCCTTGAATGTATAAGGAACTGCCTTTCCATCCTTGTCAACAACCTTTGCAATTAATTCTGCCTTAGTTGTGTCATAAACGTGAGATCTTACAGGCTTTGTGATAACCTGATCTTCATGAACCTTGCCTTTACACTTCGGGCACTGCCATGTCTGATTTTCAGTGTAGCAGTTTACCAGTATAGATTCTACCATTACTCTCTGGTGATCTGGTTCCCATGCATTACCTGGATCAAATACCGGAATTTCCTGTTTCTGTTTGGATCCGCAGATTTTGCACCAACGAATTCTGGAGCCTTTTTCTTTACAGGTTTCTTCTTTTTCTACAACCCAACCATCCCAATCATGAGACCATTCCTTGGAAGCATCATGTTTGATTGTAACATCCTTATGAGCAATTCCGCAACGGTCGCAGATGAAGTATGCCTTTCCATCTTTTACACATGTTGGCATCTGATCAATACCAAATCCAATCCACTCGAAAAGGTCAGCATAATACTCTTCATAGTCTGCATAATCATCCGGAAGAGTTACTGCAACAACTGCATCCGGATCTGTAGTTACCTTTCCGTTTTTGTCGAGCAATTTTGCTCCTTCGATAGTAAGCTCGTTTCTAAACTTCTGAATAGGCATTACGTATGTATGACCAAGTTCATCGATGTCACGGCTATGGTTGTGATCAACTGTGCCGCAGATTAAGCAGTAATCATAAGCAATACCACCGTTAACACAATCAGATTCATCTTCAACGATTCCCCAAACTTCATCCTTTGCTGCTACCGGATTTCCGGAAGCATCCAGGTCATACTCGGAATCCCAGTAATGTCCTGTTGCAGGAATAATTTCTTCATGCCAAATGCCCAGGGCTGCATGATTCGGTTCTAAGCAGTAAAATCTGTTAAACCCCGGCTCTGTGCACGTAGGATCCTGCGTCTCAAACGGGGTACCATTTACCTTGTGACTCTGAACAACACCGTTTGCATCGGTATATGTCACAACCTTTTCATCATGATCCTCAACTGCGAAAGCAAGCATCGGCATACTTGTTACAACAAGCAATGCGATCAGAAGAGCTATCAGAGCACTATACCCCTTGAATGTTTTCTTCATTTCTCTTGTCCTCCTAAAAATAACTTTACTCCTATAATTTCTCGCAAATCGTTTAATCTCTCATCCCTGCATACTTGCACCCCTATACGTCACCTTTCTCACCTAAATCGGTTTGGCACCGATTCATAGCAATGGAGTTACGAATAGGTGCACAAGTATAGCGTGTGAGTACACAAAAAATCAAAATTGCACAATTTGTATATCGTAAAAAGTATACCCCTGTGGTATTTATTTGTCAACACTTTTTCACATATTCGTCACAAACAATTTGCCACAGTTGATAACCTTTACAACCGTTGATTTAAGCCATTTCGGGGACGATTCCCAAGGGAGAATCGTCCCCTTTTCAAACTATCGTTTTTTGACTTTGTTTAGCCTTAATTCTGCCTGAACTATCTATTATCGGTTCGCGGCTTAGCCTACAATTGCCTTTGCCGTAGCATCAGAGATAACGAGCTTTCCGCCCATGATTACTGCACTACCCACGCCTGCACTCTTTGCATAAGCCGCTGCTGCGGAGTAATCCTTATCTGTCACGAGAAGAACCGGTGCATCATATGCAACGCCCAAAGGTCCGCCGGAAAGTCCATCCGGGAAGTTCTTACCGTAAGCAAGAACTACTGTGTCGACCTTGCTTCCGAAGTACTTCTTTGCTACTTCAACTGATGTGTCAAAACGTGTTTGGCCCGCTACTCTCTCGGTTACGCCATATTTCTTAAGTCCTGTTTCTACGGCCTGAGAAACTGCGAATGTTCCGCCAACGATGTGAAAATCTGCGATGTCAAATTCTTCACCGCTAAGTGTTCCAAGATAGGACTTCTGAGCTGCTGTGAGGTCCTTACCTACCAGCATAATCGGCTTGCTTGCAGCGGATGCGGAAAGTGCATCGGCAAAGTTTGTTCCAGAGCATACCAGAATGTCACCGCTCTTTACGCCAGCTTCTCTCAGAATAGCGAGGTTGGTTCCGTATCTGTCCTGTCCTGCAAGTCTCTTTACCTTGAATCCTGCGCCGGAAAGAGATGTTTCAACATTCTTGGAAACTACGTATTCACCACCGAGGATGTATACCTGTCCGCCGGCCTTGAGGTCTGCCTTTACTTTGTCAATGGCCTGGGTCTCGGTGTTCTTGTTTACCAAGATGATTGGCGCACTTTTTACTCCTGCCAAATATGTTCCGGAAAGTGCATCAGCAAAATTGTCGCCGTATGCAACGATTACAGTGTCAAACTTGCTTACGCCGAGCTTAACCTTTAGCGCATCGGCAGCCGCAATTGATGTTCCGTATCTGTTCTGACCGGCTACACGTCTTACGGCCTTGATTGTATCGTTATATACTTCCTTACCATTAAGGTATGTTTTGATTTCATATGTAGCAGCAGGCATCTCTTTAGTGGTAATTGTGTTGGAACCGGTTAGTTCACCATTCACATAAGTGTTGATGCCTAGGGATTTGTCTTTCTTATATTCTTCTTCATCCATGTACGAACCGGAAATAACACCGGTATCGGAATCATAGGTATATTCTGCCGCGTATGCCGGAATTACCATAGACATAATCAGTAGCATAGCAAGTAGAATTCTAGTTAATTTTTTCATAATCGCATTACCTCCTTAAACAATCGCTTGTTCATCTCTAATCTATCGTTTTATCACTACTCTGGTCCAAACCGAGACCATGTTGAATAGTCTTGCCATTGATGCCTTGGGAACATTCACGCAGCCATGCGAACCGTTCCAGGTATAAATGCTTCCACCAAAGCTGCTTCTCCAGGTCGCATCGTGAATGCCGTATGCGTTTCCGATAAACGGCATCCAGTATGTCACGTAGGATGTGTAATCATCACCTACCAAAGGAATCTTGCCATTCGGATCGTACTGCTTACCGAGCACATAATAGGTTCCTGTCGGTGTATCATTTGTCCCCCTATTTCCCGTAACTATGTTTGTCGTCAGCATTATCACACCGCCTTCCACATAGTCCAGTGTCTGGTCGCTTATATCTATTACTATGGCAGTGCCATACGATGATACGTCTTGGCGGCGTCTAACCTCCGCCCTGCTGTCCTTGCTGATTATTCCGCCTGCGGTTGGAGTTATCGTATAGCCCGCCTCCGTGAACTTGGATGTTACCATAAGGCCATTACTGTTCACATAGACATATCCATTTCCGAATGCGTTCCAACCCGTTGTGAAAAGTTTGCTTGCCGCGGCGAGCTTGGTTGAAACTATGCTCGTGCCTCCGATTATCGTGGTCTTTGGCCTTCCCGCGGAAACCTGGAAATTGTAGGCCGTAGCGATATTAGATTTACCGCTTGTCAGAAGTATCGGGCACTTCATGGCATATGCCAGAGGACCCGCGCATATTCCGTCCGGATAATTATCTCCATAAACCAGCAAAATCTTCGAAGGCTTGCTTCCGAAAAATCTCTTCGCTATTTGAACCGCAGTCTCATATCTGTAGCTTCCGTAAACTCTGGAAACTGTTCCGTATTTACTGCAGTCAATTTCTATATTGCTTCCGAGCGCCTTGGTTCCGCCGATAATTGTGATATCTATATTGCCGCGCTCGGACATATATACCATCTGATCAACGGTGAACATGTCGCCCGCAAGCAACATCGGAAGTCCAAGTGCTCCTGCAGAAAGGGAGTCCGCATAGCTCTGTCCTGTGCAGACGATGAGCTTGTTGTTCAGTTCTCCCATATGCTGCTCCGCGTAGACCCTGTCAACTTCTCTCAGTATCAAGAGGTTCGTTTCGTATCTGTTCGCTCCTCCGAGTCTCGTCACTTGGAAGCCCTGTACGGGATCGAGTCCCTCTGCAAACCTGTCGGAAACAGCAAGGGCTCCACCCAAGATATATACTGTTCCGCCGGGATTCAAGTTGTTGTTTATGTAGCTTACCGTTTCCGTAACCATTCCCTCATGAACGAGGATAATCGGTGCCTTTACCACTGCGGCAAGCGAGCTGCCCGAAAGCGCATCGGGATAATTGCTTCCTCTTGCGAGAATGATGGAATCGAATTTCTCAACTCCGAGTTCCTTCTTTAATGCATTAGCTATCTGAAACGAAGTTTGATACCTGTTGGCACCATCAATTCTATCTACGTTGGTTGCGGTCCTTTGAGCCTCCGCTCCGTAAACCTCGTATGTACCAGGTACACTCGGTATGTCCGCAATCCCTGCATTTTCCACAATTTCCGGAATTACCGGAAATGCAGCAATCATTAGTGAAACTATAACCCAACTCGCAAATACTCTTTTAACAACAGCTTTCATCACTTTAACAATTCTTTCTTTTCTTTCTTTTTCAAATAAACTCAAACATAAACTGATGGATACCTAAACACGCTCTTCATACCAGTAGTTCATATCCACATAGGTATTAATTCCGTTAACAAGACCGCTGTCCGTATACTGCCATGCAACATAGTCGCCCGGATATGAACAATTAGAGGACCATTCGGCAACCCATACCGGAATATCGCTTAGCTGATCCATGTATAGACTGTCCATAAGCCAGTACTTGTTGGCATAAATCATAGCATCAAATCCGGCCTCACTTATTGTATCACAGAACGCTCTCACAATAGAAGTCCTTTCGGATACACTTATGTAATTATGTCTTCCTCCGTCAAACTCCTCCGTGTCGATAACAAGCGGCATAGTGATGTCAAATCCCTTTACGGCATTTATCAAGAAGTTTGCTTCCTGGACAGCTTCTTCAATGGTGGTGGCCTGCGTAAAGAAATACGCGCCCACCTTCAATCCTGCCTGGATCGCCCTATTGATATTGTCCTGTGCCCTATAGTCGTTGTACAAAAAACCGGATGCCGCAAATCGTCCGCCGGCTCTTACGAAGGCAAAGTCTATACCGTCCTGCTTGACTGCATTCCAGTCAATCCATCCGTTCCATTCGGAAACATCGATGCCCTTAAGAACCCTGCCCTCATTACCGTTCGACGAATTTTTGTTTCCTCCCGTAATTCCGGCAGTTTGAAATGCGAGTTCTCCGCCAAGTCCGGTAACGAGTTCGGTCGCCTTACCTTCAAGGAAGGTCCTTATCCTGTCTGCGACCTTGTCGCTGGTCAGAAGAAGCGGTACTCTCTTTATCTGAGCAAGGGCTCCGCCGGACACTCCATCAGGGAAGCTTTCTCCGCTTGCTACAACTATTTCTCCGGAATAATCGCTAAAGAATTTTTCAACGACAGCCATTGACGTGTCATATCTGTCGTTTCCGGAAACTCTGCTCACCCTACCCATTTCACTTAGTTCGGACTCAACCTGTTCGCTAATGGCAGCAGGGCCTCCAATGATGTAGTAGTTCCTGTAGGAGGTGTGCAGAAAACTCTTTTGTTCTTCCGTGAGTGATTTACCTGCCAAAAGAAGCGGCATTCTAAGCCCTGATGCAGAAAGAGCATCGGCATATGATGTTCCTGAAACCACAGCCATCTCTCCGCTCCATGATGCATAAACTTCCTCAAGAATCGCCAGGTTCGTTCCATATCGATCGGAACCCGCCAGTCTCTTCACTTCGTTTGAAACCGAAGATAGAGCGCTTTCTATTCTCTCAGAGACTGCACCGGTTCCTCCCAAGATATAAACTTTCCCGGCATTTCGGTTCAGATTATTCTTGACATAATCGATGATTATATCGGCAGTCGCATCCGAGATCAAAATTATCGGTGCGGAATTTTTCTCTGCCAAATATGCTCCGGCAAGTGCATCAGGATAGGCTTCTCCGGTTGCAATTACGATGTTGTCGAATTCGCTTACTCCAAGTTCCTTTTTTAGAGCATTTGCAATTTCAAGCGAAGTATCATATCGATTGTATCCGGAGAGTCGCTCCACACTAATCTCGTAGTTTCTGTCATCAAAGGCTTCAAAGCTGGAAACGGTAACTGTTTCCAAGCTGTCCTCGATTATCACTGCATCGGAATAAGCTTCCTTGATAAGCTCGGCTACCTGATTTTCGTCTTCGTCGATGATTTCTTCACCGATGGTTTCTTCACCGATGGTTTCTTCAATAGTGATTTCGTCCTCGTTTGCAGATTTCGCATCGGCATCTATCGCATTTTCTACAGCATCTTCTTTAGTGACATCTGTTGCATCTTCTGAAGCGACATCCGCATCACCCTCTGTAGCTACATCTGTTTCTGCATCAGCAGCAATATCCGTTGCATTTTCTTCAGCAACATCTGTTTCTGCATCAGCAGCAATATCCGCAGCATTTTCTTCAGCGACATCTGTTTCTGCATCAGCAGCAATATCCGTTGCATCTTCTGTAACTACATCTGTATCGGTCGACTCGTCTGCAAAGACCACTCCTGTTTGGAAGACAATAAAAAACAGCAATACAAGTATTGCCATCACTATTCCCCTAACGTGAATATCTCTAATCCGACTCATAATAATACCCTTTATGTCCCCTCAAACTAATTGTATAACTAATCTTTGATTCCCCATCTGGATAACCCAGTGCTGAAATTATAACATGTATAGGTGAGTCAGCACAATAATAAGTTAATAATCTTAAGAAATAAATTACATATATAACTATATATTGCGATTAGCGCAGTTGAAGACCACAATTATTTATACTATTTTGGTTTGCAATAAAACAATTTACTTAAACACCCAGAACTTACTGATGAAGTAATTAAGGATGAGTCCGATTATGCTCGCCGCAATCTTTGCTACAAATCCTTCAACGCCGAAAAGCATTTGAGTAATACCGAGCTTCATCAAAAGAGGGACGAGTATCACTACGACCGCGCCAGAGAAAAGTCTACCGGCAACGAATTCCACCACCTCTTTTAGTATCTCACCGGCGCCGGAGGTCTTGCTCATGAATACGTATTTTCGATTCAAAATATATGCGACACCCACAGCCGCAATCCAAGCGACAACATTCGAAGGTGTGACTCCAAGCCCTGCGAATTTGACCAAAAGCGAATAGACTACATAATCAACAGCTGTAACTATTACGCCGACTATTACATAAACGATAGGTTCGCGATATTTTTCCATGCCCTACCTCTCATAATGGTTGCTCTCGGTCGCCGAACCGTAGTCATCCGTAGATTTCGCTGCCTTCCTCGATTTACCGGTGATGGCATTCGTGGGATCGGTCAGGAATACATAGATATATAGACATGCCACAGCAAATAGAATCAAGGTCTCCATCTTGAGATTCTTACTAAGAAGTATAGCCGCAACTCCCATAATTCCGCTGAGTCCATAAAGCATTATCACCGCTCGTCTGTGTCCATAGCCCGAGGCCATGAGTACATGATGCAGATGGCTCTTATCCGCGTGCATTATGGATTCCTTGTTGAAGGTTCTTCTCACTATAGCAAACAGAGTATCAAAGAGCGGCAGTGCCAAAATCAAAATCGGTACTATCAAGGTGATTGCCGCCGAGCTCTTTAACCTTCCCATTGTGGACAAGGTCGCTATCATGAAGCCAAGAAATAGCGCGCCACCGTCCCCCATAAACGTCTTTGCCGGAGAGAAGTTAAACGGAAGGAAGCCGAGGCATGCTCCCGAGATTGCAATAAATCCCATGGTCGCAGCAACTCTTCCCATCATCTGTCCGTCATTGGAAATTACATAGGCCATGCATAGCGTGTTTATTACTACGGTTCCCGCCGCAAGTCCATCAAGGCCGTCAATCAGATTTATGGAATTCGTAATTCCGACTATCCAAAGAACCGTAATTATAAAATCGGCAGCAGTGCTGAAGTGGAGCACGCCTTCTCCGAAATAGTTATGCATTATCTCGATGCGTATGCCAAGTACATACATGAGAATCGCGGTCAGAAGCTGGACCAGGAATTTTATATACGCAGGAAGGTCATGTTTGTCATCGTAGACTCCGAGCGCAAACATGATTAGTCCTCCAAGCATTATCGTCGGAATATGATTGTACCGCGCAATGAAAAACAGAAAAACTATAAACGTGGCAACGAAAATAGCCAAACCGCCAAGCGCCGGTATGCTTCTTCGGTGCATTCTTCTTCCGTCCTCGGGAACGTCCATGATTTCAAATCTGTGGGCGAGCCCCATGCTGATCGGTGTCATGAAAAGGGAAATCACGAATGCCAGTATAAATATTATCAAGTATGTGCTAACCAAGTATTTACCCCTTCTAATTATTTGATAGCAAAAGCTCAACTACTCTTTCAGTGGAATGTCCGTCACAACCGGAGAACATCTCATCTCTGAAAGCTCGCATTTTAGAGTAATCGTAAGTATCCAGATTGTCAAGGCATTTTGCCAGGTCAACGGAGCTCTTGATTATGGGACAGAAGATATAATCCCTGAAGTCAAAGACGTTGATATTCCTTGCCTTCATCATTTCCTCGTAATCGTAGGCCGTGGAGAAAACAGGTTTCTCCATGAGTGCACTTTCGAAGAAGCCGTCTCTATAGTCGCCTACCACAATGTCCGAAGCGATAAGAAGTTCCCTCACCGTCATCTCACCGACTATCGTCTTTGAGAAGCCGGGAACATCGTAGATATTTTTATATGGTCTGTCCAACTGCTCCTTGTTGTAGTTAAAGACGAGAACGTATTCGTCTCCGACGAGCTTCGCAAGTTCCTCGAAGTCGAGAAGTTTCGCCCACTCTCTCAGTTCGCCGTTTGGCCTTAGCATCGGCATATAGAATATGACCTTCTTTGAAGCAGCCTCGGGGAATATTTTCTCAAGCTCTCTCCTAAACTCTTCTCTATTGTCTTCAAAGAACATATCCGTATTGCAGCATCCGAGCAAGCTGCAATCCGTCATCGACATATGGCTATAATTTTTCCTATATCGCTCCTCCTCTTTTTTTGCCGGAATCTGGAGTATGGAAATGTCGTTGGTTCCCGAGAGCTTTCTATATTTTTCTCTCCACTTAAGGAAGTAGTTTACACCCATGGCCTTTCCGTAAAGATTAAACGGATTATCCGGGAGCAAGACTTCCTTCGTTCTTCCCTCGAGCTGAATCATCGAAAGAAGATGAATGGCCTCGCTTGCGACGATATACCTTGCATGAAGGATTTTATCCGCAACCCTAACCATGTCCTCATCGGTTTTTACTTCTCCGAGAGGAAGTTCCTCATAAGTCACATCGCGTATTTCATCAAGGATTCCCTTTTGGGAAAGCTCGGTTTTAAGCTTATTTATGACTCTCCTTAACGTTCCGTTCGTAACCTTCTTTCCATTTGAAACAAAGAGGATAGTGCCGGCATCGTCGGAATTCGTCATTCGCATTTCTTCCAGACGCTCCTCGTAAATCTTTTTAAAGCGCCTTGCTTTTTCCGATAGTGCCTTGTATTTCTGCTTGTTGTCCAAACTCATTTTTAGTTCGTCGGCATCAAGGACTCTTCCCTCATCAACCGGATCCCCCGGGAGGATCTGATAGAGCTCGTCATATCTTTCTCTTGTCTCGCCTTCGGTTCTCGTCACCGACATAACTACGTTTGTCGTAACGGTTCCCTGTCCTCTTGTTAATTCCTTTTCAAAGAGTTTATCAAGCTGCTCATCCGTATACGGCGGAGCGAATTCTCTCTTCACTCCATAAAGGGAAACCGAGTCATAGAGGCTTCCTACAGCCTCCGCGAATTTCGGATTGTCCGCATTCTTGTTGAAATAATCAAAGACAAATTCATAGAGGAGATGGTCGGTGTCCTCCGGATTCTTTAATTCCAGCTCTGCATACTTTGATGCAAATTCAGGAAGAAGCCTCTCCATCGAAGAGAAGAGTTCCTCCTGGTAATGAACGGGAACGATGACCGGTTCCACCCTTCCTGAGCCGTCATCGGCATAGCGATATTCTTCAACGCTCTTATATGGCATGTTCGCAAAGAACGCCTCGCAGAAAACCATGCGATTGTCGTTGGTTGTGAAATTATGTCTTATGGTTCCGTCCATCGACGGCAGAATCGAGCGACTGTAGTAATACGGAATCGTCGCTTCAGCATTCCCGGTCAGATTTCTCCAAAGTCTGTTCAGGCAATCTTGATTGTATCCTCTTCCCCAATATTCGACTACCGCGAATTCCTCATCGGGGTTTATTTCCTGTTTGAGATAATCGTCCACGATTACTCTCTCTTCGCGAGCTTTACCGAGAAGATATTCGTGATATGCCTCCGAGTTTTCGAATATCTCAACCAGGCTTACCATCTCTTCCGCATTATCAAAGTCGATTCTGTCGGCATCGATGTAGGGGAAGAGTTCTCTGAATTTATCTTCATTTAAATCCATGGCACCAAAGAGTTTCTCCTTGGTCTGCAGGTCAACAAAATTGCCATAGCTTCCCCAGAAGCCTTCGTCTATTTCATCGATATACGATGGAATCTTCCAGAGCCTGCGGGAACCATATATGTATTTGGTTTTAATGTCGAGCTTTCTTTTTTCGATTATCGCATCCGCGATTCTCTTTAAATGGTGACCGTCTCTTGAAATGAAGTAGAGCGTTTTGTATCCCCTTCTCTCTGCGTCTCTAAGAGCCCAGTCAACATAAGGAACGAAGCAAAGAGCAACGAAGGAAATTACAAATTCATCCTTGACAAAATAATGCTTGCTGATCATCCTTGACTGCATGGCGGAAACCAGATAGCTGTCATAGGTTCCGACGGATTCCATAAGCGAAAGTTGTGCTTCTTTCGGTTCCGGCTTTTCGATTCTTCTCGTGGATATTTCGAACATCCTCGCTCTGAATTCATCGGCACCGGGATTGTCTCCATAGTGAATCCATTTCTCGAAGTCGTAATACGGTTCGAAGCTTTTATAAACCTCGAAGAAAAGTTTTTGCGTCGTCTTCTGTACACCGTAGTCGCTGGAAAGGAAAATCGGAAGTCCCGAAAGCATACCTTCGGGATCGGCTTTATCAAGAAGCTTCTTGATGAAGTCCTTTGACAGATACATGTCACTTACAAGAACTACGGTTTCTCCTCGAGAAACCAATTCCCTAAGCATCTCTATGTTTTCATCAAGCGGAATCGAATTGTCATATTCCGCCTCAAGCTCCCACTCCATGAGCTTTTCGATTTGCGCATCGTTTAACTCATAGACATCGGCAATTCTCTTAAAGATTTCTTCAAACTGTATTTCTATTTTATCCGATTTTCGGACGTCTTGAGTTTTGTTGTAATATTCCCTTACGTTAAATTCCGCGGAATGCCTTATCCCCGGATAATTGTGAACCAAGGCGAAGGGGAAGCCTCCTACTTCAGCGCCCTTCTCCTGCATGCGCTCCTTGACGTAATAGAAGATGCCTTCGGGTTCGAGTACCTTTCTTGAAATCAAAGTATCGAAGATATCAAAGCTGTAGAGCGTCTTAAATTCCCTCTCCTTGATTTCAAAATCGAGGACTCTCTTTATAATTTTCTCGAAGTCATCCTTACCATTGGAATACGCCCACATGAGTTCGTTGAGTTCCTTAATGCGCTCGGCTTCACTTCGATTGTCGTTTTGATTCTCGTTTTGATTGTCAGCGGCAGAAGAACTACCGGCATAATACGCTTCGTAATTCCCCATTGCATAGAGGAGCTCATTCATCGTTTTTGCAATCTGTCCCGTGGTTCTTTCGAAGTATTTATCCTTGGTGTCCACGGTACCTATGTATTCCTCATAGTCAAATATGTATCTAATGTAATGCTTTATCCCCATTGCAATCATGTCTGAAAAGATGGCCGAATAATCAACGATGGCCACCTCGACCTCATGCATGATTTCATAGAAGTCATTTCTGTTATCCCAAAAAAGGAAGTGCGGGCGGTCGCCATATTTCTCCCACGCCTTTAGGAAGCCAACCTCCTTTTCCATATTTGGGTGCACCTTAAAGATAAAGAGGATATTATTCTTTTCGCAATAATCGTAGAGCTTTTCGAAGTCCGGAATTGCCCTCGTAAATGTTCCTCCAAGTTTCGCCCTGTATGTCGGCGCATAAACGAACAGCTTCGCGTCCGCACCAAGACCCTTCGCCTTTCTTATGTCATGATCAAAGCTCTCTATGGGTTCAAAGTTTTGCTGATAGAGATTTCTCACGTAGCCTGTTCTAAGGAATTTGTCTTCGTCTACACCGCAGTCGTTCACGAACTCCTCTTCAATCACGGGGCTCGTTACGGTCATAAGCTGATGGTCCCTATAGAAGGTTCCGCGTTTGACATATTTTTTGGCTATGTCCATTGCGATATCGCCTTCGAACAATCTTCTTTCAATGGTCTTAAATCCAACTCCGTGCCAGAGGTTCAGGTATTTGATATTGCTGAATCCATCGGGAAGTATGTATTTAACCTGCTCGGAAACAACGACACCGGTTTTGGAAATGACAAACTGTCCCTCCGGTGATTCGATATTGACCGCATAGAATCCGAGAGCCTTAACCTGGGCTATGGTTTCTTCATCATCGCAGAACCAATAAGCCTTGATGTCCGGACGATATTTGTTTATGTATACAAAGAGATACTTGGGGTTTCCCCTAAAGTCCTGTCCGCTCTGACCGGCAGTAAACGCCCAGATGTGCTCCCGGTCAAAGCCCTCAAATCTTTCCTTTACTTCTTGAAGCTCCTTCCTTATCAAAGCCTTCTCTTCCAATGCATTGTCATTTAGCCTTGTTACCTTGGGAATTAAGGAAAGAAGCCGTCTTCTTATCACTGATTTTTTTGCCATATATAATTAGCTCCGTTCAATCGTTTTATCAAAAAATATCGAAAACGAAAATATCGAAATATCAAAACCTAAACACGTATTTTATCATTTATTCCTGCGCCGCACAAATAATCTGTAGGCTGCGAATCCTATGGCAGATAGGATACTCACTATTCCACAAATCATAAGATATGGCGTTCTGTATATCAGTTGAATTTCATGGCTCCCCGGTTGGATATGAAGGGAGATGAATCCCACGTTACCCTTTAGGATTTCGCATTCCTCGCCGTCAACATAGGCCTTCCAACCATTTATCGCAGGAATAGCTATGCACATAACTCTTTCACTTGGGGAATCGACAGTCCCTCTTATTTCATTTGCGCCTATCTCCGGATTCTCCAGTGTAACCTCTCCCAGTATCTCCTGCATCTCCCGGAATCTATCCGTCGGCTGGAAGAATATCCTCGCATCATCAAAGGTATAACGCCCCATGTACGGGAATTCCAGTATTATGGAGCTTCTGGGTTCCTTGGAATAATAAACGTTGGACAGGAAGTCGTGCCTTCCGGAATAATAATTATCCCTGCTGTTTCTTATGGATATCCAGGTAGTTCTTCCCCGGTCGCCTTTTATCTGAATAAGTGCAGAGTTTCTTTGGCCATTATAGCTTTCCGGAGGCTCATAATCCAAGCCATCAAAGACCAAGTAGAGGTCGCCGTCTGCTCTCTCGGGAAAGCTTATCTCCATGCTGGCGTCTTCCTTGGTGACCACAAACTCCGTATCTTTTACCTCTACGCCATCCGAAGATTTCACCTCCCAATTTAGCTCCTCATCACTAAACTCAAGGTTCTCCGTAGCAATCATCATATGCTCAAGTCCAGTAACTTCGACACCCGAGTCTTCAGCACCCGATTCTTCGTTGCCCGATGCACCGTCCCCTCCTATTACGATTCCCTGGAGCAGGGCCTGCTGTCTCTCGGTTACCGATAGGCTTTGGAATTGTGAATATGGAATGACCCTCTCCGAGGTGAAGCCCAGTGGCAGGAATAATTCGTTTTCATATAATTTAAACTTCTCTCTTTCACTTAGCAGGTTCCCTGAATAATTCGGTAGATATTTGGGATTGTCAGTATTAACTACAAAATACTTTACTCCCATTATCGCCTCCAGGGGTGCCCTGGAATCCAGGTTAATATAGCTTTGTTCGGTGGGAGTATTAAGATATAGGCTTCTAAAGAATCTATTTATTTCGGGATTTGCCGTGCTGAAATAATATGATGTTGAATATTTCTTTAGCTGCATGGCGGAGTTTCGCATGACATTATCTTGATTGAATCTCACTCCGTCATACCTATAGAAGGAATCGTCCTCTATGTCATTTAGGATGTGCCCCGGAGCCTTTGATGTAAGGGCAGCATAGGAACCACCTCTCTTCATATATAGATTTAGGGCATTGTTTCCTATGGGCATAAATCTAAAGAATGAATTTTGGAAAAGGCTTATCCCAAGAAGTATCAAAATCAACGCTTTTCCGGAGCTCTTGGGATTTATCAGGGCGAAGTAGATTCCCATTATGGCTGCTGCCAAAAATGCCAAAATCATCCCGGTCCTAAGTGCCATACTATTAAAACCCGGATTAACAATATGAGGAATGAAGGTAAAGATTCCTGTAACTATTATGATTATCAGCCATTCGTATTTCTTTAACTCTCTGATTCTCGGTAAATATACGCTTACCACATAGGCTATAAATAAGCCCAAGCCCCACATCCATCTGTTTACAACATATGAGAAGCCATTGAACATATGGCCGAAGTAAGGCACTGTCGCAAATAGTATCATCAAAAGAAGCCAGGCAAAGGTATATTTACCTTCCTTTGTTTCTCTGAACTTAAGCACCAATATGATTACCGATATCAGGGCGATTACCGTATAACCCATGAATATGCCGCCTGAAATAAAGTATCCCAGATTGGATCCGTAATACTGTAAGTTATACAGAATGGGTATGCTGGTATCTTGGGCTGCACGGGAAGAGGTTATAATTCCAATCACCGACGGTCCCAGTAGTACCGCTGCTATTAGTCCTCCCCAAATTCCATACAGCAAGAATCTTCCGACGGTCGATAAAAGCTGCCTTAGAAAGTTCTCTTCTCTATTTAATTCCATCAAAAATCTAAAGAGCACGTATAGCACTGTAAAGATGAATATCATGTAGAAGAAATAGAAATTGGAGATGGCCGCTATGGCAATGGCCAGAACGAAAATCGTTGGACTTTCCTTCTTTAGAACCTTCTCTGCTCCAATCAAAATTATGGGCATATACACCATGGGGTTGGTAAAATAGGGATGCAGCAGCCCCAAGTATAGAACGTATGAGGAAAATACATAAATCAATGAGCCTATTACGGGATAAAGAATGCTATCCCTGGACTTTTCCTGAGGATTGAAGATGTTGTCCCGGGATTTGCCGTTTTTGATATACCAGTAGTAAATCAAAAAAGATACCCCTGCAAGGTATTGCCTAAGAACAATCATTAGGGAATAGCCTATCTCGGAGTATTTTACCGGAAAGAAAACAGAAGCAAAGGAAAACGGATCTCCTATTACGTAATAGCTTAGTGTCTGAATAATATCCTGTCCATAGCCGATGCTCAGATCAAACATGGGGATAGTCAAGGAATGATTTGTAATCAGTCCTTTGATTATCCCTCTTAGATATTTTCCGTAGTAGACGAAGGAATTATAGTGCTGGACGATTCCGTCCCCTCCGCCGTTTGCATCCTTGAACACAAAGGATTTACCCTCTAAGATGAAGGGAAGATAAATCAAAAATGCGAATACGATGAACAGAAAAGTGTAAAGCAAATAAGAGTCCCTTGAAGTTCCTCCTCTTTGCTCATTTTGTCTTCTCGAAATGCGACTCAATTCTCTGTTCCAACTTTCAATCTTATTTCAATCTTATAAAACGCTATTTCAAATTCCATTTGAGAACGGTCTTGGCGCTCGGATTGTTTATGTCTTCTTCGAAGGCCTTATGGATGTCATCCACAGAATTAATCTCTATGGTTTTTCCGACTACTCTCTTTAATGCCTTGGGTACTTCGGAATGCTTGGTATATAGCTTGATCGTATCCTCGAAGTCCTTTACGGTTGAACGGCTGGAGCCATAGAGCCTCAGCCCTTTTTCGAGTACCATTCTCGTATGAAGCGGAACGAGTTCCTCCGATACTCCTGTTAATGCTATGGTTCCTTCCGGACGAATCACCTCGTCGATTATCTGATTTACTGCGGTTCCCGAGTGCTTTCCTCCCACGCATTCGAATGCATGATCCACATAGACATTTTCGGGAATGCTGGCGACGTTATACACCTTGTCAGCAAATTCAATTTCCTTTAGTTTTTCATCCACTACGCCGAATACATAGATCTTTGATTTTGGAAATCTGTATTTTAGGAACAGTGCAGTGATGTAGCCCATATTCCCTTCACCCCAGATTCCCAAGATGTCGCGTCTTTTGTCGGCTATCTTATCAAAGCGACTGATGATGTGATAGTCAACTGTGCAGATTTCAAGGAAGGCAAGAATCTCGTTGTCTATCCCCTTGGGGAGCCTGACCAATAGATCGCGCCTCATGTCCACGTAGCTCTGCATGTAGCCATCGTAACCACTGGCTCTGAATCTTGACGAGCGAAGGTAATTACCTCCGATGATTTCATCCTCTTCCATCGGAGTGTTAGGAACCATAACAACCTTTTCGCCTTTTTTGAATTCACCCTTCGGGTCTTTGACAACCTCACCGATGGATTCATGAATGAGAGCCATCGGAAGTTTCTTTTTCAAGGCTTCCGGGTCGCGCTGTCCTTGATAATATCTCTGGTCCGCGTGACAAATCGACATATACGTTGGGCGAACTATAACTCGCTCCTCGTTTCTGTCATCAATCTCACTTTCTACCACCTCTATTTTTTTCGGTTTGACGAGTCTATAAATATTGTTCTTCATTTTAAATTTACCTTATCCCCTCCTGTGGCCAAGGATTGAATTCGCAATATCCAAATCCGATGGATGCGTAATCTTTATATTGGAATTTGCTCCTTCAACCAAGGCTACCTTTTCACCCTTTATCACGAATACCTTTGCTGCATCCGTAAGGATTCCCTTTTCTTCATCGGTCAAGGAATTGTAAAGTTCCTCGAATTTGGTTATCCTGAATGACTGCGGAGTCTGTCCCTGATAGAGGTTCGCGCGGTTCGGAACGTCTGTAATATACTCGTGATTCGTGCTTTCAACAATCGTGTCTGTCGCCGCAACCACGGTATCGCAGGCAGTATACTCAGCCAGCGCTTCTATATTTCTATCTATAATTTCTGCTGTAACAAACGGTCTTACGGCATCGTGAGAAACTATTATGGTTTCATCATCAAAGGGCAGATTCTCCTTGATGTATTTAATACCGTTCATAATGGTGTCGTTTCTAAGTTCACCTCCGGCAACAACGACTATCTTTTCCTGTTCACCAAAGTCCTGCATGAATAGGTCCTTTGTATACTCAATCCAATCCTCCGGAACGAGGATCAAGACCTTGTCCATCTTTGGATGCTCCAAGAAGACCGAAACCGTATATGAGATAATTGCCTTATGCCTTACTTTAAGAAATTGTTTCGGGATATCGCTTCCCATTCTGCGACCAAAACCACCGGCTACTATAAGTCCGTAAATCATTTCATCCTCCACTTACATTAAACTAATTATTACTTTTGCTAAAGCTCTTGTATTTGATACATCATCAGACGTCTTGATGTATCTTTTAGCGAATGCATCCACCTTTTCAAGGTGTCTTGTCATTTCGTTTGAATCTTTCTCAATCAGATAAATGTCCTCTGCAATTTCCTCCGATGTCCTTCTCGGCTTTACCGGCATCTCAGCCTCGTAATCGAGGTAGAAACCTCTGGAATTTTTATACAAATCCAGGTCGTAGGCATAGAGAAAAATCGGTTTTTTTGCCAATGCAGCCTCGTAAACCACTGCTGAATAATCGGTTACAAAGCAGTCACAAACGGCTAAAAGTTCAAATGTACTGTACTTATTCAGAATCCTATGTCTTGACACCCCTTCTGAAGTCCCATTTTCATCTGTCATGACATCACCATAGTTATCAAGACACGAATAATGATCTCCTTTTACGGGATGCGGAGAAATAATTACAGCAAATTCTCTTCCATCAAAACCCGACTTGGCACCATTTTTCGCTTCAATGGAGTCTATTAACTCCTTTGCTTTTTCTACCTCAAGTTCCCTGCTATCCTGTATCCTAAGCGTAGGCGCATAGAGAACTACCTTTTTTCCCTTAAGCCAAGGGTACGCTTCCAATATTTCTACCCTTTTTTTCTCCATATAATCCAAATCCGTAAGGAGGTCCGTCCTTGGGAGCGCTCCGATTATAAATTTGGAATCGGAATCCGGACTGGTATATCCGAAGGCTTCCTTAAATGCCTCCTTGCTCTCCGGGCTGCTTGCCAATATTATGTCGTAGTTTCCATGCATGTTCATGGCGTCGGCAAGTTCCTTGGATCTCCCCTCTTCCCTGCCAACGATGCTTTTGCTGAATTTCTTAAGTGCGCCCATGGCATGCCATATCTGAATGACCTTTAAGGAATCCTCTCTTCCCGTTCCGTGGTTCAGAATCGAGACGGGCGCAGAATAACTGTCCAGCACTGCAACTCTTGATGTTGCAAGGGCGTGGAGCTGAGGTCCGATTATATTTATCGCATAGGCAACCTTGCTGGCTATTCCGGACTTCATGGTCCTGCAGAGAAAGACGGTTTGTATTTCCGGGTCCATCCTCTTAAGCTCTTCATCAAGAAGAACGAAGTCCACAGGCCTTTCCTCCTGACGGCTTAAGAAAACCACCTTCTTGGGATTCCTCTTCGCAAGCTTATTGATGGCATATATTCCGCCAAGGAGCGCTGTTCCGATGCCAAGGATGGTCTTCATTTGGACTCCTCCGGCTTCGGCTCCTCAGACTTTGCTTCGTGTTCCTTTATGTATTCGCCGAAAATATATTCAACGGTTTTTTCAGTTGCATGTCCGTCGCAGGCTTCCATAAACTTGCGTCTGAATTCGCTTCTTTTTTCCTCACACAAATCTTCCGCCCTTACAGCAGTAATGAGTTCATCTATGCTTCTCGCGACCCTGCCATAGCAATAGTCCTCGAAGTCATAGTAAAGTCCGCGGCCGCCTTGATAATCCTCCAAATCGTATGCATAGTATACAACGGGTTTGTTCACCAAGAGATAATCAAAGATAACCGAAGAATAATCCGTAATCAAAACATCCGTAACGAGAAGCAGGTCGTTTATATCTCTTGCCTTAGAGAGGTCCATAAAGAAGTCACCAAACTCCTCGACATGATACATTTCCTTTTCTTCTCTCCTTAGGTTGTTGTACGTGGCCGGATGCCATTTAAAAACAAAGACGTATTCGTCGGATAAATTCTTATAGAGGAATTCCGGGTCAATCATTTCGAAGTCATATGCAGCGTCATGCGCCCTCCTTCCGCGATAGGTCGGAGCAAACATTATGACCTTCTTTTCTTTTAGGATTGGATACTCCTCGTAAATCTGCGCCTTGGTCTTCTCTACATAGTCCTTGTCAAAGAAGATGTCGGTCCTCGGAACTCCGGTTGCGTGCACCTTGTCGATGGAAATATCAAAGGCCTCAGCGTAGTTCTTTCTAATGAAGTCGCTGCTGGTTATTGCCTTCGCATATTTTCTGTAGCCAGGGTGGATTCTTATATGCTCGGAATTTCCTTCTCTGCTAAATCCAAATTTTTTATAGGCGCCGGCGGCATGCCAAAGCTGGCATATTTCCTGTCCGGGTCTGACCTTTTGGAAGCTGGTGTATTTATAATAGTCTTCCAAAATAATGTATCTCGATGTGCTCATGTCGCGGATTACGCTCATGATATCAGAGAATGTTCTCTTGTCTCTTCTATCTGCCCTGAAATGATAAACGGGCTTTAGTCCCTCGGGAAGCGCGTTCCTCACGAACTCCATGTTTCCGCCCATCTCTTTTCTGTCGTCTGAAGCGAAGAGAACCTTGTTCGTATCAATAGGCAAAAACGCCGAATAGACTCTGTTTGCTATAAAAAAGAGTCCCGGTTTAATAAGTGAATTTATGCCTTTCTTTATCTTTCTCTTTAACTTCATTTTTGCGCGTCCTTCTAGCCTTCGATTATTTTTTCATATTCCTGCGATACCGGACCAACGTCACCAAAACTGATAAGCTGACCTTCCTTTAGAATCATCGCCTTATCGCAGATGCTCTTAACCTGATCGATTGAGTGAGAAACAAAGAGCACCGTAACCCCCTTGTCAAACATATCGATTACCCTCTTCTCGCTCTTCTTTCTGAACTTGGCATCACCAACAGAAAGCACTTCGTCCAAAATCAGGATATCCGGTTCCACTGCCGTGCAAATCGAAAAACCAAGTCTCGACTTCATACCGGAGGAATAGTTTTTAAGAGGAACATCGATGAATTTCCCAAGCTCCGAAAACTCCACTATTTCATCGAACTTGCTTTCTATGAAATCCCTCTTGTATCCCAGGACCGCGCCATAGAGATATATATTTTCCCTTGCGGTATACTGCATGTCGAAGCCGGCACCGAGTTCAAGCAGAGGTGCTAGCACACCCTTCTTGGTGACCTTGCCTTCCGTTGGTCGATACACTCCCGCGATTATTTTAAGAAGCGTACTCTTACCCGCTCCGTTAAGTCCCAGGATTCCTAACCTGTCGCCCTTCTTAAGTTCGAAGTTGATATTTTTTAAGGCCCAAAATTCGTCATAATGAACCTGACCCTTGATAAGCTTGATGACATATTCCTTCATGTTGTCAAGCTTTTCAGAACTCAGGTTGAACTTCATGCTCACATTATCTACTTTTACGCTCGTTTTTTTCTCAGCCATTTTCTCTCTATAATTGCAAGATGAAATCATCTTGTTTCTTCTTGAATACCCAAGTTCCCAGTACTATCGCAACTACGCAGAAGCAGAACGAATACGCGTAATTCCACGTATCCGACATATAGCCGATAACTCCGCCTCTAAAAATATCTATAATGCAGTAGAGCGGATTGTACCTTAGTACCCAGGCGAATCCGCTCGATAATATTCTTTCAGGATAATAAAAGATTGCGCTCATATACATTATCAGCATCAAGATTACATTCCAAAGATATTCCATGTCTCTAAAAAATACATTCAGAGTCGATAGGAACATCCCCACTCCTATCGTAAGAAGTAGCACCAGGATAAGTGCCGGTATACATTGCCAAATCAAAATCGTCGGCACCGTCCTCGTATAGATTGCAACCAGAATGAGTACCAAGAGCGATATTAGGAAAATCAAATAATTAAATATGACATCCGAAAGCGGATAAAGATATTTCGGCACATAGACCTTCTTGATCATGGACGAATTCTTTCGAATTGCTATCGACGCCGCCTTTGTTCCGGCTGAAAAGAAGGAATAGATAAGCCTTCCGCAGATTATGTAGAGCGGAAATGTCGGATTGGTATTCCCGAAGAGCGTACCAAAAACAATTACCAAGACAATGGTCGTAAGTATCGGTTCGATAAGCGACCATACGATTCCAAGGTATGACCTTCTGTATTTGAGCTTAATCCCCTTCTTCACCAATTCTTCCAGAAGGAAGCGATATCTGAAGAACCCCTTAATATATGCTACCACTTATATTCTCCCTCGTCCGAATTCTCATCTTCCTGGTCGTCACTGCTTGCAGGCTTGGGCTCAACGAAGTCCTTTACTATATATATAGGTCTGTGCTTGGTTTCCACAAAAATTCGGGATATGTATTCGCCCATTATTCCAAGCAACACCATCTGTATTCCACCAACTATCAGAATCAGGCAGACAACCGTTGCATAGCCCGGCACATCGCGACCAAACGCGATGACTTTGATGATGTTGTACAGCAAAAATACCAAAGCCGCAACAGAGGTTATTCCTCCAACCCAAGTAGATATCCGTAATGGCGTTGTACTGAATCCCATAATGCCGTCAACCGCATATGAAAACAGTTTACGAAATGTCCAGGTCGTTTCTCCTGTAAGCCTTTCGGCGACCTTATACGGCATGTAATGAGTGTTATACCCCACCCATGAAAAAATGCCCTTGGAGAAGCGATGATATTCCCCCAATTGAAGGACCGCGTTCACCATTTCTCCCCTCATCATTCTGAAGTCGGATGCATCTTCCACAAATTTGGTTTCGCTCGCGCTATCCATCATTTTGTAGAAGCATTTCTTCATGAATTTCATGACCGAATTTTCCTGTCTGTCCTCCTGATAACAGGCCACACAGTCGTATTCCGGATTTGAGTCGAGGAAATCCGCCATCGTTACAACATATTCCGGATCCTGCTGAAGGTCCGCATCTATTATTACGGTATACGTGTTTCTCAAGCTTGCGGAGGTCTTTAAGCCGGCGAGAATCCCGGCCTCTTTTCCGAAATTCCTTGAGAAACTGATTCCGTATACTCTTCCGGTACTTCCGTCTTCCTCAGATAATCTACGAATTACATCAAAGGTGCCGTCGGAGCTTCCGTCATCGATAAAAACAAAATCGAAGATGTGGTTGCTTTTCTCCTCAACTTCCTTCGCCCTTCTGTAGAAAGGTTCTATGTTTCCCTTTTCATTAAATGCCGGGACCACAAGTGTAATCCTGCTCATATTCTCCACCTTATCCCTTTTCTTACCCTTTTCTTACCCCTTATGCCCAACCGCCTACATTGTCGAGCGTGTTATCCGGAATGATTCCCGCACCTCCGACGGCGACGATATGCCTTGCGCCGACGGACTTTGCATATTCTCTGGCATCCTTGCTTGAATCCTTGCTGACCAAGAGTACCGGCGAATTATATTGAACGGCAATAGGTCCTCCGGATAATCCGTCAGGATAATTCATCGCATAGACGCATACAACATAGTTTCTGCTTCCTGCGAAGAATTTCTTTGCAACTTCAAGCGACGTCCCGTATCTGTTGTTTCCGGCGACACGCTGAACGGTTCCACCGATTCCTCTAAGCTGATTGCCCACGCTATCGGGAACAGCAAAGGTTCCACCGATAAGATAATATCTGCCGCTCGATCTGTTCGTTCTTAGGAAATTAATCTGGTCCGTACTGATCGAGTCGCCAATTAGCATGATGGGCTTACCGACGGACGACGCAGAAAGGCTGTCAGCATAATTCTTTCCTGTGCATATCAGAACATCCTGTCCCGAAACTCCCGCTTCTTTAAGAATTGCCAGGTTCGTACCAAATCTGTTGGCACCGGCAAGGCGCACAGGATTGAGGTTTCTCAAGCTGTTCTCGAGGTTCTGTGATACGACCGCGGTTCCTCCAATTAGATACAGCTTGCCGCCCGAAGCGAGATTGTTTCTAACATAATTTGCTACCGTTGATTCTTGTGATTTGTTCACCAAGATAATCGGTGCCTTCTTTACCGCTGCAAGATATGTTGCTGAAAGCGCATCCGCGAAATTATCTCCATAGGCTATTATCATGCAGTTGAATCGGCTCTTACCCTGCAGGCTCTTTAATTTATCTGCAGCCGCGATGGATGTTCCGTATCTGTTGTTTCCTGCGACTCTTATTCTTTCGTAAACATTAAGTTTAATCGACGCACGGTTCGTCTTTTGTGAACCTGCTCGTATGGTAGTTGTTCCAAGTTTTTTACCCGTCACTTTTCCATCGGAAGTTATGCTTGCAATGCTCGAATCGTCGCTCGACCAGGATCCGCTGCTTCTTCCGAATGCAACGCCGTTTAACGTCAGGTTAAGTGTCTTTGTTGCACCAAGGGCGACTCCGGTATCACCGGAATCAATTTGAAAACCGAGAGTTCTGTTCGAGCCGTTCACCACTATCTTGTTCGTCCCAAGCGGAAGGTCGATAGCAGAGCCTACGGTCTTGTTGGTAGGTGCACTTGAAACAACGGTAGTTCCTACCTCGGATGGTGAATTGCTGCTGAATATCTGAACCCAATAGTAAACTCCATTAACCTGGGCACATCCAACACCAACGGTCTTGAATGACTTGTTGGTGATATCGACTTCGTTGGAGCCGTTTCTCTTGATTGCCGTCATAGCAGCGGTAGCGGACGCACCTCCCGATGCGATGTTCTCCCCAACAAAGCCCGGATGATGAATAATCGTATGGAATTTCTCTCCGTTCGGTCTCGTATGACTGAAAAGAAGAGCTATCTCGAAAGCTCTTATCATGGCTGCATCCAGAAGATCGGCTGTCATACTAACCGATCCCGCACCATTATTCTTTCTTTCCTTATTGATTTCCGAAAGCATCGAAAATGCCATGTTGTAGTTTCTAATCGCATTAAACGTAAGCGTATCGTATATCTTATATCCGTGCGGGTGCGAAGTAGTATACTTCTGTATTTTGGAATCCGGCTGGAAAGACAGATTTGTTCTTCTTGTATCAAAGGCTCCTGCCTGGACATGGGTTACATTGCTTGGTATCGTAACCGAGGTTAGCTTAGTGCAATTATAGAAGGCCCCAAGCTTTATATTCATAGGTTTTGCGGTTGAGCTAATAGTCAGCTTTGTGGCATTGGTGCAGCCCGTGAAGGCGTATCTTCCCACCTCATAAATGTTTCCAGATATGATAATCGTAGATACATTCCTAAGTGCATTTTTTTCGGATACGCTTAAGTATGAACTATTGGCTGCGAACGCGTTCTCAGGTATAACTCCCGGGGTACTGCTGGAACATGTCACCGTCAAGGTGCCTCCGCTTATCGTTGCAGTTACTCCTCCTGTGAATGTCGCAGCCTCTGCACTCTCTACAAACGGAGAAAGACCCGGCATAGCAAAAGCCATGGAAAATGCAAGAACAAGGATAAGGATTCTTGCTACACCACTTTTCCCACGTTTATTGCTTCCATATTTAGATTTGGTATTAAGCTCCATATGTCCTCCCTGATTTTGCACATAGTTATTTACAATTATATCATAAAAACGCCTAAAATTCTTTTTTTCTGGACCTATTCATTAACTCCTTTGCTGCTTCCTTTGGATCCTTCCCAAGGCTGACGATACTGTCCAAGGCACTTGAAATAGGAACGTCCACACCGTATTTCTTCGATAATTCCATAATCGAAGGAAGCGCATTTAGGCCCTCGACAACCATTCCTACTTTTTCAACCGCTTCTTCCGCGGAATATCCCTCTCCTATGAGCTGCCCACAGCGATTGTTTCTGCTGTGTTCACTCATTGACGTAACTATTAGGTCGCCTATACCTGCCAGTCCGGCAAAGGTATGATCCTTGCAACCCATGGCCGCTCCGAGTCTCCTTATTTCTTCCATGCCTCTCGTAATAAGTGCAGCCTTTGCATTATCCCCTACACCTATTCCCTTTGCTATTCCAACAGCAAGAGCAATGACGTTCTTCATGGCTCCACAGATTTCAACACCATCGATGTCGGTATTCGTATAAACTCTAAATACAGGGGTCATGAATATCTCTTGAACTCTCTCTGCCGCTTTCTCATCCTCGCAAGCGGATACTATTGTAGTCGGTAGGTCGAAGGCTACTTCCTCTGCATGAGTCGGTCCTGAAAGACCAATCACCTTTGCTGCACTTAGCTCATCATCACCTTCCGATGCTCCTTCTCTAACAAAGCCCGCAGCTTTAAACTCATCATGTATGACCTGGGCCATCGTATACGACGTTCCCTTTTCTATTCCCTTTGCAACGGTAACCATCAGCGGAAGCGTCCTCGATCCTTCGGATTTTCCGGATAGTATTTCCGCAACCTGCTTGGCGGTGCTTCTGATAAAAATCGAAGGAACAGCAAGGACCACCATATCCATGTCGAGAACCGAATCCTCTATATTCTTGGTAAACACGATTGCCTCGGAAAGCTCCATCCCCGGAAGTTTGGGATGAGTATGCTTTTCGTTTAGATAATCTATTTCCGACTCGATAGCCGACCAGGCTGTCACATCATATCCCTTGTTGGCAAGGAGCCTGATTAAGGCGATACCCCATGTTCCCGTCCCAAGGACACCAATTTTTACGTTGTTCATAATTAAAGAGACCTCCAAATTCTCACAATTACAGAAATTTTAACAATATGCGTGCGCCCTTGTCAAGGACGCGCATTGATGTTATCATATTTAGAGGTATGAAATCTGTTAGGGATATTCAGGGGGTCTAGTATGAACACATTGGGAATTGGGAGAAAATCTCGTCTTAGTTTTTTCTGTATTTTAATTTCCGCGTTTTTGATTGTGAGCGGCATGTCATTTGCTCTGCCGGACTTGGCTTTTGCTGCAACAACCGGGACGGTAAATGCTGACGGCGGCCTAAATGTAAGATCGGGTCCCGGAACCGATACTACCATAATAGGAGGACTTTCCGATGGAACAACCGTCGAAATCCTTGAGACCGTCGATGGTTGGTACAAAATCTCCTATGGTTCGGGAACGGGCTATGTTTCCGCAAGCTTTGTAGAGATCAATTCAAGCGGCGGGACAGGCACAGGTACGGGAACAGGAACAGGTACAGGAACCGGCACGGGAAGTGCATCCTTTGAGCAATCCATTTCAGGATTCCCCGAAAGCTATAAGCCATTCCTAAGAGTGCTCCACGAAAAATACCCCAATTGGAAGTTCACCCCTCAAAATACAGGGCTTAATTGGGACGATGTTATTTTAAAGGAAATAACACCTGTTTCAACAAATCTTGTTCCTGCAAACTGGGATAGTTCATACAAATCAAATTCAAGCTCTGCATACAACGAATTCGGCGAGCACATCGTATTGGATTCCGGCGGATATGTCGCAGCATCAGAGGCAGCCGTCAAGTATTATATGGACCCAAGAAACTTCCTGAACGAAAACTCGATTTTCCAATTCTATTCCATGCGATATGATGCCTCCACTCAAACCCTGGCAGGTATTAATACAATCCTCGCTGGTTCCTTTATGTCCAAGCCATTCCCCGAAGAGACATTTGCTTCCTATGCGCATCTCTTCATGGAGGCCGGCAAACAGAGCAACGTGAATCCTTTGACGCTTGCTTCCATGATTCTTCAGGAACAAGGTTATTACGGCGCATCAGGTCTCATATCCGGTAACGTTCCCGGCTACGAGGGCTATTATAATTTCTTCAATATCGGTGCTTATGCTGCGGCAGGAAATACCGCCATAACTAACGGCCTTATTTATGCGAAGGCGCAAGGGTGGAACAGCAGAACAAAATCCATCATCGGCGGTTCCGAATACTTTGCCAAGAATTATATATCCAACAATCAAAATACTTTATACCTTAAGAAATTCAACGTTATGAACGGGATAAATGCCGTGGGAACTCATCAATACATGACAGCGGTATTTGCCGCAAACAGCGAAGGAATACACCTTCAGACCGGATACAAGAACATAATGAATTATGCAATGAGCTTCTTAATCCCGGTATATAACAATATGCCAAGTTCACCATGTCCGGTACCAACCGCATCTGGAAGCGGAAGTGGTACAGGTACAGGTACAGGTACAGGTACAGGTACAGGTACGGGTACGGGAACAGGTACGGGTACGGGAACCGGTACAGGCACCGGAACAGGCACAGGCACAGGTACCGGAACCGGTACTGGCACCGGAACCGGCACAGGCACAGGTACGGGTACAGGTACAACGGCTCCCGCTCGCGGGGTCATTCGTATGGACGGAGCCAACAGAATTAAGACATCAATAGCAACAGCCGACCAGCTCAAGAAAGTACTCGGTGTAAGCAAGTTTTCGAATATCGTTATCGCATCCGGTACGTCCTTTGCCGATGCGCTTTCCGGAACCTATTTGGCAACGGTCAAGAATGCACCTGTACTCTTGGTTACAAAGTCAAGCATTTCAGAAATTGCTTCATATATAAAGAACAACATGAGTTCAAGCGGAACAGTCTATATAGTTGGCGGAACCGGTGCTGTGCCGTCGGCAATGGAAGGAGCGCTTGGAAATCTCAGAGTTCGAAGACTCGCAGGAGCAAACAGATATGAGACGAATATGTTGGTTATGGCTGAAACGGCCGTGCGCCGCGGAGAAATCATAATCTGCTCAGGTGAGAATTATCCTGACGCACTTTCAGCCTCAGCGATTGGAAAGCCTATTCTTCTTGTAGGCAAAGAGCTTACGGGAAATCAGTCCGTATTTTTAAACAGCATCCACGGGAGCACATTCCATGTGATTGGAGGATCATCCGCCATTAGCGATTCCTTGTACAGAAAAATCGCAAGCTATGGTACAGCAAGCAGAATCTACGGGAGCGATAGATACGCAACATCGGTCACCGTTTCAAAGAGATTCTTCTCCGGTGCTCAAAACAATGCCGTGATAGCTTATGGAGGAAACTACCCCGACGGAATCAGCGCAGGGCCTCTTGCTGCAAAACTAAAGGCGCCCATACTCCTCGTTTCATCAGGGAAGTATTCAGACGCCTTGTCATACATTCATTTAGCATCCACCAAGGTCCTCTATGTCATGGGTGGAACCTCTGCAGTGTCATCGTCACTCGCAACAACGCTCGCAAAATAAAACTATCATCGTCACTCGCAACAACACTCGCAAAATAACATTGTCTTAGCCTATTACGCTTTGTTCAAGCGTGTTCCAAGTGCATATTCCCACCGCAAATTTTCCACCAAAGACATATCCGGTTTTGATGGAAGACCTGTAATTGCGGGGGAATGTTGCATTTGTGATGGCATCATCGTCCGCCAAAACCAGAATGGCATTATTATATCCACAGAGTGCAGCGCCAGCCAAAGCGTCCGGATAATTCTTGCTTGTGGCGACTCCCATCTTGTTGGCGGACATTCCTTTTGATATTCCCCATTTGGCAATCGCCGCACTCGTTGCAACACCGTTCGATCCTGCAAGTCTGTTCGAAATAGTTACGTTAAGGCCTTTAAGCTGTTTTTCAACGTCGGTGGTAACCGCTGCAGTTCCACCTACAATTATGGCCTTCTTTATTCCAAGTTCCTTAATCGCATCAATCACATCGAGCGACAAATTCTTTCCGTTGTCTGCGAGCAAGATAGGATAGCCCTTTGCGTATGCGATCGGAGCGACTGACAGCGCATCCTTGAATGATTTGTTGGTCGCGATGATCGCCGTGCTGTCCTTCCATTTTCCTTTGCCTTGCAATGCGAGAGATGCGCTTGTACCTGAAGATGTCTTACCAAACAGCCTTTCCGGAGACACTCCGGTTACGCTTCTTATTCTGCTTAGAACTCCGTCCTTCACTGCGAAGTCTCCTCCCGCAACAAAGATCTTGCTCGGTTTAAGTCTCCTTAGGATTTCTTCTGCCTGCGACGAAAGATTGCTGCCATCGGTGAGCACAACCGGAGCCCTATAAAGTCCGGCAAGACCGGATGCTGCGAGTGCGTCCTTGAACCCGGAGCCGGTTGCTACTATTACGGTTCCTCCTGTGGATTTAAATCCTTCGTCCACAATGGCCTTCATGGTGTCATATCTTCCTGTTCCATAGAGTCTTTTCCATGTTTTTGAGTCTCTCTCCACCGGCTGATAATCCATATTGGTTGCTCCGATAAAGGAATTGTATCCGTTTTTTATCGTATTGCAGACGACCTTTCCTCCGTCACATTTGACCAGTCTTATGGCGTAGTTCTTGGCGGCTATAGTGTTGTTTATGATGTTGATATTTGAATACGCCTTGATGCAGTCGCCATTTGTGCCAATGCCTACCGGGGCGTCCTTAACCTCTATCACGCAGTTCTCTATGGTGACATTCTTTGTCGGCGTTCCATCCCACGGTGCTCCGCTTGGTGATACAGAAGAATTCGATGTGCTCTCTATCTGAATCACTTCATTTGTTGAGTCGCCGACATAGGTTCCATTGAATTTAACATTGCTTATTACCACACCATCAATTCCGGCAACCTCTATGAAATGCCCGTTGTAATTGTTGGTGATTGTGCAATTTTTAATCGTTATGTTTTTACCGTGAAGAAACTGGAAATTGGAAAAGCCGCTCTTATATCCTTCGAACTTCCCCTGCGGGTCGTCTGCTGCAGGTTCGTAGACATCTATAAAAGTTCCGCCATCAATCGTAATGTTCTTGCATCTATTGTAACCTCCAACCTCGTATCCACCTTTGGAGCTTCCAAGTCCCAGCTTGTTCATGGCATCCTGATAGAATGAGTCTTTTGATTTTACAAAGTATGCACTTATGAAAATCGGGTATCCCTTTGATACTTGTCTGATGGTTGCTCCATCGGCTTTGATGGTTGTGTCATTCGGAAGATGCAAGGTTGCGTCGATGTAATATGTTTTCCCCGGCTGGAATACTATTACTTTCTGTTCGTTATAGTGGTCCTTGGCGATTTTGTTGAAGGCCTTTCTGTCGGACTCTCCGGAGGCATCACCGCTGGCCGGAACTGTATACGTTGGAACCTCCGCAGCCTCCGTAACAGAAACCAGTCCATGGATTCCATAAATCGAAGGCTGGCCACCAATAGAAATCATCTGTATCATAAGGCTGATAGCGATAAAAACGCATAGCGCAGATAGCACTCTTCCCGTTTCTTTCATCACGCCGTTTCTTTTTTTGTTACTTCTCAGATTACGCATTTTGGCCTCCATTTTTCTGTCTCACAATTTCCTCACCGTTTTACGTTTTTCTCACAGCCTATCATTTTTCTCACAGTGATTGCGCACCATTCTCCCTGACTTGCTATATCAGCGTTATCAGTATCAAAGCCTGCATCTCGCATCGCCTTTAATACCGAATCTCTCTTTTCAATTAGAATCCCCGAAGCTATAAATACTCCTCCCGGTAAAAGATGTTTTATTGCATCTCCCGAAAATGCCATTATCAAATCAGCAAGGAGATTTGCAACAACTATATCTGCAGAAAAATCAACTCCCTTCGTGAGGTCACCTACGCGCACATCAATCCGGAGTTTGTCACCCGCATTTCCTGCCGCACTTGCATTTCCCACGTCGCAAGCATCACCTGACACACCCGCATTTCCTACGTCGCAAGCATCACCTGACACACACGCATTTCCCGCATCGCAAGCATCACATGTTGCAGTGCTCCCTGAATCGATATTATATTCGATATTCTCCTTTGCGACTCTGACAGCATCTTCATCAATATCAATTGCCAAAATATCTGTTGCACCTAATTTAGCTGCAGCTATAGCAAGAATTCCCGAACCTGTTCCTACGTCCAGTACACTTACGCAGCCACTGGAGTCGCGTGCATTAAGCTCGAAAACAGTAACATACTTCTCTAACATCCTAAGCGCAAGTGCCGTTGTCTCATGCGTCCCCGTTCCAAACGCCATGCCGGGATCGAGGCGAATCAAAATATCAGCAGCATTTGGGGTCCCACTCGATTTGGCACCGCCACACATCTCATCAACCTCGGCTTCCGCTGCCCACGTGGAATCCCGGGCAGCCTCATCAATCTCCGCTTCCGCTGCCCACGTGGAATCCCGGGCCGCCTCATCAATCTCCGCTTCCGCTGCCCACGTAGGAGTAACAATAATGCGCTCCGACACCCTTGTTGGATGATAGTATTCCTTCCACTTATCCATCCACTCGGAATCGTCCTGAACCGTAGAGACAACCTTCACCCCCTTATTGCCATACCTATTCTCGCCTGAATCCTCAGGAACATCGAAAGCACTCCTAATCACCTCAAGGTTTGCTCTTCCCTCAGCATCATCGTCACAATAGATGGTTATCCTTGCGAGATTATCCGGATTTTCGTCTTGAAGGAAATCCTCACTGACTTGCTCCTTGTCATACCACTCAGTATCATCCAGGTTCTCGATAATCGAGGCAAATTCACTAGGGTCATCAATCTGAAACGAATCAAAGCCAAGCTCCATAAGCTTCGCTATAGCGGGTTCAACAAACTCACTATTAATTTCTATCTTAATTTCAATGTATCTCATAGCGATATCATTATACCACACTCCTCAAATCAATGGTGCCATCAAGCGGTCCAGTGTACCACGCCCTTGTTTTTTGGGTCCGTGGTACACGAAATCCCACCAAAGCCGGCTGTGTGGTACATAGAAGTACCTGGTTTCAGCCAGTCCTGTGTACCACGCCCTTGTTTTTTGGGCCCGTGGTACACGAAATCCCATCAAAGCCGGCCGTGTGGTACACAGAAGTACCTGGTTTCAGCAGGTCCTGTGTACCACGCCCTTGATTTTCGGGCCCGTGGTACACGAAATCCCATCAAAGCCTGCTGTGTGGTACACGGAAGTCCATCAAAGTGAAGTACATCAAAGCCGCCCTCCTGATGCTCCGAGCAACCGTCTTTCAACGAAACGGAGCCAACCACACGTTTCCTGCATATGCAAAAGGACGGTTCCTTTCGACTTAGGTCGATTGGAACCGTCCCAGTATAATTGTTTTCGTTCAGGCTACTTTTCTTTATCCTTGATGCCGAAGACTTCTTTGAGTTTTTTGGCGAAGCCTGATTTTTCTTGATAGCAATCCTTATCCACTATCTTCGCCATGTCCTCGATGGACTTCTTCTGCTTGGAATTCAGCTTAGTCGGAACTTCAAGGGTCACTTCAACGTAGAGGTCTCCGGGCTTGCCTGTGCGTACATTCTTTATGCCCTTGTTCTTCAGGCGGAACACGGTATTGGGCTGAGTGCCGGCCGGCACCTTGTACATTACCTTGTTTTCCAAGGTCGGTACCACTATCTCTGCGCCGAGGGCCGCCTGGTCGAATGAAATCGGTACATTTAGGTAGAGGTCCGAGCCGTTGCGTTTGAACATCTTGTGCGGCTTTACTTCTATCACGATATAGAGGTCGCCTGCGGGGCCATTGTTCGCTCCCGGTTCTCCCTGTCCTTTGATGGGGATTACAGAGCCCGTGTCTACGCCGGCAGGAATATCCACATTGATCTTGATGGTCTTTTTCACACTGCCCTGCCCATTGCAGTCCGGACAAGGTGTGTCGATTATGAAGCCTTGACCCTTACAATCGGGGCAGCCTCTCGTGTTCTGGAACTGGCCAAAGGCAGTGCTCTGAACGGTCGTCACAGTTCCCGTACCGTTACATTTCGGACACGTGCGCTTGGTCGTTCCCTGAGCCGTACCCTCGCCGCTACATGTCTTGCACTTGACGAGCTTGGTCACGGAGATTTCTTTCTTTGCACCAAAGGCCGCTTCTTCGAATTCGATAGTTACGTTGCGCTGCAAGTCGCGGCCGCGCTGCGGGCCGGTACGCCTTGCAGAACCTCTGGAACCAAAGCCGCCCCCGGAGAACATTCCGCCGAACATGTCGAAGATATCCTCGAAGCTGCCGTTCCAGGTGCCCCCTGTTCCTCCACCAAAATCAAAGCCGCCGAAGCCGCCAAATCCTCCGCCGCCAAAGCCTGCGTTGGGGTCTACTCCCGCATGCCCAAATCTGTCATATTTACTTCTCTTGTCCGCGTCTGAAAGAATGCTGTACGCCTCGTTCACTTCCTTGAACTTTTCCTCGGCGTCCTTGTCGCCGGGATTTCTGTCCGGATGGTATTTGAGCGCCATCTTTCGAAAAGCACTCTTTATCTCATCCTCCGTGGCGCCCTTCTTCAGACCCAGGACCTCATAATAATCGCGTTTTTCTGCCATATTTACTCCAAAGGGCGATTCCCTTTATGGGAATCGCCGCTTAAATCATTATTAGTTTTCTGATGGTGTGTCTTCGTCCACTACTGTGTAGTCAGCGTCAACTACGTTGTCGTCAGGATGGGATGCGCCCGCACCCGCGCCTGCATCAGCGCCACCAAAGCCTGCGCCAGCAGCGCCTGCGTTTGGATCAAAGCCGGCACCGCCCATATTAGGATCAGCACCTGCCTGTGCTCCGGCCTGCTGATAAAGCTTGGTTGAAACCTCGTTGAACTTTGTTGTCAGGGCTTCCATCTTTGCTCTGATGTCATCCGGATTGTTCTGAGCAAGAGCGCTTCTGAGTTCACCGTTCATTGTCTCGAGAGTCTGCTTGTCCTCGTCGGAAATCTTTCCTTCGAGATCCTTGAGTGTTCTCTCTGTCTGGTATACCAGGCTCTCGCCCTGGTTCTGAAGTTCAACGCTCTCCTTGCGAGCCTTGTCCTCTGCAGCATACTGCTCAGCTTCTCTTACCTTCTGGTTAATCTCCTCGTCGGACAGCTTGGTCGAAGAAGTGATCGTGATCTTCTGTTCCTTACCTGTTCCGAGGTCCTTGGCGCTTACGTTTACGATACCGTTTGCGTCGATGTCGAATGTAACTTCGATCTGCGGAATTCCACGAGGTGCCGGAGCAATACCTGTGAGCTGGAATCTACCAAGTGTGATATTGTCTGCAGCCATTTCTCTTTCACCCTGCATTACGTGGATGTCTACAGCGGTCTGGTTGTCAGCAGCTGTGGAGAAGATCTGGCTCTTCTTTGTCGGGATTGTTGTATTTCTCTCGATGAGCTTGGTTGCTACTCCGCCGAGTGTTTCGATGGAGAGCGAAAGCGGTGTTACGTCGAGGAGCAGGATGTCGTTTACTTCACCTGTAAGTACGCCTGCCTGGATTGCAGCACCAACCGCAACGCATTCGTCAGGGTTGATTCCCTTGAACGGTTCTTTGCCCGTTACGCGCTTTACTGCTTCCTGAACTGCAGGGATTCTGGTGGATCCACCAACCAGGATAACCTTTTCGAGGTCAGCAGTAGTTACTCCGGCATCCGTCATAGCCTTCTGCATCGGAGCAACTGTTCTCTCTACGAGGTCAGCTGTGAGCTGCTCGAACTTTGCTCTTGTAAGGTCATAGTTCATGTGCAGCGGACCAGCATCCGTTACAGTGATGAACGGCAGGTTTACGTTTGTTGTCTGCTGGCTGGAGAGTTCCTTCTTTGCCTTCTCGGAAGCTTCTCTCAGTCTCTGCAGAGCCATCTTGTCTGCTCTAAGGTCAACGCCATTCTCCTTGGAGAATTCGTCAGCCAGATAGTTCATAACTACATTATCAAAGTCATCGCCGCCGAGGTGTGTATCACCGTTGGTTGCCAATACTTCGAATACGCCGTCACCGAGTTCCAAAATTGAAACGTCGAATGTACCGCCGCCCAAATCGTAAACCAGAATCTTGTGTGTTCCTGCTTCCTTATCAAGGCCGTATGCCAAGGATGCAGCTGTCGGTTCGTTGATGATTCTCTTTACATCGAGTCCTGCGATTTTTCCTGCGTCCTTTGTTGCCTGCTTCTGTGAGTCGGAGAAGTATGCAGGTACCGTGATAACTACTTCCGTAATCTTCTCTCCGAGATATGCCTCAGCGTCGTTCTTTAGTTTGGTCAGAATCATTGCGCTGATGTCCTGCGGTGTGTATGTCTTTCCGTCAATCTGTACAGTATAGTCTTCGCCCATATGTCTCTTGATTGAGGAAATTGTTCTGTCAGGGTTTGTTACAGCCTGACGCTTTGCGGTTTCACCAACCAGTCTTTCGCCATTCTTTGCGAAACCAACTACCGAAGGTGTTGTTCTATTACCTTCTGCATTTGGGATTACGACGGGTTCTCCGCCTTCGAGTACTGCTACGCAGCTGTTTGTTGTACCTAAGTCTATTCCTATTACCTTTGCCATTTTTATCTACCTCTTTCTATAAATTTATTTTGCAACTTTGACCATTGGGGGTCTGATTACTTTACCGTTTAGGGTGTAACCCTTTTGGATTACGCCTGAAATTTTGCCGCTTTCGTACTCGTCCGATTCTTCCATGACTGCGGCGTTATGGAAGTTAGGATCAAAGTCCTCGCCGAGCACATTCATTTCAGCAAGCCCTGACTCTCCCAGAGCATTTATGAGCTGCTTGAAGATATTCTCTATACCTTCTGCGTATTTTTCGTCCGTTGTTCCTTGTTCGAAAGCTCTCTCGAAATTATCCAGAACGCCGAGGATCTTGGTCATTACCTTTTCGCTTGCGCTGGATCTGATGTCCGATACCTCCTTGGCAGTACGCTTTTTGTAATTCTGGAAGTCAGCCATAAGCCTCATGTACTTGGTTTGCCAAGGATCTTCTTCGCTTGCGTTCGCAGCAGGTTCAGTTTCCGCCTCAGCCTCTGCACCCGCCTCCGTACTTTCGCTTCCATCTGAAGCCTCGGCATCAGTGCCTGCTTCCTCAGCGGTTTCAGACTCAGCCTCCGCATCGGGTTCCGCTTCTTTTACATCCTCAGCAAAATCATCTTCTGTTGGGATTTCCACTCCCTGGTCTTTTTCTTTTTCCGTTGCCATTACTTATCTCCCGTCCGTCAATTTATTAACCTACAAACTGTTCATTTGGTCCGTAAGCCTTGTCATCTATATAAAATGCTTTCGCATAATTGGCTGCTGCCCCTCATAGGCGTCTATAATTAGCCTCCTTCACCCGGTCCTACTTCATCAAGATTGCCTTCAAGCGTACTTCCCTCCAGCTTGAAGCTGTCGTTAAGGTTCTCCGTGAGGTATTCCATTATGGATGTGACCTCGCCGTACTTCATACGCTTAGGCCCGATAACTCCTATCTTTCCAACGGTTTTTCCATCGACGCTGTAGGTCGCCGTAATCACCGAGTAATCCGCCATCTGTTCGTCCATATGCTCGTCGCCGATGGTTACGATTACGCCGTCATCACGTTCCACTATCGTTTTTAGGAATTCGTCCTTTTGATCGAGCATGGTCAGGAAGTTCTTCGCCTTTTCCATGTCGCTGTATTCGGGAATATCGAAGATATTCGTCAGTCCGTCCATATACAGCTGGACGTTCAGCATCTCTTCCAAAGTCTTCATGAAGTCCGGCATGATATCCTGGGCCAAATTACCCATAGCCTCGACATTGCTTTCAAAGCTTTCTATTATATTGTCCTTTAGCACGTCGGTCAGCTTCATCCCGCGGTATTTATATGTCATGCTCTTCGCAAGAAGCTGCAGGTTTTCTGCATTGCAGGGCCTCGGAAGCTTGAGCGCGGTATTTGAAATCTCACCCGTTTCGGAAACTATCATCATTACCACGGTCTTGTCGTCGACCGGAAGCAGATTCACAAATTTCAGCGCTTCTTCATTTCTCGTTGGCGTGACTGCGAATGACGTCAGGTTTGTAATCCTTGATAGAATCCTGGCTGCGTGCCTAATCGTTCTCTCAAACTCATTGATATCCGCCTGGAGTTCGTTTGCAATGGCCGTTTTTTCGGCAACACTTAGTTCCGGCTTCTCCATGAGCTGATTCACATAAAGCCTGTAGGCCTTGTCGGATGGAACGCGTCCCGCGGATGTGTGGGGATGTGTCAGATACCCCATTTCCTCCAAATCGCTCATCTCGTTTCGTATGGTCGCAGGACTGATGCTCATATCCAGTTTCTTCGAAAGTGTCCTGGATCCAACGGGTTCAGCCGTTTTGACATAGTCACTTATTATGGCCTGCAATATCTTTAATTTTCTTTCCGTTAATTCCATTTGGTATCTCCGGTATATTTCTTTACATGGGACAAAGCCCAAAATTTGAAGTTTCCCTTCAATATATTAGCACTCACATCTATCGAGTGCTAATCACTAAATATAATGTACCACTTTTTTAACGAAAGTCAACATACTAAATATGAAAAATTGCTGAAAAATGTAAAAAAAAATAGCCGGGACTATCTGTCCCAGCCAAGAGTTCTCGAAACGGCATTTCGCCAGCCGGCTAAGAGTCCATCCCTTTTTCCTCTATTCATATCGGGCTTAAATCGAGCTCCTTCCTTCCAATTGTCATCCACATCCGAAAGATCGCGCCAATATCCCACTGCAAGGCCGGCCAAATACGCCGCTCCAAGCGACGTGGTTTCCACGGATTCCGGTCTTATCACCTCGGTATCAAGAATGTCTGCCTGGAATTGCATCAAGAAATTATTTGCCGATGCTCCACCGTCAACCATCAAGGTCTCAGGATATTTCCCAAGGTCCGAGCTCATGGCTTCGAGGAGGTCATTGCATTGATACGCCATGGACTCCAGCCCTGCACGGACGATGTGATTTTTGTTGGCTCCTCTCGTTAAGCCAAACATGGTTCCCCTCGCGTGAGAGTCCCAGTGTGGTGCACCAAGACCTACAAAGGCCGGGACCACGTAGACTCCGTTGCTGTCCTCAACCGAATTCGCCATAGCCTCAGAATCGGAGGCTTTTTCGAGAAGTCCGAGTTCATCCCTAAGCCACTGAATTACTGCACCGCAAACGAAGACGGAGCCCTCCAGTGCATATGTGACTTTGATCGGGTCCTTAGGCTCTTCATCATCACCACCGAGCAGGCCAAACAAGTTCGATAACTTTCTTTCTTTTTTCGGCTGCTCAGGCTTATTGATCGCTCCGTCAGCCGCAGAATACCTCTCCGGAATCCCCCACGCAATTGTAGTCAAAAGTCCGTTCTTCGATTCTATCGGTGAAGCACCTGTATTCTGAAGCATGAAGAGCCCCGTCCCATAGGTGCTCTTTACTTCACCTTCCTTGAAGCATGTCTGACCGAAAAGTGCAGCCTGTTGGTCTCCTGCAATTCCGGCGATTTTGATCGGTCCTCCGAAGAGTTCCGCATCCGTCTCTCCATATATATAGCTCGACGGCTTGACCTCCGGTAGCATCGCCTTTGGTACATTTAGAGTTTCGAGTATTTCATCATCCCAGCATAGCTCGTGAATGTTGAACATCATGGTTCTTGATGCATTGGAATAATCGGTAACATGAACCTTACCGGCGGTTAGTTTCCATACGAGCCAAGTGTCAATGGTTCCGAAAATGAGTTCACCATTCTCTGCTCTTTCGCGTGCGCCTTCTATGTTTTCAAGAATCCACCTTAGCTTGGTTCCGCTGAAATAAGGGTCGATGATCAGGCCCGTTTTGGATTTTATCGAATCGCTGAGCCCCGAATCTATGAGCAAGTCGCAGTAATCCGAAGTTCTCCTGCACTGCCAGACGATGGCATTATAGACAGGTTCGCCGCTCATTTTATCCCAGACAACCGTAGTCTCTCTTTGATTTGTAATTCCAATCGCTTCGATGTTTTCCCAGGTGAGACCTGCACTTTTTATCGCTTCTACAGCAACCTCAAGCTGGCTCTCCCATATTTCATTGGCGTCGTGCTCCACCCACCCCTGTTCAGGATAGATTTGCGCAAACTCCTTCTGGGCTACGCTAATAATATTGCTCTCCTGATCGTAGATAATCGCCCTGCTGCTGGTTGTACCCTGATCCAAGGTTAGAATATATTTATCCATCTTAGCTCCTCTACTAAACTTAAATCGCTTTTATTTTTTTCCTGCGATTTCTCTTGCAACAAAGACGCCACTGGCGCTCGCATGTGAAAGCGAATGTGTCACGCCGCTTCCGTCTCCTATTATATATAATCCCGGATACTTCGATTCAAGGTTCTCATTCAGCTGAACCTCCATATTATAGAACTTGACTTCTACGCCGTAGAGCAGCGTATCATCGTTTGCTGTTCCGGGCGCAATTTTATCAAGAGCATAAATCATCTCTATTATTCCATCAAGAATTCTCTTCGGAAGAACCAGCGACAGATCTCCAGGTGTAGCATTCAAGGTAGGACGAACAGTGCATTCGTTTATTCTCTTTGCAGTGCTTCTATGTCCGCGTTCCAAGTCACCGAAGCGCTGAACGATAACGCCGCCTCCCAGCATATTCGAAAGCCTTGCGATACTTTCTCCGTAGCCGTTGCTGTCCTTGAATGGCTCCGAAAAATGCTTTGATACCAGAAGCGCAAAATTCGTGTTCTGAGTTTTTCTCTCAGGGTCCTCGAAGCTGTGTCCGTTCACCGTAACAATACCGTTGGTGTTTTCGGTTACGACGATGCCGTGCGGATTCATGCAAAACGTGCGTACCCTGTCCTCGTATTTCTTCGTCCTGTAGACTATCTTGCTTTCATACAATTCATCGGTCAGATGAGAGAATATTTCAGCGGGAAGTTCAACCCTGACTCCGAGGTCCACGCGGTTGCTCAGTGTTTCTATATCGAGGTCACCACAAACCTTTTCCATCCACTTGCTCCCGCTTCGACCAACGGAGACGATGCATTTGGATGCGGTTGCGGTCCCCTTCTTCTTTCCGGGACCTTCAAACGATACTTCATATTGCGTTTCAGCCGCTTTTTTACGCGGCTTTGCGGACTTTGATGCTTCAGATTTGGTTTTAGGATTTAGAACCTTGATTGAATCCACCATAGTATCAAAGTGGAAGTCAATCTTGTCCTTCATTTCATCATAAAGGTTTTCCAGAACCACATAGTTGATGTCCGTTCCAAGGTGGCGAACCGATGCCTCGAGCAAAGTCAGGCCATTCTGCATACATTCTTTTTTGAAGCTGCTCCCCGCCGTTGAATATAGCTTGGTTCCTTCTCCTCCGTGGCTCATGTTTATCTCATCAACATAGCGCATCAATTCGAAGGCTTTATCCCTTCCGATGTATTCGTAGAGCGTACCGCCGAAGTCGTTTGTTATATTGTATTTTCCATCGGAAAATGCACCCGCTCCGCCGAAGCCGCGCATTATGGCGCAACGCTTACAGTGAATGCACTCCTTTACTTTCACTCCATCTATCGGACAGTGACGTTTATTTAAGGGCGCCCCTGCTTCAAATACACCGATTTTAAGCTTCGGTGCCTTCTTCATAAGTTCATAGGCCGAGAATATTCCCCCGGGACCTGCTCCGATTATTACCACATCATATTTCATTTTGATCACCTTGTTTCATTTATATACTATTATATATGTACAATTATATATGAATATATATAGCCCTAAGTCCAAACAGAATTAATGCATATCCCACGAACATCACTATTCCGGCGACATACCACTTGCCTCCGCGATTGAAGCCATAGAAGTCTTCCCATCCTTTAATGAGATTGCCCTCTTCATCCCGTTCAGAAACCATGATAACCTGTCTTAGATATACCCATGCATATACTATCAGCGGTATCATGCCGACCAGGGTTTCTTCTACGCTTATTCTATCAAAGTCCTCAAGCACGCAGATTGAAAATACAGATAAAACCGGCCCCGCAAGATGCATGTGGAAACTGGTTCTGCTAAGCAGTTTACCATAACCTATTGTGGGTCCCAAATAAAGCATCACTGTAACAAACGTAAGCGTAACCGCTGCTGCGCTGTAGAACTTAAGGAGCGTAACCCAATGCGGAAATACCACTCCGCAGAGGCAGAGATTCTGAAATTCGAATATCAGCGCTATTCCACATGCGACAGCCGAGAAGATATTTGATAATGTCGTATAATATCTTAGCGCTTTCTTCCCTATTGGCGCTTCCAATTTGTCTTCCCCTCTCGGAAGCAGAAAATATCCCGCTACGATGTATGCCGTAACCAGAAGCACTATCATATTGCATGCTATTGCTAAGTAAAGTTTCGTGAGTTCTGTCATGGCTTTTTGATTCTGCTACTATACAAAAATGGACATGATTCGGTTTGATACGTCGATGCCCTTTTCGGTAAGTCTTAGTGCAACCGGCACTCCCTCCGCATCGACGAATTGCTTAATCGCCCCGCTTTCAAAGAACTCACGGAGTTCTTCCCAGCGATCAGAAAACGCCTCCTGAAATGAAATACCAAACCTTATTTTAAAATCCGAATAATCTATTCCGCTCGTTAGCCTGAGTCCGGTAAAGGAGTATTCGGACATATCATCGAATCTTGAATTAATGTGAAGCTCGGATAATCTTCCGGATAAGTCATTTAAATTGCATTCCATATAATCCCGGACGGAATCTTTGAATGTGAAGCGCCTACCATCTATGTATGACGACGCGCTCGGTCCAACTCCCAAATATTCGTTGAGCGACCAATACTTCAAATTATGCCTGCACTCAAATCCCGGGATGGATGCATTGCTGATTTCATAATGCTTGTAGCCTGCGGCCTTAAGCATTGCAATCGCCTTGTGGTACATCGCTCTATCAAGTTCGTCAGAGAGCTCATCAAATTCTCCGGCTTCAAATCGATCAAAATACGGCGTGCCCTCTTCCAACTGCAGACTATAGAATGAAATATGTTCCGGCTTTAAATCGATGACCTTCTTTAAAGTCTTATTCCACTCACCCATACTCTGCCCCGGAATCCCGAACATCAAATCGATGTTTAGATTGTCAAAGCCTGCCTCTCTGGCGATTTTGATGGAGCGCTCGGCTTCTAAGGAATTGTGGATTCTACCGAGAGTTCCGAGAACTCCGTCATCAAAGGATTGAACGCCGATGGATATTCTGTTAAACCCTGCTTCCTTTAGTTTCGCGAGCCCATGAAGAATCCCCGGGTTCGCTTCTATTGTAATCTCACAATCGATTTCCACATCAAAGTTTTCTCGTATTGCTTCGAGGACGGATATTATATAATCCTCGTGAATTGATGTCGGCGTTCCGCCGCCAAAGAAGATGCTGTCAACCTTTCTTCCGCCGGAATACTCTTCGCCGAAGCTTTTTAAGTCGCAGATGACTTTAGCTATATATTCCTCTGCGGAACAAGATGCACCCGTTCCAAGCTCCTCCGAATAAAACCCGCAATAAGGGCATTTTCTTATGCAGAAAGGTATATGAATGTATATTCCCAGTTTATTTGTCGTCATCATATTTGAGAACAGCGGTGAACGCTTCCTGCGGAACTTCCACGCGACCAAACTGGCGCATGCGCTTTTTACCTTCCTTCTGTTTCTCCAGAAGTTTCTTCTTTCGCGAGATATCGCCGCCATAGCATTTTGCGATAACGTCCTTACGATATGCCTTTACGGTTTCTCGCGCTATTACCTTTTGACCGATGGCCGCTTGAATTGGAACCTCAAACTGATGCATCGGAATAACTTCCTTTAGCTTCTTGCAGACGAAGCGTCCCCTGTCATATGCTTCTGATTCATGGACTATCATCGAGAAGGCATCAACTATCTCTTTGTTTAAAAGCACATCCATCTTAACAAGAGTCGATTTTTGATAGCGGATGAATTCATAGTCCAAGGACCCATAACCTCTGGTCTTTGATTTAAGTGCATCGAAGAAATCATATATAACTTCGTTGAGCGGAAGCTCGTAATGCAGAGTAACTCTATCCTTTGTAATATACTCCATGTGAAGCATGTTTCCTCTGCGCTTTTGACAGAGTTCCATGATTGAACCGACGTATTCCTTCGGTATCATTATATCTGCCTTTACAATCGGTTCCTCTATGTGATCGATTTCAACAGGCGCAGGCAGGTTTGTCGGATTCTGAATCATCTCCACTCTGCCGTCGGTCATTACTACTTTATATACTACGCTCGGAGAGGTCGTGATGACCGCTAAGTCAAATTCTCTTTCGAGTCTCTCAACTATGATTTCCATATGGAGGAGCCCAAGGAATCCGCATCTAAATCCAAAACCAAGAGCGGTCGAGGTCTCGGGTTCAAAGTTGAACGCCGCATCGTTTACCTGCAGCTTTTCCAATGCGTCCTTTACGCCTTCGTATTTCTCGCCTTCAGCCGGGTAAATTCCACAATAAACCATCGACTGAGCCTTCTTGTATCCGGGGAGCATTTCAGCTGCCGGAGCGGATGCAAGAGTTATGGTATCGCCAACCTGAGCGTCCTTTACCTGCTTGATGCTGGCGCAGATATATCCTACTTCTCCCGCCTTTAGAGACTTCACCGGAACATGTCCCGGAGCCATCACGCCTACTTCCGTAACCTCATATTTTTTTCCGGTGTTCATTAGAAGTATTTCATCGCCCACCTTGACAGAACCATCAAAGATTCGTGTGTAGATGACCACACCCTTGTAATTATCGTAGACCGAATCGAAGATGAGCGCCTTCAGTTTTCCATCAGGATCTCCGGATGGCGCAGGTATGGTTTTTACTACCGCCTCCAAAAGCTCAGTGATGCCGATACCTTCCTTTGCCGAAACGAGCGGAGCCTCGGAAGCATCGATTCCAATCATCTCCTCGATTTCTTCTCTTGTCTCATCGGGCCTGGAGCTCGCGAGGTCAATCTTGTTCAGGACGGGAAGAATCTCCAAATCCTCTTCCAGCGCAAGGTATACGTTGGCCATGGTCTGAGCTTCCACTCCCTGTGTGGAATCAACAACAAGGACAGCGCCTTCACATGCCGCAAGACTCCTTGATACCTCATAGTTAAAGTCGACATGACCCGGCGTATCAATCAGGTTGAAAATGTATTCCTTTCCGTCCTGCGCCTTATAGACAAGGCGCGTCGTCTGGAGCTTTATGGTTATTCCGCGTTCACGCTCCAGATCCATGTTGTCCAGGAATTGTTCCTTCATATCGCGCTCGGCAACAAGACCGGTATTTTCAATAATCCTGTCTGCCAGAGTCGACTTCCCATGATCTATATGGGCAATAATGCTAAAGTTCCTAATGTAATCTTGGTAATTCGGTTCCATCGTTTCCTATTTTAATTCAATACATCCCATAAATTATAAGGGATACCGAATCCACCGATATCCCTGGTTAATCACTGCACAATAATACTGCACAATATAATAGAAGCAAATAAGAGTTATTACTCAAACATTTTGCTCGTTATCTCTTTGCCGGTGTCATCCACATAGGAAACCTTGATGCTGATACCGCTTATTCCTGTTTCAGTTTCCAAATCCGTGATAACTCCTTTAAAGGTATCCCCCAGACTATTCAATGCATTGTTTAATACATCTGCCGTAAAGTTGATGTCTTCAACAGTATATGTTATTTCCATCGTGTTTCCGGTTATGTTTACCGTTGCATTCGGGTCGTCTGAGACGATGCCTTGTATTGCGTCCTGTTCACTCTGGTTTGCCTTTACATAGCTTTCTAATGTGTCCGGTTCTTTGCTTCCGCAAGCGGCGGCGACAACCGAGACAGCCATAACAGCAAGAAGCGTTAGGGCGATTCTTTTATTCCCCTTCATTTTGTAATTCTCCTTTTTGCAACACATGCATTTAGCCGGGCAAGTCTCTTAAACAGCTTGCAATTCAAGCATTCAACGCATGCAACCTACGTGTAAATTATAATGGATTGATTCTATACCGTCAAGAGAGCACGTTCAAGGTCTTCTATTATATCTTCCACGTTTTCAAGTCCCACCGAGAACCTTACCATCCCCGCATTTATCCCCGCAAGTTCAAGCTGCTCGTCCGTTAGCTGTCTATGCGTTTCACTGGCCGGGTGAAGCACGCAAGTCCTTATGTCCGCGACGTGGACTTCATTAGATGCAAGGTCAAGGCTGTCCATGAATTTAGTCGCAGCCTCTCTGCCGCCCTTGATGACGAAGGAGATTACTCCACTTGCACCCTTAAGATATTTTTTAAAGAGTTCATGTTGCTTGTCTCCGGGAAGAGCCGGGTAGTTCACGCTTTCGACCTTGTCGGAATTGGAAAGATATTCTGCCACCTTAAGCGCGTTTTCACAGTATTTCGGCATCCTTATCGCGAGCGTTTCCAGCCCGAGATTTAGAAGGAAAGCAGAATGCGCAGCAGGATAGCAGCCAAAGTCCCTCATAAGCTGCATTCTGGCCTTTATGATATAGGCCATCTTGCCGTAAGCTTCCGTATACACTATTCCGTGATACGATTCATCAGGCTCGGTAAATTCAGGGAAGTTGCCATTTGCCCAATCAAAGTTTCCGCTGTCGACAATTACGCCACCACCCTGAACTGCATGTCCATCCATATACTTGGTGGTGGAATGAGTTATGATGTCAACTCCGAATTCAAACGGCTTGCATAGAATCGGCGTCGCGAAGGTATTATCCACGATTAGCGGAACGCCATGTGAATGGGCAGCCTTTGCGAATTTTTCTATATCAAGAACGGTGAGAGCAGGATTCGCAATCGTTTCTCCAAATACCGCCTTGGTGTTTGGTTTAAATGCTTTATCAAGATCCTCTTCGCTGATATCTCCCGGAACCATGATGCATTCAATTCCAAGCTTCTTAAGCGTAACGGCAAAGAGGTTTATCGTGCCACCATATATTTCACCCGAAGAAACAATGCTGTCTCCGGCTTGACATATATTTAAAATCGCAAGCAAATTTGCAGCCTGTCCCGATGATGTACACATCGCACCTATTCCACCTTCAAGTGCAGCAATCTTTTCTTCGACAGCCATGACTGTAGGGTTTGCAAATCGGGAATAGATTAGTGCCTTTGTCGGATCATCAAAGACCGCTGCAACCTCTTCGGTTGAATCAAAGACGTATGTGGTACTCTGAACTATCGGTACCACCCTCGGTTCAGAATTCTTTGGTGTATAGCCTGCATGCAGACATTTGGTTTCGTCTCTCATTTTGATATTTGCTCCTCTCAATTATTTCTACATATTATATCACTATTTCTGCGTTTTAATATACACAAAAACTATGCTTTATTTCTTAATAAACTTAATACAAACTACTACATTTTGATGTTTAGTCTTAAGAAACTTTAGATGGAATATATTAGCAAACCTCTATTTTTAAACGTTTTCTATTGACTTTTTGATTTATATGGGCTAATATGGACGAGGTTTTTTCTTAAGAACTCTTAAGAAACGAGGTGATAAAATAATGAATATATACAAAAACCGTTCGCGGAAGGGGCCGCTGATAGCTACAGTGCTCGGAGCGACCGCCCTTATAAGCGGAGGCATTCTGGCTTGGGGTTATGCCCCGGAGGCCATCGCCGATACGGACTTCGGAATCTTCCGGGCTGAGCCGGAGGCGGAGATAGTGAAAACCCTCGCCTATAGCGGCTCGGTATCCGACAGCATCTCAGCAGAGACAGTCTTGATGGAGAAATCCGATATCAAGCTACAGATTGCAGATTATGTCGGCGAACCAGAGGAAGTAACTCCCGCCCCAGAAGAAGAGCTCATCGAGACAACGGACGAGGTTTCTGAAGAAGAGTATTCCGAAGAATACGTAGTCTCCGAAGAATCGCCCGAAGAGTATGAGGCTTCCGAAGAATACGAAGAAGTTTCCGACGAAGCTGAATTATACGAAGAGGTAATCGAAGAAGAGCCCCAAGAAACCACACAGGACAACGGCGAATTCAGTTACAGCGAGGCGTTCACGTGTACAGCCTACGCCTATGTCGCAGGAGGATATGGAGCTTCCGGTAATCCCGCAGTTGTCGGTACAGTAGCTGTGGATCCCTCCATAATCCCTCTGGGAACAAGACTCTACATCGAAGGCTACGGCTACGCGGTGGCCAACGATACCGGAGGTAATATTATAGGATATACTTTGGACCTGGTAATGGACACCGAAGCCGAATGCTATCAATGGGGCGTTAGAACAGTAACAGTATATGTACTGGATTAGTAAAGAGTAAAGAGTAAAGAATAAAGAAGAAGTGCTCCCCCCTCGGGAGCACTTCTTCTTTTTTATCTAAGCATTCTCTATATTTATTAGGCTTTAGGATTGTTTTGGGGAAACTATCCGATGAATCAAGTTGTTAGTTGTTAGTTGTTAGTTGTTAGTTGTTAGTTGTTATTTGTTTTTGTATATTTAGTAGAGCGTTTTCTATTAAATTGCTACTCCGTAGTGAAGTGTGTTTACTCCGTCGATGCAGTACTGAACGATTACTGCGTTTTCAGAACCTGTTCTCAGCATTGTCCAAGCGTCCATAACTCCCTTTGTTGTGTTGAATGTGATGCTTGCGAAGCTGCCTGCGCCCTGCTTGATTTCTCTAATCTGATAATCTTGATATCCTTCGTCGTTGGAAAGTCTTACGATGGATCCAACCTTGAGGCCTGCTACGTGGCTCATTGCTCCAGGATTGTGACCTGCGAAGTACTTAACACCCTGTGTCATGTCTGCTGTTGGGTAGCATACGATGTTGTTAGCGTCGATAACTGCCTGAAGCTTATTGATATCTCTGAATGTGCTGTCGCCTACGAGTGTGATGGCTTTTCTATTTCCGGAAGCTGTTCCGAGGTACTTTGCGTTTACGTCCTTAAGTGTCTTAACTGTTTCTGTCTGTACTGTAGCTGCTGCTGTTGCTGTTGTTCCAAACTGTACTGTTACTCCGTCAGCGGATGCTGCTGCTGTAGCAGCGTCGATTGTCTTTACTTCATTGTTGGTAGCAGATGCGGTTGCTGTTGAAGCAATCTCAGCTTCCATTTCGAGTTCATCAGCTTCTACGAACTCTTCAGCTGTCTCAACGTTTCCCTCAACGATTTCTTCAACTTCTTCTTCCTCAACCTGAGCTGCAGTTGCGATTGCAGGAGCTGCGATAACAGTTTCTACAACTTCGACTTCGTAAGCAGTTCCTGTAGCCCCCTCTACTACAGGCTCTACTGTAGCGACGGTCTTGTTGTTAACTGCCATTGCCTTCTCTGCGAAAGCTTCTGCATTGAACTCAGCTGTTCTTTCATTTGTTCCTACTGCTTTTTCGGAAGCCTGTGTTACTACTCCGAATGTTACGAAGAGTGCTACGGCTATCATTACTATTGTTGTTACTCTTGCGATTGTGTTCATCATGTTCTTCATCGTTTTGTCCTCCCCATTTGGACTGCTTAGATAATTCCTTTTTCCTTTGTTTCGAAAGTGTTACGAATTTGTTTTGTTTGTGTTATCCTTTCGACACCATTATGTTACCATAAAAATCACACTTTGGTAGCAATAATTTTAAAAATAACACTTTTTTCACACGTTGCTTTTTATTGAACCGTAATAGGTTCGTTATTTTATACATTAACTCTTAAATATATTGGAATTACATGATATTTTATCGCATAGTTTTATAATCACATTAGGGTAACACTAATAAATTGTGTTACTTTATCGTGAAATTGTGTTACTTTAATGTGAAATTAGTTATAAAACTGTTACCAAACAACATAAAACAACATTTTCGTTACGTTAGTGTTACTTTTTATGTTACTATCGATATTTATCGTTGATATTTAAACATTTCAACAATGTTGTTTTATGTTGTTTTAGCTTGAAAACACCTATTTTTACCCTAAAAACGACGGTTTTGTGTTACTGTTACCCCTACGTTATCCGTTACTGTCTTGACATAACGCAGTTATAAATATGTTACTTTTTAATTACTTTTGTGTTACTAAAAAACGAAAAAACGTTGGAATTCCAACGTTTTGCACCACCCGGTTGCTAACAGTCACACTTTGCTAACAAAAATATCATCTGTCATACAAAAGTACTATAATCTTCAACAACTATTTTCAACAAACCCTCAAAGCCTTATATTTCAAGGCTTACAGCGATTTTAAAAAATGTTGACACCTGTCCAAAAGTATGATTACACCATTTTTTCGTATTTTTACAATCGCTACAACCCTTTATTTTCAACGTTTTCAGCGAATCATTAAATTATTTATACATTTATTATTTGCAAAACCAAATCATATACGCCTTTATTTTCAACCGATACAGCGTTTATAGGTTGTAAAATTATATATTTTTTATTGCAACATAATCGCTGCAACCCTTTATTATCAAGGATTACAGGCTCTCTACCAGTATAAAAATTTTAATAAAATAATAGCGCCGTATCCGCAAACCCTTGCAAATACAGCGCTACAGCCATCGCATTTTTACTTGTTGACAGCAATATTTTATATGCTTTTGCAGTCATTTTCTTATGATATCATCCGCAAATGTTACTTTTAGCGTTACTTTGTTACTTTCAGTGTTACTTTTTCTGTTACTGTTACTCCAAAAACCGTTACTCCGTTACTTTTTCCGTTACTGTTACTCAAAAAAACGTTACTCCGTTACTTTTTCCGTTACTGTTACTCAGAAAAACGTTACTCCGTTACTGTTACTCAAGTCGAGTCCAGCCGCCTTTATCCATAAACGAGCTTCTGGAGAACCGCGTTTGCGATTGGAGCAGCCACATATTGACCGCTCCCCGCATTCTCTACAGTAACCACGAAGGCGTAGGGATGATCCGGGTCAAGAAGGAATCCTGCAAATGTGGCATTCGGCTCCTTGCCTTCCACCTCGCCCGTTCCCGTCTTTGCTCCAATCGATAGGTCCGGGAAGTTCTCCTGGCCGTAGGTTCGTTCTACATTATATATCATCATGTTTGCAAGGCGATTTGCCGTTTCCTCATTCAGCATTTGGCCTGTGCTCTCCACCTGCGCCAGTCCAATCTGCTCCAGTATGGCCGAAGAAGAAATCATTCTCGGCACTGCAGCCTTTCCTCCATTAGCTATTGCACCCATGTAAATCATCATCGAGCACGGATTCAGTTCATCCTCAAACTGGCCGACCCCGGCCCAGCCTAAATTGATTGGAACCTCGTCGGGGAACGAAAAACTACCCGCTACGTTCCTGAATCCTCCCATATCATATACCTTGGTTAGTCCGAGAGCATCGACATATTCATCCAGAACATCACCACCGAGAGACTCCGCAATCACAGAGAATGCGCAGTTGCAAGAGCAGGCCAGAGCCTCCTCCAAATCCAATTCTCCATGCGCCTCCATGCACGTCACATATTCTCCGTCGACTTCCCTCTCACCTTCACAATAGTACGAAAACCCGTCAGGACCATAATAATCAAGTGCAGCAGCGGCCGTTACAGTCTTGAAAATTGAACCCGGTGTCAATGTGGCAGACAAAAATCTGTTCAAATATATACCGCTCGTATCGCCTTCCTCCACCTCGGGAGGATCATATGGATCAAATCCCGGCCTACTGACCAAGCAAAGAATCTCGCCCGTCTTATAATTGTAAACACCAACAGAACCCGCTTCGTAATCTGCCAGCCACTGATAGGCTATACTACAGGCATCCGCATCAAGCGTAAGCTTCAAATCCTCGTTCTGTCCCTTTAATTTGTACGTACCGGTAACCAGATTATATCCGATTAGCTTGCTCCTATAAGCGGAAAGCGCCGAAGTGGAGATATTTCCCCTGTTGTCACCAACCGCATGTATGGTTCCTACCCTTATATAATAGTCATCATTATATATCGGCCCATCAGAAGTGTTCTCCACGAGAAGCGTCCCATCCCTATCATATACAGCGCCGCTCGTCAAACCATACCCGGAGTAAAGGTTTTGATTGCCATAGAACGTCGCCCATTCCGCACCGTGAACGACAAATCTATAGACGAATACTCCAAGTCCCAGGAACAAGATCGCCGCAAGGACCAATCCCAATAATGCCCTTCTCTCCATCCTACGCATAGATTGCCTCCTGTACCCTTTGTTCTTTTACCGCCATCGACGCCCCTTGCCTGTTGTCTGCCGCCTTCACAAAAGCCAACATCCCCCACGACGCAATCATGCTGGTTCCTCCCGTAGAAAGGAAGGGGAATGTGACGCCCGTGAGCGGGAACAAATCCACCGAGCCGAATAGATTGAGTATGGTCTGGAACAGGAACAAGGCCATCGCCGAGCATGCCGCTATAGTATAGAAGGTAGATCTACCATTCATTATCGTTCTAAATGCGAATATAGAAAGCGTAATTACGGAAAGGACCGTCATTACGGCGATAATCAATCCCCATTCCTCACTAACAAAGCCGAAGACCAGGTCCGTCTCAGATGCAGCGATGTATTTAAGCCATCCATTTCCGGCGCCTACTCCAACAAGGCCGCCGCTCGCCGCAGCCGACATCGTCCTCGTCTGCTGATAGCCACCTGCGTCCGCATATTCCCAAACATGTCCCCATGTGGAGAATCTCGCCGCAACGTGGGATTTAAATCTTAGAATCATCAAGCCACCAACAAAGGCAACACCGACAACCAGAATAAGCTTTGTGAAGTCCCCTTCTCTCATGAACGATATAACGAGGAAGGTCACAAAGAATATCATCGCAGTACCGAAGTCGTTCATAAGAGCCAGGCATCCAAAACAGAATAGAGAAAACCCCATAAAGATAAGCGTATTCTTTTTCTCCATCAATTCATCAAGAGTCGCAGCGCCAACCCATATATATGCGAGCTTCACAAGTTCAGACGGTTGAACTGATACACCGGCTATTACAACCCAGTTGTTGGCGCCATAGATACTCCTCGCAAAGATCATCGTAAAGACCAGCGCAACACCGCCGAGTACATATAGGTACTTCCTTACCGCCTTTGTTCGCTCCAGGTTCCTCATGAACCAGCACATTCCTACAAACAAAACCACGCCCATAACAACAGTAACGAATTGTTTGAGCACACCGTTGGGGTATTTGCTGGATGTAACCGCTAGGCTTAAGGTGCATATGAAGAATGCAATCATCTCCACGTCAAAGCCCCTTTGATGGAAGGTCCTTAGGCCTATCGTATAAACCCACATCGTGATTGCGAGGCCGAAAAAAGCCACGGGAATTTGTGAACTGAATTCATCTCCAAGAGAAACCTTCAGCTGAACTACGGTCATGAATTGAAACAGAGTAAGAGCAAGGAGCGAAAGCCACGGAGAAAGAAGAAATGTCTCTCTCTTTCTCATTGCTCTGTTGTTTCTTTGCTCCTCCAAGCTGACCGGGAAAATAGTGCATACCGAATCTCCCATATAGATTCTGTCACCGGGCTCAACATGCTTCGATTCCCCGGCACGCAAGATATCGTTTCCAATCTTGGTTCCGTTGCTCGAACCAGCGTCCATGAACTTCCAATTCCCATAGTCATCACGAGTTAACGTCCCTTGGGTTCTTGATACCGACTGGTCGTTCACCCTCAGGTCAGATCTCTTGGAGCGACCGACAGAGTTTTCCCAGTGCGTAATCGGGACGTTAATTCCCGAATCGCTCCTTCCACCGAAGATTCTATCGTCCACTTCGTAGCCGTCAGAATCGTAAGTTGGAACTTTGCTTATATTGAAATAAGCAAAGACTTCAGGCGTGCTTCGTCCTGCCAGCAGCGAAGCAATCGCTTTTGTAAGAATAAAAAGGGCGAGCAAGATAAAAATCCATCTTGCAATCGCCGTGTAAATCAAGCCGGCGCCCTCCAAACCGGAAAATCCGAAGAATTCAAGGACGCTTTGAAACCAAAGTCCAATCTTGGTAATAATCTCTATTACAATATCCATAATCCCCTGTCAACTTTCTATGCCCGATTATATTCCTCCATCAACTCCTATTATCTGTCCCGTCACAAAGGAGGAAGCGCAATCGTCAGCCAGAAAATATACAACCTCTGCAATTTCCTCCGGTCTCCCCATTCGACCGAGCGGCGTCATATCACAGAGCACGCCTATTTCTTCTTCCGTATAGCCCTTGTTCATGTCCGTATCTATGACTCCCGGAGCCACCGCATTTACCCTTATTCCGGATGGACCAAGTTCCTTCGCAAGGCTCTTCGTCAGACTATCCACTCCGCCCTTCGTTGCGGAATAAATCGATTCATAGGACGCACCGCTCGCTCCCCACATTGAAGACACGAAGACTATGCTCCCCGATTTATTTCCGATCATGTCCGGAGCAACAGCCCTTGCCGTATAAATCGCGCCCCTCAGATTAACATCAAGAACCTCTTCCAGGTACTCGATATCCATTCCATCTATAGTGCCCGACCTCGACACACCGGCATTAATAACCGCAGCATCAAAGCCGCCAATGCCCATCATCGTCTTTGCTTCACCAACGACAGCCTCTGCAGTCTCCGGATTTTTTAAATCCATATGAATTGGAAAAACCGCTTCCTTAAACTCGGCCGCAAGTTCTTCAGCGGCGGCTTTGTTCTCATTATATGTAAATGCCACGCGCCAACCCTCGGAAGCGAACTTCCGAACGCACGCTGCGCCTATTCCCCGGGAACCCCCGGATATAAAAACGGTCTTGTTTCTCATTTCTACAACAAAGTCCCCAGGTGCTTCATGGTCCTTATCATCTGGCATGTGTATCCCATTTCATTGTCGTACCAGGCAACAACGCGCACCTCGTAGATCTTGGTTCCGCATCGCTGAGCCAGCGTCTGCGTCGCATCGAATATAGAACCATAGCTGCTTCCAATTATGTCGCTTGATACGATTTCTTCTTCGTTATAACCAAAGGATTCATTGGCTGCTGCCCTCATCGCTTCATTGATTCCCTCAACGCTTACGGTTTCTGTGTCGTCCTTCAGCGTTGCATCGAGGATTGTAACAGAACCCGTAGGAACCGGAACTCTTTGTGCGGAGCCGATTAGCTTTCCGTCCAGCTCCGGAATTACGAGGCCGATTGCCGCAGCAGCCCCCGTGCTGTTCGGAACTATGTTGATAGCACCTGCTCTGGCGCGACGGAAATTATTCTTCTTATGCGGACCATCTAAGAGCATTTGGTCACCTGTATATGCGTGAATGGTGGTCATAAATCCGGTTCTAAGTTCCCTGTACTCATTCAGCGCCTTAGCCATCGGAGCCAAGCAGTTCGTCGTGCAGCTCGCAGCCGAAATAACGCAGTCATCCTTGGTTAGAGTCTCGTGGTTTACTCCATAAACTATTGTCGGAAGGTCGTTTCCTGCAGGAGCGGATATCAAAACCTTTTTGGCGCCCGCTCTTATATGCGCCATGGATTTCTCCTTGCTCGTATAGAATCCGGTACACTCCAATACGATGTCAACGTCCATCTCTCCCCACGGTAGATTCTCCGCATTCGACTCTGCGTAAACGGGTATCCTCTTTCCATCGACAGTGATGGAATTTTCATCCGATGTCACTTTCTTTTCAAAATGTTTCTGGACACTGTCATATTTCAAAAGATAAGCGAGCATCTCCGTAGTCGTCAGATCGTTAATCGCTACAACCTCGATATCGGGATCGTCTATAGTTTTTCTGAAAGCCATACGTCCAATGCGACCAAAGCCGTTAATAGCAATTTTTACACTCATCTCATTCTCCTTCTCTATTCGTTTTACATCACGCCGTCTATATTCCGACTCATCGATTTACTCGATGTTCCAACTATTAAGATATTCTATTTGCTCTTCGGTAAGTGTATCGATTTCGATTCCCCACGCCTCCAAGCGCTTTGCTGCAACTACGGAATCGATTTCCTTGCTCACATCGATAACCTTTTTCGGGAGCTTACCCGCATTTTCCTTCACATATAGCGCAGAGAGGAATTGAACGGCAAAGCTCATGTCCATAATCTCTGCCGGGTGGCCATTACTCGCTGCGATATTAACAAGCTTACCATCGGCAATAACATTAACCACGCGCTCTTTCGATTCCCCATTAATGGCGAGCCTATATTCCATGATATTCTCTCTTGCTTCTCTCTTTCCTACAGCCTTCTCCTCAAGCTCGGGCATATCAATCTCGCAGTTAAAATGTCCTGCATTAGCGAGAATTGCTCCGTCCTTCATCGTCAGCATATGCTCAACCGTAATGGTCTTGCAGCATCCGGTTGCGCTAATAAAGATATCTCCGAGCGGAGCTGCATCCTTCATCGGCATTACATCATAGCCATCCATTCTTGCTTCGATAGCCTTGATGGGGTCAACCTCACATACGATTACCTTTGCTCCCAGTGAGGCGGCGCGCATCGCGATTCCTCTGCCGCACCAGCCATATCCCACGACAACAACAGTCTTTGATGCTACTATCAGATTGGTATTGTGCATAATGCTGTCCCATGTGGACTGGCCCGTTCCGTATCTATTATCAAAAAGGTGTTTGCAATCGGCGTCGTTTACCGCAACCATCGGAAAAGCGAGAACTCCATCCTTTTCCATAGCCTTTAGACGTATGACACCAGTCGTTGTCTCCTCACATCCTCCGATTACGTTTTCTCTTAGATCGGGTCTCTTGGTATGAAGCATGGAAACAAGGTCGCCACCGTCATCGATTATGATATGCGGCTTATTTTCAAGGCACATTTCTATATGCCTCATATATTCCTCATCCGTTGCTCCGTGATAAGCAAAGACACTTAGTCCATCATCGGCAAGAGCAGCGGCAACATCATCCTGGGTGGAGAGTGTATTGCTTCCCGTAACGTGCATCTCTGCTCCCGCAGCCTCAAGTACCTTGCAGAGATAGGCTGTCTTTGCCTCCAAGTGGACGGAGAGTGATATCCTGAGCCCTTTAAAAGGCTTACTTACGCCATATTCCTCTTCAAGTTCCCGGAGTATAGGCATATTATTCCTAACCCATTCGATTTTTCTATGTCCTGAGGGAGCCAGACCTATGTCTCTAACATCATAATTCATTTCTGTTTTTCCTTTCCCGAATCTATCATTGTTTATATGATGTAAATTATAACTCAAATTATAGGTAATTTGAATACTTTGATTGAAAAAGTACCGCCAATTTTATATAATTGTAAGCGTAATTATTCTTGTTAATTTGGAGGAAATCTTATGGAACGTAAAAACGTCTGGGCAAGTTATAATGCCAAGCAGCTAAAGGAATTGGAAGTACTCTGCGACGAATATAAAGACTTCATCTCTGAAGCCAAGACTGAACGCCTCTGTGTGGACCGAGCCATCAAAGACGCCAAGAAGGCGGGATTCAAAGACCTTAATGCATCCATCAAATCCGGGAAAGCCCTTAAACCCGGCGACAAATTCTATGCTCAGCATATGGGGAAAACCCTTATCCTCGGTGTCGTAGGAAAGGAACCTCTTGCTAATGGAACCAATATTTTAGGAGCACACATAGATTCGCCGAGAATGGACTTAAAGCAAAATCCGCTTTATGAATCCAATGACCTTGCCTACCTTGATACACATTACTACGGTGGAATCAAGAAATATCAGTGGGTTACAGTTCCTCTTGCACTCTACGGCGTCGTTGTAAAGAAGGATGGAACCATCATAAATGTCGCCATCGGAGACGACCCGAAGGATCCTGTATTCTGCGTAACCGACCTCTTAATTCACCTTGCTGCAAACCAGATGACGAAAAAAGCAAGCGTAGTCGTCGAAGGAGAAGCCTTGGATGTTCTCTTCGGAGGCCGTCCCGCGAAGGACAAATACGGAAATAAGGACGGAAAAGGCAAAGGCGGAAAGAAGGACGAAGATGCGAAGGAAACGGTAAAGTCCAACGTCCTTAACATATTGAAGGAAAAATACGATATCGAAGAAGAGGACTTCCTCTCCGCTGAAATAGAAGTTGTTCCGGCCGGCCGTGCTCGCGACCTTGGTATCGACCGCAGCATGGTAATAGGCTATGGTCAAGACGATAGAGTCTGCGCTTTCACATCCTACAAGGCGATTCTCGATATAGCGCAGCCGAAGAAAACCGCGCTCTGCATCTTGACAGATAAAGAAGAGATAGGATCCGTTGGTGCTACAGGTGCGGAGTCCAAATTCTTTGAGGACACAATGGCAGAGCTTCTCGCTATAGTAGACAGTAAGGTCGGAGTATCAAAGAACGAATCCTTTGACCTCACACTAAGACGCGCGCTCAGAAACTCCTGCGTGCTTTCATCCGATGTAAGCGCAGGCTACGATCCTTGCTACAAGGGAGCCTTCGAAGAAAAGAACGCAGCATACCTGGGACGCGGAATCTGCTTCAACAAATACACAGGCTCACGCGGTAAATCCGGTTCCAATGACGCGAATGCGGAATACGTTGGTAAAATCAGAAAGATTCTTGATGAAGGAAAAGTCGGTTTCCAGACAGCAGAGCTCGGAAAGGTTGACGAAGGTGGCGGCGGAACCATCGCATACATCTTAGCCAACTATGGCATGAACGTAATCGATAGCGGCGTTGCAGTTCTCAGCATGCATAGTCCATGGGAAATCGCCAGCAAAGCCGACATCTATGAAGCATATAGATGCTACAAGGTATTCCTGGATAAGATGGATATGAGATAAAATGAACTTTAGTATCAACTGGGATTATTTCTTTTCTCCTCCGGAAGATATTCCGGAGGAATACCTTTGGTCTATGTATGACAAGGTGCACCTAACCTGGCTTGCACTGATTGCGCTAACGTGCATCATTAGCTGCATACTGTTCAAACGATCAACAACCGAAAAGCAGGACAAGGTCTTAAAAGGCCTTGCCCTGTGGATCGCTTTTCAAGAAATTCTAAAGGATCTGCTTCACTGGTATGCGGGTATGTTGGAGATGGAATTGCTTCCGCTTCATATCTGTGGAATCAGTATTTTCTTTACGCTCTGGTACGCGTTTAAGCCGGGACCTCTAAACGGCGCATATATCTACGGCATGTCGCTCCCCGGCGCACTCTGCGCCGAGCTGTTTGCGGACTGGACCAACTATCCCTGGTGGCATTTCTCCGCTCTGAATTCCTTCACAATTCATGCGGAGCTGATAATATTTGCGATGATGGCACTAACCTCCGGTCGGCTAAAGCCTGATATCAAGCAGATTCCAAAGATGACTATAATCATGTACGCACTGGCTGTCCCGATTTATTTCTTAAATAAAAGATGGGATACCAATTTCATGTTCATTAATACGCCGTCGCCCGGGTCGCCCCTGGTGCCCCTATATAATATCTTCGGCGATGGATATGTGATTGCAGCCGCAGTGCTCGTGGTTCTTGTATGGATTATACTCTTCCTCCCCTGGTATATAATCGAACGTAAAGAGAAGAACAAAAAATAGAGAAACCCGCAGAACGTATCTGTGGGTTATTGTTTTCAAATTATGCTGCTTGCTCTGCGGCGGCTTTGATTTTTGGTACTGTCTCAGGGACTCCCCAATACATCGGAGCATTGTATTCAAGTCCTTCTATGCTTGGCGCTGCCAGCATGATGAGGCAGCAGATAATCGAGAACGGGAAGGCCGTATATACTGCGCCGACAAGCCCAAAGCTCACAGATAGCCACGCTGACAAAATAGCACTTGTTGCTATAAGGATGATATTAAGCACAAAGGATTTAGGTGTTATCTTGAATGCACGTCCATTAAGCACGAACATGAGAAGTGCACCGTTATATCCGTAAAGTCCTATCAAAACAGGGACATTCGGAACTCCGAAATACATTGCAGTCAGAGCTCCAAAGAGCGCGCCCAAGATGGCATTGATAAAGTCAATTCTGGACGACATAAGAAGCGCAGCCGCAATAAACGCAAATACCAATGGTGTGGTTCCTCCGAGAAGCTCGGCAACACCCGAATAAACAGCTTGAATGAATGTACCTCCATCCCAAGGCCCAATATCAGAAGGTGTCAGGTTTGCCGGACTATGAGCAATAACGCTCTCGGCCTGGCTGATAAATCCCATGTTTTGAGCGGCAGCCATGAATACCAAAGTGCTAAAGCCAAATGGAAGCCCCAACGCAGCAGCATTGAACTTGCCGAATACGGAAGCAAGTCCCAATGTCGTAATCGTCGAAAATATGGACGAAAGCGCGAAGAATACGAAGAACATCAAGCTGATTCCTTCGTTAAATATAAGACCTCCCATTATTACACCGGTTAGCACCGAGCAAAACTGGTTGACCCCCAGCCTGCAGCCAATTGCAGGTGTTTTCATTATCTTTTGGAAAGCCACAGAAACAATCGATGACCAGAGACCTGCAAAACCTACCTTTGGCGCAACCAAAAAGCTTCCTATCAAAAGGGCTAATCCTGAAAATGTATTGTCACTAAAGATGATCTGCGAGAATCCGCAAAGGACTGCATCTATGAACCCCAATATAGGATTTGAGTCCGCAAGTTCTTTCCATTTGTTTAAAAACGGAAAAGGACATGATGCTAAAGCTCCCATTCTACACCCTCCCCAAGTATTCTATTCCTAATTCGACTTATATTATTTCGACTTATAATTACAATTACTATCGAACTTGTGTCAAGACAATAGATTTTGATAGAATATTTGTAACATATATGTAACAAAAACACAACACTTTTTTCACTAACGTCAAGACATTTCTAATGTTTTTTCTAATTTTTATCTGTCATGACAACTTTTTTGACTACATTTTGTGGTTTTTGTTGAAAATAGTGTTTTTGCTTCTATATATTCTCCGCCAAATGACCAAGAATACGCATAAAGGAACACAAATCAACGATTTGCTGTGATATCTACTCAGGAGGATATACACCTGATGCACTTGATCTACCTGATGCACTTGATGATAGACAATTATTGGAGTATATTAATAGATATTTTTTAATTAAAAGGAGAGTATGAGAGAAATGTTTGCATTAGAGGGATTTTGGAACTGGGAATGGATGCTTAGAATTCTATGCTCCGCCGCAATCGGTGCCGTCATAGGATACGAAAGACATAACCGCTCAAAGGAAGCCGGAATCAGGACCCACGCAATTGTTGCTCTATCTGCGGCCCTTATAATGATTGTATCAAAATACGGATTCTACGATGTTTTTACTGCAGACCCTGCCAGGATTGCCGCACAGGTCGTCAGCGGAATAGGCTTCCTTGGAGCCGGAATAATCTTTGTAAAAAACGATTCGGTTCTGGGACTTACGACAGCGGCCGGTATATGGGCTACGGCAGCAGTGGGACTCTGCTTTGGCTCAGGCTACTATCTAATGGGATTCCTGTCCGGGCTTTTGATCCTCATCGTTCAACTAATCGCCAGGCAAATGTTCACCTTCTCGTCCCCACGCACATTCTTCCAGATAGACATTAAAATCAATAAGGACAATGGTTCCGGTGCTATAAAAGCAATCTCGGATTATTGCAAAAAGTCGGGCCTCGTTCAATCCGAGAACAAAATCTACAAGTCCGAAGGTGAAGATAACGGTTGGGCAATCTTGACTGAAGTCGTAACAGCCAAGGACATCGATCCTTTGGCCATAATCGACGATCTTAAAAAGATACCGGGAGTCGTTCGAGTAGAATTGCTATAGAAACCAGCAGAGAAAAATATCAATGCAAATATATCAATACAGATATAATGATGTAAAAAAACCGGGGCTATGATAGCCCCGATGAATATGGTGCGCTGTACAGGGCTCGAACCTGTGACCTATTGGTTGTGACCCAATCGCTCTCCCAGCTGAGCTAACAGCGCATATGTTCTTAGTCACATTGGCAATTATACCACGATTGAAAAGTGTTGTACAGCAAACAAATTTCAGCAAACAAATTATCTGGCGCGGTTCATTCTTGCCATCGATGTAATCGTCTGAATCTTCATGGGGCAAACGTCCACGCAGGATAGCGACTTGGAACATCCTGCGGCGAAGTGCTTTGCATATTCGCTTCTTATATCAGAAGACGCATCTGATTTCGTCTCAGAAGACGCGCCACCCTTTGATCTATCACCTCTACTCGCAATGAAGTAGCAGTCATTAGCAAAGAGCGCTCCGAAGAATTCATCGCCTCCACTGTAATTAGGACATACCTCCAAGCAAAGCCCGCACTTTAGACATTTGGCGACATCGTATCGCTGTTCAAATTCCTTTTCATTAATCTTCGATATTCTCTCCCGAGCATCTGCCCTCCCATCTTCCTTTCCTTCGTCCGTCGAATCGCTGCCAGAGTTAGAAGCATCACTCGATGTGCACTTTCCAATATACGCATTCGTAAGCAAGAGGTTCTTCTGTATAATACCTCTATCTACAACAAGGTCGCTTATCACAGGGAACTTACTCAGCGGTCTGATTTCTATTTCTTTTCCTAAATCTCTAACAAAGGTCTCGCACGCCAGGGCAGGTCTTCCGTTTATAACCATAGCGCATCCTCCGCACATCCCCTGAAGGCACGAGCACTCCCAACCTATGCGAGTTGTACTGTTCCCGTCAATATCCTCTATGTCATCCTTGTAATTGAGGTAATCCAAAAGACTCGCGACCGTCGCATTTTCCGGACCGTCGTAATTAAAAACCTGCCAGTATGGCTCCGAGAAGGGAGACTGTTGTCTAAGTATTCTAACGTTCATATCGTTTTTCCTTATCGAGACGCGTCCTAAACTCCCCATCATCAAAGCTGATGATAGTCGCCGCCTTATACTCGTCTAATGTTTCCGGATAATCACTTCTAAAATGTGCGCCACGACTCTCCTTGCGCGACTTTGCTGAAATGAGCGTTGCCTTGGCGAGGGTCAAAATCCCAACCAGGCTATAATTGAAATATGGGAGCACAGAACTGTCATAATTAAGATTATCTGCAATCGAAAGATAGTAATCCATATCCTCAATTCCTTTGTTCAAGGTATCCTCATCCCTCACTATTCCAAGGAGCGACCACATGCTCTCGGACACCATGTCCCTAATATACATGACCGGAAATTTGCTCGCGGATTCCATTGACTCCATCAGGCGCTTCTTCTCGCCTTCGATATAGTTAGAGAAAAGCGCATCCAAATCACCGGACGCAGTAGTCCCGGGATTATCATCAGGTCCAGCAAAATCTGTAGTCTCGGAACTGCAATCCGAGTCACCTGAATCATAAATCGCTTCTGCTGCAACGCGCCCACTGTACACAGCTGCGAGCAGCGAATTCCCGCCTAGTCTGTTCGCTCCGTGATACATCGACGCGCACTCTCCAACAGCATAGAGGTTTTTGATATTCGTCTCGTGGCGATTGTCAACCGCGAGTCCTCCCATGAAGAAATGAACGGACGGCGTAACCGGTATGCTCTCACGACTTATATCAATTCCTCTATATTTCAAGCAAAGATCCCTCACCTCAGGAATGCGTTCATCTATAACATCAGAGCCCAGGAACGACACATCCAGGAAAACATCTTTGCAGGTATTATATATCTCTCGGGCGACCACATCACGAGGCATCAGGTTCCCCTGCGCGCCATATTTGTTCTCCATGAAGTATACGCGCGAGCCATCATCATCCAGGTAATAGAGCCTCCCACCCTCACCACGGGCGGCCTCGGAAACGAGCATCTTCTTTTGCGGCGTTTCCAATGTCGTTGGATGATACTGAATGAACTCCAAATTCTTTAGTTCTGCGCCCTGCATGAACAAGCGTCCGGCGGTATAACCATCGCACTGGGTTGATCCCGTTGTTTTACCAAAGAGCGCATTTTGTCCACCGGTTGCGATAATAACAGCATCCGCATAAACCGGCTCCAAGGTTCTGAATGCTTCGTTATAAAGAAGTGCTCCGTAGCACTTTCCGTCCTTTATTAGCGCGGAATGAAAATCGTACCACGGCTTCCTGTCTATTAAGCCCAACGCCTCATATCTTCTGCACTCCATGACCATCGCGCTTACAATTTGTTTTCCGGTAGAAGCCCCCGCATAACATGACCTGCTATGCGAATGTCCTCCAAAGCATCTTTGTGCGAGCTTGCCGTCATTTTGCATATTAAAAACTGTACCGAGACTCTGAAGCCATTCGATTATTTCCGGTCCGGATTTACAAAGGCCTTGAACAGACTCTTCACCTGCTATATAGCAGCCGCCCTTCAGCGTATCAGCCACATGGCTTTCAATCGAATCACCATCATCCGCATTGTCAAGAGCAGCATTAATCCCACCGGCGGCCATGACTGACTGAGCCCTTTCCGACGGGAATGGCGAAACCATAATTACCTTTATTCCTTTTTCTGCGCAGGATATGGAGGCGGACATCCCAGAGATGCCACTTCCAATCACCAAAACATTCTTCATCAATTCACTCCGAGGTTTCCCTACATGCTCCATAATGCGTAAAATGTCCTGCCGATAACCACGATGACTGCGATAAATGCAATAATTGAGATAGCCCAGACGACCTTATCGATTTTTTTCTTGGTGTCCATCGACTCAAGCCAGCCAAGCGTAATGAACGCCTTGCTAAACGATGTAGCCACGTGCAGGAATACACAACCAAAGAACAGCACCTGAATTAACATCGACAGAACAAAACTAAAAATCCCGCCTACATGAGAGGTCAGAATCGAATAGGCTTTAAGATGGCCGAACAAAAATACCAAGGTTCCTATTGCGCTTGCTCTCTGAATTATGGTTCCTTTGTTCTCCTTGGGATATTTCTTTAGTTCCGTTCCGTCGTGCGAGAACATCATAATGCTCATGCCGAGAACCATATGCACAATCAAGCACAGCAGGACCAGATCCCCCAGTAGTTTGGTGACTTCAGGCGCATAGACAAAATTGATGTACGCATACATCTGATAGCCCGCATGAACAAGCAGCATGACTATCGTCAAAAGACCAAACGCGGCATTAGCTTTTTTTAGAGTCATAATACGTTTCCTCTATTATAATAAATAAAGGCCCCTCTATCGAAGAGCCTTTGATAAGCTAAAACATCCAAGCAGTGAGTCTACTCTTCACTCGCCATGATTGCGTCAAACTCTTCAACAACCTTGGCAAAGAGTTCATCGCTCTCAATATCGACAAGTTCGAATTCTTCATCACTTAATTCCTTATATCCATAGATATAAACATCGTCGGAATCATCAAGCGGAATTAAAGCTATATACTCGTTTCCATCGTACTCGAAGATACCCATCACTTCGCATTCGATTTCAACACCATCTTCGAATTCCAAAGTTATAACATCTACATCTTCCTCAATCGGTGTATTCGTTTTATTTTCAGCCATTTTATATCCTCTCTGTTTCTTTTTTCGGAAAGCTATGCGCCGAAGCACATTGCAAACTTATCAATTCCTACCTAAACAATATACCACTAAAAGCACTACTTCGCAACTTAAATAGCCCATATTTCCGCTCACGATTTCTTGTCGAAAAATTCCCTAATCGACTTGGCTGCCCTCGCATCCATTCCTGAGACAGCGCGAAGTTCCTCCTCCGAGGCGGCTTTGATGGCGTCAACTGAGCCGAAATGAGATAGAAGCGCATTGCGTCTCTTTTCACCTATTCCCGGAATCTCATCGAGGACGGAACTTATTGCGCGCTTTCCGTGCAAGCCCCTATGATATTCGATAGCAAATCGGTGCACCTCTTCCTGAATCGTTCCCGCATACTTAAATAGCAGCGGCCTCTCCCTTAAATCAAGTTCAGTTCCATCAGCAAAGACGACTGCGCGCGTCCTGTGGCTGTCATCCTTTGCAAGTCCCACCACGGGTATGTCATATCCGGTAGCCTGCATCGCCTTCCTTGCGGAAGTAACCTGTCCGAGACCACCATCCATGAATATTATATCCGGCAGAGTCGCAAACGCCGGGTCGCCCTTCTGCGCTCTGGCAAGTCGCCTCGTTAGCATCTCTTCCAGGCTCGCATAATCATCAGGACCGACAACTGTCTTGATTTTAAATCTGCGGTAATCCTTTCTCACCTTGCGGTTACCCTGGAATACCACCATCGCACCAACGGAATCCACGCCATTCGTATTGGAAATGTCATAGGATTCAACTCTATAGTCTTTCTGCGCTTCGGTTCCGCCTTCGATACCGGACCTACTTTGATTTTCTGACCTTCCGGCGTATCCCGCTTGTTCGAGCAAATACTCTATTTCGGACCTAAGCGCACTCCGCTTCTCATCGTCGGAGGACTTCCTCGCCTTCAGCGTTTTTACAAGCTCCAACGTATCCTTCTCCGCCATGAGAATGAGCGCTCTGTTTTCGCCCCTCTTAGGTACGCTGATTCTGACCTTGTGAGATAGGTCCTTCGCCAAGAATTCCTCCAACAAATCCGCCTCTTCGGGTAGTACCGGAACCAAAATATCATGAGGAACATCCGCCCAGCGCACATAGTACTGCTTTATGAATTCCGAAATCAGCTTTTTCTCATCGATTGAGTCGCTTGCTCCGCCTTCGTTTACAGAAACCGTTTCACCTGAAAAATCAAAGGTTTCGCGGCCAATCATTTTTCCGTCTCTCACCTGGAACAGCACCACGAACGGAGGAATCGATTCATCAGCTTCCGCTTTTTTGATAGAGGTAACAATTACGTCCAAATCTTTTCCTGAAACCATTGTAACTCTCTGCGCCTGAGAAAGTGCCTCTGCAGCCATGAGCAGGTCTCTGTATTTCGCAGCTTCCTCAAAGTCCATCGACTCGGACGCGCGGTTCATCGACTCCCTAAGCGACTTCGTTATTTCCTTGTTTCGTCCTGAAAGAAAATCAACTATAGTATCAATATTTCTTTTGTACCCCTCTAAAGCATCCTTCTCCAACGGCATGCACATACCCAAGCACTGTCCTATATGGTAATTCAGGCAAGGTCTATGTCCCGACCTAAACTCCGTAACGCTGCAGCGCTTCAAGTGATAAGTATTATTTAGTAAATCCACGACCTGATTCACTGCACCTACATCGCTGTAAGGCCCAAAGTATTTGTTGCCATCGTTTTTCAGTTCGCGCGTTTTCACAACCCTTGGAAAACGTTCCGACAGAGTCACCATTATATATGGATAGGTCTTGTCGTCCCTGAGCAGAACATTATACTTCGGTTGATACCTCTTTATTAAATTACATTCGAGTATCAAGGCCTCCATCTCGGATGCGCAGGTAATGTATTCAAACTCCGCAATCTGAGATGTGAGCGCCCTAAGTTTAGGCGTGGATTTCCCGTAGGTCTGGAAATATTGACGCACTCTGTTTCTAAGAGATATGGCCTTGCCTACATAGATAACCTGCCCCAGGCTGTCCTTATGCATATAAACTCCCGGGGTGTCCGGGAGTTTTTTTAGGTTTTCCTTAATATCGAACATGCAATTCTCTTTTTATAATACCCACACTATTTGTAGTATCTGCCTCTGTGGCTCTCAAACTCTTTGCGCTCTTGTTCAATTTCATCCTGTGCCATCGACCTGACTTTCGCTTTGTGAGCCTGACGTTTCTTTCGCTTCGAATTGGCAGCATTTATCGCCCTGATGATGAAGAACGCAATCAAAGCCAAAAGAACAAAGCAGATAATTACCGTATTCCTATTTGATATTCCCAAATACGAAAGTATCCACCCTTCCTCTACATCCGATGCAGCAACGAGCGGAACTTCGTCTATCTTTTCATCAGCCAAATACACTTCATAAACTCCGACAGGGTCGCCCGCTTTTACCGGAGCAGTAATGTCTTCATTAATTACAGCAACAAGCTGTATGAGTTCCTTTGATGCCTGCTTCGGTAAATAGATAAACGATTCACCGGCGGTCTTTGCATCGCATCTCGTAACCGCACCACGCTTTACCTTAAAGTTGGTAACCACCTTATCCGGCTCCACAACCTTTAGGCCTTCGACGTTCGCAACCGCATATTCAATCAACTGATCACAGTCGCTTCCTCTCTTATCGAGTTCACCACCAAGCGCAACAACAATCAGCTCCAAATTGCCATCCACATAGTCCATGGCAATAGTAGCCTTTGTATCATCCCAGTAGCCGGTCTTCCCGGCGATATATCCAGACTTCCCCTCCATCAAGAGTTCGTTATGCCCTTCCATCTTATATGCATCGTTCATATTTGTTGCGGGCATGTCATATTCATTGGCTCCTGCAATGACCCTAAGCGTATCATTTGCAAAAGCGAGCTTTGATATTTCCAGGAAATCTCTGGCGGTCGTATACTGCTGAGTCGTATCATCTATAAGTCCATTCGGATTAACGAAGTGAGTGTTTTTGCAACCGAGGTTCTGCACAGTATCATTCATAAGCTTGACGAATGTCTCCACATCACCGGACACGGTTTCAGCAAGTGCATACGCTGCATCATTTCCTGACAGAATCATGGTCCCGTACAACAGCTGTTCAACTGTTACGACCTCACCTGCCTGAAGGAACATAGTGGATCCATCCTGATAAGCCGCAGCTTCCGATATCGTCACCTTTTGATCAAGAGGTAGTTTTTGAACCGCCAGAAGTGCGGTAAGAAGCTTGGTTATACTGTAAGGCGAAAATCTCTTGTCGACATTCTTGGCAAAGATAAGTTCACCTGTTGTCTTGCAATAAACAGCAGCACTGCCGGAAGAAAGTACCGGTTTTCTGATTGTTCCGTCCGGCGCAACTATAGGAAGGACGGTCTGCTCTTTCTGCTCTGTCTCTCCTTCTGTCTCGGATGTAGCAGTTCCTCCCTCCGTTGATTCTTCAGTCCATTCACCTGCCCACTCTTCCTGCCAGGCTTCCTCCTCTTGCCATGCAGACTCTTCCGAATAGTCCTCCGCATACTCTCCGGTATACTCATTGCTTCCATCTACAACAACCCATTCGCCTGCTTCGTTGTAATAACCTTCGGTCTCGGTTCCATACTCAACCCATTCGCCTGCTTCATTGTAGTAACCTTCGGCCTCGGTTCCATACTCAACCCATTCACCGGCCTCATTATAATAACCGGTTGATTCTCCGGTTTCCTCGCTCCATTCGTCAGCAAAAACAGGCCCTAATCCGATGGCAACAATAAGTATTACCACCAAAAGAGCCTGCATTATTTTTTGCATATCCTTCGAAACTTTGTTTTTCATTTCTCTCAATCCCATATTTTTATCTCATACATAGTTAGTGTACCACCTTAACCATTGAAAGTAAAGGATTACAGTGCTATAATCGACCTGTATCGCGCAATTTTTCACGCATAATCGAATAAAAGTATTTGGAGGAACGATCAATGTACAGAGTAGCAACACTCAACAAGATTTCCAAGGTTGGCTTGGACAAGTTTACCGACCTATATGAAATTGTGGACGGTTCGGAGGGACCCGATGGTTTAAATAATGCTACGGGCGTTTTGGTAAGAAGTCAGGCAATGCATGACATGGAGTTTCCGGAAGATCTTCTTGCTATAGCAAGAGCAGGAGCCGGAGTAAACAACATTCCATTGGATAGATGCGCGGATCAAGGAATTGTAGTATTCAACACTCCCGGTGCAAATGCAAATTCAGTTAAGGAACTGGTCCTCGGGGCATTAATAATGTCCTCACGAAACATGTCGGAAAGTATCGCCTGGGTAAACGCGCTTAAGGACGATCCTGAAATCGAGGACATCAGTAAGGCCGTCGAAAAGGGAAAGAGCAAATTCGCTGGTCACGAAATCTACGGTCATACGCTTGGAGTCTTGGGACTTGGTGCGATAGGTGCAATGGTTGCCAATGCGGCAGTTGGCCTCGGAATGAAGGTTGTAGGCTACGATCCATACTTAACACCGGCAGCAAAGGAACGTCTTCTGTTCGATGTGAAAACAGTTGATACACCTGAAGAAGTAATGGCTGAATCAGACTTCATCACCATACATATTCCCGCCATGGATTCTACAAAGGGAATGATAGATAATGCCATGCTCAGTCATGCGAAAGACGGACTTATACTTCTCAATTTTTCGAGAGATACTCTCGTTGTTGAAAAAGATGTGCTTGATGCACTTTCATCCGGCAAGATTGCCAAATATGTAACCGACTTCGCAACAGCAGGAATTATCGGAGTCACGGGGGTTACAATCATGCCGCACCTTGGTGCTTCAACAGAAGAGGCAGAGGACAATTGCGCAGTTATGGCCGCAGAAGAACTCATGAATTATATCGAATGCGGAAACATAAAGAATTCGGTCAACTTCCCCGCTGTCGCTCTTGATACTGATATAGAATCCGCCAATCGCATCACCATCATGACGAAGGGCGAACCGCATCCGGAAAAGCTGATCGCTGCAATGTTCGCAGACAAAGAAGTGAAGGGCTGTGTCGGCGGTGTCCGCGGTGACTACGGATATGCAATCCTGGCAACGGACGACGACATCGATGAAGTCCCCGCAGTTGACGAAGTAATTCGCGTTCGCGTAATAACAAGAGACTGACCCCAAAGGGGTATGGGCTATCGCCCTGAGCGTTTCCGCAGAAGCGTAGAAATGAGCCGAAAATAAAAATAAAGACTTTTGTTGGAGTTGGATGATGTTTGAGCCGATAGGCGAGTTCAGCCAACTCCCAAAAGTCTTTTTTTATTGAGGATTTCATTTCACGTTTCGAGGACTTAGCTCAGGGCGATAGCCCATACCCCTTCGGGGTCAGTCTCTTGTTATGGAAGTAATGTGAGTGGATCTATTGCGGTTCCTTCTTCGTGAACCTCGAAGTGGACATGAGTACCCGATGACCAACCGGTGGAACCGGCATATGCGATTACCTGTCCTGCTTCCACGTAATCCCCCGGAGAAACTGTAAGCTCACAATTATGTCCGTACAGACTTTCAATTCCGTCACCATGGTCGATATGTACGCAGAGACCATAACCTCCATCCCAGCCCGTATCAGCTGTTACGACACCTGCTCTTGCAGCAACGACGGAGCTACCGTATGAAGCGTCAATATCAATACCTTGATGATCTGTTGTTCCCGGAGCATCAAACCTATATCCGAAATAAGACGTCACCTGACCATCGTAGGGCCAAATGAAATAGCTTCTTTCCTTTGTACCCCTGACGACAACCTTGTTCGTGGCAGGAGAAACAACCTGAAATGAAATCGTTTCTCTGCTTTCAATCTTGCCGCTTACTTCGATAATCTTTTCAGTAACAAGAACTTCGCCCTTTTCTCCACGAACCTTTACGATCTCGGGCTCATCCTCATACATATTCGCATCTTCTTCGACAATTGTATCGAATGGAATATACCTCGTAACGTCTTCAATTCTCTCAGTTTTGACAACTGATGAAAAATCACTGACAGCTTTATCAAGTATAGTTTCTGAGGTTGATGTAGATGCCACCGCATATGCAGTAACAGAAGAAACAAAAATAATAATAGTTAGCATAGCCAGTCCGAGCATGAGGATTCCCCTTCTCCTCAAGCCACTGGCTCGATTCTGTGATTCCATTTTTAATCTCTCTCCCTTACATATATCGAGGCTCCTTTGGTAAGGAGCCTCTTAATTATTTCCCTTTTTTATCATTAGTTTGGATTTATAAAATCCACTTCTAAAATAATCAGCTGCTCGAGTTTATTTCTCGCTCAGAACCCATTTCTCATTATCCGATTACTCTTATACCATACCAGAATGAACTGTTGCTGTAATACATCGGATGGGTTCTAATCCCCTGCTCTTCATTTACCGCACTTATTTCCATGCCGTTTCCAATATATATCGCATAGTGGGAACCGTATCTGGTAATGTCACCAGGTCTCAATTCGCTTGCAGAAACATGCGGGAATTCATCATCCGGCCAACGTGAAATGCCATATCCACAATCATTGAATATTCTCCAAACGAATCCCGAACAATCGCAACCGTTGGTTAAACTGGTGCCTCCCCATACATACGGATTTCCAATGAACTGCATCGCATAATCTACAACGCTCTGTCCACTACCCGAATATGTGGCCGCTTCGTAGGATGTGCTCTCCGTGGTTGTAGTGGTTTCCTCTTCATAATAAGAGGATTCCTCTTCTTCGTAGTAGCTTTCTTCTTCCTCGTAGTACTCGGAGCTTTCTTCGACAGGCTCCTCATATGTTTCATAGCCTTCATCATCAAGCTCTACATAGTCCTCTTCTTCTCTCTGAAGAGTTCCTACGACAACTACTCTATTAACAGGCTCCACAATCATTTCAGAAGCGACTTCTTCAGTCTTCTCAATGATTCCGTTTACCTTAACAACCTTTTCGGTTATAGTTTTCTTTCCCTTTTCGCCTTCAACCTTTACGACTTCTTCCTCGTCAGCATACTTGTCGGGATCCTCTTCGTAAACGGTTTCAAAAGGTACGATGATTTCTGATTCAACCTCATACTCAACAATTACGTTGATAAGGCTCGCTACATCCTTGACTGTGATTTCATCACCGGGATGAATGGTTTCTAAATTCAAACCGGGATTCTGCTTCTGGATTGCATCCATACTCATTCCCAATTTCATGGAAATGTCCCAAACTGTATCCCCCTCTTTTACCACATATGTGGTGCTGTTCTCGTCTGTGTTCAAAAGAGTGCTGAGGACATTCGCCATATCGGCTTCAACCTTAGGCTGCTCTTCATTTTTAGGAACACTGACTTTCTCTACAGTTACGGCAGGTGTCATCTTGATGTCAACGACATTCTTGCCATCTTCGACGTACTGGTCTCTTACCTGAGCAATCAAGTCGTATGCGTCCTCTTCCTTTTCAAGAACCGCAATTGCTTCGTTTCCAACTCTCAATTCGTAGTAGTCGTTGGTCTCGGCAAAAACTTTTGCTGCTCCTCCTACGGAGACCATGGGTACAAGCAAGGCGAGCATCACCGCCAGCGCAATTACCGAGTATATTTTTGCCTTATTAGTCTTAAAAAAGCTCATGGCTAACACGTTTCCTTTCTCCCTTTACCCACAACAATCATACGGGTTATGCATAGCAATGTCAATATTCCAGCCAAATCTTCACATACATTTCACAATCAAAAAACCGTACAAGTATTGATATTTCAATGTTTGTACGGTTTTAAATCTTCTTAAGAAACCTTAAGAAACTCGCTTTGTGAAAGAATATTTATTCACGCAGCATTTGTACACGCTAATAAATATACGATTTTTATGCAGAATAACGGTTTTTTCACGTAATTTGTTAAGAGATTTAAGAAATACCGAATTTTTATTAAATTTCTTAAGGTATGTCTATACCACGTTTCTTCATTATATTACTTACTACATTATTTACTACTCTGGTACTATGCTCGTATTATATTGATATTATGCTGAAACCGCGCTGTTTTAATAGATTTCTTTTAACTGTTCTATGAGGTTCTGAATAGCTCTTGCTCTGTGGCTTATTTTGTTTTTCACTTCAGTTCCAAGCTGAGCGAAAGTCTTATCATATCCATCCGGCATAAATACGGGATCGTAGCCAAATCCTCCTTCTCCGGCAAGCTCGGAAACTATATGGCCCGGGCATTCGCCTCGTGCTACCAGAACGCGTTCAGCTTCATTTCCAGCTCCATTATCCGCCGGGAATACGACAGTAATCACAGTTACAAACTTCGCACGACGCTTCTCGTCAGGAACTCCTTCGAGAAGCGAGAGCAGCTTCTCATTATTCTTATCGTAATCGCAGTCGTCTCCCGCGAAGCGCGCAGAATAGATGCCCGGCGCTCCGTCAAGATACTCAACCTCAAGTCCTGAATCGTCCGCCAAGGTAATAAAGCCGGATGCCTCCATGATTTCTTTCGCCTTTTTAAGCGAATTTTCTTCATAGGTCTCGCCATCCTCTATCGGATCTATGTGCCCGAAGCCCGCCTCATCCTTTGATTTAACATCCATTCCGAATTCTCTTAATATCGCTGATAATTCCGCAACTTTCTTTTTGTTGCCGGAAGCCATAATCACAGTTTCCACAATCTTGCTCCTTAAATATTAACCTATAAATAATCAAGAAATATTTTAACACATTGAAAAAATATGTGTTATACTATTTAACGTTATGCTTACAGTTCTATATAAGATAATTGTAATATTTGCAGTAGTTGGTATAGGCTTCTTTTGCAACAAAAGAGGCATCCTGCCAAATTCGTCCGAACCTGCCTTGGTGAATTTGCTCATCCTGGTAATTTGCCCTTGCATGGTTTTAGGATCCTTGGTATCAAGAGAACTTGAGCCGGATACGCTTCACAAGACTCTAGAAGTGCTTGCATTATCCGCATCCTACTTTCTTTTTTCCGCAATAGTCGCCTTCCTTTTCACCAAATTCTTAAAGAACACACCAAAGGAAGACTATGGTGTTATGATGGCAATCATGGCATCCGTCAATACGGGATTCATGGGCTTTCCTATTACCAAAGCCATCTTCGGAGACGATATATTCTTTCTAATCGTAATTCAGAATATCGTACTTAATATTTATTTCTATTCCTTTGCCATATTTCAGATTAATTACGGGAGCAAGGATTTCAAAGGCGATTTTTCATCGTCATTGAAATCGATTATCAACCCCAATATTATAGCTGCGATACTGGGATTAATAATTCTCTTCGGACAAATAAAAATTCCCGGACCTGCCGTGGAATTGGTAGATATGCTGGGCGGCGTAACAACTCCTCTTTCCATGCTAATAGTTGGAATGCGCCTGGCAAACAGTAATTTAAAATCCATTCTAAAAAACAGAGATTTGATTCTCGCCTCAGTAGTCAATATGCTGATAATGCCGGTCCTGGTGTTTTTGGCAGTCAACTGGCTCCCGGTTGAAAACGACATCAAGCTTCTCATGGTTTGGTGTGCCTGTTTCCCGATGGCCGTAATCGTTGTAAGTCTCTCATCGAAATACGGAAGAAATGCGACGCTGGCCGCACAGGGCATGGCACTTACAACCACGATGTCGCTGGTCATTCTTCCTGTTGCCGCAACAATACTCTCCGCATATTACGGAATCTAAATCGTCAAACAAAAACAAAAAAAAATGATACCGACCCTTCCTATGCACTACATGCCTTGGCCCGCTTGCTGTATCTCGACAACTATCGCGTCAGCCCTATACCTTGGGTCGGTATCACATCATGAAATTGTTTGTCACGTCTTTGGGTCTCACCCCTTTCTTCGGTCACAGCTTCTCAAGGCTATGACTTATTTTCATCGACGACTCCTATTATCGTCGGTTCGTCTTGCGACCCAGATTCGGCCGCCTGCCAATTTCCTGCGAATCTGTCCCAACTGCCACTTCTATGGTTTCGCATTCGCATCCGAACGCCGAATCCGACAATCGAGTCCATCGCTTAAATTGTATCTACGGCGAACCTACTTCGTCGCCTCCAGCTTTATCCTTCGGTTGGTTATATTATACTCCTAATATCCAAAAAGTAAAGTGAATTTTTAGAAAATTGCAAAAATTATCGTTACCTAAGCAAACTGCTGATATATAGCCTTTACAGACTTCTCATAATCGGAATTGTCCACCGCGATCATCATATTCATATTGCCAGTTCCGTGGTCTATAAATCTGACATTTATATGCATGGCAGCAAGCGCAGAAAGAATCTTGATGGCAATAGCAGGTGAATTGCCAATGTCTCTTCCCACAACGCCTATCAAGGATAAACCACAGACCTGGCTAATCTCTGCGTCCTTAAGCATAATTGAAAGCTCGCGCTGAATCCAGTCCTGCCCGGACTCAGAACCCTTTGCCTTAGAATTAAGTTCCGCCTCATCGATGATCAGCGTCAAGGTATCAATACCTGAAATGATATTTCCAACCTTTATATTCTTGTCGCTAAATACCTTGAGCACAATTTCTCTGCTCCTCGGGTCTTCATTGACATTCGGTTTTTGGACGGTAATTGCCGTAAAGTTTTGTCGTCCGCTGATTCCGGAGATATTCGCGGACTCGCTGTCGTCGGCATAATAACGTGCATTCTTGACGATCAGGCTACCGGCATCTTCAGGCGCATTCGTATTGCAGATTCTAATCGGGATGTCCTTCGATATCACCGGGAAGATGGCATCGGGATGCATAACCTCAGCTCCCAAATATGCCATTTCTCTCAATTCTCTGTAGGTAATAACGGGTACGGTAACCGGTTCGGGAACAAGCTCCGGGTCGGCCATAAGAAGCCCCGAAACATCCGTCCAGTTCTCATACATATCCGCATTTACTGCCGCCGCAACAATAGAGCCCGTAATATCCGAACCTCCTCGTGTGAACGTCTCTACCCTTCCATTGGGCAAGCTTCCATAAAAACCGGGAATAACCGCACGGTCGTGTTTGAGAAGTTCAGCCCTAAGCTTTTCCTCCGTCGCATCAGCATCGTATTTGCCATCCGAATCGAACATTATCAAATTTTCTGCATCAACAAAATCGAATCCGAGATAAGCCGCAAGGAGCTTAGCGTTCAGATACTCTCCCCTGCTCGCAATATAATCATGAACATCCTGAGAAGGCGTACCGCCGGCTCCTCCGATTACTCTCTCTATATCCGAAAACTCGATATCCAAATCAATGTTCCACCTGTCGCCTGGATTATCGGGGAAATTCGCTCGCAACCCGTCATCGGAAACCCTATCGGTAAACGCCTCCTGCTTCGCATACTCCTTTGCCAAAGAATCCAACAGATAGCTTTCTATATCCTTGAATCTGTTCTTCACTTTATTAAGCAGTTCCTCCCTTTTTCGGGGGACCTCTTCACGGTTTATTCTAAGTAGCGTATCGGTTATTTTCTCATCCTCTTCAGACCTCTTTCCCGGTGCCGATACGACGATAAATCTCCGCCTTGGCTCAGAAAGGATTATATCCCTCACCTTTTCGAATTTATCACCCGTGGCCAGTGAGCTTCCTCCAAACTTGGCAGCAATCAAATCGAATTCATCTGTAACGAGTTCGTGGGCCGGAGTTGCTCCCGTGCTAATTGCATTTAAATCAAACGGCGTGGACTGATATACGAAATAGTTAAGCCAGTTGGAATAGAGCAGATTCGCACAAGACCTCCAGATGACTGTCGGGTCCTTCGAAGGATCGTCGTCGGGAAAATAATTGCAAGGAATCTCAGGATTAATACCAGCTTTTACGTCGCGTTCATATTCTTTTCTAAGTGTATCCGGATCGTATTCCGAATGCCCCATGATGAAGATATGCTTGTCGTCCTTTGACTTTACAGCAAATATACCGGCATCGGGAGATGTTGATATTACACGCAAATCCGGATGATTGAAAACAGCCTCCTCATCAACCGTTGTGTTTCTGGAATGAGGAACATAGAATTCATCATCAAAGCCTCTGAAGAGCATACCCGTTTTATACTCCAATGTATGTTTGTATACTCCGGATAGTTTCTTCGGTAAAAGCTGCTTCTTAATTCCGTAATTGTAATAAAGACCTGCCTGAGCACCCCAGCAGATATAGAAAATACTATGAACATGACTGTTGGCCCACTCCATTATTTCGCAGAGCTCATCCCAATACTCGACCTCTTCAAACTCCATCAGTTCCACGGGTGCGCCCGTGATAATCATTCCATCATAGTACCTGGAACTGATTTGATCAAAAGTCTTATAGAAGGCAATCATATGCTCCTCGGAAACATTCGATGCCTTATGAGTCTTAGTCTGAAGAAGCTCCAGCTCAACCTGAAGCGGAGAGTTCCCCAAAAGCCTTGTAAGCTGGGTCTCGGTCTCTATCTTGGTAGGCATCAGATTGAGTATCAAAATCTGAAGTGGTCTGATATCCTGAGTCACAGCTCTGGTATCAGTCATTACAAAAACATTTTCCTTGGTAAGTATATCAACCGCAGGCAGGTTGTTTGGAACTTTAATCGGCATACGCTCCTCCGTCAATGAATAAATATAATATGCATAGTATATCATATTGAATACTCAATATGTAGGAAAAAACAAAATCCCCGGGAGACACTTCCGGGGACTCATTTGCTCAATCGCATGTGTATTTAACTTATACACTGGTGGGGACGGGTGAGTCTTACTTTGCTGCCTTAGCAGCGTTGAATCTTTTCGTCAGACGGGATACCTTACGAGATGCAGCAAACTTATTGATGGATCCCTTGGATGCAGCCTGCTTGAGCTTCTTCTCTGCTGCTACCAATTTCTGGCCAGCTTCGTCAAAGTTCTCTGCTGTCATCGCATCGTCAAACTCTCTGAGAGCCTGCTTTACGTGATCCTTAACACGCTTGTTTCTCGCAGTCTTCTTGTCGATTACTTTGATTCTTTTCTTTGCGGATTTAATATTTGCCATTTTATTTCACCCCACTGTTCTTAATATAGCAATTCTGAAATAAATCTGCATGCACATGGCCCAGTGCCACACGCGTAGATGATTATACTACCTAACAGCAGTAAATGCAAACATTATTTATCAATTGTCATCAGCCTTTATGGGGCCGTCATATGGATAAAAGTCCATGGGTTCCAGTTTGAACTTGTTCCACATATGCTTTGCGTCGATTTTTCTCTTGGTTTCCGCATCCTCACAAATACCCGTGCGAATGTATTTATCAAGAGTAGCATAGGTAAACCCGAGATTGTCTTCATCGGTTAAATCCGTAAGGCCATCGATTGGAACCTTGTCTACAAGCACATCAGGAAGACCAAGTTCGCGTCCAACCGCCTTTACCTCTTGCACGGTCAGCTTTGACAGCGGACTAAAATCCCCGGCAGTATCTCCGTACTTGGTTGCATATCCAACCCAATCTTCAGAGAGATTGCTCGTATTCGCAACTCTGCCATTTAGCGATTGCGACACGGCATATGTTATAGCCATTCTGATTCTCGGCGGCAAATTTGTCCTTGTCTGAGCCGATACATCAACGGGAAGATTCTCACCAAGCGATTTTAAAACATCATCAATAGCGTTCTTGATATTGATAATCGAATGAGAAATTCCCAAATGCTCGACAAGCAGTTTCGACATATCGATGTCGTGCTGGATTCCGTTGGGAAGGAGCACACCATAAACCCGGTCTGCTCCCAAGGCTTCTACGCACAGAGCTGCCGTTACGGAGCTATCCTTGCCCCCACTTATCGCAACTACAGCAATGGAGTCCTCACCGTTTTCTTGGAACCATTCCTGAATCCATTTTACAATTTCGTCTTTCGTCTTCTTTGCATCAAATTCGTACAAGTTTATACCTCGCTGCACATCACAATTCGTTTCTAATCGCATTCCCATACAGACATCCGTCTAAACATCGGAAAACTCGATTATCCAAACTCAATTATCCGTTGGTTGCATCGCTGTCCGCATTATTGTTTCCCGACGTACTCATATTTATCGTGTTGGAAGAGGCAATCAAATTGGTTTGTATTCTTGCTGCAGCGCTTCCCATATCCGTCGCAGTTACCTCAATAGTATCGGGATTCGCACTCAATCCATATAAATCGATATCGCTGTTCAATCCGATACCAACTGTAGAGGTTCCTACGGATAATCCAAGAACATCGCAGGAAACCTTGATGGAATTCTTATTCACACGAGCAAGAACATCAGTGCTATCCATTACAGATACAACCACTGTGCTTCCCGATGGCGCAGTGTATTCCATTCTGTTGCTTACACCGGTGAGCTCAATATCCGAAAGGTTATAAGTGAAAGTCTTGGTAGCAACAGGTGCCACGGTTAGCTGGGCCTTTAAATTCTCCGCTTCATTCGTATCGGACAAATTCACACCTTCGGGGAGCTCGAATTCCAAATCAATATCCCCGCTTTCCTGAATATTTGTAACGACGACCGGCTTCGCCTCTATTTGCTCGATGCGAGAAAGTATATCCGCTCTACCCACTATCGCAACTTCCTCAGGAACTACAATCTTTCTCACCATACCATCCGAAGAATTGTCTACCAAATCAACGGATACAGGAACCTTCTTTGTCTCGGAAAGAACAGACTTGACCGTCACGCTTTCCTGAGAAAGAACCACTCCCGAAACCACAGTTCCCTCCTTGTTTACCGGCTGGAGCTGGCAAATAATCTCTGTTGGATCCTCCCCTAAACGAGATGCATCCACATTTCCTCTAACGCTCGCAACTGTGTTCACCAAGGATTCCGCACCGCTTACAGTAATCTTCGGAGTAGCGATACTAACAGTATCCCCTGCCTGTCCTTCATCAAAGGTTCCGGTATAGTTAATCGAAACATCGACTTGCTTTTGAACAAGGTCCTCAACTATGACGGTAGCCTTGCTCGCCGTGCGGGAGTTTACCCTTATTCCACTTGTACTGGTGGGAACCCGAACAACTATATTGAGTTCATTCTCACCCTTTGCTGCGGTTGCAAGATCAACGGTTGCCGTAACATCATTTGCCGTGATATTGCTTACCAAGGATCTTGCTCCCGTAACTTCAACATCTATGCTGTCAAGGTTTACGCTGCTCACTGCAAGTCCGCGTTCATTCAGCTCAACCTCATGATTGAAGGTTAACGGAATATTGCTTACTTCTTGGGTTGTTGACGTTGTCTGCGTGCCTATGACAAAAGCCCATAAAAGAATGGCGATTATCAAGGAAGCTACTACTCTGAAGGTTTTACTGTTAAGCATCTGAACCTCCAGTCTCGGCAGCGGAATCCCCCTTCGATTCCTTTTCCGTTTTGCCATTCTTCTTTAGAAAACTTAGGATTCCCTTGTCCTCGTTTTCCTCATCCAAATAGAGGGTGAGGAGAAGTTTTTCCAATGCCTTTGAATCCAAGAATCTGCTTATCTTGCCATCGCGCGCAACGGAAATGATTCCGTTTTCTTCACTCACGATAATCGCAACGGCATCGGAATTCTCGGTGATTCCGATAGCCGCCCTATGACGTGTTCCAAGTTCCTTGCCCAGGTCAATTCGAGCAGTCAGCGGAAGTACGCAGCCGGCAGCAAAGATCTTGTCGCCACGAACAATTGCCGCTCCGTCATGAAGCGGTGAACCTTTGTAGAATATGTTTCCAAGGAGTTCGGCACTCACATCTGCATTTAGTATGGTACCATTCTCCGCGATGTCTCCCAAAGAGACTTCTCTTTCGATAACTATCAAGGCGCCGGTTCTGCTTGATGAAAAAACATTTACGGCATCGACAAATGAATCGACAACCGATTTGGCTTGATTCTTGTCGCCCATAAATCTGTCAGCCAAGAGACCCGTTCTTCCCATTCGTTCAAGTCCTCGCCTAAGCTCGGGCTGGAACAGGATTACAACTGCCAAAATACCGACAGTCATCGCGTTCCTGAGAATCCAATTCAGAGTATTTAGATTCAGAAATCCGGATAACGCAAAAACCGCAACCAAAACCAAAACACCCTTCACCAATTGCTGCGCCCTGCTATCCCTAATAAATCCAAGAATCTTGTAGACGATGAACGCAACAACCAAAATGTCTATGATGTCAAATATGGTAATGTTTGCGGTGATGTTTGCGAAAATATCCTTCATCTGATTTTATTCGGCTGTTTCAAGCACCCCGTAGTTGTCGTCTTTTCTCTTATATACTACATTAACCTTATCGGTTTCCTCATCAAGAAATACGAAGAAGTCATGTCCGCTCATTTCCATCTCGAGAACAGCATCCTCTGCACTCATCGGCCTAAGTTCTACTTTCTTAGTTTTTACGACCTTTCCAACTTCTGCTTCCTCATTGCTTTCAGGTGATGGAATAGCTTCGAATCTAACGGATTTGTTATCTTGATACTTTCTCTGGAGCTTACCCTTGAACTTTGTCATTTGTCTGGAAAGCTTGTCAATGGCCTTGTCCAGGCCTTCATAAATATCGTCAGCCACCTGCTCTGTTCTAAACTGAGCTCCTTTAGCGTTAATGTTTACTTCTATTTTGTCCTTATTTCTCTCTTGGGATAAAACTACTTTTGCCTCAATATCTTCTGCAAAATACTTGTCTAATTTCTCTAATTTTTTCTCGATTGTGTCTTCGAGATGCTGATAAGTGTTGAAATTCTTTCCTGTTATTGTTGTCTTCATCAGCTGCCTCCTTATGGATTATATAAAATAATTATTTGGGTATATCATAACATACATCAGTGCAAATTAAAAGACGCTATCGTGACTCTCCGGCTGACCTGGTCTTTGCCCCCACACTTGCCTGTACCGGATTTTCCGAGGACTTACTTCTAAGCTATGCCATGATCACCTGCGCAATTCTATCGCAGGCTTACGTGGATCCCTTTGCCCATAGCTGGCCTGGATTTTCAACCACAGACCCGGAGAGTCGCGACAGCGTCTTTAATTATTCTATCTTTTTTATCTTGCTGCAAACGCGAGCATTGTCACCTTTCCGATAAACCCTGCTTCTCTTAACGCTCGCGTGCATTCTCTGGCAGTGCTTCCCGTAGTAAAAAAGTCATCCACGATCAGCACATTCTTTTCTTTGATGTCCGCATATTTCGCTTCGCATTTTCTCAGCACTCTTGGATTCACTTCCATACTTCCATAAATGTTTGCATCTCTTTCCTCCGGGCCCAGCCCCTTCATCGGACGAGTCGCCCTTGATCTAAGAAGTATGTCAGTCATCGGAAGACGGAGTTCCTTGCTTAAATGCTTTGCTATGAGTTCCGCTTGATTATACCCTCTTTTGATTTCTCGGAACCTGTGAAGAGGAACCGGTACTATAATCATTTCAGGATCAAAGTCACCGCCGGCAAGAATTCTATCCTTCATTATTTCGGCAATTACCCGTGATATATACATGTGCCCGTCATATTTAAGTGCAAAGATTATGCTTCGTTCATAGATGCCGTACTTCGTGCATCTAATCATTCTAATCTCGTCTTCGACTTCATTTCCAAATCCGTCTAAGTGCTTCGTTTTGACTATCCTCGGTTCATCCAGATTCCATCGTATGTGCGTCATGCAATGATCGCATAAGCTGTACGACCTGGTCTTATCGATTAAATTCCCACAGCAAACACAGTAGATGCTGTCCGGAAAAAGAAAGTCCTGGACAGAATACTTTATCCTCTCCATGCGGTCTTGATATTTATCTTGATAAATTTCCTGATTTACGCCGTTCATCTCATTTTTGTCATTTTTATCATTTATCTCATTAATATATGGCAAATCCATTTTACATTAGAAGTTCCGAAAGTCTAACTCTAAGTCCGGAATATCTCTTTTTGATTCTGTTGTTATCTACCATTGCATTTACAAATCGCTCCACGCCGCAGAGGACCACAGCCTTCTTTCCCCTTGTTACAGCCGTATAAAGGAGATTCCTGGTAGCAAGCATCGGGGGAACGAAGGCCACAGGCATAACAACTATCGGAAATTCACTCCCTTGACTCTTATGGACGGTTAGCGCATAGGCCAATTCCAATTCATCTAAATTTGTATTGTCATATTCGACAAACCGGTCTTCGTCATACACCACAGTAACCGTACCAAATTCATTGTCAACATTTTCAACTATGCCAACATCTCCATTGAAGATTCCCTCACCCTCCGAAAAGTCTCTTCTCCTTCGCCATCCAATTTGATAATTGTTTCTTATCTGCATGACCTTGTCGCCTTTTCTAAAGAGCTTATCTCCGTATCTCTTCTCCGGTTTTTCATCGGACGCCGGATTAAGGACATTTTGAAGAAGTGCATTCAGCGATACCGTTCCGAGGTCGCCCTTCCTTGTCGGTGTGAGAACCTGAATATCGCTTAACGGATCCTCAACACGGTAGTATTCCGGAAGTCTCTTTGATACAAGCTCGATAAGCAGCTCGCGTATGGCGCTCTCCGAACGTCGCTCCATGAAGAAAAAGTCACCGTCTTGGACGTTTGAAATAGGGTACTCGCCATCGTTTATTCTATGCGCATTAACGACGATCATGCTCTCTTCGGCCTGTCTGAATATCTCGGTCAATCTTGTAACCGAAACGAATTCGCTCTCGATTATATCCCTTAACACATTGCCTGCACCAACAGATGGAAGCTGGTCACTATCACCAATAAGCACAAGTCTCGTCCCCGGTTTTATGGCGGTCGTAAGACCCTTCATCAAGAGCAAGTCTATCATGGAGGCCTCATCAATTAGAACCACGTCATAATCCAGCGGCTTTTCCTCGTTCCGTCCAAATACCATGTCGCCTACTTCATCGTCATAATAGTATTCCAGGAGTCTATGTATCGTTTGGGCGAATCGTCCGCTTGTTTCCGTAATGCGCTTGGCCGCTCGTCCCGTCGGCGCAGCTATTGCTGTGGTAAATTCGCTCCTGTCAAAGATTCGCATGATGGCATCTATTATTGTCGTTTTTCCTGTACCGGGTCCACCCGTGATAACGGAGACACCGCTTCCAACCGAACTTATTATGGCCCGCTTCTGCTGCTCGGACAGCGTTATTCCTCGCTCCGATTCCGCCTGTCTAATCATATTGTCGATATCCGTTGTAAGTGGTTTGAGCCCCGCCTTCATCAAGATATCCAAGTCCTTCACAACAGTTCTCTCGGCTATATAGTAAGGAAAGAGATAGCAGATTTCCTCTCCATCCAAAACGTCAATTTTTATATCCCCGTTCATAGCAGCAACAAGAATATTATCCATAACTATTTCCGTTTGAATTTCCAGAAGCTCCGCAGTTCGCTCCGTTAGTTCCGTCTTCGGTACATACGTGCTTCCGTCACTTGCGAAATATAGAAGAATGAATTTCAATCCACTCCTTACACGAAATTCGCTGTCTTTGGGAACACCCATCTTGGCGGCAATCTTGTCCGCCCTTACAAATCCAAACCCGGGCACTTCATCCACCAACCTATACGGGTTTTCCTCTATCAAGTCGATTGCAGAGCTACCGTATGCAGCATAAAGCTTCATTGCCTGATCGGCGTTAATTCCATAGTTTTGAAAAGCCAGCGACACTCTGGCGAATTCGCGATGGACTTCATATGATGCCGCAATCTTTGCCATGGTCTTTTCCCCGATTCCGGAAACCTCCATCAATCTCTCCGGACTTTCTTCCATGACCTTTAGTGCATCATCTCCGAATTTTGATATTATAGCTGCCGCAGTTGAGGGTCCGATACCCTTGATGATTCCGGAAGACAAAAAATCAAAAATCGCTTCCCTCCCGGTAGGTGTCACCTCTTCAAATTCCGTGAAACTGAATTGTTCCCCGTATGTTGGGTGATTTTTAAACATTCCTACCAGTTTGAAATGCGATCCTTTTGATACCCTTGGAAGATTACCAACCACAGTAAAAAACTCACCGCTGTCCGAAGAATCTCTTGATTCCATTACAGCAACGGTGTAACCGTTTTCCACGTTGCGAAATATTATTTCAACGATGGTTCCAATCTTTTCTTCCATCGAGTTGTTTCTTCTTTCTAAGACGTTTAGAACGTCGGTTTATAGATTCTCCTGTTATCCAATGTCCATATTCTGTCTGAGAAGGCGCCAGGCTCCAGGCCGTGAACCGCTTCCTCCATGTCGAACATTCTTGCGTCCATAATGTCCAAATAATGAAGCATCTCCGCCTCCGGGAACATAGGCTTCTTGGGACTTCCGAATTCCGGTTCGTAGTGATGAGAAATAACCATATGCTGAAGCATCATTATCTTTTCATCGCTGATGCCAAGCTCTCTTCCAAGTTCTTGGATCATAGCTGCGCCCTGAACCAAGTGCCCTAAGAGTTGTCCGACTGCGGAATAACCCGTAGCTGCGCCGTTTTCTTTAGCATCTATTTCGTTGAGCTTCTCCATATCGTGAATAATAACACCTGTAAGAACAAGGTCCTTGTTTAAAAATTTATAAACGGAGCAAAGCGCTTCACCGCTCATAAGCATTCTCTTTATATGCCAAAGGAGACCACCATATTCCGCATGGTGATTCTTTGTTGCTGCAGGATAATACATGAGGCGTTCCATATTTCGCTGAAGCAATGTGACGGTAATGTTTTTGAAATCCGAATCCGAAATCGAATTCGCTACGTTCATTATGTAATCAAACATCTCGTCGGATGGTTCAGGTGCCGCCTTGATGTAATCGCCCTGTTCCAAACCATCTGCCGGTGTGGACTTTCTTATCTTCAGAACTCTAAGCTGCGTCTGTCCCTGCCAGTCGGAAACCTGCGCTTTAATCTTGATGATGTCGCCCTCTTTTATTGCGGAAAGGCCAGGCTTTTCCTCCTCGGTAACATCCCATTTCTTGCCGTTCACATCACCTGTTTTATCACTAAGAGTAAAATCTACATATTCTTTTTTCCTTGAATCAACCTTTAAGGCAGCTGCCTTCACCATAAAAAATGATATTATTTCATCCTTCCCTTTAAGGTCCTCAACAAATATTTCCTTAGGATTAGCCATCTATTCTCTCCACTCTATATTCTTATGTTCCTCAGTTATCATGTTAATCTGTCGATCACCTAATTCCACGATTAGTCATTCAACTTCTCGACTTTGTATCCGATTCCCCATACCACCTTTAAATACTTTGGATTCTTGGGATTAATCTCTATTTTTTCGCGAATTCTTCGGATATGAACAGCGACCGTATTTTCCGGATTAAACGCCGGTTCGTTCCATACGTTTTCATATATTTGGTCAATCGAAAAAACCTTGCCTGCATTTTGAGTGAGCAGCTTCAATATTCCAAACTCCGTCGGCGTCACAGTAACAAGTTCACCATCAACAGTCACCGTCTTCTCGCTGTCATCAATTACAAGACCTCCGCTCTTATATATATTATCATTATCCTGATTTCCCAAACTCCCGAGGCTTGTATAGCGTCTAAGCTGAGATTTAACTCTTGCCACAAGCTCTAATGGATTGAACGGCTTGGTAATGTAATCGTCCGCACCAACATTAAGACCTGTAATCTTATCGTAATCCTCACTTTTAGCCGATAGCATTACAATAGGAATGTTTTTCTCCTTTCGAATTTGCATGGTGGCCTGTATACCATCCATCTTCGGCATCATCACATCCATTATAATGAGGTGTATATCGTTTTCTTTTACAATTTTAAGGGCTTCCAAACCATCAAAAGCTTTGAAAATCCTATAGCCTTCGTTTCTCAGATATATTTCAACTGCACCTGCAATTTCCTTGTCATCATCACAGACCAGAATATTGTAGTTAGTGTCTCCCATGCGATGTCTCCTTTAATCCTCAACCTTTCTTTTAATATACCACATTCCCCATATACTGTAAATTACGCATTTTTGGTTACTTGAATAAGTAAAATCTACTTTGTACAGGTAACGTCTGCAGAAAATACA
>CAMYVY010000008.1 GCA_947302715.1 uncultured Clostridia bacterium
GCAGGCTTGCTGCTGGAGCTGCTTGTGCTGCTCGTTGTCGCAGGCTTGCTGCTCGAACTGCTTGTGCTGCTCGTTGTTGCAGGCTTGCTGCTCGAACTGTTTGTGCTGCTTGTTGTAGCAGAATTGCTTCCGGAATTACTTGAACTGCTTGTCGTAGAACCACTCGTATTCGAACCAGTCGTTGCTGTAGGCTTGCTTCCCGAATTACCGGAAGTGCTTGATGCGCCACCGCTTAATAAGCTTCCGAGTATCAGATCTTGGTTTTGTTCAGCAGCAGCGTACTTGACGTAGTCCTCCTGCTCCCAAGGCTCAAATCCTTCGGAGATAATCTGTCCGGTCGCCGCATCGATTTCGTAATCATATTCAGCCTTGTCATAGACATAGAATTCTATATCGTAGACGGATCTTCCATCATCTCTATCCATCATCGCCTTGCTGAATACAACCTCGTCTTCTTTGTATCCCGCACTGGAAAGTGCGATGTTCTTGGCTTTTTCTATACCGATAATGTCTGAAGGTGGTACGGTAGGTTGATTATCTGTTGACGTTCCTCCCGTGCCATTGCCTTGTGCACTTGGCTGATAATTCGTTCCGCCGGCTGGCATTCCTTGTCCAATTTCAGTGTCTCTATCAAGGACCTCTCCATTCGAAGAATCGATTACATAATTGTATTCCGATCCTCCTGCGTAGAACTCTATATCATAAACAAAGCGACCGTATTCAAAGTCAAACCTTGCTTCGGTTAGAGTTATATCTTCAGGAGCAACTCCCGCGTCCACACAGGCAAAATTGACCGCATCATCAACGCTGATGGCATTGCTCTTGGCAATCTGACCGGCGGCATATACGCCGCTGCTTCCGAGAAGCAGTATTCCGGCAATCACTATTGCTATTATAGTTTTCTTGTTCATAGAACCTCCTCCGGGGACACCCCCTCATCTTGGTTCATTCTATATCACAAACATTAAAGAATTATTAGTTGCAAAGAGGAAGTCTTACTCTAAATGTGCTTCCCTTCTTTTCTTCACTTTCGACCTGTATTTCTCCATGGTGAAGTTCAACGATTTTCTTAACCATTGAGAGACCAAGTCCCGTTCCCTGTATGCTTCTTGACGCATCGCTTTGGTAGAACCTGTCGAATATCTTCTCTTGATCTTCCTTCGATATTCCGATTCCATCATCAACAATTGACAGTTCCACAAGATTCGATGGTGCATCGGACTCATCATCGCGAACACGCTTGAGCGCAACCTTTATATTTCCGTCCTGAACACCATATCTATAGGCATTGCTGATCAGATTCTGAATCATCCTTGTTAGAAGAACTTCGTTTCCGTTGATCTTCAGCCACGGTTCCACATCCACGGTTAGATGGATATTCTTTTCTCCGACCAAGGTCATATGATCGGATGTCTCCGTGACCAAACGTGATATGTCGAGTTCTTCCATCTCATATCTCTCGGATTTTTGATCCATTCTGGTATAGTCAAGCATATCCCCAAGAAGAAGATTCATCCTCTTGCTCTGCTTATCAATCACCTTCATTGCATCGATATATTCGTCAACGGAGCGCTCCTTTTCAAGGGTATATTCCGCCTGAGTCATTATTACGGATGTGGGTGTCCTAAGCTCGTGAGAAGCATCGGATGTGAACTGCCTTTCAGTATTGAAGGCACGCTCGAGTCTGTCCAGCATGCCGTTGAATATCTTCGCCAAACGACTCACTTCGTCGTTGTTCTTTCCAACTTCTATTCTGCGCTTAAGGTCATAGCCTTCGGATATTTGCTCGGCCGTTTTCTCTATATTTCCGAGCGGCGAAAGCAGTCTGTCGATTATGAAATACATGATGAAAATCAAAAGGAGAATAAGAATCGGAATTACAAACAGAGACAGTCTGGTAATTTCGTTAAGCTGCGATGTGCTGTTGGTTCTGGAAACGATACCTCTGATCCAGAGTTTGGAATCAGTAGGCGTTGAGAGATTAAGCTGCCTGTCGTATACATCGAAGACTTCACCCGCAACGTCTATGGACCAAACCTTCGATGCGGCAAAGGGCGTTTTCTCCATATACTTTTCCAAGGTATTTTCGCCATAAATCATGGTGCCGTCATCGTCATAGAGCGCAGCAGAAACATCATTTATCTTATCGAGAAAGTCATCGTCGATTTCCAGATAACCACCTTCGAATTCAATATACATATTGCCTATCGATATCTCCGGTTTCGCTTCCTTTGTGATAAACGCAATCTTGTTGGTATTTTCCTCTACCATTCCTATTAGATAATTTCTGATGGTGCTTCTTAATACTACGCCACTGGCATATCTAACCGCAAGAAAAGACACCGCTGCCGCTATAAGCAACATCAGAAATGTAAGAAGTGCAAGCTTAAATTTAATGCTTCTATTTCTCATGGAGCTCTCCCTGCTCCCCCTCATCGTATTTCAGCATATATCCCGCACCTCTAACAGTGCGAATCATCTTTACATCAAAGTCGTCATCGACCTTTCTTCTAAGATAGCTTATATACACATCTACCACATTGGTACCGCCCTCATAGTCAAAATTCCAGATGTGGTCCTCTATTTTCTCTCTGGACAGAACCACGTTCTTGTTGTGCATCAAGTATTCCAAAAGCGCATATTCCTTCGGAGAAAGATCTATCTTAAGTCCGCTTCTTTCGACCGTATGAGCCGCAGTGTCCAGAACCAAATCTCCAATTACGATCTTGCTTCCTGTAGCCTCCGATCCCGACCTGCTCCTCGTAAGAACACGAACCCTGGCCAAGAGTTCCTTGATAGAAAAGGGCTTAACCAAATAGTCCCTTGCTCCCAGGTCCAGTCCCATAACCCTATCATCAACGGAATCCCTTGCAGTCAGGAACAGAACCGGTGTATCAATCCCCTTTTCTCTAATCTTCGATAAAACCTGGAATCCGTCCATATAAGGCATCATCACATCCAAAATGGCCCCATCGTATTCCGTCGATTCCAAATAATCAAGCGCTGCCTCCCCATCAAAGACTGAGTCAACGCTATATCCTTCTTCCTTTAATCTCTTGGTCAGAATATTGTTGAGATCTCTTTCATCTTCTGCAAACAGTAATCTCATTCTTACCTCCACTATCACAGATAATTTGTAAACAGATTTACTACGCTCACGAAGCTCGACGAAGCTCAGCCAAGTTCAATCGAACTCCGCTCATGCGTCCTTGCTCTAATATTATTAGCGAAAGATTAGAGAAATATTAGAATTATTAGAGGATGTTCTAACAATGATTTTGAAGATTAAGCCTTTGAGAGATGTTCGATTTCCTTTTGAGTGAGTTTTCTGTAGCCGCCGATTGCCAGGCGTCCCAGTTTTACATCGCCTATCGCTATTCGTTCCAGCTCGACGACGGGATTACCAAGCGCTTTAAACATCTTTCGGACTTGGCGATTCTTGCCCTCGTAAATCGTGAGTTCAACAAGAGTATGCTTGGGGAGTTCCTTTATAATATTCACCTTTGCCGGAGACGTGACGAAACCTCCGATATCTATTCCCTTTTCCAATTTGGCGATTTTGCCCCTGGTTAAAAAGCCTTGGATTTTTGCAATATAGGTCTTGCCCAGCTTGTGCTTCGGGTGCGCAACCTTATAAGCAAAGTCACCGTCATTCGTCATTATGAGAAGCCCCGATGTATTGTAATCAAGGCGTCCTACGGGGAAAATTCGCGCATCAACCTCTGCAACAAGATCCATTACAGTGGGTCTAAGTTGCTCATCCTTTACCGAAGTTATGTAGCCTGTCGGTTTGTTGAGCATGATATAGATTTTCTTTTCTTCAACATCTATCGGGCGCCCGTTCACTTCAACGATGTCACCAGGCTTAACATCATAACCAAGCTCGGTGAGAACTATATTATTCACTTTGACATTGCCGTTTTCTATAAGTTCGTCAGCCTTCCTGCGGCTGGCGATACCGGCACTTGCAATATACTTGTTTATTCTCATAATTCTTCCACTCGTGCCACCTGCATCATGATTGCACATTCAATGCGCTTTTTAAACAGCTCGCATCCATAGTCATAGGTTCCGAGAATGCTTCCCGTAGCGTGATAAGCGTTTGCGGCACAGCCACCGCTGCAATAGAGCTTGGCCCAGCAGTCATCGCATTCCGGACGCGCATAGACATTGCACATCTTGAATTCATCTCTTACGTCTGTTCTTACTATGCCGTTCCAGATATCGCCCATCAGATATTCGGCTTCACCGACAAACTGGTGACACGGATAGAGCTCACCCTGTGGAGTTACGGCAAAATACTCGGTTCCGGAACCGCATCCCGAAATCCTTTTATAGATGCAAGGACCTCCGCTAAGGTCAAGCATATAATGATAGAAGGTAAACGGTTTCTCTCTATCAAGCATTTCCTTCGCGAGAATCTCATATTGCTCAAATATAATCGGGAGGTCATCCTCCGTAAGCGCAAATTCGCTATCGTGACTCGCAACGACGGGTTCCATCGATAATTCATCAAAACCGAGTTCCGTCATATGGAGGATATCCTTAGTAAAGTCGGTATTGTAATGCGTGAAGGTCCCGCGCATATAGTAGTTCGTGTTTCCGGTATCGGAACCTCGCGTCACCCAGGTCGGAATGTCTGAAACCTTTACATCCCCACAGTCTTTTCCGGTCCTCGCAGCGACCAAGCGCTGAAACTTCGGAACTATGATGTCGTAGCTTCCGGTCCCCCTCGGTACGGACGTATATCCATCGGACGAATTATAGTCCGGGACTTTTGAACCTGCCGCTCGCCTCTCTCTATCATGAATCTCCTTGCGCCCGTCCAAGGACAGAACGACATTGTGGCATTCTCTGTTTACGAAGTCTATCACTTCGTCATTTATCCCCATGCCGTTGGTCGTAAGAGTGAATCTGAAATTCTTGTTCGACTCCCCTTCCTTTGACCTTGCGTATTCGACGACCGACTTAACGACATCAAAATTAAGAAGCGGTTCACCGCCGAAGAAGTCTACTTCCAGATTGCGTCTGTCGCCTGAATTCTCTATCAGATAATCAACCGCCCGCTTAGCGACCTCTTCAGTCATCAAGGCCGCAGGTCCTTTGAACCTTCCTTGTCCCGCAAAGCAGTAGGAGCATGTAAGGTCGCAGGCATGTGAGACATGAAGGCAGAGAGCCTTGATATCCGTATGGCGTTCCTTTAGCATGGACGCATTCGGACGGAAAATGTCCCTACTGAAGAGCTTTCCCTTCTCATAGAGTTCAACCAAATCCATGCAGCATTCAATTATTTCTTCCTCGGTTATCTCCTCGGATTCTTCGTACATACCGAGCGCAAGATTCCCAAGTATGCATTTTACAATCTCATCTACCGAATTAGAGTCATCCTTCAAATTGGCAAAGAACATCTCGGTATCGCCATGCAGCTCGTCGATTTTGCAACAAAAAAGACGGATGATGTCGTAAGCCACATCATCCACCACGTGAATTGCACCGCTATAAACGTCGATAACGACGTTGTATCCATTGAGTTTATACTGATGAATCAAAACTACTCAGCTTTTGCTTCCAAATTCTCGCAAGGCTGGTTTGCAACTCCGCAGGATGTCTTGCATGCGGACTGGCAGCTCGTCTGGCATTCACCGCAACCGCCGTTTTCCAAGCTCTTCTTTAAATCTCTTGTTTCCAAAGTCTTAATCCTCTTCATGTCATTACTCCTTATATATGAATATCATTGTAATTCAGATAACCTACCAACCAATTATAAATGAAATTCCCCGATAAGACAAGAGAAAACTACAGTTTGGCCTTGTGGCTTCCCTTTAGGGTAAGGGCATTCGCAGCTCTCTCTGCATAAAACGAATCCCCTCCGTATTTCTTCACGAATTCAAACTGCTTGTTTGCCTCCTCGGTCATTCCGTTATTGTAATAGACTTCGCCGAGCCTATAACTGCACATAACCTTAGTTATAGGATCTTCCACGTCCTTAACCCAGTTTATGAATCGCTTATCGAGGCCGTCATAGTTTCCTCGCTTTATCTGGAGCACTGCGTAGACGCGTTCTGTAGCATCCAGGCAGAGGCTCCGCTTAGGCTCCTTGAACTTAGCGTAGTCGAATAGCGGATAGCATTCCGAGAGTTCCGCCTCGGCCTCACCAAGCTGACCGCGCTCAATATAGTAAAGCGCCAGGTCATTCAGATACGCAACCTTTTGAACGAGGTCCTTGACGTCGGTTGAGTTTCTGAGCTTAACGGTATCCAATACCCTCTTCATTTCCGAAAACTCTCCATGAGCGTAGAGGCCGGCAGTGAGATTTAGTTTAATCTCATTCTTGTCAAAGAGGTCACCGAATCTCGGGAATCTCTGATCGAGCGCCTCATAGGAATCGATGTATTCCGCAAGCTTGCATTCATTTAGCAAAGTATCAAGCATCTTCTTTCTTCGAATGGCCAAGTACTGCCAAAAGCCCGCATTCGCGAGAAGCCAAACGACCAGGGCAACGATGAGATACATCCTGTTTATCGATGTAACTCCGATAAGTATTCCCACCGTAACCGCGCCTATCATGGCAAAGGTTATGTATTTATAGTAAATATCTTTATATGCTTTCATCTTCCAATACTATGACTAATAATATGACCACAATACTCCGGTTTTAGTTTCCCGGCTTATAACTGCTCTTAAGGTCGACGATTCTGTTAAATACCAGGTTACCATCCTCGGGGTTCCAGTCCTTTCCGGCCTTTCCTCCCTTGTGGTCCTTGGGATCCGCAAAATAGTATCCATGACGGAAAAACTGGAAGCGTTCGCCCGGTTCGGCCTCTGCCAGGGCAGGCTCTGCAAATCCCTGTTTTTCAACAAGAGATTCCGGGTTGAGAACATTCTCGCCGTTCTCGTCTTCTATCATCAGATATCCATAGTTTCTTATGGTTACGGGAACCGCGGTCTTCGCATCAACAAAGTGAATCGTACCCTTGACCTTCCGTCCATCAAAGCCTTCTCCGCTCTTGGTCTCCGGGTCATATGTACAGAGGAGTTCCTTTATCGTTCCATCCTCATTCTTGACGACTTCCTCGCATTTGATGAAATATGCGCCTTTAAACCTAACTTCGTTTCCCGGGAAGAGTCTAAAGTATTTCTTTGCAGGAACTTCCATGAAGTCGGCACCGTCGACATAGAGCTCTCTTGAGAACGGGATCTGACGCTCGCCCATTTCCGGGACGTTTTTGTTGTTTTCTACCGTCACCATCTCCGTTTGGTCTTCCGGATAATTGGTTATGACAACCTTGATTGGGTCCTCGACGACATTTCTCGACTGAACCTTATTCTGCAAGTCCTCTCTGACGCAGTGCTCCAAGAGTCCGATATCTACCATGCTGTTCGCCTTGGCGATTCCGACTCGCTCACAAAAATCACGAATGGATTCCGGCGTATATCCTCTCCTGCGGAGACCTGCTATAGTCGGCATTCTCGGATCATCCCAACCTACCACGCTTCCGTCATCCACGAGCGCTTTCAGGTAGCGTTTGCTCATCACGGTATTGGTGAGATTCAGCCTTGCGAATTCAATCTGTCTCGGCGGGTTTGGCCAAAAACCAACCTCTCTTAGAACCCAATCATATAGAGGTCTATGGTCTTCGAATTCCATCGTACAGAGGGAATGAGTAATCCCCTCGATTGCATCCTCAATCGGATGAGCAAAATCGTACATGGGATATATGCACCATTTGTCCCCAGTATTGTGGTGGGGCGCATGGACGATTCTATATATTACGGGATCTCTCATATTGATATTCGGAGATGCCATATCTATTTTCGCACGAAGAACCTTTTCACCATCGGCATATTTTCCGGCCCTCATTTCTTCAAACAAGGTCAGGTTTTCTTCTATGCTTCTGTTTCTATACGGGCTTTCCTTTCCGGGCTCCTTAAGCGTTCCTCTGTACTCTCTAATTTCGTCGGCAGTCAAATCGTCAACAAAGGCAAGTCCCTTCTTTATCAAAGCTACCGCAGCCTCATACATCGTTTCAAAATAATCCGACGCCCAAAGCTGCTCGGTCCAGGTAAAGCCCAGCCATCTGATATCATCCTCTATTGCGTCCACATATTCCACGTCTTCCTTCACAGGATTCGTGTCATCATATCTGAGATTGCATCTGCCACCATACTTCAGAGCTGTACCGAAATTGAGGCATATGGATTTGGCATGGCCAACGTGCAGGTATCCATTTGGTTCCGGGGGAAACCTGGTATACACTTCGGTATAAGTGCCGTTTTCCAAATCTTCATCAATAAAGTTATGAATGAAATTATTCGCCATTACTTCGCTCATATTCCGTTAAATCCTTTTCTTTATATTAGGCGTTTCCGCCCCTGATATCGACCCTATAATTCTATCACAAAGCCCGCCTTATATCTATCGATTTACACATCTTTTGCTTTTGCATTATTTCACGCTGTTAACAAGAGCGTTCCATGTATTTACTCCCACTGCCGATTCTCCTCCGAACACAAAGCCGGCTTTGATGGAGGATTTATAAATAGCAGGAAAGCTCGTATTCTGCATGGCTTTATCGTCAGCCAGTATCAATACCGATCTATGGAACCCACAGAAGGCCGCGCCGGAAAGTGCATCCGGGAAGCTCTGACTTGTTGCAACCCCCATATTGTTTGCTGAAAGACCATGCTCAATTCCCCATTTTGCTATGGCGGCGCTTGTTGCAGCGCCGTTATTTCCCCAGAGTCTTTCTCTGATGGAAATATCGTTCATTTCAAGCTGCGCCTCCACGTACTGACTAACGGCTCCGGTTCCACCTACGATGATTACGTTTCTTATTCCCAATTCATTCAATGCAGAAAGTACTTCACCGGAGAGCTCTCTTCCTCCATCCACGAGTAGTATCGGATAGCCCTTAGCATATGCAATAGGCGCAACAGAAAGTGCATCCTTGAAGCTTGAATTGGTTGCTATCACCGCTGTCCCCTCCGATGACCAAAGACCCGCTCCGGCAAGAGCGAGCTCAGCGCTGGTTCCTGTCGAGGTGCTACCCCTTATGCGCCTTGCTTCCACCCCGGTTACCGACTCTATTTCAGACTGAACGCCTTCGGATACCGCAAATGGTCCTCCTGCTATGAATATTCTTGATGGTCTTAGATTTTCCAATACTGACGCAACCTGCTCAGGCATTTTATTTCCATCGGTTATGATTACAGGAGCATCAAAGAGTCCCGCCAAACCCGAGGCCGAAAGCGCATCCTTAAAGGTTGAACCTGAAGCAATCACCACGGTTCCACCCCTTGTGGAAAATCCTTCGCTAACGATTTCCTCCATAGTATCGTACCGACCTACACCATATAGCCTGCTCCACACATTCGATGCTTCTGGAGTCTCAGGCTCCCGTGGAACATATATATTGGTCGCTATATACTTATATGTGCTCAGGTTGTCTATTGAACCAACTAAGGTTTCGCTTATGGGCTGTACTCCGTATGCCATCGGCGAGTTCCAGCCTCCAAATTCAACGTTGTTACTTGCAGTATTGTACGCAGAATCCACCGCATAAATAGTAATATTGCCGTTGGTATCTTTGTCGTAATGTGTTAGGAGTACCGCATGAGGAAACCCTCGAACAGCCCATCCATGAGCTGCAATCCCCTCAGGATGCTCATCCAGAAGCTTGCATATAAGCGCAAGCTTGTCGGAGTGATTCGTCGGAAAGGCAGCGTTTCTTACGTGATAGGTTCTGCTTCCATACGAATAATAAAAGTCGAGCTTCATGCTGTTATGTGTTGACCCATCATCGTATGCTGCTATTTGCCGGAGGCTCCCTGTTCCGCCATTTCGTTCCATCGGGTTTATGTCGTTTTTGATGCCCGACCAATCCATATTGTCCAGGAAGGCGCGCCTCCTAAGCATATACATATTTGCGGACAAATAACAATCGCCGCTCCTGTAATTCTCAACGCGATACATCTCCGTAGCAGCCGAAGAATTGATATATGCCATAGCAGTCGGAGCAGCCTCCGCGCTATAAACCTTGCTCATAAGCGGATTAAAACCACCCGGTAAAAGCAGAGTGACAAATAGTGCAATACTAATCGCTATGGCAATTGCTTTTTTTCCTTTTCTCATAATTTCTATCCCAATCATTCTTTTCCTTTAGTTTCCGTTATCGTTTTCACCCTTGTCGTATATTATAACATATTCATACTGTGTAAAAGCGTGAAAAAGCAAAAAATGAAGAGCAGCCTCAATTGATGAGGCTGCCCAATGAATCATTTTACCATTCAATTAGTCAATTAGCGGTAATGATTAACGACCGAACTGGCAATCGTTGTTTCCGGATACGGTTGTCCACATCTCGAGCATGTTGATTGGGTCGTTGAAGTCAGCGATCCAACCTTCACGAGCAAAGTCGAAGTTTCCGGCTTTACGTTCTTCGAGGAATACATTCCAGTCTTGCTGCTGGATGGTAAGCTCGATTCCAAGTGTAGCCAAATCCTGCTGGATGGACTCTGCAATTGCGATATGTCCTGATGTTGTATTTGTCAGATACTCGAGCTGAATCGGTGTATCTGCAGAAAGTGTTCCGTCATCATCGAACTGATATCCTGCGGACTTGAGGAGTGTCCTTGCTCTTTCTGCAACTCCCTCAGGATCGTTCGTTACACCCATTCCATCAAAGTAACCATTTTCAGGATCATCGTTAAAAATTCCGCCATTGCCATCAGCCATTCCATAAGGAATGAAGGATGTTGCTATAACCTGGCCTGTCTGTCCGATATTCTCGCAGATATAGTCACGGTCAATCATGATTGTGAACGCTTCTCTCATGCAAGCTGCCTGCTCAGGAGTCTTGCCCTCAAAGATTGCGCTCTTGCAGTTGAATGCTACATAATATGTACCGAGCTCATCAACAATATGGAATTCCGGATTGTCAAGGAGTGATGCAACTTCGTCCGTAGGTACGGAGTCAGCAAAATCAAGGTCTCCTGCGTTATATGCTGCATAGATTGCTGTATCGTCAGCAGAGAGCATGTACTCAAGCTTTTCTACAGTAACCTTATCTGCATCATACCAATACGGGTTCTTCTCATATGTCATTGATGTATCGTGATTCCAACCTGTGCAGACATAAGCACCGTTGGATACGAATCCTGCCTCCTGGCACCAGCCGCCCGGGCTTGTCTGCCAATCAGCATAGCCTTCTACTGCGGACTGCTTTACAGGGAAGAATGTCGGGAACGCCATGAGGTCTTCCATGTATGCGCAGGGTGCATTCAGTGTGAATACGAATGTTGTTGCATCCGGTGCAGATACGTCGATATCCGGGAATCCCTTGAAATTATCGAACATATAAGCATAGTCAGCACCTGTTTCATCACTTGCGGCACGCTTCCAAGAATAAACAAAGTCATTAGCGGTGAGATCCGAACCGTCTGACCACTTGAGACCTTCCTTAAGCTTTACCGTGTATGTGAGACCATCATCACTTACTTCATAGCTATCTGCACAAGCAGGTACAGGAACTCCCGTGGAATCATAAGTATAGAGTCCGGAGAAGGAGTTAGCTGCAAGGCATGCACCGTCAACGGAACTGTTGAGAGCCGGATCAAGATAATCAGGTTCACTGGACAGGTTCAGTCTAAGTGTGTCAGAGCCATTTGACATCTTTGTGTACATGAAGAACTTTGTTGCATATGGGTTTGAATAGATTCCGTCAACATAATCCTTCTGCAGATAAATGTCATTGTAGTAGTAGATTGGAATTACGCACTGAGTAGCCATAAGAATGTCCTCAGCCTGGTGCATAAGTTCTACACGATGTGCGAAGTCTGTTTCAGATTTAATCTGTGCAATCAGATCATCATACTGTGACCATGCTCCAACAGGGTCAATAAATGATTCGCCTACGAGTGTTGCAGCATCAGGAGCTTCTCCTGCTTCCTCAGTTGCTTCTTCCGTAGTTTCTTCGGTTGCTTCTTCGGTCGCTTCGTTACTTCCACCACTGTTGGAATTATTGTTGCCACCGCAGGCAGCAAGCGAGAATACCAAGAGCAGTGAAAGCAGAACTGCAATAAATTTCTTCATTCTTCTCATACCTCCTATTTGTTAAACAATAATAGCTTAATAATAGCCTTTGCCTTTATATATAACCCGTTGGGATTACATATCTCTTTTGCTTTAACGCATTATTGCGCAAAATCGTTCTATAATTATAATCCTATTTGACCCAACATGCAACCTGATGATTGTTTCCTCTATCAGTCAGTTCAGGGCATTCCTCCGCGCACTTTTCCGTAGCAAATCTACAGCGAGTTCTGAATGGACATCCTGACGGTTTGTGGAGCGGACTTGGAACATCTCCTTCAAGGATTATTCTCTGTCTATTTCTCGTCACATCGGGATCCGGTATCGGAACTGCAGATAAAAGCGACTCCGTATACGGATGAATAGGATGCTCGTTAAGCTCGTCTGAATCTGCAATCTCCACAATCTTCCCTAGATACATTACGGCAATTCTGTTCGAAATGTGGTGCACAACCAAAAGGTCATGTGCGATAAACAAATACGCAACTCCGAGCTTTTCCTGGAGTTCCTCAAACATATTTATTACCTGAGCCTGAATCGATACATCAAGCGCAGATACCGGTTCATCGCAGATAATGAACTGCGGGTCGACCGCGAGTGCCCTCGCTATTCCTATACGCTGTCTCTGTCCACCTGAAAATTCGTGGGCATATCTTCTGGCATGTTCCGCATTAAGACCAACAAAGTTCATGAGTTCCAATATCTTCTCACGTCGTTCTTTTTTGTTGGAACAAAGCTTATGAACATCAAGTGGCTCCCCTATTATGTCCTCTACCGTCATACGCGGGTCCAAGGACGAATAGGGATCTTGGAATACCATCTGCATTTGTTTACGCATGGCAGTGATGTTCTTGTCCGTAACTTCTTCTCCATCAAAGATTACATGTCCGTCCGTCGGCGTATAGAGGCGAAGGATTGAACGTCCGGCGGTGGTCTTACCACATCCGGATTCTCCTACCAAACCCAGGGTTTCTCCCTTTCCGATGGTAAAACTGATATCGTCAACCGCCTTTAGCGGCTTGGTCTTTCCGAATCCTACTTTTATGGGGAAATATTGTTTAAGGTTTCTTACCTCAAGCAAGGTTTCACTCATTTTCACTCACCTCCCCACCTTCCTCATTAACTGCATCCCTAACATTTATCCAGCAAGACGCCTTGTGGTCGTCATTAATCGTGAGTTCCTCCGGAACATCCGTAAGACATATCTTCATAGCCTCATCACAACGAGGACAAAACGCACAGCCTTTCGGAAGATTTAGCATATTTATTGGAGTTCCCTCTATAGGAACCAGCTTCTCCTTCATATTGCTTACATTCGGAATCGATCTGAGAAGGCCCTTGGTATATTCATGCTTGGGATTGTAGAAAATCTCACGGGCTGTACCGCGTTCGCATATACGACCACCGTACATTACAACTATGTTATCGCACATATCGGCGATTACTCCCAGATCATGCGTTACAAGAATCACAGCCATTCCAAGTTGCTTTTGAAGCGACTGAATAAGTTCCAGAATCTGTGCCTGAATCGTAACGTCAAGTGCAGTCGTCGGTTCGTCCGCTATCAAAATATCCGGCTCGCAAGCCAGAGCCATTGCAATCATTACCCTTTGACGCATACCACCGGAATGCGCGAATGGGTACTGTTTCATACGCTTTTCGGGTTCGTTTATTCCTACGAGTTCCAAGAGTTCCTTAACTCTGGCATCAGCCTCTGCGCCACGTCTATCCGTATGGAGAACAACGGCTTCCTTCATCTGATCGCCGATAGTAAACACCGGATTCAAGCTGGTCATCGGATCCTGGAATATGATGGAGCAATTCTTTCCTCTAAATCCCTGCATCTGTTTTTCCGACCAGGTGGTTAAATCATCACCCTTAAAAAGGATCTTTCCTCCGGTAATCCGCCCGGTATCTGCAAGTATCTGCATGATTGAATATGCTGTAACTGACTTACCCGATCCGGACTCACCTACGATACCGAGTATCTCGCCGGGATCCAAATCAAAGCTTACACCGTTAACCGCCTGAACTTCCCCTGCCTCCGTAAAAAATGATGTGTGGAGGTCTTGTACGCTTAGTAATTTCTCGCTCATAATCAACCTCCTATTTCTTTAGCTTTGGATCAAAGGCATCACGAAGACCATCGCCAAGCAGGTTAAGGCTCAGCACAATCAAGCAGATGACTATCGCAGGGAATACAAGCTTATATGGATAACTCTGCAAGCCCTCACGAGCGGCATTTGCAAGAGACCCTAATGAAGGCATGGGTGCCTTAACTCCGATACCAACAAAGCTCAGGAAGCTTTCTGTAAATATTGCCGAAGGAATTTGAAGGGCTGTGGAAATGATGATTACCGACAAGCAGTTCGGCAGAATATGCTGTCTTATGATTCTGCCCGGTTTCGCCCCTATCGACCTTGCTGCAAGAATATATTCATTTTCCTTTATGGATAGAATCTGACCACGTATAAGTCTCGCCATGCCTACCCAATAGAGCAATCCAAATACGATGAAGAGACTCACCATATTTGTTCCCAGTCTGGCAAGCAAGCTTCCGCTCGGGAATTTGAGCACCTCGTTTAAGACCACAGATAGAAGAATAATCATCAGCATATCGGGGAGCGAATAAATAATGTCCACGATACGCATCATTATGATATCGACCCGTCCTCCAAAATAACCCGATATGCTTCCGTATAGCATTCCAATTATGAGAACGATGATCGATGCGAAGAAGCCGATGAACAGCGATATTCGCGTAGCATAAACCACACGAACAAAATAGTCTCGACATTGCTCATCGGTACCGAAAATATGCGGAAACCTCTGCCCCCCCTCGTCTATAAATTTTTGTTCCATCTTGCTGTAAGTAAACGGAGCAAGGTTCTTTGCTCCCTTGTCACGAATACCGTTTACGGAAAGAATCTCCTCATAGCTATATGGAACGATTGCAGGTGCAATAATAATCGTAATCAAAATAATTGCGATAAGTACAATACTAAGAACCGCAAGAGGGTTCTTCATGAGCTTACGCATGCCATCCTTAAAGAAGGTCGTGCTCTCGCTCATAACATCTTGTTGACGTTTTTCCTCATCCGTAGCTTTTTCAAATTGTCCCTTGGAGAATTTATTGAGATCAATCTGCAAACTGAGAGGATGTTTTTTAGGCATTGTATTACTTTCCATATTCCCCTCCTTAATCGTATTTGATTCTTGGATCGACGAGCTTATAGAGAAGATCGCAGATCAAGTTTGCAATAACCATGAGCGACGCCAAGAAAATCGTCGTCGCCATTATCAATGTATAATCTCTGTTGGTAATAGCTCCAACAAATTTGCTACCAAGTCCTCCAACAGTGAAGATGGTTTCTATAACCATGGATCCTGTGATGATGTATGCAATCTGCGGGCCGGCATAGGTGATTACCGGAATAAGGGAATTTCTGAGCGCATGCTTGAAGATCATCTTGAATTTTGAAACACCCTTTGCTCTTGCAGTTCTGATATAATCCTGCGAAAGAGCGTCCAGCATACTTGTCTTTGATAACCTGGTTATATATGCCATCGGGTACGCCGAAAGCGCAAGTACAGGCAAGAAATAATTATGGCTGTTTGCGCTCCAAACCGGAACCCACTGAAGCTGGATACAGAAGACCAGGAGAAGAAGCGTTGCCAAGATAAAACTCGGAACCGCCGTAAAAAGCGTAGAGAAAAATACTATCAATCTGTCCGGAAGTTTGTTTCGCATAAGAGCCGCGGTGCTACCAAATACAGTACCAAGAAACAGAGCGACAATCATGGCCGAAATACCGAGCCTTGCGGATATTGGAAATGACTCAGCTATTATGGCTTTAATTTCGCGTCCATTCTTAAGAGATACACCAAAGTCGCCGTGAAGTAGATTCTTCATGTATAGAATGAATTGCTCACCAACAGGCTTGTCCAGATTGTATCTTGCATTTAGCGCCTCTATCGTAGCCTCACTAAGTGCCTTTTCTCTGTTAAACGGACCACCCGGAACAGCATGCATCAAGAAAAATGTGATAGCGCATATTACGAATACCGTTAGTATTGCAAGCAAAATACGCTTCACAACATATTTCCCCATATTGACATCTCCTCTCTCGTAAACCACTTCATTTATATCTGAATTCCCCGAAATTTCAGAATAAACTTTGCTATTTTATCGCGTTAAACTGATTATAGAAGAATAATCAATAAAAAGCAATGTAATTACTCTTTTAACAGCAATTACAACTCATGTTCTTAAAAAAATTAGTCTCGTCAACATATTATTTAATCAATTGTTGTGTTCATGAAATATTTGAATCCTATCGGATTGGAATAGAAACCCTTAACATGTTCGTTAATCATATAGATATCGGTGAAATAGAAGAGAGGACAAATACATCCCGTCTCCATAAGTAAATCCTCCGCTTTGTGCATAAGCTCGTATCTGAACACCTTGTTCGGCTCATTTTTGATTTTGGAAATCAACATATCATATGTGTCTGCCCAGGTTCCGTTCTCTATCTTTTCCTTATATCCAAGGTCGGTCAGATCCAAATTGTAAATAGAGATATCACTGTGATCACCTCTACCAAACTGAACGTCATTATTTCCTGCAACCGTAGTCCATATTTCGAGGAAACAAATCGGATCGTTGAAATCGGAAATCCAACTGTTACGTGCTAGTATATAATCGCCATTGTTTCTCGATGTCATGAAGGATGAAAAGTCCTGCTCAATGAGATTCAATTCAATTCCAACACTGCCAAATGCTTCACTCAGATATTCACCAATTGCCTGGTGTCCGCTTGATGTATTATAGAGATATGTAATCGGCGGGAAGTTCGTAAAGGTCCCCGTACTCTCATCATATTCGTAGTATTTTTTCAGTATTTCAATGGCTTCTTTCTCGTTGCTTTCCTTAGCGCCTTCCGAAACATCATAATATGCTCCGGAATTCTCGTAGAACTCCTTGCCATCCGCGTCGACAACCCCCATAGAAACAAAAGTAGATGCCGGAAGTTGTCCCGCAAGCGTTATCTCATTCACGATATAGTTTCTATCTATCAATAGTCCCAAGGCTTTCCTTATTTCGGCTTTGGCTTTCTCCGCATCATTCCCCGACAAGTCACTGTTTGCGGGGAGTATGTTTCTGTTCACATTCCAGCATACATAATAGGTTGCCGCCTGGCCAACCTCTTTAAAGGCATCGGGATATTCCGTTTTAAGTTCAGCAATCTGATCGATTGGAACATCATCGATAAACTGCCATCCCCCGGTCTTGAAGTTGCCAAGCATATTGGCGGAATCCTCCGTCAAGTTAAACACAACGTTTTGCATTGTTACGGAATTTGCATCATAAAAGTCCGGATTCTTCTCCAAACGTATTTCACTATTATGATTCCAGGACTTCATCACATATGGTCCATTGGAAACAAATGTTGATTGATCGGATGCCCATTCTGCGTTTGAGGCCACATCCTCCCTCACGGGGAAGAACGGCGGAAGCGCAAGCAGCTCATCCCAATATGTACATTCGGTCACCAAGGTTACCTCCAAGGTTCTCTCATCGGTAGCCTTTACATTCAATTCGGCAGAAGGGTCACCGGAATTATATCCATCTATTACATCAAAGAGATAATAATAAGCTCCACCTGTTTCGGATTGACTCGCTCTCTGCCAAGCATAAACAAAATCGTTAGCAGTAACCGGTTGTCCGTCGGACCATTTAAGTCCCTCTTTAAGTTGATATGTATAAGTTATAGTTCCATCATCATTGCTTTTTCCTTCAACAAGCCTCTCTGCGGAGTCAGCAATTACGGTCAGATTACCATCTGCATCCTTTCCCCATTTGGCAAGCCCGGAAAAGAGATGAACAAGCATGGTCGAACCATCAACCATCGAGTTAATCGCGGGATCCAGGCTGGCGGGTTCTGCAGCCAATGATACTGAAAGAGTTGTTGGATCAAGCTGAACCTCTTCTACTTCCGGAGTCTCTGTCTCTTCGGTTTCAGTCGATTCATTACTGTTGGAATTATCACTGCTTCCATTTCCTCCACAGGCAGCGAGGGAAAATACCAAGAGTAGAACCATAACAACGGTTAAAATCCTATTAATGCGGGATTTCTTCATCTCAATACTTCTCCTTTAACAAAGAAAATATAATTTGTAATAAAAAGCATAAGTTGATACGATTAATGATAACTCAAAACCATATAAAAATCAAAACAGCTCATAATGTCGCTTTTTGTTGCTTTATGTTGAATTCTGTGGTATAAAAAAACTATAAAATGATATCCAATTAAACTTCTTTATCATTATGGAGGAGACCCTATGAAGCAAATAAGACAACAAGAAATTCTTGCTCTTATCCGTCAAGAGAGTTATATTTCCACGGAAGCTCTTGCCAGTCACTTCAAGGTTTCCGCACAAACCATACGTAGAGATCTTGATGAACTCGAACAGCAGGGTATAGTCAATAAGATGTATGGTGGAGCTTCACTCGTGGGTGGAGAAATCCAAGACAGCAACCTTTCTTTTTTCGGTTTTCTGCCATCAACGGAATATGTAAAAGAAAAAGAAGCTATCTGCAACAGAGCAATAGACTATGTTAATAACGGAGACACCGTTGCTCTTGATGTCGGCTCCACAACCAGACTTCTTGCTCAAGGACTCAATCAAAAAGAGAACCTTGTTATTATCACAAAGGATTTACTTCTCGCCTCCGCATTATACAATCACCCGACAAACAGGGTTTATATTATCGGCGGTTTTATGGGCGCAAGCGGAACAACGTCGGGTGACTTCATTCGCGAATTCCTCGAAACGGTTTCTAAAATTGACATCTTCTTCATGAGTACAAACGGAGTTACGGTAGCTGAGGGATTTACAAACGACTATGCCGGCATCGAAACCTATCGTGCATACTTCTTGCCTCTGGCAATGAAAAGAGTGGCCCTTGCAGACCACACTAAATTTGGAAACGTTGGTTTCTACAGAACATGCGCGCTTACTGATGTCGACCATATAATAACCGATTCCGCCGTAGACAGGAAAATCGTAGAAGACATGCGTATGGCCGGTGCCGATGTCATAATCACCGAATAAGAGCCATCATTCCGGTTTAGAAGCTCAGGTTCATGCCCCGGCTTTGGCGTTTGTCTTTGCCAGGAATTTTTCGTTATCGATGATAAAGCGCTGGTGCTCGCCCTCTCCTATCGGTCCTACCTCATCAAAGGCTTTGACGTTGAACACGAGGCGCTTTCCATCTACCTCTACGAGGTCTGATTCGCACCACACCTCCATGCCGACGGGTGTCGCCGCGGTATGCTTCAAACTAATGGATATACCAACCGTTCCCTGACCTTCCTCCAGAAATTCACCTATAGAAGAGAGGCAGGTTTCCTCCATGAGCGCAACCAAGTACGGAGTTCCATAAACCTCAAGAAGTCCGCTTCCAACTGCAGCAGCAGTAAGTTCTGGAGTTACAACATATCCTTTCTTTCCTTTTACACCTACGCTGATTTCCATGCTTTCCTTCCTTTCCTTGAATAACTACACTTTTAAACTGCACTTTTAATCGCTGATATCAGAATCCATTGTTATATGAATTTGACGATCAGGGTACATAGTCTTAACCTCATTATATATTTCTTCGAAGACCTTCGGTCTATCGCATTCAAAATCCAGCACCACATCAAAATTAATATTTCCGGTAGTCTGATCCATATAGAAGCCATGCATTTGAAGCGCTTCCGAATGAGCCATGACAGCCTTGGTTATATTGAAGCGAACGTCTTTGGCTTCATCATCCTTGGTATTTCTTGAATAGATTCCAACCGAAGTCAAAATGACATTGCATTCCTGATACACCCTTTGCTGGATAGCTCTTGTTAGCTCATCAATCTTGTCGGCGGTATACGTGTCCGGAACTTCAATATGGATGGATCCTATAAGTGTGTCCGGGCCATAGCTGTGAAGAATCAAATCGTAAGCGCCGCCAACATCGGGAAAAGACGTAACGGTCTCCTTTATCTTTTTTGAGAGATCGGAATCGACGCGCTCGCCAATTATCTGCGAGAGGGTTTCTCTAAGCATATCGTAACCCGCTTTGATGATTACGAAAGATATTATGGCTCCGAGATACGCCTCGAGTCCTATTCCCGTCTTTAGATATATCAAGGCCGCAACCAGGGTTGACGCCGAAATCACCGCATCCAAGGTCGCATCAGAACCCGACGCGACGAGCGAACCCGAATTGACTTTTTCACCTACGGATTTCACATAGCGTCCGAGGAGTATCTTAACTATTACGGCGGCCGCAACTATGATTAAAGCAACAGTCGAATAATCCGGAGTATCCGGATTAATTATCTTTTTTATCGATTCAACAAGAGAAGTTATGCCAGCATATAGAACCAAGACCGCAATAATCATCGCCGTCAAATACTCCACTCTGCCATGACCAAGTGGATGTTTTTTGTCCGGTGCTTTTCCGGCAAGCTTCGTTCCTATTATCGTGATAACAGAAGAGAGAGCATCGCTCAAATTGTTTACGGCATCCAATACAATCGCTATCGAATGACTGATTAAACCGATGGTCGCTTTAAAGGCAGCCAAAAACACATTCGCAACTATGCCGATAACGCTCGTCCTAACGATTATCTTTTCCCTATCCATTTATCGTTCCCCGTTTTTAAACTCTATATTTCTTAATCATCATGACGGAAACTATTCTACCACATCTTTCCCTCTTAAAAAATCTTTTGTGACTATCGCAGTCCAATTTCGTAAGAATATCTAAAGAATTATATGTATTTGTTTGTAATATTATTACTGTATTGTACTCATATGAACAAATACGTAGCTGAAAACAAAAGACGGATTGCAATAACTTTGATAGCGAGCATAATCTTTATACTCGCCGCTTCTGCTGCCGTAATATGCGGAATAACCACAATCTATCTTTCCCAACTTAAATCCAGTGCGGAAAGTTCCATGCAATATGGTTATGACACATACTATATACACGGAGAAAAAGTTTCCGCAAATGAATTCTTTACTTCGCTCGATGACTATTATTACTCCTTGAACAGTACGTCGGAAAACTATGACATGGGTTCCGGTCACGCTGTCGCCATAACCGATGAAGATATGGATGGCAATTCTACAATCGAACTTTACGTAGAAGGTCAATCAGAGAATCCATACATAATCGATGAAGTCGAAGATGGGTTTTCCATCAAGCATATTGACCCCGACTTTTCCTTTAACGAAGAATTGTTCAATAAATATATGGGCGGACTTTGGCTCACGGTAATCGTCTCGGGAGTTTTGATGCTCATAACGGGAATTCTGATTATAGTATATTGTGGAACGAAGAATGAAAACGGTGTAATCGAACTAAACCTCTTTGACCGAGTATTCCCGGAGCTTCAAATCGCTTTTGGAATACTGGTTGCCGGTGGTCTATTGGGTGTGTATTTTCTTCTCGATTCCTGGTATGTATCGAGCGAGCGGATTCGAGCTATCGTTTCTGACTTTTTCTACGATTATCACGACCTTGAAAATCTTCTTTCATGGTATTCCCTGGATCAACGTTACGGTTCATTTTTTTCCAATCTGCTACAGCCATCCTGGGTAGTCATGCTCCTTATCGTGGTAGCATCGATAATTATTTTCTCGATTCTTGTGATGCTCTTTATTTCCATAATCAAAAAATTCAAAGCACACTTTTTCCTGAGAAGCACAATACTTGGAAGAATCATCTACGGGATTGGCGATGTCGCGGAAAGAAGCACACATACCAAGAGAAAACTATATTTTGGTGTGATTGGATTTACATTTACAGTCGCACTTCTTGCATTTTTAGGCGCACTTTCATTACTGGGCGGATCGCCTTGGATCCTCCTCTTTATCGCAATCGGCCTCGTTATTTTGTTCTTGGTTCTTAAAGGAATAGATAAAGGTACAAAGCAATACGAGATGGTAAAGACGGGATTGGATGAAGTTCAGAAAGGTAATTTCTCATATAAGATTCCCGATGTTGGCCCCGGTGAATTTGGTGAGCTGGCCAGGTCCGTCAATTCTATAACGGACGCCCAAAGCGAGGCCATAAGAAACGAGCTTAAGAGTCAGCGACTGCGCTCCGAGCTGATTTCAAACGTATCACACGACTTAAGGACTCCCCTAACCTCAATGATTTCCTATGTGGACCTACTTAAAAGCGAAGGACTGGACAGTCCAAACGCTGAAGAATACTTAAATATCATCAGCGAAAAAACGGAGAGACTCCACAAGTTAACCGACGACCTGTTTGAAGCCGCCAAGGCATCAAGCGGAGACATTCCGGTGAACATTGAAAAGATAGATTTGGATGCGATGGCCAGCCAGGCGATTGCCGAGCTTGAAGAAAACCTGTCGGCGAACAACATAGAAATCGTGTATTCTTGCAAGGTCGAGAATCCTGAGGTCATGGCAGATGGCAACCTCCTCTGGAGAGTCATAGAGAACATGATGACCAACGTAAGCAAATACGCCCTTTCAGGAACAAGAGCGTATGTGGACATAATTGAAAAGAACGACAGAATAGCAATCGAAGTAAAGAATATGTCGCGCGATGGACTAAATATTTCAGCCGATGAACTAATGGAGCGCTTCCAGAGAGGAGATGATTCCAGAAATACCGACGGCAGCGGCCTTGGTCTTGCAATAGCAAACGACCTTACGTCCTTGATGGATGGTGAATTCCATATTCATATAGACGGTGACCTGTTCAAGGCAACCGTCGAGCTAAAAAAAGCGTAATTCTTCCTTGTATATAAAGGGCGGTTCCGGGATTGGAACCGCCTTTTATCTTGATATTCTTTTTATCTTTACATTGGCATTCCCCACAAGGAGCGCCGTTTCTTCTGCAAAACCAAGTGTCGGCCTCACTCCAGGTCCGGAACCCGTCCCGCCTGTCGCGATGATTTTTCCATCTCTCTTGTAAATCAGGACCTGTTCGTCCCCGGGGTATTTTTTTAGTATTTCTTTTATTCTTCCTAAAACATCTTCCTCGGAAAGTTTTCCTCCCTCGCAGCCTTCGCTTCCTTCCGCAGGGATTCGGATCTTGACCGCATCAACGGAGATTGTCGCCTTGGGTTCTATTGTCGTCTTAGGTTCGATTGTCGCCTTGGGTTCGGTGGTCGCCTTAGGTTCCCAGCGATCGATATCGATAACGGAATCCGCTATAATCTTCGGCTGCTCACCTTCTTTGAAGTTCAGATGCCCGGATATAACAAGCACTCTATCCTCGTTAAGTTCGCCGCTATATTTTTCATATGTATTTGGGAATACAATGATTTCTCCGATTCCGCCCATGTCTTCCAATTGTATGAATTCCATCATCTTGTTGTTTTTGGTCACAAGGCGGCGGCGTCCCACTATCATTCCCACGACCACGACCTTGTCATCGTCGTAAAGAACCCTTCCGTCAACGGAAATCGGACCGTCCTCTTCGATAAATGCATCCTCATCGTCACCTTCCATTCCGGGTGACTTGGTGAGTTCGCCAAGATTGAGCGTCGCTATTTTTTCGATTTTTTCCGCATATGTATTGAGTGGATGTCCTGAAATATATACCCCTGTTACTTCCTTTTCGAGAGCAAGAAGTGTATCTTGATCGAAGTTCGAAATGTCGGGAAGCTTTTGCAATGAGTCTCCGCTTGTCATCGCATCTTCCGCAAGCTGGAAGAGCGAAAGCTGTCCCTCGATGTTCTGCCTGGTGTTCTTCTGTGCGCTTTCCATCAGGCTTTCATAGACAGCCAAATGCGCAGCTCTATTGGGATTTAGGCAGTCCAAGGCACCGGACTTGATGAAGCTTTCCATGGCCTTTTTATTCACCTGCCTCGTATCGATGTCTTCAACAAAGGTAAAGATGTCCTTCGGTGGACCTGAAAGTTCCCTGCTTTCAATCACCGAATCAATTGCTCCATCCCCTACTCCCTTAAGCGCAAGCAGCCCGAAGCGGATTTTTCCATCCTCTACGGTGAACTTCTTGTCGCTGCTTATAATGGACGGCGGCAAAACTTCAATTCCAATCTGCCTGCAGTAATTGATATATTTGGAAACCTCATCGGACTTCCCGATGACGCTGGTCATGAGAGCTGCCATGAATTCCAGCGGATAGTATTTCTTAAGGTATCCGGTTTCGAAAGCGACTATAGCATAGGCCGCAGCGTGGCTCTTGTTGAATGCATATTCCGCAAAGCTTTCCATCTGATCGAAGATGTCGTTTGCCGCAGCCTCGGAGATTCCGTTTCTTATGCATCCGGGGATTTCGACATTTCCGTTTTCGTCATCCTTTCCGTAGATAAACCATCTGCGTTCTTCCTGCATTACATCTTGTTTCTTCTTGCTCATGGCACGGCGAACAAGGTCGGATCGGCCATAGCTGTATCCGGCAAGATCACGAACAATCTGCATTACCTGTTCCTGATAGATCAAGCAACCATAGGTAACATCCAAAATCGGAGCAAGCTCAGGCGTAACGTATTTGATGTTCGCAGGGTCTTTTTTGTTCGCTATATATTTCGGAATCGACTGCATCGGTCCCGGTCTATAGAGAGCGATTCCTGCGACTACGTCCTCAAAGCCGCTCGGGCGGAGGTTCTTCATGAAGCTCGTCATTCCGCTTCTTTCAAGCTGGAAGATTCCCGCAGTATTGCCTTCGGAAATCAGTTCGTAAACCGCAGGATCCTCAAAGCCCATCTTGCTGAAATTGATTTCAACGCCATGGTTTTTCTTTATGAGTTCGAGAGCGTCTCGAATAACGGTAAGATTTCTAAGCCCGAGGAAGTCCATCTTAAGAAGCCCGAGTTCCTCTATGGTGGTCATGTTAAACTGCGTTACGACGCCCTTGTCGCCGTTGTATAAGGGAACATATTCGTTTAACGGAAGCTTTGATATTACTACGCCTGCAGCGTGAGTCGATGTGTTGCGCGGTACACCTTCCACCTTCATTCCCATGTCGATTACGCGGGCCACATTCTCATCGGTCTTGTAGAGCTCTGCAAGTTCCGGACTTGTTTCCAAGGCTTCCTTCAAGGTGACGTTTATCCCGTTTGGTATAAGCTTTGCGATTCTATCGCAGTCGGCATATGGAACTCCGTAGGCTCTACCGACATCGCGCACCGCTTGTTTCGCTTTCAGTGTACCAAATGTGATTATTTGGGAGACGTTGTCGTGCCCGTATTTATCCTTTACGTAGTCAATGACCTCACCGCGGCGCTCGATGCAGAAATCGATATCGATATCAGGCATGCTGATTCTCTCGGGGTTTAAGAACCTTTCGAAAAGAAGATTGTATCTGATTGGATCTATGTTGGTTATTCCAAGCGAATACGAAACTATGCTTCCGGCGGCGGAGCCTCGTCCCGGTCCGACCACTATGCCGCTATCCTTTGCGAATTTAATGAAGTCCCATACGATCAGGAAGTACTCGACAAAGCCCATATTCTCTATGGTCTCAAGTTCAAAGTTCATTCGCTCTATGAGTTCGTCGGTAACTTTCTCATATCTTTCGCGAAGGCCCTTCGCACATAGTTCTCTAAGGTATTCCTTGTTTGTATATCCCTCAGGGGGAGTGTATTCAGGGAGATGGTATTCGCCAAAGGTAAAGCTCACATTGCATCTATCGGCTATAACCTGAGTATTGTCACAAGCTTCGGGAATATGAGAAAAGATTTTTCTCATCTCCTCCTCGCTCTTCAGATAGAATTGGTCATTAGCAAAGCGCATGCGCTTCTCGTCATCAAGAGTTGTTGCGGTCTGGATTGCGAGCAGCACATCGTGCATCTCAGAATCCTCGCGATTAATGTAATGCACGTCGTTTGTTGCAACGAGCGGTATGTCCAATTCCCGCGACAGCTTGATAATGTCAGGATTAATAGCTGCCTCGGCATCAAGACCTTGATCCTGGATTTCCAAAAAGAAGTTTCCGTGGCCGAATATCTCGTCCAATTCCAGAGCTTCCTTCTTTGCCCCCTCGTAATCTCTGTTGGTAAGATGTCTTTGTACTTTACCGAGAAGGCACGCGGAAGTTGCTATTATTCCTCCCCTATAGCGGCGAAGGACTTCTTTATCCACGCGCGGTTTATAGTACATGCCTTTGACATAACCCTCGGAGACAATCTTGATTAAATTTTTATAACCATCATTATTTTCAGCGAGCAAAAGCAGGTGGTTTTGATAACGGTCCAAATCCGGTTCTTTATCGGCCATCGTTCTTGCCGCCATATAAACTTCGCATCCGATGATCGGCTTTATCCCATGCTTCTGGCATTCTTTATAAAAATCGATAACGCCAAACATATTGCCGTGGTCAGTAATCGCAAGCGAAGTCATTCCAAGCTCCTTGGCTCTCGGAACAACTTTCTTAATCCTGGCGGCACCGTCCAGCAAACTGTATTCAGTATGTACATGCAAATGTGTAAATGCCATAAACTTCTACCTTGGTTATACTACTGCATAGGTGAAACTGACTCCCACTACCGTTATACTCCGGCATAGGTGAAACTGACTCCCACTACCGTTATACTCCGGCATAGGAGAACATGATTCCCACTACCGCAGAAAAAGCTATGAAGATAACGGGATGCAATTTCTTTGTTGGCTTAAACGCCCTCGTAAGTATCAAGAGCACTGCAGCAAGAATGATTGCTTTTATATTAATAGCATTGATTATTTCAGCTCCATCAAGCGCATTGCCGCTCGTTATAGCCTGTGATTCACCCGCGTTTGAGTTCTCAAACTCCTGAACAAGAAATGTAATCCTTGCGACCAGGAGCCCCGCAGCTGCTATAAGTCCAACGGATGCAGGCCTTAGTCCATAAAAAGCCCCTTCGACATATTTGTTGTTTCTGAACTTGTCCAAGATTGATGTAATTATAAGCACCAATATTATTCCCGGCATTATCAAGGCGATAGTCGCAAGTATTGATCCCGGGATGCCTGCAACCGTATAGCCAACATACGTTGCCATATTTATACCCATTGGACCGGGAGTTGACTCAGAAACCGCAAGCATGTCTGCAATCTGGCTGTGGCTGAACCAGCCCGTCTTGTCTGATAAATCGTAGAGAAACGGAAGTGTCGCCATCCCTCCTCCAACGGAGAACATCCCTATCTTTAGAAATTCAAAAAAGAGGCGCAAATAAATCATTCGGTTTCGCCTCCCTTCCTTTCCTCTGCATCAGCCATCTTCTTGGTGGCCCCGGCTCCCATCACAGTAAATACTATTCCGATAACAGCCGCCGCAACAACAAATAAAATGGGCGAAATATCGAAAAAGAACGAGCACAAACCCACCGCTATGAAAAGTACAAGTGTCACTTTATCTATTACAGAGCTTTTCCAGAGCTTAAGGATCGAATTGAAAATCAGTACGCAAACGCATACCCTGATTCCCGAAAAGGCATTTTGAACAATTGGCATGTCAGCAAATGCAGTTAGTAGAGTCGCTATTATGGTAATGATGATGACAGATGGCGTAACGGCTCCAAGAGCAGTGATAATTCCACCGAGCCTCCCCCTTTGTTTTTGGCCAACAAATACCATCGTATTCGCCATTATAATCCCCGGAAGGCACTGAGCCAGAGAATAATAATCAAGAATCTCTTCCTCTGTATTCCACTTTCGGCCATCTACCACTTCTCTTTGAAGTATAGGAAGCATTGCGTAGCCTCCACCAAATGTAAGCGCTCCGACCTTTGTTCCCGATATGAAGAGTTGTGATAGACTCGCCTTGTTTTTCTCCATGACTATTAGTTCTCCGGATTATACTGCGTATATATTAAAGCGATTCTTCAATGGTCGATTCTTCAATTGGCGATTCATCAATTGCCAATCCTTCAATTCGCGATTCATCAATTCCCGATCCTTCAATTCGTGATTCTTCAATTCGCGATTCATCAATTCCCAATCCTTCGATTCGTGATTCATCAATTCCCGATCCTTCGATTCGTGATTCTTCCAAGTTTGCTTCGTTCATATGCAATCCGCCAACGATGGCCTTGTTCTTCCACTTACCTCGCTTATATGCTATGAACGTGAGTGTCGCACCAAATATCCATGTAAGAAGCATGGACCTTGACATCATGAAAAAGTCACCCTGAGGAAGCTCCGAAGTCTTTGATAACTCAACCATTATATACGCTGCCGGGACTCTAAAAAGAACACTTGAAATAATCGAAATCCACATCGGCGTCACGGTGTCTCCGGCCCCTCTCATAACGCCGCCAAGGCATTGGGTAATCTCTATGATTATATAGCCCACCGCCAGAATTAGCATTATCTGATAGCTCATTTCTATGAGTTCCTCGGTCTCTGTGAATATGCCCATTAAATAGCGACCGAACAAGACGATTATAGCTGAAAGCACTGCACTTACCGCCATTGCAAAAATAGTTCCCTGCCTGGCGCCCTTGATGACTCTGTCCATTCGCCCGGCACCGATGTTTTGTCCGGAATAGGTCGTCATCGCAGTCGAAAAAGAAATCGCAGGTAGTACTACGAACCCGTCAACCCTCATGGTTATGACGTTTGCGGCTATACACTGCTCACCAAATGTGTTCGTCAGCGATTGAACAACTATGAGGGAGAGTGAAAAGATGGCCTGGGTTACGCCTGATGGGAGGCCAAGCTTTATGAGTCGAAAAGAATAGTCTTTTTCAGGCTTTAGGTACTCTACCTTTAACTCGAAAACATCCTTCATCGACAGAAGTTTTCTTAGAGTCAAAATCGCCGATACGAACTGTGCCATAACGGTTGCGAGTGCAACCCCCGCAACTCCCATATTGAAATACGCTACAAATACGAGGTCGAGAACGATGTTTAATATCGTTGCAATTATGAGATAGAGGAGCGCGGACATCGAATCGCCCAACCCTCTCAGGATACCGCCAAGTATATTGTAATACCCGCCTCCCGCGAATCCAATAAATAAGATGATTAGATATGAATGGCACCAATCAATGATGCTCTGAGGAGTTCCAAGCAGGTTTAGGAGCGGTCTTGCTAAAAGGGTCCCAAAGACCATGATTATTATTGCAGCAAAAGCCGTAAGTGTGATACAGCTTCCGATAGCCCGCGAGAGTTCGTCCTTTTTTCTCGCGCCAAAATACTGAGACACCATGATGCTCGCGCCCATCGCAACACCTATAAAAAGGACAAGCATGAGATTCAAAATCGGTCCCGCACTTCCGACCGCAGCCAACGCGTTATCCCCCACGTAATGTCCGACAATGATGGAATCAACCGTATTATATAATTGCTGCGCAAAATTGCCGATTATCATCGGTATGGCGAATAGTATTATTTGTTTTATGGGATTCCCCTGCGTCATATCCACAGGAGCAAATAGTTTTTTAATACTCATAATGTACTATGATACAAAAAAATAAAAATATTTACAACAGGTTCCGGGCGTGGTAAAATATCTTTGCACTTTTTGGGGCTTTAGCGCAGCTGGGAGCGCGTTTGACTGGCAGTCAAGAGGTCACGGGTTCGAGCCCCGTAAGCTCCACCATTAAAAACGGAGACCATTCGGTCTCCGTTTTTGGCTATGTAGAACGGAGGGGCTCGGACCCTGTGTACCACGGCCTTCTTTTTTTGGCCTTTGGTACACGAATTCGCACCAAATCGCCCTCCGTGGTACATGAAAACCCTGTTTTTTAGCCCATTTCGTGTACCAAAACTCTGATTTTAAGCATATTCATGTACCAAACCTTTGTTTTTATGTTCTTTGGTACACAAAACTATTGCTATAACCGTAACCTCAATTGAATAATTATAGATTTTCTCACCTATCCCGTAACCATTTGTCAAGGACTTTTTAGTTATCGTTTGCAGAATTCAGCTACTCTATGAATAAAGTCCTTTGCTTCTTCGTAGAGACCGTGACCTAATCCTTCGTACATATAGAGTTCGCTTCCTTGGATTCTATCTGCAATTTCCTTTGATGCTTCTCCTGTCACAATTTTGTCTTCCGTCCCGCCGATAATGAGAGTCGGACATTCTATTTCGTCAAGCCTTTGGTAAGCGTCATGTGTTATGCAGGATTTTGCTTGAATCAAAAAACGATCAAAGCTCTTTGGTTTGCCAATGGAGCCCAGCAGTCCGTATATCAGTTTTGATTGCTTCACCTTCTTTGGCGCGTATGATAATTCTGCCGTGCTAAGCATGATGGCTTTATAGTCTCCTCGCTTGGCCATATCTGTCCACGTATCAATAGCAGAAACAACGGTTGGATTTGGCCTGCTTAGAGTTACAATCAGAACCAGTTTCTCAACAACCTCCGGGTGGTTGAGCGCCAGATACTGGGCTATCATTCCGCCTTGGGAAACACCGACTATGGATGCTCTTGAAATGTTCAGTTCTCTCATTGCACCAAAGAGGCTCTCCGCCATATCTGATGTGGTTGTTCCGGGCTTGAGATTCACGGGTCTACTGAAAACATAGACCTTGAAATCCTTTGCAAGGGCGCGATAAAGAAAGGAAAATGGAACCGCCATGCCTTTCACTGTCTTAAGTCCATCCCCCACGCCGGGAATGATGACAAGATCTTTTGATCCCTTACCAAAGGAGATATAATCCGTCGTCTCCCCTGCGATATTCACTTGTCCGTTGATTGCGTTAATCATTCTTGATTAGGTCTCTCCATCCTGTAACACAATGCCGAGGTTGTTTGTCCTATAAAACTATCTTTATGCGCGTTCCTAAATCGGGGCGCGAAAGGATTTCAAAGTGGCCGCCGTGCTTATCGACTATCCACTTAGCAATTGATAATCCAAGTCCCGTCCCCTCAAAACTTCTTGCTTCGTCCGCTCTATAGAATCTTTCAAACATATGGGTCACATCAGCTTCTGCCATACCTATCCCACTATCCTGAACCTGCAAAAACGGGCGGCCTTCCGACAAACCTGCGCTCAGTATTATTTCGTCGTGTGCCTTTGTGTATTTTGCAGCATTATCTATAAGAATTCTCACAGCTTGCTTTAGAAGCCCCGAATCCGCCATAACGCTTGGCATCTCGTATTCCGGAAGAATTAGCCTGTACACATGAGCTTCATCGATCATCACCGACTCCTCATAGGCTTCTTGAATCAATTCAGTCAGACTTGTTTTTTCAAGCTGGAGAGCGGTCCTTCCGCTATCTCCACGGGCCAGAAAAAGCAGCTGCTCCACCAAATGCTTCATCCTCGTTGACTCTTTTTTGATAGCGTCAATTGACTCCTCTAAGACCTTCTCATCATCCTTTCCCCACCGAGAAAGCATATCCGCATAGCCACTTATAACAGCGATTGGTGTCCTAAGTTCATGAGAAGCATCATTTACAAATCTCGCTTGTTGCATATTGCTTTCTCTCACCCTAACAAGCAAATTGTTTATTGCGGCTTCTACTCCAAGAAGGTCTCTATCCCCTAAGGACAAAGACGAATTTTCATCCCCATCTAAATGAGATATTGCATCCTCAATGAGTTGGTATTTGTCTTCTCCGAATTCAATCCTCGATAGTTCATCTGCCCTAAGGGCAAGTTCGTTAAGTGGGCTAAGCATCTTCTTAATCTTACGATTTTGAAGCGGTATCCCAATCACAAAAAGAAGTAAAAGCCTAAGGGCAAAGGCTCCACCGCATATCCCTGTAATTATTCTCAGCGGCTGATATACTCCTACCTCCTCGGACAGTCCGTTTTCCGTCGAAAGTTTATATATTATCTCTGTTAGTTTCCCAGACGAGTTCTTTTCTATATCAAAGGATCGTTGGGTGTTGATACTAAAAAAACCTAATGCGGAGTGCTCGGTTGCAATCATGAATATCGCTACCGCCAAAATGCAAATAAGAAGGCTGCTAATTATTATGCCCCAAATCTCTCTGGTAGTATATGAAGCAACAAGCCTCCTCGTTATTGAGTTCATTCTGCTGGAGGTGGTTCTACTTGATGACATAGCCCGCACCCCTTACGGTATGAATAAGTTTGATGCCATACGCCTCGTCGATTTTGGATCTCAGATGGCGGACGTAGACATCAACTATATTCGTTTCTCCTAAATAATCGAAGCCGCATACTTTTTCAAGCAACGTATCTCGCGACAGAACTATGTCCTTGTTTTCCATCAAAGTTTTCAGCATTAGGAATTCCCTGTTCACCAGGCTTATTTCGTGTCCATCGTAGGTGACGCGACGTTTCTTTTCATCGAGAACCAGTTTGCCTATGGACAGAACTTCATCGTGAGATTTGTGGGTGATGCCTTTGTTCTCAGAACTACTATGGTCCTCGGCTTTGTGCTCAATAAGCCTATGCTTTATTGCAACCCTAATGCGCGCCAGCAATTCCTCAATGGCGAAAGGCTTGGTTATATAATCCACAGCACCTGCATCCAATCCCGACACCTTATCCATTACAGAATCTCTTGCGGTTAGAAGAATGACCGGAGTATCCTTCTCCTTTTGCAGTCTCCTTAAAACTTCCAGGCCGTTTAATTCCGGAATCATGATGTCCAAAAGGATAAGATCAAAATCAGCAGAAAGAGCGAGCTCAAGGGCTCGCCTTCCATCTTCTGCTTTTTCTACTTCGTATCCTTCGTGAATCAGCTCCAGCTCAATAAAACGACCCAGGCTTTCTTCATCTTCCACGACTAATATTTTGATTGGCGTCATAGTTTATTGTACTCGTCCTTTACTTTATCAGCAGCACTACTTGCTTGGTCCATTATCTGGTTTACTTTTTCCAGATCCGCCTCCCCCACAAATTCATATTTAAAACCAACAAATAGTGAAACAACCAATAGTATTATTGTTATCCACCAGAACATAAGAAGCAGTATCGCAACACCCCACAAAGGTAGATTGAAAACAACTTCACCCGCTTTGTTCCTTGCAATAACGGAATTTGTTCTTAGGAAATGCCAGACCTTTCTCAAGGCTCTTTTCAATCTAACTCTTACGCTGTCATCCTCCATAGTGCTTTCGACTTGCCTGGGGACCGATACATACTGAGTTTGTTCTTCATACTGCGTGGAATAAGTGCTGCTTTTGGGTGCCTGAGCTTTGCCTTCTCTTTCTAATATAATCATGGCATCCAATAGGTCGCCTTCTGCTTGCTCCAAAACTCTCTTTGCGTCCCCGTAGCTAATTCCTGTTTTCTCTACCAATTTTTCGATTTTTTCAAAATAATCCATTTCGATTCCTTTCCCGGACAATTGGCCCGCTCCTTAATGCTTGACCTAATGATACCGGGACAATCTTAATCTATCTTTGATGAATGATTAATTATAGATTAATTAATTTGTGAATTGAAAGCATTATTCTATTCTTCTTAAGAAGCCTCTCGCATTTCGCTCTCTGTTATAGATTTTAATCTTATAACCCTTGGAAATCCAATTCCGTAACTCCTGAAACGTTTTGTCAAGGACTGTTTAGTTAAGGAGATATAATCCGTCTTCTCTCCTGTGATATTCACTTGTCCGTTGATTGCGTTAAACATTATCATTTTTACATAAAGCGAGAAAGAATCATTGCAACAATCACACCCACAACCGCACCGGCTAGAAGCTTTATGATTGGTTCATAGTGTCTCTTACCTTCTTCCCTGGCCTTCTCGATTCCATCAAGCTTCTCTCCATTCATGAACGCAACGATTTCTTTGTAGGTATATATGTTTTCTTCTTTCTTTACCTTTTCAACCCTGAATGCGTAGTAAATCATCACGCCTGCCAACGCAGCCCATATTACAGCTCCCGGTATTCCCAGCCACTTGAATAAAGGCAAAGCTGATACGATGCAAACTATAATCAGCACCGCAAAGATGTTGCTATCCCTCTGAAAGCTTTTGATTTTTGTTTGTTCGACTTTTTCTTTCATGATTTCGATATCTCCTTTTACCAATGAGTCAAGCGAGACACCAAACAGATCACTAATCATTAAAAGACTGTGAATATCCGGATAGCTTTTATCGTTTTCCCAGCTCGATATGGTCTGTCTTGAAACATAAAGCTTATCCGCCAATTCTTCCTGCGTCATTTCTGACTTTGTTCTGCATTCTTTTAATCTTTTGCCTAGTTCCATCTGGTTGTCCTCCTTACGAGCCCATACTATCGAAACCTCAAGTGCTCGTCTATCAAACGTTCTTTACAATCACTGATTTTACTGATGTCAAAGTATCTTTACACCTTTAAAAAGCCTGATTTATTCTATGCTCAGATAAAAATGTCATCATATATACTGGCACAAATCTCAAGTTGCCTTCCTTTTTTAGATCCTTTTGTGAAATGATAATTGTTTCCCCTACGGCACTTACGTCCTTATCATACTTAGTCTGATTTTCCCTTTCAGCTGCTCCGGTGTAAGCATCTACAACACCTCCATGTACTTTCTGACCTCGCTTTGAACGCCGATATCTCTGGCCATCTTTATGATTGCACGAGGATTATATGTTCCTGAGAAATACATCTTAATCGCCTGCGTAAACACTTGTTTGTCCACTCTTTTTTGGTTCTTGATTAAATCACATATGCACCGCTCTTTGTTATATGCCCTTACCATGGACCCTTGCGGTGTTTTTAATTCCTCCACTCCAAGATTCAAGACATCAGGCTGAACATAGTGAATTCTTAAATCCGGATTTCCTTTTTTTAATCTGCTGGCATTATATCCTTGGGGCAAAGTCAGATCTATAGTTCTTGGAACCCGATCCGAAAGTCCATGAAAAAACAGTGCTGTTCCATATGAGTAAATTGCTTTTTGTGATCTCTTTTGTATGACAGCGTATTCATCAGGCATTTCTTTTGCAACTGAATAAATGCCTTTTGATTCTCTTTCCAGAAGACCTTCGATCAAATAGTCTTTTATGTTGTATCTTCCAATTCCTAAACCTTCTATTTCTTTTGTAGTAATGAGTCCGTCGGATTCTTGCGCTTGCTTATAAATGACATCTATTTTTTTGTTCATGGCCGTCACCTCACAATCGTGCTTTTATTATACGGCATTAAAGCACGATTGTAAACTCGTTTTTTAGCCATCTTAGTTGCGATGTTTTTTAACTGTACATTGTTCTTCATCCAGACTGTAATCCATCGGCAAATGTATTTTTTAATCTACGCCACTTTATCCAAACCGCAATCATTATTGGAATCATAGTAGCAAGAGGAATGATGAATGATTGGACTACGATACTGCCAGTTGTAATGATATCTGTACTCTCCGGTTGGAACGCTTCAGTAGTTAAAATACTATATAAGAGAAAAATAGCTCCATCAGCAACAGCATGACTTATCACGACAGCCCACATACTCTTTGATTGAATATATATAAGAGAGAAATACACTCCTATGATTATAGCTGTAATTATTTGAGCTGTTGTATCCAAGATCGCTTGTAGATTATATCCGCTTAGATTTACGAGATGTGCGATACCAAATATCATGGAGGAAATTATAATCGATTTCTTTGTCCCTGTCCAAGAATCGCCATAACATCTCTTTAGGTTGTTATAACCAAAGCCTCGACACAATACTTCCTCAAAAAATCCTGTTGTGAAAGCCATCATTACACAAGCCAAAAAGTAAGATGGTTTTGGTACATGAGCATATCCAATATTTCCAAATAAATTAACAACGAAAAATACTAATCCACGCACAATGCAGACAAGCCCCATATATAACCCTTTAGGGATAGTGCTTAAATGATAATCCTCGCTGTGATGTATGCCAAGCTTTTGAGATAATGCTATAAGTGCAAATGTCAAAACAAGTTGAGCAACCGCATTCATCCAAATGTACAGTTCTAAATCAAATGCAGCAATTCTATCTTTAAGCATTAATCTAGTTGAGATTGAAACCGCACCTAGAAGAAAGAAGAATATAACAGTAATTAACACGGTGAATAAAAGACTGTCTGTTTTAATTTTACGCATCTTTGCTAGTATCTCCCTGCTCATCACTCTTGTATTCCAAAATATCTCCAGGTTGACAGTTTAGTGCTTCACATATTGCCTCTAACGTAGAGAACCTGATAGCACTAATCTTTCCCGTTTTCATCTTTGATAAATTGACGTTGGATACACCAACCTTTTCAGATAGTTCTTTGAGGCTTATTTTACGGTCTGCCATGACTCGATCCAATCTTAATATTATCTGTCCCATAATAGCCTCCTATAGTGTTTCATCCACTTCTGTCTGAAGCACCTTGCCATAATCAAGAATGGAATAGACGCACCAGAAGAACAGTCCCGCTAGTACTCCGGCACCTATTCCTACGAATATTGTCACTACTACTGTTATAATGATGAAACTGGTTTTAAGGCGACCGATGACGGATTCGGAGAATGGCGTATCTTCTACGGATAAATCAGCGAAAACCTTCTTTAAAAGTGTAAGGACGACCGTAACTGCCGCGCAAATAATGACTGCGATGATACAACTGATAATTATCGGATTTGCGTAATCACCTTCCGCAAAGGCCTTACTGTAATCGACTGCCAGGTTAAGTCCGGGACTGTCAATTTTAAGACTTTCAACGGTGATCTTACCTGATGCCACCTGCTCGGCAAGTTTCGTATTAATTGCCTCTCTTTGTACGAAGCCTATAACTACTCCAACCAGAGAACCTATCATTCCTATGATGCCAAAGATTCTTAAAATCCCCGTCACCTTTGCCGATGTACGGCAGCGATTTTTTATTACCTCCAATTTATTGTTATACTCATTCATTGTTCTTACCTCCTAAAAAGCTTATTTTATGCTTCTAATCTGTTTTACTATGTGATTGGCTATTTCATTAAATATTTAATGTTTATCATTAATTTCGAGCTTATTCTATCGCCCTTATTCATGTTTGTCAAGCATTATTTAATGTTTTTCGATAATTATTTATCATAAGCTTTTTCCGAAGGAGAAGAGTTATTTCCGGATTAAAGACTATAACAACTTCCGGGCATTATAAAAGGTGAGCAAGATACTCTTGCTCACCTATCCAGCAACCATTTGTTAGTGCGTTTTTTGGCGCTCTTTATTTCATTTGCTGAATGCGCTCATTCATTTCTTTTGCTTCCTTGCGAAAGTGAAGCATAAAGAAGAACCAAATTAAGAACGCAACCGCTAATTGAATAGCTATAACCATAAGTCCCTGGGCAAAAGTTTTTCCTTCGCCAATCCAGCCTACAGCGTACGCCGTAGCAGTATATACTATGCAGCCAATTCCCATATGGATTATAACCTTGATCAACATTGGTAAATCTTCTTTGCTATATACTACACTTGGAACACCAAATCCTAAACCTACAACAACACACCCTATTACCATCTTTGTAAAATGATAATCTTCAAAGGTGAAATTGCCTTTATACGCAACATCGTATGCAATACCTGCAAGACAGAAAATCATAAATGCAATCCCCACACTAAGCATCGTGCTTTTTACCATATCTTTTATCATGTTAATAATGCCTCCTCTATAATCCAAGATATCTTTTAAACTCTGGCAAATACTTTCTTGACACATAATCCCTTAACCCATTTTTCAGTTTTAGTAGTAGCGCTCCACTAAACCCAGGTTCTACTCCATCTATATAGGACAGATTGATTAATGTCGACTTGGATATTTGCATAAACTGATTTCCCAGCTGAGTTTGCAGTTCGTAAAGCCTTTTTCGAGACCTATAGTTGCTATCTTTTCCGTAAATAATGCTATTACCGTTTTCCACCCTGACCATATATATTTCTTCTGGCTTAAGGATAACCATATCTTCTTCATTCCTTAGTGCAATAATAGGTTTTTCACTTGTATTAAAGCTGTCTATTACCCTTTGGATTTCATCCGTCATTTTATCGGTGTAAATAACCGCATATGTCTCCTTGTGCTCTGGAGAAATATCTACGCTTACCCTCATGCATTGTCTCCTTTCTTCTTGATGGTGCTATGATACTCTATATTTCTGCTTATGTCTCGCAATATGCGGTAAGTGGCAAGAAACAAAAGGTAAGATGCAAAAAAAGCCGCTTTTGCGACTTCCCTTCTAATAATAGATTTACTCACCCATCCAGCAACCAAGAGTCAAGGATTTTTTAACACTTCCTATAACTCCACTATGAGAATATCTTCTACATCATAAAGAAGTTTATTCTGGATTGCTCCATTTTTGAAATAAAAAGTACCTCCGTGCGATACCGGTTCTCTGCTCAGGGAATTCACCATTAGAACACGCTCAGATATTTTTTCTGCCTGCTTGGTATACTCGATTTCTTCTTGCTGCCATTCTTCCAATGTAAAGTTTACATAGACCGGCCAGAGAACTATCGCATTTGTTACAAACTTATCCCAAGTCACATCCCAGAGATCGCCACATAACGCAAGCTCAAAATCATGTCCCATAAAAGAGAATGTCTCGACAGTCTCTCCCTCCTTATAGTGGTTATCAGTCTCGGGCGACTCCTTCCACCCGATTGACATTCTTCTGTAGTTGTGAGTAAGTTTTCCATCCTCTATGAATGCATAAGATGAGTAAAGCGTTTCGTCCTCTCGCTCTATATATCCAAACGCAATCGCCACGCTATACTCTTTGCTCCAGTCGCATATCGTTTGCATTTCCGGAGAATCCTTCGTCACAGCAACGGTCTTATCCTCTTCATACTTCCACGAAAGAGAATCAAAACCCTGAAGAAAAGCCTCACCAAAGCATAATAAGTCAACCTTCCCTGCGGCTTCCTTTAGAGCCTTCTCCATTTGCGCAAGGTTAAAGGTAATATCTTTGTTTATGAACTTGTATTGCGCTAGTCCTATTTTCATATGCATCTGCTTTGGTTGTTGCGGCTTACCATAATCCTTTGTTGTACTTCATCATAGCAAGGATAATAATTATAAATCCGACAAGGCCTCCTGTGGCTAGAATCACTGTACCGATTGTGTCGAGCGCGGGGCTATTCGTTTCCTCCGCAGCAAACTGCATTACCGCTTTGACTATAAGCGAGGCTCCCAAGATAATCGTCCCCGCTCCGATTCTCCTGCCAAACGGAAGTCTGTCTTCCTCCGCCACTCTCTTGCGATGGTAGCTGTGAAGCGTATTTATATTTCCCATCATATTCATGATACCCAGTGCGATTATGAATAGTCCTATGATTAACGGAACCAATAATTCTCCCATGAGTATAACCTCCAAACATGTTTTTTGAAACGGATCAGCGCTTCCCTTTTCCCTGTAAAGTTAAAAAAAGAATAACTCTTCAAATTTTTTATCCAAAGCGGTGCAAAGAATTAGCGCAAGCTTTGCCGTTGGATTGAACTGCCCCGTTTCAATGGAGCTTATGGTGTTTCTTGACACCCCAACCAAATCTGCAAGCTGCTGCTGAGAGAGCCCCGCTTCCGTTCGCGCTTCTTTAAGATTGTTTTTTAAAATGAGTTCGTTATCCATCTATGCTCCTGCTATGCAATCTGTTTTTTTAGGATGAGGCCTTTTTCCATCTTACATACTCACTTTATACAAATAGATAGCAATCGCAAAAGAAACAGCGAATACTACAGCTAGCACCGTACATATTATGGCAGATATTAATTTCTCTTGACTCCTCAAATGCTTATACAGGACAATATTGCTTGCACCTTGCATAGCCATATAAATCATCCAACTTGCCAAAGCGAGTTCCGGTCTATCTATTACCCAGCTGCTAACGATAACGAGTATAATACAGATTGCTCCGCCAACATACATTCCCACTCGAGATGCTTTACCAAACGCCACTACCTCGAGCTCATCAGGCTTTCCTTTGTTCTCTCGCCTGCTTTTGGCTAATATTTCTTCTCTGTTCATACCGGATTGTCTTCCTTCCTTTGACTTAAATTGTTTGGTTTGGTTTTCTTTGGCTTCGGTTGGCTATGCTTTGCTTGGCTTCGGTTGGCCTCAAGTTGCAATCTTGCGTCTTGCCAAGTTTTCTTGTCAACAATATAGCATTGCCAAGTTTTCTTGTCAATATGTTTTTTGATGTGCTAAACAACACCTAACAGTCGAGATTACCGGATGATTTTCTGTGGCAAAAGCGCTTTTTTTCGCAATTACTTGTGTCTTGCGCCATTTTTTGCCTTTTGCCACAGATTTTGCCTCGCCCCCCTGCTTTAACTACCCGCATCTGTATGCGACTGTGCCCTACCATAGTCTACGAGCCTAGAGCCATCTAATAAAAATGCGGCAATCTAATAAGGCTGCAATCTAATAAAAAAGGCGGCTATCTATATTGATAGCCGCCTGCATGACTATTATTAATTTAGTTGTTTGTCCAGTAACCAGAAGTCAAGGACTTTTTAACCTTCTTCTCTTGTGACAACATATTTGGGATAATTATCATCAATCTTCTCTAATGGTGTATATTCTCTGTCTTCCGTCTCCCTGCTGCTAAGTATTTAGCGTAGTATTTTCTTCAGCTCCTTCTCATGCTGTCTTGCGAAATCGCTCAGTGAATAGGATCTAATTCGTTCTTTTGTAAGGTTTGGTACAACAAACCCGTTCCTCATCAAACCGGCAAGTCTGTTAATTACGGTTTTATTTGTAACACCAATTTCCTTGCTTACTTCAATAGGGGTAAAATCTCCTTTGTAACTTTTGATTAGCAGCAGCAATAGCTCCTTTTCCCTGCCCTTTAGATGTGATAAGCTATTAACCAATTCCTCACCGTCTGAAGACTTGGATAGTTCACATACCTTGTTTGAATATAGATAAACCATCCTCAAAAAATAGTTAATCCATATTTCCGGGTGTGGCGGTTTATTTCTTCCGTAGTAATAATGTGGAGGTAGTCCCATTTGAATAGAATTATAATATTCCTGGATATCGTAGGCAAAATATTCTTCCAAGGATCCAATTCCATTAAACCCATATCCATTGATATCAAGGACATATCCAGAAAGTAATCTCGCTGTTCTTCCGTTGCCATTTTCAAAGGGATGTATTGTTACAAGTTGATAATGCACAACAGCAGCAATAATAAGCGGATGATCGTCTGTGGTATTTACATAATTCACAAGCTCATCCAGAAGCTCAGGAATATCTTTGTACTCGGGCGGAATATATTCGGGGGTTCCTGTCTCGGAATCATAAACTGCAAAGAACACTCCCGGTGGTGTCTGTCCCCGAAGTCCGATTTTTCCCTTGGGAGCCCCTTTTTCAACAAGTTTCTGCACATCAAGAATTAGCTTCTTAGAAAACTTTTCTTTCTTCTTCGCTTTCTCCTCCAGATAGTTTAAGGCAAGATAATAATTCCTGACCTCTTGTTCAGGTTTAAGATAGTGCCTGTGTTCATCACCCTCAATCACTTCATCTACTTGCCACTCCGAGAGTGGATTCCCCTCAATTTTGGTGGAAGCATGAGAACTCTTTTTCTTGGAATTCTTTCTTAATTTATTCCCAATAGCTTTTGGCAGCTTAACAGTAGTCACTTCATATCTGTTCCTATCTATCTCAGTAATGTATTTTAGGATTTCATTTGTTAAAGTTACTTCAATCATTAAAAAAGCACCTCCCGATTATTTATATTATATCAAAGGAGGCGCTTTTGCTCCACTAAAAATTACACTATTTTTTCACTATTTTTCACTAAACTTGCTTGTGTAAAAAATTGCTTTGCGTTTGTTCCTCAGAGTTTCTTCTTTCAGATAAAGCAGTTTTATATCTACTCTTGTTGCTACTCTTATATCTACTTTTGAACAAAAGGCTTATCTGAAGTCACTTAGGAGATAGTACGCGTTCCAACAAGCTAAGATAGCCCTCTATTCAAGGTCCTTGTATTTATCTATCGCCTGTTTCAGTTTCTCCATTACTACCTCTGCATCATAGAGGCCCTCTTCATTGGCTTTCGCCTCGCTTAACTTAAGATGATATACTATGGGTGGATTAGTCACATCAAGGAGAGTAAGTCCTTTAAGCTGCTCCACGCTTTGATAGACCAAATCCACAGAAATAAATTCGGCACCGCGCTCATCTTCCCAGCAGGAGAATACCAGTTTGCTTCCTATAGGGGTCTTCTTTTCCAAGGCATTCGGAAGCGAATAGTCTTCTACTGAAAGAGCAGCAAGGACGCTCCCTAAATTGGAATCGTGTCCACAGAGAAAGGAGAATAATCTTCCATCGACATTAAGTTCAGATTCGATTTCCATAAGGAGCGGATGAGCCACGTTTACCGCCACAGACGGCGCCGAAAATAGTACATCCTGATAAACATCTTTTATTTCTGCAATATCCTCCCACTCTTCAGCGGTTAACTTCTTTCCAAAGGCTGCAGACTCTTCGTCACTCTCGTAATATTGAAGAACCAGGGCGTCACTAACTGTGCACGCAGTCTTTAGTGACCCCGTCATGGCAGGCTCTGCATCTTTTTCCAGGATGAGTTCCATGTCCCCTACTTGGAATCCCGTAAAGCTTTTATCCTTCCAGGCCGGAGATTCCTCCACGTCAATTACATCGCTAATCAGCTTATAATTATCTTCGAGGCCTGCAATCCTCTCACCAAACAGCTCATCTATTTCTTTCTTTACATTTTCATTGTATTCATCAGAAACAAAGGTTAATTGCGGGTTAAAAACCGGATCCATTGTGTCAAATTCTGCATGATATTCCACATCCGCAACTCCCACGGGAAGAAGCCCAGATTCGAAGAATTCAGCAGTTGCGATTGTTCTCTGTTTGGAATTGGCATATATTCTAACTTCACCATCTTCCGGGCGGTAGTCCTCGGGAAAGAGCCCTTCTTTCTCCAGCCATCTTCTGAAATACTGGCCCATTTCTGTTTCCAAAACTCCGCCTCTTAAAGATAGGTCGCTGGGATCCGAGGACCAGGCAAACCATTCATGAGGCGTAATAGATCCGAGAACTGAATCCTTACCACTGAGAGGTGAACGAATATTATGGCGACTGAGAACAACCACCTTTTTTAATGAATATCCCTCACGGCTTAAACCAGGACTTAGGTCGGTTATTTCTTGAGCAGCTTCTTGAGATTCATTCTCACTGTCAGTACTCTTTTCTTCTGCGGCCTCTTTAGGGTCATTCTCGGTTTTGCTCCATCCGGCACATCCGGAGAGTACAACCATTGAAAGGAGCATCAAAAGTAGAGCAATTACTACACCTTTTCGATACCGGACTCTGTTCTTTCTAAATCTTCTTAGGCTTAAATTATCATTCATCACGTTTAGACTACTCCTTATATACTTTGTGTTATCATTGCTATAATGCCGTCAATCATGGATGGATAAACATAATTATCTTCAGCCTTAGCAACCAAATCATATTCTATTTTAATTTGAGGCCATCCTTAAATGCCTCGCCCACTCTCTCCGATACCCTGTAATATCCATGGGTATATGGATCAAACGCGATTGCGTCAACAAGGCTCATGTCAATCTTGCCCTCCACCATTACTCTCTCGTCAGCAGTGATGTTGACTACTTTGCCGATTACACCAACACCATATTCGTTGTCCTGATATTCGATGAATTCGCATTCAAGACAGATTGGGAATTCATTAATTACCGGTGCATCAACGCATTCGGCCTTCTCGGCTGTAAGGCCACTCTTGGCAAATTTGTCGGTTGTATTGTTTCCCGATACAACTCCAAAATAGTCTGCTTCGACAACGTGCGCAGCGTCTGCGATACTGACAGTGAAGGCGCCTTTAGCTTTGATGTTCTTTACCGTCTTGTGGCTCTCCGTAAGGTTCAGCGCAACTCTGCCGCGCTCCTGCATGGTTCCCCAAGCTGCGTTCATAACATTTACACTGCCGTCCTCATTATAGGTGGCAATCATCAAAACTGGCATCGGGAATATTCCCTCGGTTAAGCTTAGTTTCGTTCTCATTTTGTCCTCCTTTAGTTGTTTAGAAATGATGATATTTATTTTACCCTAACTATTATCGATAATCAAAGCGGTTGCAATCACTATTCGATCTCAATTGTATCTCCACTGGCAACTTCTGTATCTCTATCAATAGCTTTCTTTGCGGCTTCTATCAAGATCGTCTTTTCATTTGTCAATCGTTCTTCCAGGACATCTGCCAACAACTCGTTCAGTATTCGTCCTATCTCGGGCCCCTCACGCACACCAAGTTCCATCAGGTCTTTTCCGCTGATATTCAAGGTCTTTAGCGACATGGTTCCCTCTTCCTCAATCAACCTATGCCCTATTTCCTCAATCTCAGAAATGTATTCCTGTCTTTCTGTGATCTCAGGTGCCTGAGCCAAATTGTCAGCTCTTTTGATGGCAATCCATTCATCAAAAAGTTCTGCGCCAACCTTAACGAGCGCCTTGCGAACAGACTTCTCGGTAGCTTCCGGCCGAAGGTCGTGCCATCTGACCAAGGTAAGCACTTTGTTTCTTGTTTCGTTATCGAACCTTAAACGCCGCATAATGCTGCCTGTCATTTCAGCGCTGACTTCGGGATGACCGTAGAAATGACCGACACCATCTTCATCTTTGAAGAAGCAGGGCGGCTTACCAATATCATGGAACAAAGCCGCCAGCCTGAGCACCGGCTCACCCGGAACACCTGATACAACCCGAATGCTGTGTTCCCATACGTCATAAATATGATAAGGAGTGCACTGATCAAGACCAATCATCGGAACTATTTCCGGTATGATTACGGCGATGACGTTAGCATATTCTCTTAGGATTCTCGCAGCCGCACTCCCACAGATAAGGCCCTCGAGTTCCTTCTGAATCCTCTCTCTGCTTATGTTGTTCAGATTATCTTTTAAATCAAAAATCGCCTTCGCAGTTTCTCCTTCTATCTCAAAGTCCAAAGTAGAAGCGAACCTGAGCGCTCGCATTATCCTCAATGCATCCTCAGAAAAACGATCTCTTGGATTCCCGACGCATCGAATCACCTTGTTTTTGATATCATCTATTCCATTAAAAACATCTACAAATGAACCGTCGTCAGTAACCGTCCTATCGACCTCTGTCATCTGAACAACCTCAGCGTTTTTTCCACGCAAAGAATTCCAGGCAATTGCATTCATTGTGAAATCCCGCCTGGACAAATCATCTGTCAAAGACTTGCTGAATCTGACATCGTCGGGATGTCTGTTGTCGCTATACGTCGATTCCGTCCTATAGGTTGTGACCTCCACGGGAACATGGTTTCTAATAACCGTAACCGTTCCCTGTTTAATTCCGGTATCGATAATATGCACGTCCATATTATCAAAAACGCGATGAACTTCATCCGGCGTTGCGTCGGTCGTCACATCATAGTCCTTCGGAATCACTCCCATAATAAAATCCCGGACGCACCCACCCACCAGGTAGGCCTCATATCCGGCACTGATTATTTCGTCAATTACATATTCAACTTCTTCGGGCAAATCGATTTTAAACATAAAGTATCTTCATACTCGCTCATACTCGCAAGTCCCATATATGTTTTGCGCAAGCCAAATACACGAATGCCTTGGGACTTACGTTTCCTGGTTGTAAATTTTGCTCACGTGCATGCGGCCTCTAAACATGATGAGCCAACCGGCAGCAAATTCTATGGCCGAGAACATCAAAACCACAAGCCGCATGTCGAAATAATCCGCGAGTCCGCCCGCTATGAATTCTCCTGCCATCATCCCGAAAGTATTAAGCATCTGAAACGTGCCGTTATATCTGCCTTTCTTTTCGTCAGGAACATAATTCTGAGTCGTGGATATTCTGATATTGTAGGATGTCATTCCCATAGCACCCATCGTGAACATCATCGCCATCATTATAGGTATGGGCATGTATAAATAAATACCACCTATTACGGCTATTGAAGAATAAACGATAAATGCAATCTTGAATTTTTTCTGAGGGGTTATTTTATGTCTATAGTGGAATGCACCGGCAAGCACTCTTCCGACTATTTCGAATGCCATGATAAAGATATAGATGTATTCGCCACGAATTCCATAAGTATCTCTAAAGAACGGAAGTCCGATTATCATATGCCCGCCACCACTAAATGCCGAAAACATAAAATAGAATACTATGCAAAAGAGTCCAGGCTCGGACTTCAGGTACTCCATCCCCTCCCTAAAGGTCTCCTTGTACTGCTTAAATCCAAAATGCTCCTCGGTTTTCACAATGTACTTTTCTTCAACCTTGATCTGCGTTTCAAAAATTGCGGCTATCAAGAATGAGATCATATTGATGAAAAAGAGCGGAGCAATTCCTATCTGATGGTAAAGAAAAATGGACAGCGGCGACACGACCATAACCAGGGATTCCAAGGTGCTGGATATCGAATATGCTCTTCCCATATTCCCCTCGGTAATTAAAAGCGGATAGAAACTGTCGTATGCAACGTTGTAGACGCTGCTTACTGCACCCAAAAGAGATGCGCCTATCACCAGGGGGACAAATCCGATTTCTCCATGAAGTAAAATCAATCCAAACAATCCATAGATTGCAGCGGAAATAAAGTCGAGCGTATATATAGTTCTTCTTCGCGAAAACTTATCAAGGAATGGACCCGCAATCGACGGCATGAAGATTCTCGGAGCTTCATAAAGAATCATATAAATGGCAAACAAAAACACGGACTCCGTGTAATCCAAAATGAGGAGTCCTGTTGCAAATCCGGCAATCGCGGTACCTATCATGGATACCACGGTGCCAACAGTTATTATCGTAAAATTCTTAGTCCATAGAGGATTTCTTCCTCTTCCATCACTCGTCTCCATAACCCGTACATTATACCATAAAAAGGGCGGTTCTCATAGAGAACCGCCCGGGGGCCACTAAAGCATAAGGAGTGCCATCTGCTCTGGCTTCCTTACATCATGCCCATTCCGCCGGCACCGGCCATGGCTGCTGCAGCTGCCGCAGCATTGTCATCCTTGATGTCTACAATACCAGCCTCTGTTGTGAGGAGCATTGCGGACGCGGATGCAGCATTCTGAAGAGCAGAACGTGTAACCTTTGCAGGGTCAACGATTCCGTCCTTAATCATGTCAACATACTTCTCCGTTGCTGCGTTGAAGCCTACTCCGGCCTTCTGGCTCTTTACTGCATCAACTACAACGCTTCCTTCGAAGCCTGCGTTCTCTGCAATCTGACGAACAGGTTCTTCGAGTGCTCTTACGATAATCTTTGCACCTGTCTTCTCGTCTCCCTCGAGCTTTTCCGCATACTTTGCAACTGCAGGAATTGCGTTTACGAGTGCTGTGCCACCACCTGCTACGATGCCTTCTTCAACTGCAGCCTTTGTTGCGTTGAGTGCGTCCTCGATTCTAAGCTTTCTTTCCTTGAGCTCTGTCTCTGTAGCTGCACCAACCTTGATAACTGCTACACCGCCGGAAAGTTTTGCAAGTCTTTCCTGGAGTTTTTCTTTATCGTATTCGGAATCGGTTTCTTCAATCTGACTCTTGATTCCCGTAATTCTGTTCTTGATTTCAGTCTTGCTTCCGCCACCGCTTACGATTACAGTGTCATCCTTAGTGACCTTTACTGTTGCTGCTGTGCCCAGAAGATCAAGTGTTGCTTCCTTAAGGTCGTAACCAACTTCTTCGCTGATTACTGTACCGCCTGTCAGAACAGCGATATCTTCCATCATGGCTTTTCTTCTGTCGCCGAAACCAGGAGCCTTAACTGCAACTACGTCCAGGATTCCGCGGAGCTTATTGATTACGAGTGTAGCAAGTGCTTCGCCTTCTACGTCCTCTGCAATGATGAGGAGCTTGCGGCCGGACTTTGCAACCTGTTCAAGAAGCGGAAGGAGTTCCTGAATGTTTGAAATCTTCTTGTCTGTAAGAAGAATCAGCGGACTCTCCAGATTTGCTTCCATCTTGTCTGTGTCGCTTACCATGTATGCGGAGAGGTATCCTCTGTCGAACTGCATGCCTTCTACTACATCAAGATTTGTTCCGAGGGACTTGGATTCTTCGACTGTGATAACGCCATCACGACCAACCTTCTCCATAGCCTCTGCGATGAGTTCACCAATCTGCGGATCAGATGCGGATACGGAAGCTACCTGTGCGATGCTGTCCTTTGTTGCAACCTTGCGGCTGTGCTTTTTGATTTCATCAACTGCAACCTCTACAGCACCCTCGATACCCTTTTTAAGAATCATTGGGTTTGCACCTGCAGCAACATTCTTGAATCCTTCCTTGATGATGATCTGAGCAAGAAGTGTAGCTGTCGTTGTTCCGTCACCTGCAACATCGTTAGTCTTGGTTGCAACTTCCTTAACAAGCTGAGCACCCATGTTCTCTGTTCCATCTTCGAGTTCAATTTCGCGAGCGATGGTTACACCGTCATTTGTGATGAGCGGAGAGCCATAGGTTTTGTTAATGAGAACATTTCTTCCCTTGGGGCCCAATGTGATTTTAACTGTATTTGCAAGTTGGTCAACACCTGCCTGAAGCTTTCTTCTGGCGTCTTCTCCATAGAAAATTTCTTTTGCCATTTCAATCTACCTCCAATTATATTAGTTCACTGTAGCCAGAATATCGGACTGGCTCATAAGTGTATATTCCACGCCACCAAATTTGATGTCGGTTCCTGCGTATTTTGCAAAGACTACTTTATCTCCAACCTTAACCTGCATTGGTTCGTCCTTGGTTCCGGGACCAATTGCTACAACCTCTGCAACCTGCGGTTTTTCCTTCGCTGAACTTGTAAGGATAATTCCGCCTTCGGACTTCTCCTCAGCCTCCACCTTCTTGATCAAGACTCTTGCTCCAAGCGGCTTGATTCCAACTGATTTTGCCATTTTAATTACCTCCAGATTATTTATTTATTGCTTTTATTATTAACTATTATATTTGCTATAAAAGCACATTTAACTTATACCCTGCTGTTAGCACTCTAATCACAAGAGTGCCAACCCAACGACTATTTTATTATTTTAAGCTATCATTGTCAACATTATTTCACTGTATTTTAGCTGTTTTTTTCACGCTCTCTTATATAGTAAAAGAGGTATTGCTGAGCAAAGCCGCTAAGCTCCTTGAAATGCTCGGAAGCATATTCCTGCATCCCCTTCATATCATCTTCATCAAAGCCGTAGAGCTCATGCATAACTCTTTTAACCCAGACATCTATCGGGAAACTGTCCTCCAAGTGAAGCCCGAACAAGCCAATACAATTTGCAACCTTGGGACCTACACCCGTTAATGCAAGAACCTCCTCGTAATTCTTTGGGAGTCCCCTTTCGCATACTTCCCTTGCGGATTCTATCAAATACCTTGCCCTATAGCCAAGCTTTACCGGATCAAGATCCTCTACGGTAAGAGAAGCGAGTTTCTCCGGGCTCGGTAGCGCAAAGGGACTGAGTCCCGCCTGAACCACTTCGTCAACACCGCTTGTTTTATATTGCGATGCTCCTTCACCCGTCACCTCAGAAAGCCGCTCGATGCAACCCTTGATTCTTGGAATATTATTGTTTTGAGAAATGATAAATGAAACAATCGTCTCCCAAAGATCCTGATTTAATATTCTAATACCATCACCTGATTTAATTGCGAGCTTCATAACATCATCGCCGCGAGAAAGCCTTTGTTTCACCTTTCCGTAGTCGCGACCCAGGTCGAGATAATTAAACCAGAAATCGCGTTCCTTACCGGAAGTTGCCTTAGAAACAGCCATATTGGAATTCGCGCCGCTAAGGATGGTAACCTCCACTTTTCCTTTCGTTCTTGCTCCCGCTTTACTTTTCCCATCCGGCAAAAATGCAACCTTCGCAATACGAGCTTCATCGCTCCCGGTTCCCACGATTCCAATCCAATTATCGTCGCTTATTCTTCTCCAGCGAAAACACTGTCCGCAATCAAAAATATGAGTTGGATTAAAATCGTAAATGTCTTCAAAAACTATTTTCATTTTTCTACACCAGACTTCTGATTTCTATATCCGTTGAGACAACATTAAACGCGGTCATGTTCTCAATTGCCTCGGTTAACTTCTTCTGAAAATTAAGGGCTGTATCCCACGTTCTTGCATCTCTGTCCAAGTCAAGGACAACAACCATTTTTAGGTTGTCGGGTTCCGTGTTTTCGTAGATACTGATAACCTCATGTATGCCTTCTATTTCATTCCCGACGCATTTTGCAATGTCTTTTATGACTTTGTCTTTGATGATGAAATCACCCAAATAGCTGTAGGTTGGTCTCACTACCGTTTTCGCAGTTTCATTTTCTTTATACCTATGTAACAGCGCACCTGGATTTTTTATGGCCTCCTGAGCTCTGCCCGTCATGTCCTTGGTCATGTCCTTGGCGCGTCTAATCAGCATTTCAGGATTCATGAAATATCCCGCGAAATCTCGCTTAAGTTGAACCGTGGGAACCGGAATCACGTGCTTCCCCTGTTGGTCTCTTGATTTTTCCGCTTTTTGTCTTTCTTCTGGCGTTGTAATGTCTTCAATATGTATGCGCTCTGAAACGGGCGGCAGTCCAAGTCTCTTGGCTATCACATCTGTCATTCTATCCGAAGTACCGACTATCAAAATCGAATCAGGATTCAATTCTCTTATTTTCTTCGTCACTTCTTCCGCATGTTTGTCGTCGGTAAAAAGAGCTGTTTTTATTGCACCAACCCTCGTTTTTTGTCTTTTGGCAGATACACCTGCTTCCACCACATCCTGATAGATTAGCAGTCCATCATCTATCAACATGTCTATTCCGTTTTCCTGCATATACCCCGGAGCCTGATAGGATTTTCCCGTTCCGCTGGGTCCTGTAAGAGAAAAAATTTTCATTGAATAAATCCTCAAAAACCGCTAATTTTCGTTAGTTTTTACTAATAAAAATTCGCTTTACAACCTTTTTTTCACCTGTTATAATAGGTCACGAAATATAGATTTATGTCTTAGTTTAAGGAGGAGATTAATATGGCATATGTAATTTCTGACGCTTGCATTAGCTGTGGCGCATGCGCAGCTGATTGCCCGGTAGGTTGCATCTCCGAAGGCGATACACAGTTTGTTATCGACGCAAGTCAGTGCATCGACTGCGGTTCTTGCTTGGAGAATTGCCCGGTAGACGCACCTCACGCAGACTGATCAACCGACAGGAAAAAACATTAGGGACGATTCTTGAAAAAGAATCGTCCCTTTTTTTATTCCTCTTTCTTTTTCGGCGTTCCTCTTTTAGCTTCACTCTTTTTTATGTCATTCATTCTGTATGCCAATGTATGTATGCTGTCCGACAAATGAACGACCTCAAGGGCGACATGTTTCGGAACCTCTATATCCGTTCTCGCAAAGCTCCAAATGCCCTTGACTCCCGCGAAGCAAAGTCTGTCCGCAACCTCCTGCGCATTTTCTCTGTCAACGCAGATTATACCTATATCTATCTTTTCCTTCTCAACAAATTCGACTATGGTTTCATAGTCCATTATCTCTATACCTTCAAGCATGGTGCCTATAAGATTCCTGTTGACCTCAAACACACCGCAGACTTTAAATCCGCCTTTTATAGTATGCGCATACTTTGTTATGGCTTGACCAAGATTACCTGCGCCTATTATTACCATGCGATACTCTTTGTCGAGACCCAAAATGGCATCTATCTCTTCTCTAAGCCCCACAACACTATATCCATAGCCTTGCTGACCAAAGCCTCCGAAATTATTGAGATCTTGTCTTATCTGAGATGCAGTATAACCGATAAGGGTGCTGAATTCCTTGGATGAAATCTTCTCAACACCTTTCTTCTGCAGCTCCATCAAATATCTTCTGTATCTCGGAAGCCTGTTAATAACAGCATTGGATATTTTGGTATTCTTCATAATATCTTTACTCCAAAAAAGCCCGCCGTCAGGCGGGTCAAAACTATCTTACTCAGTTTGTTCTTCTACGTATTTGACCAAATCACCAACTGTCTGGAATTTCTCTGCTTCTTCATCAGGAATTTCTATATCAAATTCCTCTTCGATGGCCATGATGATTTCAACTGCATCCAAGGAATCGGCTTCCAAATCTTTCATCAAATTGGTTTCAGGCAGTACCATAGATTCATCTACACTTAACTGATCAATGATGATTTCTTTGATTTTTTCAAATATCATTTCAATCCTCCAAATCACATCTGATACTATTCATATGTTTCTCTCATCATCTGTTGAAATCGGAGTCCCCCGATTCACCAAGGCTATTATAGAGAAGTAATCATCGAATTGCAACTATTATTTTCTTCACAAAATCAACACCTTTATCCATCGGTCAAGGTCATCCAACGGTCGTAAGAAGAATCGAGTTCTGCCCTCCAATCGCTGACCTCCTGTGAAAGCCTTCTCAGCTTTTCATAGTCCGATGCATTTTCCTGAAGACACATTTCCTTTTCCGCTTCTTCTATCAAAGCTTCGAGCTCCTCGATTTTTTCCATCAAGGCACTTTGCTCACGCTCTTTTTTTCTCGCTTCGGCTTCGACCTTTTTCTGAAGTTCTCGTTCCTCTTTCGCGGACAGTTTACTTTCATTTTTAATAATGTCATCCGCACTTTTTTCAATGCTTTGTTCCGAACCGGCATCAGCTGCGAAGCTTCTTATATACGCATTCGCAGACTCCATTCTCGCCTTCTTGTCCAGATAATAATCATATTTTCCGAGGAACTCCGTCAAACCATCAGAAGTAAGTTCAAATATTCTGTTCGGTATTCTGTTTAGGAAGTATCTATCGTGCGTCACGGTAATAACCGTCCCCGGGTATTCCATAAGTGCTTCTTCGAATGCTTCCTTTGATGCAATATCCAAGTGATTCGTCGGCTCATCCAGGATCAAAAGGTTCGCACCGCTCATCATGAGTTTGAGAAGAGATAGCCTCGCCTTCTCTCCACCAGACAGTCCCTTCACCTGATTAAAAACCATATCTCCTCTAAACAAAAATCGCCCAAGAATATTTCTCACTTCGCCATCGGTAAGAAGTCTATGTTCATTATGTATTTCATCGATTACGGTGAGCTCATCATTTAAGAGCATCTGACCTTGATCGTAGTATCCGATTTCAACATTGTGCCCCGTCTTTACATAGCCTGAGTCAGGAGAGAAATCACCCATCATTATTTTTAGAAGTGTAGTCTTCCCAGTTCCGTTATCTCCGATTATGCAAATACGTTCTCCTCTTTTTATATCGAAGTTAATATCCTTAAAGAGTTTCTTGCCGCTTAGGGGATATCCGTATGAAATATTTTCTCCAAGAAGCACATCGTTTCCGCTCTGGAATTTTTGATTGAAGTTGATTTTGATTGATGCGTTTTCTCCCGTCGGTTTTTCAAGGCGCTCGACATGGGCGAGCCGCTTTTCTCTGGATGCTGCGCGCTTCGCAAGCTTCTCGGTCCCGCGCTCCTTATATCCTCTGATCAAATCCTCCTGGCGGCGGATTTCAATCTGCTGCTTGTTATACGCCCTCATGGCGGCTTCCCTTAAAGCCCTCTTTTTCTCCACATACTCGGTATAGTTTCCGGCATAGATCGTCAGGCCGTGATTCTCCACATCGAAGATATGAGTTGCGATGCTGTCCAAGAAATATCTATCGTGGGAAATAAGGATTATCGTTCCACGGTAGTTTTTTAGGTATTGCTCGAGCCACTTGAGAGTTCCGATGTCCAGGTGATTCGTCGGCTCATCCAGCATCAAAATATCCGGCTTCCTTAGAAGCAGGCAGGCAAGCGCGAGCCTGGTCCTTTCACCTCCGGAAAGGCTCCCCGTCTTCATGCTGTGGCTCGCTTCACCAAAACCCATGGATGTCATCACTCCTGTGATTTCGCTTTTATACGTATAGCCACCTTTACGCTCAAATTCAAGCTGAAGCGAATTGAGTCTGTTCCACAGTCTTTGTTCCTCAGCGGGATTCTGTTCCTCTGCAATTTCAGCTATTCGCTTGTTAAGATTGGCTATCTCTATTTCCATTTCATCAAGTCCCGAGAAAATCCCCGACACTTCCTCGATGACAGTTTTGTTAGGATCAAAATGATCGCGCTGCTTCAAGTATCCGACTGAAATATCCTGCGACACAAAAAAACTTCCGGTGCTTGGTTCCATTTCACCGGTAAGCATATTCATGAGTGTCGTCTTCCCTGCACCGTTCACGCCAACAATGCCGACCTTGTCGCCGGCATTAATATGAAAAGATATGTTTTCAAGAATCACATCCGTTCCATAGGATTTTCCCAGGTTGGATGCCGAAAGTACAATCATTTAAAACTCCAAATCCGCATATGCATCAAGGGTAAGGTCATCAGGTCCCTCTTCGCGATATTTATAGTAGGCTGCCGATCCAATCATCGCGGCATTATCCGTACATAGACCCAATTCCGGAAGGAAGAGTTCAATTTCTTCCCTCTTGCAGGCATCTGTGAGAGCTTCTCTGAGCCTGCTGTTTGCCGCAACGCCTCCCGCGACGACAAGCCTCCTCTTACTTACTTCACTATTTCCGCCGTTTTTCTCCTCAAATAGCTGGTTAACCGCTTCCACAGACTTGTTTACCAAGACCTCGACAACGGCTTCCTGGAAGCCTGCAGCCACATCGGCAGCATTTATTTCTCGTCCTGCTTGCTTCTCTGAATTAACATAGTTCATGACCTGGGTTTTGATGCCGCTGAAGCTGAAATCAAAGCTGTCTTTTTCCAGATATACCCTCTTAAAATGTATCTTATCAGGGTCTCCCGACCTTGCCAGCTTATCTATCTTGGGTCCTCCCGGATATCCGAGCCCAATAACTCTCGCGACCTTGTCGTAGGCCTCGCCTACAGCATCATCCCTGGTCCCTCCGAGAACCCGGCATCTATTGTAATCCTCCATCAAGACGATATTCGTATGGCCACCCGACACAACCAGGCAGAGGAACGGTGGCTCCAAATCCGGATACGTAATAAGGTTACTTGCCACATGTCCGTACATGTGGTTTACTCCGACCATCGGAATCCCTCGCGCAAGAGAATATCCCTTCGCAGCAGCAACTCCGATAACAAGCGCACCGATAAGCCCCGGCCCATAGGTTACACCGATTAAGTCGATATCGTCCCATGTGACCCCCGCATCCTTTAGCGCCTTCCTAACCACGGGATTAACATTTTCGAGATGCTTTCTCGATGCGATTTCGGGAACGACTCCCCCGTAGGCTTCATGTATCGGAACCTGCGAGCTTATTACATTTGAGAGGACTCTCCTTCCACCATCAAGAACGGCAGCCGCCGTTTCATCACAGCTCGATTCAATTGCGAGTGTCAAAAACCTATTCATGCTTCTCCCTCGTCATAAGGTTCGCAGAAGTCCCATCGTCGTAATAATTTGGGCGCTCTCCCACTATCTCGAATCCATACTTTTGATAAAGCCCAATTGCGGGATTATTTGTGACGCGTGTTTCCAGCGTCCAATAGCTCACGCCTTCCTCCTCGGTAATATTTAATACCAGTTCCAGAAGTTCGCTTCCAATCCCATCTTTTCTGTAGTCCGGGTGTACCGCAACATTGTTGATATGACATTCACCGGCTACGCAAAGGAAGCCGAATTGACCGACTATCTCATTCCTCGACTCATCATCCGATTCAAGCTCCGCAACAAAATATCTGACAAGCGGATTATTAAATTCCGACTCGAACATCTCTAAAGTCCATGGATCCGGAAAGCATAGCTTCTCCAACTCTGCAATCTTCGGGATATCCGCCTTTGTAGCTTCTCTGATATAATAGCCCTTCAATGCAAACACCTCATCTCGTTATAAATCTACGCATCTTTTCTTCGCGAAGCTTGGCGAGCGTCCCATCCTTTAGCTTTTGTTCAGCCTCTGCAAGTCGCATATAGTCGGGAAGAAGTTCCTCCGGAGAAACCGTATCGCCATTCACATATTTCCGAGCAGCTATTATGACGACCAAGTCCGCTGTCTGGTAGCGTATATCTTCGGGGGCAAAGGAGCGATGCGTCTCCTTTGCAGATTTTAGAATGTCACTATATGAATCCACACCGTCTCCAAAGAAAACGGTTTCCGGATATTTATCCGTTACATCAAGAACGTCTGTAAGCATATATGGTCCGGGCATCATGAGAGTTTCGCCGTGAGCCCCATAAACCGCACCATAGACTTGACCACGGCGCGCGTTTAAGATTGCCGCCGTTATCGGCCCTTCACCACCCTCTATGTGCTCTCTAAACACTGCAAGCGTGGGGACCTTGATGGCGGGTATCTCAAGTGATTGAGCGATCGCCCTCGCCAAGGTAACTCCGATTCTGATTCCCGTAAAGGAACCCGGTCCTATTGATGCCGCAACAGCAGAGGGTACTCCTTCCATCTCTTCGATTAGTTCCTCCGCCAGCTTTGCCGTATACTTAAGGTGACTCATGGGTTCGTCGGTAATCTTCATTCTTATAGCATCTGAATTAACCGGCTTTCCGGCCTCGTCGCATTTATTCAAATCTATTATTGCAACAGACCCTATGGGTCCGGTTGTTTCAAATCCTAAAATGTACATTTATACAGCCTCGCTTCGCCGTTATCATCATTGACGAAATCAATGAATATCACCTTTGTCCCATCGGGAAGAATGTCCGCAATGAACTCGGGCCATTCCACCACACAGATGCCGTCCTTATAAAAATACTCCTCTATTCCCGTCTCAAATATTTCATCGTGAATGTCGGAATCCGCCTTACCGAGCCTGTATGCATCAAAATGGTAAAGAGGGATTCGACCATTTCTATATTCATTTACAATAGTAAAAGTAGGGCTTGTAACCCTGTCGGTGATTCCAAGCCCCCTTGCTATATACTTTGTTAAAGTTGTCTTTCCTGCGCCGAGATCGCCCACCAAGGCAAGCACATCGCCCGGGCTTAATTCTTCCGCAAGCTTAAGCCCGAACTCCTCGGTCGCTCTCTCGTCAGCTATAAGTATTTCTCTCATATTCCAGTTGGCACTATATTTCAAAGTCCGGCTGCGTCAGCTTATAAATCGCATCCGCATAAATCTTGGTCATAGTTTCGAGCCTATCAAGTGCCAGGCGCTCGTCCTTTTGATGCATCAGGTCCGGGTCACCCGGGAAGAGAGCACCAAAGGCAACACAATTGTCCATGGACCTTGCGTAAGTTCCTCCACCAATCGTAAGCGGCTTCGCCTCCATATCACCCGTATTCTCTCGATAAATCTCCATAAAGGTTTTTATCATCGGTGATTCCGGATCAAAGTAAATCGGCTCCTGCGTCCTTGATTTTAGAATGCCGAGTTCGTATCTCTCTGCCGTTTCAATAACGCCCTTATAAAAATCGTCATCGGTCAAGGTAACAGGATATCTCACATTCACCGTGAATGTGATGGATTTTTTATCAAAGTCGAGCAGTCCGACATTGAACGTGAGCTTGCCGCTCTTCTCGTCTTCCAGGGCGCAACCGATTCTCTCGCCGTTCACATCGTAACCGATGTGCTTGTTGTAGAAATCGATTGTATCGTTCACTTCTTCGTTGGCAAAATTGAGTTCGCCCAGGAATTCCATCAAAATCGAAATCGCATTCAGCCCAAGCTCGGGATGTGCCCCGTGCGCGGATTTACCGACTATCGCAACTTCATAGCTTTTTCCTACAAGCTTCCCTGTTATTTCAGGCTCAATCCCGTTTATGGATAGATGCGTAGCCTTAAACTCGTCGAGCTTTTCTTTTATCTTATCGTAGGCGCCCTTCTCGGTGGAGTTAAGGAGCGCTCTCGCCTTTTCGGGAACCATGTTCTTTGCCGAACCGCCTTCCAGCGCACGTATCGTAAGACCCTTTGATGCAGGCGGATTCAGCTTTCTAACTATATCAAAATTGGCAATACCCTTTTCTCCGTTTATGACCGGAAAATCTCCATCCGGAGTAAATCCGTAGTCAGGGGCACCGACGGCCTCGAGGTATTTAGCCATGCCTTTCCAATTTGTCTCTTCGTCGCAGCCCAATATCACTCTGATATTAGCCGCGGGTTCATATCCGGCCTCTTTGAGGGCCTTCATTGCGAATAACGATGCAACTACCGGCCCCTTGTCATCAGTGGTTCCACGTCCATAGATGAAGCCATCCGAAACCTCTCCGCTATATGCGTCGAAGCTCCATCCACCACCGGCAGGAACAACATCAAGGTGACCAAGTATGCCCATAGTTTTCACAGGCTTTGGTTCCTCACCATCGACCTCTTTGGGACTTACTTTCCAGTCAATGTGTCCACCGTAATAGTCCACATTTCTCGGAATAAATCCCATCTTTTCGGCCTCAGAAAGAGTTAGGTCCAATGCCTCGGCAACCCCCTTGCCAAATGGGTATACTTCGCCATTTGGTCCCTTTTCTTCAGGAGCTTCCTCACTGTTTATCTGTATAAGCCTTTGCAAGAATTCTATCTCTTCCTGCATGTTTTTCTCTACTATTTCAACATAGTCTCTTTTGTCCATGGAATACCTCCTGAAGGATTTATAAAGCTATTCTACTGCTTCTACGCCCTTTAAATCCGGGCAATTCTGTGCTATGATCTGCTCAACTACGTGAGTCAGAGTCATTCTTGCTCCCGGACAACCTGCGCAATGTCCCTGAAGTCTTACCTGAACTACATCGTCAACTACATCAACAAGTTCGATGTCTCCACCATCTCTCTGAAGTATCGGTCTAATCTGTTCCAATGCTTCGTTTACTGCTGCATTTTCAACTGCCATTTTAAATACCTTCTTTCTTTATAGAATATTTCTTATACATACAATCAAAACTGACTGAATCGTAACATTTTCGTATCATTAAGAAGTATAGAATATCCTTAATACTTTTTCCACATAAAAGTATACTACAAACACTTGATTTTTCATAGAACACATTTTATTATGTAATATATAGATGTGTCTTGACACTATTGAAATTGGGGTTCAAGATGCATTATAATATTATATATCTTTAGGAATACGGTGGGTCGCAATACCCCCCCCGATTTTGCTATTTATAACGACTTTAGTTCTTTGGGGAAAGAAAGGAATTATATATGACAGCAGCTGAAAGAAGAAACGCTATACTTAGCGCGCTGGTTACTGCCGGGTCACCACTAACCGCATCGTCACTTGCGTCCATGTTTGACGTAAGTAGACAGATTATAGTTGGCGACATATCAATCTTACGTGCATCAGGACATTATATAGAGGCCACTTCGAGAGGCTATATCATGGGTGACGACAGAGCCACATTCCCGTTTGTCGGTACCATCGTGTGCAAGCATGACACCACAGGAGTTGCAAATGAGCTAAATGCCATTGTTGATTGCGGTGCTACATGCATCGATGTAACGATTGACCACGCTGTATACGGCGAGCTTACGGGTAAGCTCGATATCAGCACTAAATTCGATGTAAGGCTCTTTGCCGAAAGAATGTCCGGCGAAGACAGGCCGCTTAGTACCCTTTCCGGTGGACTCCACATGCACAAAATCGGCTGTCAGAACGCCGAAATGTTCGAGAAGGTATGTGAGTCCCTCCGCCAAATCGGAGTGCTCGTAGAAGACTAGTAACAGCTTAAACTCATATAGCAAAAACAGCACGCAGGGAGGGTATAGCCCCTCCCTGTTTTTGTCCTCGAAATTTGCAATGATAGTCAAAAAAAAACTCCGCAGTAAGTTATAACTACGGAGTCATTTAATCATATATCATCGATTAGACAAACTACTTTAAGCTATTTATCAAAGCCTGGAGTGTAGTATAGCCTACTGCCCATTCACCACCAAAGATATAACCTTTTTCGATTGTATCCTTGTAAGTACCTACAAATGCCGCATTATCAATTGCGGCGTCATCCGCAAGAATCAAAACGGAATTGTTGTATCCGCAAAATGCTGCGCCTGCCAGGGCGTCCGGGAAGTTCTTGCTGGTGGCGATGCCGATATTATTTGCATCAAGGCCTGCGCTCTCGATTCCCCACCTTGCTATGGCCGCGCTGGTTTCGATGCCATTTCTTCCGGCCAGTCTCTCTAGTACACCTATTCCAGCATCAGCTAATTGCTTTTCGACATTTTCGCTCACCGCGCCTGTTCCACCGACGATGATTACTTCCTTTATTCCGAGTTTCCCAAGGGCATCCAGTACTTCCTTGCTTAGGGATTTTCCATTATCGGAAAGAAGAATCGGATAACCCTTTGAATATGCTACGGGAGCTGCAGACAGAGCGTCTTTGAAATCCTTGTTGGTTGCAATAATTGCAATTCCATCATTCCAATTTCCGCTTCCGGCCAAGGCCAGTTCAGCGCTGGTTGCAGAGCTGCTGGCACCTGCAATTCTCTGAGGTACTACCCCGGTAATTGACTCTATCTGAGCCAGAACGTAGTCGGAAACCGCCATCTCTCCACCGGCAACCAGTACGTTATCCGGCTTCAATAGATAAAGTATGTCGCCTGCCTCATCAGAAAGGTTCTTTCCATCGGTCAAGACTATCGGCGCTCCGCTTGTTCCGGCAAGGCCTGCCGCAGAGAGAGCATCCTTAAATCCCTCGCCTGTTGCGACGATTACAGTATTGCTTTCCGGCTCAGTCCAGCCATGCTCGATGATAGTGTACATGGTTTCGTAGCGATTGTCACCGCTTAGCCTACGCCAAACATCGCACAGTTCCGGGCACACATTGGGAATTTCAGGAGATCCGGTATCGTCCATAACAACAAGCTTATATGGTGCCTTCATGGCTCCGAAATAGAACACTCCCTCGTATTCTCCCGGTCCTTCTACAATATATTCAGGCCCTATATCAAAGGACGTCGTATACCCGAATGATTCTCCAAAGATATCACCCATACTCTCATTAAAATCATTAAGGCTGTCATCACAATCATCGCACCATTGATAGGTCTTTCCACCTGCAGTTATTTTAACTGCGCTGGGATTATGATTATATGCTTCTACATAGTCTTCGTCACCGGGTTCCAATCCGAAGGTATCTCCGCTTCCCTGAAAAACAACTTTGTCTTCTACCTCAAGGGATGTAATGGGATTCTCGGTAATCTCGATTTCAAATTCCGTCTCATATCCCATGAAATCAATTTTGGCGGTATGAACACCAACGCCCCATTGATTCTCATAAGATTGATCGCTCTCCCAGGTGAATCCACAATAGCCGTATCCGGATGCAACCAAATCAATGTTTTCTTTTTCAGCTATTTCACATGCCACATCGTAAGGGAAACCCTCATAGGTATTGCCGCTCTTGGTGGTTACCTTAACCTTTGATGGCCAATCCGTGTAATAAATCCATGGATTTCCGACAGCTACCGTCTTTCCGAAGCCCCTGTAAAATGGCGTCGTAATGGGAAAGCTTGGAATCGGCCACTCCACACTCTGATGCCACATGGTACCCTGACCCTCTGCAAAAGTGAGATTTTCAACCTCTATCTCTGCTATGGGGCTGCCGTCATCATCAGCAAAAGCCATTCCCGGAATCATCCCAGTCAGCAAAATAACAGCAAGAAATACCGACATTATCTTGCTAACGCTTCTTCCACCACTGTTTCTTTTAAAAATCATTTTTGTCATTTTGAGTTTCCCTTTCCTGGTGCTCCATGCGGAAACCTCTCGTGACCCCCTACACACGCTTCTCTAAAAACTTATAGGCTAAGCATCCAGTATACGCAGCCTCTAACACCTGCAGCAGATCCACCTGCGGGGTTATATCCCCATGCTTCTCCCACATAAGCGTGTCCTGCAATATCAAGGTGGAGGCCATCCTTTACCTACGGAAAGAATACCATTTTTTTGTATATGCGTCAAACCTCTTTTATCAAATACAAAAGGGACGGCATATGCCATCCCTGCGTGCTGTTCTTGCTATACAAGCTCCAAGAATACTACTTCGGCTGCGTCTCCACGACGGGGACCAAGCTTCAGGATTCTGGTATATCCACCCTGTCTATCGGAATACTTCGGAGCGATTTCGTCGAAGAGCTTTGATACAACAGACTCATCGAAGATATATTCCATAGCCTGTCTTCTGTTCTTCACGTTTGTCTCATCCGTAGTGTTCTTTGCCAAGGTGATGAGCTTCTCAGCTTGTCTTCTGGCTTCCTTAGCTCTCATCTCAGTTGTCTGGATTCTACCTTCACGGAGAAGGTCAGTTACAAGATTTCTGAGCATTGACTTTCTGTGAGCTGTAGGCCTGCCAAGTTTTCTATATCCCGGCATATCCGTTTCCTCCTATACTATTCTTCGCTGGGTCTAAGTCCAAGTCCCAACTCTGCTAATTTCTTCTTAACCTCATCGAGAGATTTCTTGCCGAGGTTTCTGACCTTCATCATCTCTTCTTCGGAGTGCTCGGTCAATTCCTCAACAGTATTAATGTTTGCCCTCTTGAGGCAGTTGAAAGAGCGTACAGAGAGTTCCAGCTCGTCGATGGTCATCTCTAATGCCTTTTCTTTTTGGTTGCCTTCTTTTTCAACAAGAATCTCCATTTCGCTGGCTGCATCGTCCAGAATGATGAACTGATTCAGATGCTCCTGCATGATCTTTGCTCCGATGGATACACCCTCTTCAGGGGAGATTGAACCGTCGGTCCAGATTTCCAGTGTGAGCTTGTTGAAGTCCGTAACCTGTCCTACACGAGTGTCTTCCACTGTGTAGTTGACTTTTCTAACAGGTGTGAAGATTGAATCCACAGGGATTACTGAAATCGGTGTGTTTTCGGTCTTGTTCTGATCTGCAGGAACGTAACCTCTGCCCTTTCCGATATTAATCTCCATTACCAGTGTTGCGTTATCTTCCAGCGTTGCAATATGGAGGTCAGGATTGAATATCTCCAGGTCGGAATCGCCTATGATATCCGCAGCTGTAACTTCCTTCGGACCTATAGCGTTGATGATAACTCTCTTGGTTTCATCACCGTTAAGTCTGATTGCAAGCTTCTTAAGATTCAGTATAATCTCAGTTACGTCTTCCTTGACGCCTGGGATGGTTGAAAACTCGTGGAGAATACCGTCTATCTTTATGGATGTTACTGCTGCCCCCGGTAGTGAGCTCAGAAGTATTCTGCGAAGGCAGTTTCCAAGTGTGGTTCCGTAGCCCCTCTGAAGCGGTTCAACAACGAATTTTCCATAAGTACCGTCATCGCTGATTGTCTTAGTGATTGTCGGCTTTTCTATTTCTATCATTGAGAATCCTCCTTTCCCGTAATAGTTCCAATTTAGTTAGCTATTACTTGGAGTACAACTCGACGATAAGACGTTCCTCGATAGGTGTATCGATTTGGTCTCTGGTCGGGTCCGCAAGGACTGTGCCCTCCAGTTTTTCTCTGTCCACGGAGAGCCATCCGGGAACGCCAACCTGCATTTCCTTGATCTCCTTGAATTTTGGAGACTGCTGGCTCTTTGCCTTTACCTTTACTACATCGCCCGGTTTTACCTGGTAGGAAGGAATGTTTACTTTCTTTCCGTTTACGGTAAAGTGGCTGTGTACCACGAGCTGTCTTGCTTCACGACGAGTCATTGCAAAGCCCATTCTGTAAACTACGTTGTCAAGTCTCTCTTCGAGCATTACGAGAAGGTTTTCACCAGTGATTCCCTTCTTCTTTGCAGCCTTTTCAAAAGTATTTCTGAACTGCTTTTCCTGAACGCCGTAGATGAACTTTGCTCTCTGCTTCTCGCGAAGCTGGAGTCCGTAGTCACTCATCTTACGAAAACTCTGTTTTGGTTTTCTCTTTGATTCTTTGTATATACCCATATGGCTTGGGTCGATCTGAAGGGATCTGCATCTCTTCAGAATTGGATCTCTGTTTACTGCCATTTCTTAAGCTCCTCCCTTCAATTACACTCTACGTCTCTTCGGCGGTCTGCAGCCGTTGTGAGGAATAGGTGTTATATCCTTGATCATGGTGATTTCAAGTCCTGCAGCCTGAAGGGCTCTGATAGCAGCTTCACGACCTGCTCCCGGTCCCTTTACATATACTTCTACAGTCTTTAAGCCATGCTCCATAGCTGCCTTTGTTGCCACCTCAGCGGCACTCTGTGCAGCAAAGGGAGTAGATTTTCTGGATCCTCTAAATCCCAGAGATCCTGCGCTGGACCATGAGAGCGCATTACCCTCCATGTCGGTGAGAGTTACCAAAGTATTGTTGAAGGTGGACTGGATATGAGCCTGACCTTTCTCAATATTCTTGCGGTCTTTTCTCTTTCTTCTGACGTTAGTCTTTTTAACTTGCTTAGCCATTTATCCTACCTCCTTCCTACTTTTTCTTTCTTCCCACTGTACGCTTGGGTCCCTTACGGGTACGTGCATTGGTCTTTGTCTTCTGTCCTCTGACAGGAAGACCTCTTCTGTGTCTGATTCCGCGATAGCTACCGATTTCCATGAGACGCTTGATGTTCATGGAAATATCTCTACGAAGGTCACCTTCTACGTGATATTCGGTATCGATAATCTTTCTGATACGTCCTGCTTCTTCCTCTGTGAGGTCCTTAACCCTTGTGTTTGGGTCGATTCCGGCCTTCTCGAGGATGATTGCTGCGGTTGGTCTTCCAATACCATAGATGTAGGTAAGACCAATCTCAACTCTTTTTTCTCTTGGTAAGTCTACACCGGCTATACGAGCCATATTTCCTCCTTCTCCTATCTTCCGTCACGCTCCGGGAGTGATATAGACAGGAACATTCATAAATGATAATCAACTAATTTTTGACGCGGATCACCCGGTTTCCCCGCATTAGTTCAACTAAACGATTTAATAATTTGATTAGCCCTGTTTCTGCTTATGCTTCGGGTTCTCACAGATAACCATAACTTTTCCGTTTCTCTTGATAACCTTGCACTTTTCGCAGATAGGTTTTACTGATGCTCTAACTTTCATTTTCTTGTCCTCCGATTTCTATCACTTGTCGCGCCATACAATGCGACCCCTGGTCAGGTCATATGGAGAGAGCTCCACCTTGACCTTATCTCCCGGAAGAATCCTGATGTAGTTCATTCTGATTTTTCCGGAGATGTGCGCCAGCACCTCGAATCCGTTCTCAAGCTGCACCTTAAACATTGCGTTTGGTTGCGCATCTACAACGGTTCCTATTGCTTCTATGGTGTCTTTTTTCGCCATATATTCACCTCATTATTCCACAAGCGTCAGTATTTCCGGTTCACCATCCGTTATCGCTACGGTGTTCTCATAGTGACAGGATAGCTTGCCATCAGCGGTAACGGCCGTCCAATCGTTCATCAAGGTTTCCGTTTCAAAGGTTCCTTCCGCTATCATCGGCTCGATAGCAAGGGTCATCCCTTCTACAAGCCTTGGGCCTCTGCCCGGTCTTCCATAGTTTGGAACCTGCGGATCCTCGTGAAGCTCTCTTCCTACACCGTGGCCGGTGTAGTCACGAATTACTGAATATCCTTCGCTCTCGGCTTTTTGCTGTACTGCGTGTGAAATGTCCGAAAGTCTTTTGCCTATCACGGCGTTTTCTATTCCGGCAAAGAAGCTTTCTCGACAAACTCTTATTATCTTTTCCGCTTCCTTACTGATTTTCCCCACCGGATAGGTTCTGGCAGCATCGCTGGTATAACCCTTATATATGGCTCCCACGTCGACGCTTACTATGTCGCCTTCTTGCAAAATGCGACTGTGATCGGGAATGCCGTGGACTATTTCCTCATTGACAGACACACATACATTCCCCGGGAATCCGCCGTAATCCTTAAAGGTTGGAATCATTCCATGCCTTTCAATGTACTCACGGCAGAATTCATCAATATCCATCGTGGATACTCCCGGTTTAATGTATTCTGTAAGATCGTTCAAGAGATGTCCCGTCATTGTGCACGGAACTCTCATAATATCTATCTCGTCCTTGGACTTGATAATTATCATGATTAGTCACCTATTGCACCGGCGATGTCGTTAAATACCTTTTCAGGATCTCCCTCGCCGTCGATTTCTACTAAAATGCCTTGACCCTTATAATAGTCCACAAGCGGCATCGTCTGCTCAGCATATACGCTGAGTCTGTTTCTTGCCGTTTCCTCGGAGTCATCGTCTCTTTGGATTAACGTATTTCCACAGTTGTCACAAATGCCCTCTTCCTTTGGAGGTATATTGATGACATGGAATGTGGCTCCGCAATTCTTGCAGATTCGTCTTCCGGTAAGCCTTGCGATAAGCGCCTCCTGTTCGACCTCCACATCTATTACATTATCCAATTTCTGACCATGTTCCTTCAGGAATTCATCCAATTTCTCTGCTTGATAAACTGTTCTCGGAAATCCATCAAGAAGGAATCCGTTTTTACAGTCGTCTTCAAGTAGCCTTGTAGTCGCAATTTCAATCGTCAAATCATCGGGAACAAGCTCGCCTTTGTTCATATATTCCTGAGCGCGCATTCCAAGTTCCGTCTGTCTTTTGATATTGTCCCTAAAGATGTCTCCTGTGGAGATGTGCGGAATATTGTATTTTTCTACTATCCGCGTTGCCTGAGTGCCTTTTCCCGCTCCGGGTGCACCCAATAGGATGGTTCTAAGCATTTCTTTTCCTCCTAAATTCTCTATAACTCTTTAGAGGAATCCTCTGTAATTTCTCATTACCATCTGGTTCTCAAGCTGCTTCATGGTATCGATTGCTACACCAACGGCGATGAGAAGTGATGTTCCGCCGAATCTGATATTCATTCCGGTGAACTGGCTGATCAGTGTAGGCATCGTTGCGATTACTGCAAGGAAGATTGCGCCTACGAGTGACAATCTGCTCATTGTCTTGGAGAGATAGTCTACAGTTGCACGACCCGGTCTTATTCCGGGAATAAATCCACCGTTTGATTTCAAATTCTGTCCTACTTCCACAGGGTTAAATGTTACAGCCGTGTAGAAATAGTTGAAGAATATAATAAGTATTATGTTGAGTACTGCATAAATCCATACTCCCGGATTTCCGTCCGGTGAGAGCCACTTGCTCACAAACTGTGTGAATCCGGAGTCGGCTCTTAGGAAGTATGTGATTGTAAGTGGGAACTGAAGTATTGAAAGCGCAAAGATTACAGGAATAACACCTGCCTGGTTGACCTTTAGCGGAATGTGTGTGGACTGTCCACCATACATTTTGCGTCCCACTACTCTTTTGGCATATTGTACCGGAATTCTTCTGGTTCCCTGCTGAATCATGATTATTCCTACTACCACCAGGATAGCGAATAATATGAACAGGATTATGGCCAGGATGTTTATTGCTCCATCCTGATACTGTGCCCAAATTCTTCTGATATCCGTCGGCAGTCTGGATATGATACCGGCAAAGATCAAAAGTGAGATTCCGTTTCCAATACCATTTTCGTTTATCTGTTCACCCAGCCACATCAGGAATGCCGTACCTGCGGTAAGAATCAGAATGATAACGATGAAGTTAAATGCACTCTGATCAGCTACCGCTCTTCTGAACAGACCTATCGTTAGACCTGTGGCCTGAATCAGAGCCAAGCCAACCGTCATGTAGCGAGTAATAGCTGCCATTTTTTTGCGGCCTTCTGTTCCTTCGCTTGCCAGTCTTTCAAAGTACGGGAATGCTACGGTTAATAGCTGTACTATGATGGAAGCTGTAACATAAGGCGTGATTGACAGTGCGAAAATTGTAAAGTTACTGAATGATCCGCCGGAGAACAAATCGAACAAGTCGAAGAGTCCACTTTCACCGGTAAAAATCGATGCCAAGGCTTCCCTGTTCATACCGGGAACCGGTATACAGGATCCGATGCGGAATACGACCAGCATCAGGATTGTGAAGATGATTTTACGGCGCATTTCAGGAACTTTGAGGGCCTGTCTGACCGTCTTTAGCATGTCCATTAAATCACCTCTGCCTTTCCTCCGGCAGCACTTATTTTCTCGGCTGCAGTTTTAGTAAATTTCTGAGCCTTTACTGTAAGGGCTCTATCCAATTCGCCGTTTCCAAGAATCTTGATTCCGTCATTAATCTTGCTGATGATACCGGCTTCCTTGAGGAGTTCCGCTGTTACCTCGGTACCTGCATCAAATCTGTTCAAATCTCTGACATTTACGATTGAATATTCTGTTGCCCACTTGTTGTTGAAGCCCCTCTTTGGAAGTCTTCTATAGAGTGGCATCTGTCCACCTTCGAATCCCAAACGGACGCCGCCGCCGGATCTGGACTTCTGACCGTTCATACCACGTCCGCCGGTTTTACCCTGGCCGGTGGCTGTACCTCTACCTCTTCTCTTGCGATTCTTTGTAGAACCTGCCGGAGCCTTTAATTCATGAAGTTTCATTCCGTACACCTCCTATCCTACAGTTCTTCAACAGTGACGAGATGCTTTACCTTGGCAATGGCACCGCGCGTTGCAGGTGTATCAGCCAATTCAACGGAATGATGCATCTTTCTAAGTCCCAGAGCCTCGACTACCTTTCTCTGCTTAGGATTGGAGCCGATGGTGCTCTTGGTCAATGTAATTCTTACCTTACCTGCCATCTTAACATCCTCCTATCCCAATATTTCTTCGGGGCTCTTGCCTCTAAGCTTGGCAACCTGCTCAACTGTCATCAAGTTCTTGAGACCTTCCATGGTCGCCATAGCCATGTTACCAGTATTGCTGGATCCAAGAGACTTTGCTCTTACATCCTGGATGCCTGCTGCTTCAAGTACGGATCTCACAGATGAACCTGCGATAACTCCGGTACCGGGGGCTGCCGGCATAATCAGCACTCTTCCTGCTCCGTAGAGACCTGTAACTCTGTGAGGTACTGTGGTTCCTACGGTAGGAACATAAATCAATTTCTTCTTTGCATCCTCAGTGGCTTTTCTGACAGCTTCCGGAATTTCCTGCGCTTTACCCAGGCCTACGCCTACGTGACCGGCCTTATCGCCGACAACTACGGTAACGCTGAATCTCATGTTCCTGCCGCCCTTGACAGTCTTCGCAACACGTCTGATGCTGACGATGTTTTCTGTCAGTTCCAGCTTGGATGTATCCATTGTATTACGCATTCTATTTCCTCCTGTTAGAATTTCAATCCGCCTTCGCGGGCGCCATCAGCAAGTTCTTTGACTCTTCCATGATAGAGGAATCCGGCTCTGTCAAAAGCAACTTCCTCAATCCCCTTGGCAAGTGCCTTCTTTGCGATGGACTCGCCAACCTTCTTTGCAGCGTCCTTGTTGCCACCGTATTCGATTCCGAGATCCTTGTCCAAGGATGATGCTGCGCAGAGTGTTGTATGATTTACATCGTCAATAATCTGGCAGGAAATGTTCTTGTTGGATCTGAAAACACAGAGTCTGGGCTTTTCAGGAGTGCCGGTCAAATTTTTTCTAACGCGTTTATGTCTTTTAATGCGTCTGTCATTTCTGCTTAAATTAGCCATTTTGCTTCACTCCTTTCTCTATGCGCCAGCGCCGGTCTTGCCTTCTTTGCGGCGTACCTGCTCGTTTTCATATCTGATACCCTTGCCCTTATAGGGTTCAGGCTCTCTCCAAGCTCTGATGTTGGCTGCATAGTTTCCAACCTGAGCCTTGTCGATTCCCTTTACGATTATTGTTGTCTGATCCGGAGTCTCCGTTTCGATTCCTTCCGGGTCATCCATTTCTACAGGATGTGAATATCCAAGGTTCATAACCAGGGTTTTGCCCTTCTTTTCGGCTCTGTAACCTACACCCTGCAGAAGAAGCTTCTTTTCGAAGCCTTCAGATACTCCCTGAACCATGTTTGCAACAAGAGCTCTTGCGAGGCCATGCTGAGATCTTCTGGTTCTCTCATCGTTTTCTCTGGAGAAGGTAAGCTCATTGTCGTTTACCTCTGCCTTGACGAGTGGGCTTATCTGCTGGGAGAGTTCTCCCTTTGGTCCCTTGACCGTGATGAGATTGTTGTCATCGATTTTAACCTCTACGCCGGCAGGGATTGTGATTGGTTTAAGTCCTATTCTTGACATGTCACTACCTCCTACCAAACGTAACAGATTACTTCGCCGCCGACTCCAAGCTTACGAGCTTCCTTGTCGCTTACAACTCCATGAGAAGTGGAGATGATTGCGATTCCAAGGCCACCGAGTACGCGAGGAATCTCGTTGGCCTTTGCATAGACCTTGAGACCGGGCTTTGAAATTTTCTTTATTCCGTTAATTACTTTTTCTTTGTTAGAACCATACTTCATCTCAACTTTGATTATGCCCTGCTTGTTGTCTTCAATGATTTCAAAGTTTTTGATATAGCCTTCAGCCAGCAAGATTTCAGCAATTGACTTTTTCATCTTTGATGCCGGAATCTCAACAGAGTCATGATTGGCAGTATTGGCATTTCTGATTCTTGTAAGCATATCCGCAATGGGATCTGTCATTGTCATTTCAGTATTCTCCTTTCTTGTGTAGTTCGGCTTGGCCGCTTTCACAAACAATTTGCGCAGTAGGTTGCAGCCAATCGAGCTGCACTTCATTTGCTCTCTTGGGCAACCCTTGCATGAGACCTACCGCCGCTCTGGCTTCGTTATTACTCGCCAATCGCGGGGTTAGGGCTTCACCAGCTGGCTTTCTTTACGCCGGGAATCTCCCCCTTGTAAGCAAGCTCTCTGAAGCAGATACGGCAGATTCCGTACTTTTTAAGTACAGAGTGAGGTCTTCCGCAGATTCTGCATCTGGTATATGCTCTTGTCGAATATTTCGGCTTTCTCTGCTGTTTTACTTTAAGAGATGTTTTTGCCATTTTACTACTCCTCCCTACTTCTCGAACGGCATTCCCAGAAGTTCCAGAAGCGTCTGAGCTTCTTCGTCTGTCTTGGCCGTTGTGGTGAAAACGATGTTCATTCCCTTGATGGTGTCAACATCGTCGTAGTTTATTTCAGGGAAGATGAGCTGTTCCTTGATACCCATGGAATAGTTGCCACGGCCATCGAAGGAATTCTTGCTTACACCCTTAAAGTCTCTAACTCTCGGAAGAGAGATATTGAAGAACTTGTCGCAGAATTCGTACATATTGTCGCCACGAAGGGTTACTTTGCAACCAACGGGCATTCCTTCTCTAACCTTGAAGTTTGCGATGGATTTCTTGGCCTTGGTGATTACAGGCTTCTGACCGCTGATAAGGGCGATTTCCTGTACTGCAGATTCCATGACTTTTGCATTGTCCTTGGCTTCTCCAAGACCCATATTGATGGTGACCTTGGTGAGCTTTGGGACTTCGTTTACGTTTTCATAATTGAATTTTTCCTTCATTGCAGGAAAAACATCGTTTTTATAAGTTTCTCTAAGTCTTGCAGCCAATTTTCTCTCCTCCTTTCTTAGTCTAATTTCGCACCGGTCTTACGATTGATTCTGGCCTTTGCTTTGCCGGTACCCTCGTAGCCGATTTTAACAGGCTTCTTAGCCTTTGTGTCATAATACATTACGTTTGATGCGTCGATTGGACCTTCAATATGTCTAATCTCTGCTGCTGCTGTTCTCGTCTGCTTCTGGTGCTTGGTCTGGATGTTTACACCCTCTACGATTACGCGATTTTCCCTTGGGAATGCGCGGAGCACTCTTCCTGTTGCACCCTTATCCTTACCGGCGATGACGATTACTGTATCTCCTGTTTTGATTTTCATAATCTACACCTCCTACAGGACTTCCGGTGCCAGAGAAACGATCTTCATGAATCCCTTGTCACGGAGTTCTCTGGCAACCGGTCCAAAGATACGTGTTCCAACGGGAGTCTTGTCTTCTCTGTCCTTGATGATAACTGCTGCATTCTGATCAAATTTCACATAGCTACCATCAGCGCGTCTGGCACCCTTCTTGGTTCTAACGACAACTGCCTTTACGACGTCACCTTTTTTAACAACACCACCTGGTGTGGCGTCCTTTACTGCACAAACGATTACGTCGCCGATATTCGCATACTGGCGTGATGTTCCGCCGAGTATTCTGATGCAAAGGAGTTCCTTGGCACCGGAATTGTCAGCAACTTTCAATCTGGTTTCAGTTTGAATCATCTCGGTGCACCTCCTTACTTAGCTTTCTCTACGATTCCGACCAGTCTCCATCTCTTGTCCTTCGAAAGAGGTCTTGTTTCCATGATTCTGATCTTATCGCCTACATTGCACTCATTGTTTTCGTCATGTACTTTGAGTTTCTTGGTCCTCTTAACAGCCTTTCCGTAAAGAGGATGTCTGACGAAATCTTCGATAGCAACTGTTACAGTCTTATCCATCTTATCGCTGACTACAACGCCAACTTTGCTTTTTCTTCTGTTTCTTTCAACTGTACTGTTATTTGCCATATCAGCTTATCCTCCTTTCTATGCCTGAACCTTTGCAATTTCTTTTTCTCTGATTATAGTTTTGACTCTTGCGATGTCTCTCTTTACCTCGCGCATTTTTACAGGATTTTCAAGCTGTCCCGTAACATGCTGGAATCTCAGATTAAAGAGTTCCTTTTTCATCTTATCAAGCTCAGCATTGAGTTCAACATCTGTCATTTCTCTGATCTTATTCAGTTCCATTATGCTTCACCACCCTCTGCTAAGTTTTCCTTAATCATAAACTTCGATTTTACAGGAAGCTTGTGGCTTGCAAGTCTCATAGCTTCTCTGGCCTGAGATTCAGTAACTTCGGAAATCTCGAACATTACTCTGCCCGGCTTAACCACTGCTACCCAGTATTCGGGAGCACCCTTACCGGAACCCATACGGACTTCAGCAGGTTTCTTGGTTACCGACTTATGTGGGAATATCTTGATATATACCTTACCACCTCTCTTGATAGATCTGGTCATTGCGATACGAGCAGCTTCTATCTGATTCGAGGTTATCCAACCACATTCTGTGGCTACCAGGCCGTAATCACCGTAGGAGATCTTGTTGCCCTTGGTGGCTACGCCCTTCATTCTGCCTCTATGCACTCTTCTATGCTTAACGCGTTTTGGCATTAACATGGCTTGTTTCTCCTTCCTGTTTATTCTTCGGCCGTGGTCTCTTCTGCCTGAGGAGCAGCTTCTTCAACCTGTGGCTCAGCAGCTACTGCTTCTTCTGCAGCTTCTTCCGCCGCCTCTACCTGAGCTTCCATTACCTGATCCTCTGGAACTTCAGCAACTTCTTCCGGAGCAGGAGCAACCTTTACAGGTCTAATTCTCGTATTTGCTGCCTTTGGAATTGCCGGGCCTCTATCTCTGTTGTTGCTTCTTTCGCGACGTTCACCTCTGTTTCCGTCACGATTTCCATCGCGGCTTCCCTCACGACGATTTCCTCTGCGGTCTCCGTCTCTTCTGTCGCGACGTCCTTCTCTCTTCTTTCCTTCGCGCTGTTCTTTCTTCTCTTCGCGAACCGCACCTACAAGACCCTTGTCAAGGATTTCTCCATGGTTGATCCATACCTTGATACCGATCTTTCCGTATGTGGTGTCTGCTTCTGCGAATCCATAATCGATGTCTGCACGAATTGTGTGAAGAGGTACATTACCCTCTGAATACTTCTCGGAACGAGCAATTTCCGCTCCACCAAGACGTCCTGCGCAGACGATCTTGATGCCCTTTGCATTGGCCTTCATCGTTCTCTGAATGGCCTGCTTCATGGCTCTACGGAAGGAAATTCTCTTTTCCAATGCCTGAGCTACGCTTTCAGCTGTAAGCTTGGCATCGAGTTCAGCACGTCTTACTTCCTCGATTGAAAGTTCGACTTCTTTTCCGGTGAGCTTTACGAGTGCAGCCTTAAGTTCATCTGCACCTGTACCGCTCTTTCCTATTACCATACCGGGTCTTGCAACGAGAACGGTAACTCTTACCTTGTTCTCAGCAGCTCTCTCGATGAGAACTCTTGCTACTCCGGCTGCATAGAGCTTCTTCTCTATGTGCTTTCTGATTTGGTTATCTTCGACCAGCATGTCTGCAAAGTTGCCCTTGTTTGCGTACCATTTGGAATCCCAGTCTTTGATAACTCCAACTCTTAATCCATGTGGACTTACTTTCTGACCCATTAGTTCCTCCTACTCTTCATCCTGGCCTCTTTCCTTCAGAGTTACGCCGATGTGGCTTGATCTCTTCAGGAGTCTTGATACGCCGCCGCGAGCTCCGGCTCTCCATCTCTTCATTGTCGGTCCCTGGTTTGCATAAACTTCTGCAACATACAGATTGTCTCTGTTCATTTCATTGTTGTTCTCAGCGTTTGCCGCTGCGGAAAGTACAACCTTTTCTACCAGTTCCGAACCCTTGCCCGGAGTGAACTTGAGGATTGTAAGTGCCTCATCCAAGTCTTTGCCTCTAACAAGATCTGCAACAGGTTTAATCTTGCTCGGAGACATTCTTACGTATTTAGCAACTGCTTTTGCTTCCATAATATATCTCCTTTCTTATCTAACCTTTGAGTTCTTGTCACCTGCGTGGCCTCTAAACGTTCTGGTCGGAGCGAATTCTCCGAGTTTGTGGCCAACCATGTCCTCTGTTACATATACCGGAACATGTTTTCTGCCGTCATGAACGGCTATTGTGTGTCCCACGAACTGTGGGAATATGGTCGAAGATCTTGACCAGGTCTTTATTACTTTCTTCTCGTTGGCTTCGTTCATGGCATCGATTGCCTTAAGAAGCTTTGGCTCGATGAAAGGACCTTTTTTGACCGATCTGCTCATTATTATGCTCCTTCCTTATTTCTCGTTTCTTCTCTTGACGATGTACTGGTTAGACGGTTTGTTTTTCTTTCTTGTCTTATAACCCAGTGTCGGTTTGCCCCAAGGTGTTACAGGACCCTTGCGTCCGATCGGCGCACGTCCTTCACCACCGCCGTGCGGATGGTCGTTCGGGTTCATTACAGAACCTCTTACATGAGGACGTCTTCCCATGTGACGCTTACGTCCGGCCTTACCGATCTGGATGTTTCCGTGTTCTTCGTTTCCTACTTCGCCGATTGTGGCTCTGCAGTTCAGGAGAACCTTTCTAACCTCTCCGGAAGGAAGCCTTACCTGAGCGTATTTGTCTTCCTTGGCCATGAGCTGTGCTCCGTTTCCGGCAGCTCTTGCCATCTGTGCACCCTTGCCTGGCTTCATCTCGATATTGTGGATTATTGTACCAACCGGGATGTTTGCGATAGGAAGTGCATTTCCCACCTTGATGTCGGCTTCGGGACCGGAGTAGATGGTGTCACCTACATTAAGTCCGTTCGGTGCGATTATGTATCTCTTCTCACCATCTGCATATGTGATGAGAGCGATATTGGCTGTTCTATTAGGATCATATTCTATGGTAGAAACCTTACCCGGAATATTGTCCTTATTTCTCTTAAAGTCGATAATTCTGTATTTCGGTCTTGTGCCGCCACCTCTGTGTCTTACAGTTATCTTACCTCTGGAATTTCTTCCTGCATGTTTCTTGAGAGTAACTGTAAGGGACTTTTCAGGCTTATCGGTTGTTATCTCTTCGAATGTTGAGACTGTCATACCTCTAAGGCCCGGTGAGGTCGGATTATATTTTTTGATTCCCATTTTCACTTGCCTCCTATCTTACAGATTCTCAAAGAATTCGATTTCTTTGCTATCGGGTTTCAGGGTTACGATTGCTTTCTTGAATGCGGATCTTCTTCCCTGTGTTCTTCCCAATCTCTTTAGCTTTCCGTCCATGTTCATGACGTTTACTTTCTCTACATCTACATCAAAGATCTCTTCGATGGCCTGTTTTATCTCTGTCTTGTTTGCATCTACGGCAACCTTGAATGTGTATTTCTTAAGCGGTGCCATATCCATGCTGCGCTCGGAGATTACAGGTTTTAGTATTACATCGTATGGAGTTTTCATTATTTGTACACCTCCTCGATCTTTTCGATGGCGTCCTTGGTCACTACCAGGCTGTTTGCGTTTACTATTTCATATACGTTCATGTTAGTAGCAAGTGCTGTTCTTACGCCGGGGATGTTGGATGCGGATCTAACAACATTATCGTTCTTTTCCGCAGTTACGATGAGAGCCTTCTTGTCAGCCTTGATGTTTCCGAGAACCTTTACCATTTCCTTTGTCTTTGGTTCATCGAAGTTCAGCTCATCCAACACTATTATTTCCTGATCCTGCACCTTTGCGGAGAGAGCGGACTTCAGAGCTAGGCGTTTTACCTTCTTTGGCACTGTGTAGTTGTAGCTTCTTGGCTTTGGTGCGAATACGATTCCGCCGCCTACCTGGGATGGGTCTGTGGAACTTCCCTGTCTGTGGCGACCTGTTCCCTTTTGTCTGAAGGGCTTGCGTCCACCGCCTCTTACTTCGGCTCTTGTCTTTGCGGACTGTGTGCCCTGTCTCTGGTTTGCAAGGTAGTTGACTACCACTGCGTGAACGGCATCCTGGTTTGGCTCGATGCCGAAGATTTCATCATTGAGCTCGATGGTACCGGCATCCATGCCTTCCATATTGAGCATTTTTAATGTAGCCATTTCTTATCCTCCTTCCCCGGTCCTACTTGTCCTGGCCTTTGATGGCGGGGCGGATGCGTACCAGGCTTCCCTTGCCTCCGGGAACCGCGCCTTTGATAAGCATCAGGTTTCTCGCTGCATCAACCTTGACCAGTCTGACGTTCTGAACTGTAACGGTGTCTCTTCCCATTCTTCCCGGGGACTTGTTTCCCTTGAATACTCTGGAAGGATATGTTGCTCCGGCGAGTGCGCCGTGAAGTCTTTTATGCTTGGAACCGTGAGTCATGGGGCCTCTGTGATGGCCGTGTCTCTTGATGTTGCCCTGGGTTCCTTTACCCTTTGATGTTCCGGTTACGTCTACCAACGTTCCTTCTTCAAAATCAGCAACTGTGATTTCCTGTCCCACTTGGTATTCTTCGCCTTCTTCTACTGCGAATTCCATCAAGTGCTTTTTCGGGGAAACTCCGCTCTTTGCGAAATGTCCCGTGAGCGGCTTGTTTACTCTCTGTGGCTTCTGGTCTTCAAAGCCTACCTGCACTGCGTTGTATCCATCGGTCTCAACTGTCTTTACCTGAGTAACAACTTCCGGACCAGCCTGGACTACAGTTACGGGGATGACCTCTCCGCTCTCTGCGAAGATCTGTGTCATTCCGACCTTCTTTCCTAAAAGTGTCTTCATATTATCAACCTTTCTTACATTGGACCGGGTTCGTGACCCCATTGTCAGTGGAACCCGTTCTTACTAAGTAAATGAATTACTTACTGCTTATTAAAGTTTGATTTCGATATCAACGCCTGCCGGAAGATCAATCTTTGTCAGGGCATCCGTTGTCTGGATTGTGGCGTTCGTGATATCAATCAAGCGCTTATGTGTTCTCTGCTCGAACTGCTCACGGCTGTCCTTATATTTGTGAACAGCTCTCAGGATTGTTACGACTTCCTTTTCTGTCGGAAGTGGAATCGGTCCCGATACGTCAGCGCCTGTCTTCTTGGCTGTCTCTACAATCTTCTTTGCAGACTGATCAAGAAGAGCATGATCATAAGCTTTTAGTTTGATTCTGATTTTCTTGAGTTCGCTCATTTTTTCCTCCTGTAATCTTTTGTACTCTTTTCGCTATTCTCGTACAAGGTGTGTGCGCATACCTGATTGATACTGTATCTGAGGTCTACCGATTTGCTTGCGTATCTCATATTATTGGATAAACTTCAGATCATATAACAATCTGTTGTGGTACGAATTCCGATATTTTCAATATATTGAGGTTCTTCGGAATCACCAGCTTGCTCGGTACACGCCGCCGTGCGTTCCCTATGCTTTTGCACAAAGTAAACCGGCGAACACCCTCGCCCCTATCGAGTAGGGACAATTCTCAGCGGAAATTACCTGATAGCTCAGCAACTTTCCGCATCGTCGCCTAAGCAAGCTTTGATATAATACTATAATTTCAACGTTATTGCAATACTTTTTTAATATTTTTTTCTTTTATTCTTTCTTTCATGTCGAGAGTATAGATCCGCAGAACAATATGCAAATTTTCAGAAAATAATGAATAATTCCACATCGCAAAAAGATTGATAAATGGACATTCTCTTGATGGGCTTAATTATTAAACACGCACACGCAATCCCGCGTTTCTATTTGTCGATGTATATCTTCGTATGCTTATTTTTCTATTTCCTATTCTATTCTTTCTCTATTGGTACACGTTCGCATACATTTTGAAGTAAAATCAGTGTGGCAAATTGCATAAGTAATTGACTCATATTAACTAGTTGCTATGCGACACAATCAGAGGAATGGCTATGAATTTTAACAGAGATTCTGTCGGAAGAGTCATAAAAACGTACAGACTAAAAAAACGGCTGTCTCAGGAAGTTTTATCTGGATTGGCCGGAATCCCCAGAAGTCATCTTACAGCAATCGAAAACGGAAGAAAGCTTCCAAATTTAGAAACCATTTGGAAGCTATGTATTGCCTTGGACATTGCACCACATGAGGCAGTAAGCGCTATGGAGGAAGACGCAGCCATGCATTACAATTCAAGCAAATAGCTCCCTACTCATTATCTTCAGTCAAAAGAGCCTTTGCCATCTGTATACTACCCAGAATCCACACCAAATCATTCGTTTGAATCATGGTATTCGTATCCGGCTGCAGCAGTAAGTAGCATTATAGCAAGGTCTGTAATTAGTTTAGGCATGAAAGAATGTCTCCTGATTAGTTATGAATTATTATCCTTTTGGTTTCTTTCTGCAATAATATATTATCATAAAATCGGAAATAATAATATAACAAAGACGACTCGCATTTACTGCGAATCGTCTTTGTTTAGAATTATTAGTCTAAGCTGTTTCAGTATGACTATGTTTTTTCTGGCAGGTTCCTGCCACCGGGCAACCTATACATTTGTCGCCGCGTTTCTTGGATTTTACAATGTATCTTATGGCAAAGAATAGTATCAAGGCTATTATCACCAATGGTATTATTGTTGCAAGCATACCCTGCCCTCCTTTCAAAGTTTCTGTATTAATTCTATGCTGCTATATATTATTAGGCTATATAATCAACACACTCTCATTATGCGCTCTGCACCGCTGTCTGATGGAGCGAATACTTCCTATCAAAGTCAGCTCTGACCTTTCTGGAAATCGCTACAATCACACCTATCATTATTAGTATCGCTATGAGCCCCGGAAGGAATCCGCTTCCAAGGTGTCCCTCTGTAATCAAGGTACCAACCTGATAGACGATGAAGGCGATGGTATATCCGGTGAATAACTGCAAGCCGATTGCGCTCCAAAGCCATCCCTTGTTCTGCATCTCAGAATTCATCGCGCCGATAGCTGCAAAGCATGGCGGAGTATATAGATTGAAGAAGAGATATGCAAGTGCTGATACAGTTGTAAGTCCCATTGTTGCGGCGACCGTGCTCGCTCCACCTGTCATTTCAAGTTCATCCACATCGATGAAGTTGGTTAGCGCAAATACCACAGCCAATGTTCCGACTACGTTTTCCTTTGCAATGAAGCCGGTAATAGCTGCCGCTGCAAGCTGCCATGCACCAAAGCCAAGAGGAATGAGAAGAACCGCAAACGGGCTTGCAATAGAAGCCAAGATGGATGTATTCTCCATACCCTCTTCAACAACCTGGAACTGCCAATTGTAGCTCTGCATGAGTTGAACTACCAAATTGCAGATCAAGATGATCGTAGCTGCTTTTACTATATATGCCTTCGCTCTTTCAAGCATGGAGAAGAATGCTCTCTTGATGCTCGGAACTTTATACTTCGGGAACTCCATGATGAAGAAGGATTTTCTGTACTTGTATCCCGTTACAGCCTTTACGAGAAGCGCTCCCAGGAATATAAGCGCAATTCCGAGGAAATAACTTACCGTGCTTACCCAGCTTGCTCCCGCAAAGAAGGCTCCGGCAAACAATGCTATAACCGGAATCTTGGCTCCGCAAGGAATGAAGGTTGTAAGCATGGCGGTCGCTCTACGTTCTCTCTCATCTCTAATTGTTCGGCATGCCATGATTGCAGGGATTCCGCATCCTGTTCCTATAACCACAGGAATTACGGATTTACCTGACAGACCAACTCTTTTAAAGATAGGATCCATTACTGCACTGACTCTTGCCATATATCCACAGTCTTCCAAAAGAGCAATAAGGAAGTACATCACCATAACGAGCGGCAAGAATCCTACTACGGCACCTACGCCGCCGATAATTCCGTCGGCAATAATAGTCGTAAGAATGGCCGGGCTGTTCTCCATTTTACCCGCAACCCATTCCTGGAATGTCTCAATCCAACCTACAAGCCAGTCAGCAATAGGTGGACCCACCCATGCCTGGGAAATTGAAAATACCAGATACATTACTACAGCAAAAATCGAAATTCCCGCTATCGGATTCGTCAAAACCGTATCCAGTTTGTCGGACGTAGTTGTTTCGCTGGAAAGAACCGCTCTTGTTTCCACAGCGGAAACTATGTCATTGGCAAAGGCAAATCTCTTTCTGTCTTCTGCGTCCACAGCGTTCTTGTCGTGGAGGTCAATCTCCCTTTGAACGTATGGTGCTTTCTGACCTGCGCCATTAAGGCTTATGGCCGTCTTTACCAGCTCAGCAAGACCGTTATTGGTGCTCTCCGTGGATACCGTCTTAATTACCGGGCATCCAAGTTTTTCTTCCAACTTAGCTACATCGATTTTGGTGTTTTCCTTCTCGTTGATGTCGCTTTTGTTAAGCGCGACAACTACGGGAATACCAAGTTCCAAAAGCTGCGTGGTGAAGAAAAGGCTTCTGCTGAGATTGGTTGCGTCCACGATATTAATTATCGCATCCGGGTTTTTCTCTCTTACGTATTCGCTCGTAATTCCTTCTTCCGGAGTAAACGGAGACATAGAATATGCGCCCGGCAGGTCAACCGCCGTCACATCCACACCTCCCGTGAACTCCTCTTTGATTGGGGCCTCTTTCATTCCAACAGTAACACCGGCCCAGTTACCGACCTTTTCACTTCTTCCGGTCAGGGCGTTGTACATGGTAGTCTTACCACTGTTGGGGTTACCCGCAAACGCTATCCTCATAAAACATCCTCCTTACTAGTTAACTTATCGATTCTATACTATGATTGCACTCGCAAGCATATTGTCTATACTGTATCTTCCATCCTTTATTACGACGACACAGCTTTTTTTCTTCTTTGATACCATGGTGATTTCCTCACCGCTATAGCATCCAAGTCGAAAAAGAAAGCCATTCATTTCTTCGTCCTCGGTATCGATTTTTTTGATAGTATACGTGCCTAAATCAGCTTCCATCAGAGGAATGCCTTCCGTTTTTTCCATCTCTTCAAAGTGTTCCATTTCACCCTCATTTCACTTAAACTAGTTATAACTTCGGTTATATCCATTTAATAAAAGTTTTGCTCGCTTTATTGTAATTAAGTACATTTTACTAAAGTTAGATTTATCTAACTATCACGTAATTATAAACCCCTTGTCTTCGTAGTGTCAAGGGGTTTATGCGAACAAACTATTAGGATTATGCTATTTCTTTAACCTCATATTCCTTGTCTTCAACAGCCTTCTTCAGTTGCTCATCCGTAACTGCGTCAGACGCTGTAACTATCGCTGTACCGGCTTCATGACTCACTTCGGCGCTTTCCACACCATCAAGTGCCTCCAAGGCCTTCTTAACGGTAGCCTCACAATGTGCACACATCATTCCTTCGATAGTCATTGTTTTTTTCATCTTGTTGCTCTCCTCTTTATCAATACCATTATCTTTATCATCAACTTTTACAACAGTTATATCTTTATCTGTCTCATTTCCTATATACCCGCTTTTTTCTTTTTTATCCAAACTATGTTTCGTACTGTCATATGGGTTGAAGAGGTTGAGTCTAAGCGCATTGGTAACAACAAAGAAGCTTGATAGACTCATTGCCGCCGCACCAAACATCGGATTAAGTGTAAGTCCAAACGGCTTAATCAAAGCACCTGCAGCAAGTGGTATTCCAATTATATTATAACAAAACGCCCAGAAGAGATTTTGATGTATATTCCTTAATGTCGCTTTGGATAGCCTTATTGCTGCAGCGACATCCGTAAGCTTGCTGTTCATCAAGACTACATCCGCGGAATCGATTGCCACGTCAGCGCCTGCTCCTATGGCGATTCCTATGTCGGCACGGGTAAGCGCAGGAGCGTCGTTAATTCCATCGCCAACCATTGCTACCTTGGCATTATCCTGAAGCGATCTGATGACGCTCTCCTTGCCCTCCGGAAGAACTCCTGCGATAACCTTGTTCACACCTGCTTCGGCGCCTATTGCCCGCGCGGTTCTCTCATTATCACCGGTAAGCATGACGACTTCAATTCCCATATCCTGAAGTTCTTTGACAGCCTGGGGACTGTCGGCTTTGATGACGTCAGCTACCGCAATCATACCTAAAAGGCCGCCATCCTCTGCGAAATATATGCAGGTCTTACCCTGTTCGGCAAGTTCAGCTGCCTTCGCACCCATAGCATCGGAGATTGATGCGGATTTGCTTATAAATTCGGCATTTCCTCCGGATATTACGTGTCCGTTAAACATTCCGGTAAGTCCATTTCCGGGTAATGCAGCAAAATTATCTATATCCATGGAACTTCTTAGAATCGTCTTTGAAACCGATTCCTTTAGAATTCCTTCATTCGGATTCGATTCCTTATTCTCTATCAGTCCCACAATAGCCTTAGCCAACGGATGCTCACTTTTCTTTTCCAGAGCGTATGCGACCGACATGAGAATTCTTTCGTCAATTCCCTCTGCGGGAACAATATCCGTAACCTTCGGTGTGCCGCTGGTTATGGTTCCGGTTTTATCAAGAACGACAACATTGACCTTTCCCGTCTCTTCCAGAGAGACCGCGGTTTTGAAGAGGATTCCGTTCTTTGCTCCAACGCCGTTTCCGACCATGATTGCAACAGGTGTTGCAAGCCCAAGCGCACATGGGCAACTTATAACGAGGACTGAAATAGCTCTTGCCAGCGAATAGCCTGCTGTCTCTCCGACAAGCAGCCAGATAATCAAAACCAAAATTGCAATTCCAATTACAACCGGCACAAAAATTCCGGAAACCTTATCAGCGATTTTGGCAATGGGCGCTTTTGTTGCTGCGGCATCGCTAACCATCTTTATGATTTTTGATAAAGTCGTATCCTCGCCAACATGAGTCGCTTCGCATTTTATGAAGCCGGACTGATTTGATGTTGCGGCTGAAACTCTGTCTCCGGCAGCCTTGTCCACAGGAATGGATTCACCTGTCAGAGCAGCTTCGTTTACGGCAGTGATGCCATCTATAACTATTCCGTCAACCGGTATGTTTTCACCGGGGCGAACGATGAACACATCTCCGACGGAGACCTCCGTAATCGGCACTTCGATTTCGCATCCGTTTCTTTCCACCGTAGCAGTCTCAGGTGCGAGCTTCATCAGGCTTTTAAGCGCGTCTGTAGTTCTTCCCTTCGACATGGCTTCCAGCATCTTGCCTACAGTTATAAGTGCAAGTATCATTGCCGCTGATTCAAAGTAGAGGTCATGCATGTGATGCATCGCCATTTCGGTATCGCCTGCGCTCTGTGCAGTCCATACCGTGAACAGGACATAGACGCTCCAGGCAAAAGAGACCCCGGAACCCATGGCCACCAAGGTGTCCATGTTTGGGGCTCCGTGAATCAAGCTGCTGAATCCGCTCACAAAGAACTTTTTGTTTATCACCATGATAATCGCTGCCAGAACCATCTGGACCAAGCCGACAGCGGTAGGATTTCCATTGAAGAATCCCGGAAGCGGCCATCCCCACATGGAATGACCCATGGAAAAATACATCAAGATAATAAGAAAGACGACCGACGCAATGAGACGCTTTTTTAGCAACGGCGTCTCATGATCAATAAGAGCGTCCTCCTCCGCAACTTTTAGCGATGCGCCATAGCCTGCATTTTCCACAGCCTCGATTATCGCCTTGCGGTCAGCTTTTCCCTCAACTCCCATGGAATTTGTGAGCAAGCTAACAGAGCAAGATTCCACTCCGGGAACCTTGCTCACTGCTTTTTCCACGCGCGCCTGACAGGCAGCGCAACTCATTCCGGTCACTAAATACTGTTCCATAATACTAAGTATATACCCCAGATAGTCATAAGTCACCGATAATTATTTAATTATTTACCGATGTATTATCTGTTAAGCATCCAATAGATACAACCACGCACCCCGGCTCCGGTTCCGCCTGCGGGATTGTATCCCCAAGCGTCGCTTCCAAAGGCAGGCCCCGCAATATCCAGGTGGAGCCATTTATCCTTGTAGTCGTCCTTGATGAATTTGTCAAGGAAGAGACCGGCGGTTAATGCACCACCCATTCCTCCGGGAACGGAGTTTCTAACGTCAGCAATCTTCGAGTCTATGAGCGGACGAAGGTGGTCATTGAATTCCAGTACCGTATAGTTCTCTCCGCTGAGCCCGGCTTTCTTCTTAAATTCCACCTGGAAGTCATAATTGTTTCCGATGACTCCCGCGGTATAATCTCCAAGTCCCACTACACATGCGCCCGTCAGAGTCGCCAGGTCAATCAGATAGTCAGGCTTGATTTCATCCTGTGCCCAAGAGAGACAGTCGCAAAGAACGAGGCGTCCCTCGGCATCGGTATTGTTGACTTCTATCGACACCCCGCTTCTGGATCTAATTACATCGTCCGGCTTGTATGCTCCACTTCCGACCATATTCTCGGTCGCTCCGAGGACTGCATGGATTTCATAGGGAAGCTCGAGTTCTGCGGCGGCCTTGATGATCCCCATAGCTGCAGCAGCTCCCGATTTATCCGACTTCATGGTATACATGCTGTTGCTCGGTTTAAGGGAAAGTCCACCGCTGTCATAGGTGAGTCCCTTGCCCACGAAGCAAATCACCTTTTCCGAATCTCCCCTCGGCTGATAGGTCAGGTGAATGAGCTGTGGCTCATGAGGACCTGCCTGGTTTACCGCCAGGAAAGCATTCATGTTCTGCTCTTTAAGATAATCCTTGCCCTTGGTTTCGCATTTTACGCTATAATAGGTCTCTGCGAGTTTCTGCGCATCGGCAGCCATTCGCTCAGGTGTGTATACCTGCGGAACCTCGTTTACTATGTCGCGAACAAAGTTGGTAGCCTCGGCAATCACCTTTCCTCTCTTGAGTGCCGCCTCTGCAGACACCCTGTCGCAACCCGTTACGCTCACGTAAACTTCTTCTATATTGCAAGGCTTGGATTCCTTCTTGTATTCATCAAAGCTGTATGACGAAAGAACGAAGCTCTCGGCAATTGCGCTAAGTGCAGCCTCAATCTCCTGAATTGCTGTTGTAGTTCCGCCCACGCTTGATGCCGGTGAACTGATTCTTGGAACCTTGATGCTTTTTATATTATGATTACCAAGCGCCTTGATGACCTTTGAAATAGCAATTCTCAATGTCTCGGGCGCAGTATCTTTGATGCTTACATAAAGTCTCCTGGAATTCGGAAGGTCACAGACCGATCCCTTTTCAAACCCCATAAGCGTCAGGATTTCTTTGTCACCACTCGCCTCTATATCGTCATCTATAACGAATCTGATTTCATAGTCTGTTCTTACGCTGGCAGCATCCCTATCGGTTACAATAAAATTCATAAAACCTCCATTAGTCTAAATGGTTTTCTGTTTCATCAAGGGACGGCTCCCCGTTGAGAACCGCCCCCTAATTCTTATGCACTAATTTCTATGTACTAATCCCTATGCATTAATTCCTATGCATTAATGTTTCTGGTTGAATGCGTTATAGCCGGCATAGATTGCTCCATCCCACAATTCCTCTTCGATTCTAAGAAGCTGATTGTATTTGGCAACACGCTCGGTTCTGTTTGGTGCTCCGGTCTTTATCTGCCCGGTGTTCATAGCTACAGCAAGGTCAGCAATCGTTGTATCTTCCGTCTCTCCGGAACGGTGAGAAACAACAGCTGTGAATCCGGCCTTGTGTGCCATCTTGATGGCTTCCAATGTTTCGGAAACCGATCCTATCTGATTGAGCTTAATCAAGATGGAATTTCCGCATTTCTTCTCTATTCCTTTGGCAAGTCTCTTGGTGTTGGTTACAAAGAGATCGTCGCCTACAATCTGGAGCTTGTCTCCGAGTTCTGCGGTCATCATTTCCCAACCCTTCCAGTCCTCTTCGTCGAGTCCATCTTCGATTGAATAGATTGGATACTTATCCACGAGGGCTTTCCAGTGGTCTACAAGCTCTCTCGATGTAAATTTCTTTCCACTCTTAGGCTGGATGTATTCACCTTTCTTTTTGCCCTTCCATTCGCTTGCCGCTGCGTCCATAGCAAGAACAAAGTCCTTGCCCGGCTTGTATCCACAGGCCTTGATGGCTTTGATGATATAATCAAGAGTTTCTTCGTCGCTGCTCAGATTAGGTGCATATCCGCCCTCATCGCCAACTCCCGTTGCATAGCCGTCTTCCTTAAGGATTTTACCAAGCTTGTGATACACTTCGGCACACCATCTCAGTCCCTCTCTGAAGCTCGGAGCTCCTGCCGGCATAATCATGAATTCCTGTGTGTCAACTGTATTCGAAGCATGAGCACCGCCGTTAAGGATATTCATCATTGGAACCGGAAGCGTATTTCCGTGAATTCCTCCGAGGAATCTATAGAGAGGCATGTCGAGAGCCTGAGCTGCCGCCTTTGCACATGCAATTGATACCGCCAAAATCGCATTGGCTCCGAATTTAGATTTGTCTTCGGTTCCGTCAGCCTCTATCATTGCAAGGTCAACAGCATAGATGTCCGATGCATCCATTCCAAAGAGCAAATCATCGATTTCATTATTTATATGGTCGACAGCTTTTTCAACGCCCTTTCCGTCGTAGCGCTTTTTGTCACCGTCTCTAAGTTCCAGTGCTTCAAATTCACCGGTTGATGCTCCACTTGGAGCAATGCCTCTTCCAACAGAGCCATCAGCAAGATAAACCTCAGCTTCTACCGTTGGATTTCCACGAGAATCCATAACTTCTCTTCCGACAACCTGAACAATCTCCAAATAAGCCATCTTACCATTCCTTTCCGATGCCGCCGCATCAAAACCATCACCCATCATCCGCTTTCATGCACACCGGGCACTTCTGCCACCCGTCTTCATGCACGCTATCAGCATGCCTTTTGGCGTACACATTAATTATAGTTTATCGCTATCCTAAAGACAAGCAAAACCATACCGCAGAGCATGATTGCTCACTCAATACACTCACCAAGCCACTATGTCGAGCTAAATTCTCACATATCCTCTATTTATTTGGGTTGTTCTCGTGTACCACACCCCTGTTATTTCGGCCTGTGGTACACAGATTACCATCAAAACTGTCTCCGTGGTACATAGAACTATTGATTTTCATGCGTTCTCGTGTACCACACCCCTGTTATTTCGGCCTGTGGTACACAGATTACCATCA
>CAMYVY010000009.1 GCA_947302715.1 uncultured Clostridia bacterium
TTATCAGTGGCAGTATAGTAAAAACGGAGTGACATGGAACAATAGCACAATAAAGAGTAAGGAGTATGTTACAACACTAAATAATGCATCTAATGGAAGGTATGTGAGATGCATCGTAACTGACAAGTATGGTAATAGTATAACCTCGGAATCAGCAGTAATACGATATGCGTAACGTTCAGGAGGAACTGGATGTGAAGAACAATATTTATAGACTCGTCAAACCGAAAAAAATAGAAGTTGTAGAAAGTGAGATTGATGACAGAAACGAGGAGCGAGTTATAGTTCGCCCAACGTATATGTCGATTTGTCACGCGGACCAGAGATATTATCAAGGACAGCGCGACCCGGAAGCCTTGAAAAAGAAACTTCCGATGGCCCTCATTCATGAATCCATTGGTGAGGTTGTTAAAGACCCAAAGGGTGAATTCAAAAAAGGCGAAAAGGTTGTCATGGTTCCAAACACTCCTATGGAAGAGGATGAAATCATCGGAGGTAACTACCTCCGCTCATCCAGGTTCCGCGCGAGTGGATTTGACGGCTTCATGCAGAGCTACGTGGATATGAGAAGAGATCTCTTGGTTAGACTTCCCAAGGGAATTGACAACGAGATTCTTGCCTTCCTTGAAATCTGCACAGTTGACTATCACATCATCAGTCGCTTTGATAAGATAGCCGACAAAAGACGCGACATCTTGGGAATCTGGGGTGAAGGGAATATGGGCTACATCACTGCACTGTTCCTAAAATACAGATTTCCAAAATCAAAGATCTATGTATTCGGCGTAGTGGATGAAAAACTAAAGGAAATTGAATTTGCTGACAAGGTGTATAACGTCGCCAGCATTCCCGAAAATGTCTATGTGGATCATGCATTCGAATGCGTGGGAGGAAAGCACTCGGGAACCGCAGTAAATCAGATAATCGACGAGGTGATTCGTCCGGAAGGAACCATAGCATTAACAGGAGTATCGGAGGAACTCGTTCCGCTTCATACGAGAATGGTACTCGAAAAAGGGCTGAGGCTCTATGGCTCCAGCCGTTCAACCGTAAAGGACTTCGAGGATACGATCAAGCTATATACCAAGCATTCCGAAGTACCCAAGGCATTAAAGAGAGTAGTCGGAAAAACCATAGAGATTAATTCTGTGGATGACATCCATAAGGCCTTCGAAGAAGACATAAACAATCCGAGCGCCAAGACTGTTCTCAAATGGAATTTATAACTCTGGTTAAAATAACTAATATTGGTGATTATAATAAGGAAAGGAGAGTATGACAAATAAATCATACGTTTAGAGCTTAATGAAGAGAGTTATTACATATGGAACATTTGATCTCCTGCATTATGGTCATATAAACTTATTAAAGAGAGCGAAAGCTTTAGGTGATTATTTAGTGGTGGCGATTTCGACAGATGAGTTCAACTGGAATGAGAAACAAAAAAAATGTTACTTTTCATATGAACAACGAAAGGCTTTAGTTGAATCAGTTAGGTATGTTGATTTAGTCATACCTGAGGAAAACTGGGAGCAAAAGATAAATGATATACACGAGTATCATATTGACGTATTTGTTATGGGGGATGATTGGCAAGGAAAATTTGATTATCTGGAGAATGAAGGTGCGGAGGTAGTTTATTTGCCAAGGACTCCAGAAATAAGTACAACGCAAATAAAACAGGACTTAAATAAGGACCATATTAAATAAAAAAGATCAATGAAGAACAGAAAACTGCTTACATTTGTAATTCTTTTTGTTTCAACTATTGCTCTGTTACTGAATGCAAAATAGATGCAAGACGATGGAACTTTAGGCGAGAAGACTCATTGAATGCGTTAACAGGTATGTTATTCTGTTAATTATACTATAATGAACCAGGAAAATTGCGGAAAGACTCACTTAGCTAGAAAAGAATTCAATGATTATACCATGAATTCTGAAGCTTTAATAGAAGCCGCAATAAATATGGGAGTGGATAGCTACTTTACGGATTTTCCTGGACTGGCGATGGAACTGGAGAAACGGAATAAAGAAGTTAGGCGGAGCAGAATTACATCATAGTGACAATGAATTAGTTTACCACCAGGGACGTTTCCTTGTAAGATAGTTCGATCCAGGCGATGCAATTCAAATCGGTTGGGGAGAAGACCAGGTGGATCTAAATTGGTCCAGGATAACAGCGACTATTTCGGAGGAGTGCCACGAAGATTAATCTTCGTAGGCTGTGGTTTCCTACTGGAGGAATCTCGGTTTCCATGTACAGGAACTGCGGTGTCATATGAGCAGTATTATTTGCAGAGTTCGCAGCCAAGTACGAGTAGTCTAAAGCGTAGGTGGTAAAGTAATTCATTGCATTTTACAGTAGGGAAGAAGCAAGATGGTCTGATAGAAAAGAATATATATTTTTTTCGAAAAAGGATGTGACAAAGGTTGCTACATCCTTTTTTGATTGAATAAAGCAGACTAAATAGTTTGAAATTCTCAATAAGATGTGCTATATTCTAATTGCGAAAAGAGAACTGATTAGTCCAAAATTCTCAAAGAGGTATTAATGATAATTAAAAGAGAAGAGTATGTTGAGTTACTGAATAGTAAAAAAGAAAACGGATTAATAAAGGTAGTTACCGGGTTAAGACGCGTCGGCAAGTCATATTTGCTTTTTAAATTGTTTAAAGACGAACTGATACGAAGTGGTGTAAATGAAAAGCATATTGTAGAAATTGACCTGGAGAGTCGTTTAAACAAAGAACTTAGAGAACCGGATTCAATAATCAAGTATGTAAAACAGATAACCGATAAAAATAAAAAACAACACTATCTTCTAATTGACGAAGTACAGAAATTATCAGAATTTGAGGATGTGCTTAATACATTTCTCCATTTTGATAACCTAGATGTTTATGTGACAGGAAGTAATTCTAAGTTTTTATCGAAAGATATTATCACAGAGTTTAGAGGCAGAGGAGATGAAATTCATGTCTTTCCTTTGTCTTTTAAAGAATACATGAGCGCATACGATGGAGATGTTTACCAAGGATGGGCTGATTATTATACATATGGCGGATTACCTTATGTAATGTCTTTAAAAATAGATAAAGAAAAAATAGCCTATCTTGAAAATCTTTTTGATGAAACTTATTTGGTGGATATTATAGAACGAAATGGCGTGGAAAAAACACAAGAGTTGCAAGATCTGCTGAACGTGCTGGCATCATCCATTTCCTCGTTGACAAATCCTCTAAAGATCCAAAAAACCTTTAAAAGTGAATTAAATTCTAATATCAGTGATAACACAATCAGACAGTATATTGAATATATGGAAGAAGCTTTTTTGATCAACAAAGCACAAAGATATGATGTGAAAGGAAGAAAATATATTGGAACACCTCTAAAATACTATTTCGAGGATGTTGGACTTAGAAATGCAAGAATTGGGTTCAGGCAGACAGAAGAAAACCATATTATGGAAAATATCATCTACAATGAACTTCGCATAAGAGGCTTCAAAGTAGATGTAGGTATGGTTAAAAGCAGAGCTATGAAAAACGGAGTACAAGAGAATAAGCAGTTGGAAGTTGATTTTGTTGCAAATCAAGGCAGCAAAAGGTTTTATATACAATCAGCTTTCCAAATGAGCACAGATGAAAAAAGAGAACAGGAAAAGGCTTCGTTTAAAAATATCCATGATTCATTCAAGAAAATATTTATAGTGCGTGATGTTGTAAATGTTCAAAGGGATAATGATGGTTATGTTACAATGAACGTTTTCGATTTCCTGCTTGATAAGAAAAGTATGGATTTATAAAAGGAAGATGCACTAGGAATTAAGTATTAGATAAAGAAGCATGAATACCTAGGCTTGACTCTTTGAGAGAAAAATGAAAACGAGACGCATTGCATCACGAATTCTTTCTCATAAACCCCTTCCGAAATCCACTTAGCTATGCTATAATTCCCCTATGTTCCATTTCAAAAACAAACGCACAAGAATAATATTGATGATGATATGCGATGCCATAATCGCAGTTTTGGGGGCCTTCTTGGCCCTTGCTTTGCGTTTCGATATCACACATATCGCATCGCATTATCTACAAACAATTCTAATTATGGCGCCGGTATACATCGTTATTACGATAGCTGTGATGTGGGCTTCCAAGCTATATAATAGAATTTGGTCCTATGTTTCTACCAAGGAACTGGTCGATATAGTTAGATCGACCCTTATAATTGAGGCGCTGATACTTGCTGTGCATATGCTTACTAGCCAGGATATGCCGAGGAGTTTCTACCCGCTTCAGTTCCTCACAATGACTGCTATGTTCCTTGTGATGCGTTTCTACGTCTTAATCGCAAAGTCTGTCAGAGGTACGTACACCAAAGAAAAAGTTGATAGACGCATCATGATTATAGGTGCAGGGTCTGCTGCGGATATTTTGATAAAGGAAATCCGTAAGCCGGGGAGCAAGGCGCGCGTGGTTTGCGCAATAGACGATAATGAAAACAAACAGCAGCATTCCATTGACGGTGTTCCGATTGTCGGAACTAGAAATGACATCAAACAAAGTGCAACCACCTATGATGTAACGGAGATAATTATCGCGATGCCGTCCGCATCAGCTGACGACATAAAAGATATTATTCAACTTTGCCAGGAGACCAAGCTTCCGGTTAACATTCTTCCGTCCATCACCAAGACACTTGCGACGCCATCATCTATTGTTGCTAAACTCCGTCCTGTAAGCTATGAGGATCTCCTTGGCCGTGACCCGGTCAAGGTCGACCAGAGTGGAATCAGTGATTTCCTCTACGACAAGGTCGTAATGGTTACGGGAGGCGGTGGCTCTATTGGTTCCGAGCTCTGCCGTCAGATTATAGAATGCAATCCGAGCAAGCTTATCATCTTTGATATTTACGAGAATAACGCTTATTCAATCGAGCAAGAGCTAAGGTACAAATACCATCATGCGGATATTTCGACCTTGATTGGATCTGTACGTGACTACGATAGGTTGGAGTTCGTCTTTGAGAAATATCGACCGGAAATCGTATTCCACGCTGCGGCGCACAAGCACGTTCCGCTTATGGAGAAGTCTCCGAATGAGGCTGTTAAGAACAATTGTCTTGGAACACTGAATGTCGCCAAGCTTGCTGATAAATATGAAGCGGAGAACTTCACTCTTATTTCTACGGACAAGGCCGTGCGCCCGACGAATATCATGGGGGCGACCAAGCGTATCTGCGAGATGATTGTACAGGTTTATGCCCGCAAGTCGCAGAAGACCAGGTATTCAGCGGTTAGATTTGGAAACGTACTTGGAAGCAATGGTTCGGTCATTCCGCTCTTCAATAAACAAATCGACGAGGGCGGTCCGGTTACTGTTACGCATCCTGAGGTGCGCCGTTTCTTCATGACCATACCGGAAGCGGTGTCCCTGGTCCTGCAAGCGAGCCTCTACGCCAAGGGCGGAGAGATATTCGTTCTTGATATGGGCGAACCTGTTAGAATTTATGACCTGGCCGAAAACCTGATTCGCGCTCGTGGTCTGGTGCCGCATGAGGACATAGAGATAGAAATTGTGGGTCTTCGCCCTGGTGAAAAGCTATACGAGGAAGTTTTGATGTCGGAAGAGGGGCTGGACAGCACCGCGAACCATAAAATCTTCATCGGAAAACCGATAGAAATGGACGACGAAAAATTCCTCCGCGACTTGGATGAACTTATTGCCGAGGCCGAGAAGAATGGCACTCAGATTAAGGAAAAGACCGAAGAAGTCTGCGGTACTTACACCATCACCGATAACGAAGACGGTGGAATCCAGTTGACGCTGGAAGACGCAATGGCGGAGGAGTCTTGATGATGATTCCTTATGCGCTCTGGGTGTAGCTCACGCAAGATTAAAGAAGTAAGAAGTATTCTGGCGAGTAGGGATAGTGAACTGATCCTACTCGTCAGTTTTTTGATGGCTCATAATCAGCGTAGTTGGCAGTAACTAAGTGCGGCGTAATCTGCGAGTCCGGGAGCCCCATTCGGGAAGGAGCGGAGGACTCGCAGATAGAATCGGGAGGCCGCAGCATTGATAATAGTATTACATCGCCAGCTACGCTGGTGTTACATGATACTATTTAATAGCCCTGTTCGCGGTTTCCGCGAACAGGGCTATTAAAATGGAAAAACTTGTATCTTTCAACTGAATAACGGTACACCTATCCAGTTGGAAATCTGCCAACTATTCCAACTGTATTTATAAACTGAAAAATGGCCCCCTATATTTATATGATTTTAGTATGAGATATATTCATATTAAGTAGTGCTTAAATACAGATCTAGCTGGTTTACAATTAGCAATCAATTTACAGAATAAAAGTTCGCAAACATATGTATTTTTTGGACTTAGTGTGATATAATAGATAAGCCAGCGTGGACAGCAATATTAGACTTCCCAATTGGCTCATTACATTTGAGCGTTTACTATGTGTTCAATCACATAGGTACTTGTTTTAGTAATTCCTGTACTATCTATAGGAAGTCAATAGGTTGCGATTGCTTAAAGTAATACCTTTGCTGTATAGCCTCTATTATTTCAATCTTAGTGGAAGTCGCCCAATTTATGGGTAGATTGAAGAAAGGAGGTTACTGAGATGAAGGACAGGAACGATAGTCCATTATTTATTATCGTCGAAGGAGACAATAATCATGTGGACATTAATTCGGAACACGCTTCATGGAAGGATTTGATTCCCTGTTTACTAGTTCTTGCAGTGCTGGTAGTATTACTTTTCTGTCCTAAGGACATACTGTATATCTTGAAAGAATTTATAGGACTCCTAGGATAGAAGTAATCGCAACATTTTTATATATATCATTATGATTCATCACAATTCTTTATTATATGGAGTAAGAAGCAAGAAACATCTTTTTGGGTTACTTAATATTAGAGATAAAAAGTTTTTTACTCAAGATCACATTTCAAAACAAATAAATATTTATCTACATGATGATAATAAGAAACAACGCCTAATAGAAAAGCCTTCTTTTAAATTAAAACAAGTTCAGACGCGTATTCTTAGGCTGTTAGAACCTATTGAGATTCCCGAATTTGTTTTTTCCTTTGGACCTGGAAAAACGCCTATTGATAATGCGCTATTTCATATGAGAGGTAGAAGAGACATTTTTTTATTCAAAGTTGATATAAATGCCTTTTTCCCTTCTATTCATAGAGATAAAGTTTATTGCTTTTTTAAGAACGAATTGAACTGCTCTTCCGATGTTGCAAGAATACTAACTGATTTAACGACAGTTAACTTGCTAGACAATAATTTGAAGTGCGATGATGTTGTGAGGCAATTTATAAGCGCAAAGAATATTAAAACTCAAAATCACTTAATCACTGGTGCACCTACAAGTTCGCGACTCGCTTTCTTAACTAATCATGATATGTTTAGTGACCTTTATACTGAGTCAGAGAAAAATGGAATTAGAATGACAGTTTATGCTGATGATGTTTTTTTCTCATCGTCATCAGGGATTTCGAAAAGTTTCAGAAGTATAGTGAAAAGTATAATTAGAAAGAATGGGTATAGTATAGCGAATGGAAAGGAACGTTATTATACAAACAAGGAACCTAAAGGGGTCACAGGGGTGATTATTGACAGAAATGGAAGCCTAAGGATTAAGAACTCTCTCAGACTAAAGATTATTAGTGAGTTAAGACGTGTAGATTATCAGAAGGCCCCATCTCAAAGAATAATAGGTCTTGTGAACGCTGCTAGAATGATTGAGCCAGCTGCATTTCCGTCTGTGCGATGGTGAGGATCCTTTTGTTAAGAGATTTTAGAATAGATGTACATGCTAATATAAAGATGAACTAAAGCTATCAAATAAAAATGCTCAGTTTGTATAATGCAGACAGAACTATCCGAAGATGATGTCTGTGTTAATAACAATAACAATAACAATATCAGTCAGCCTTAATATCGAAATAGTTTAAAACAATTCCTGTTTTCTAATCACAAAAGATGGCTTATTAATTGACGCTCTATGGGGAAGATGGTATTCTTCTAATAAGGTTTTATTATAGAAAGGTGGGAAATTATGTCGTATAAAGCAATCGATGTAGCTAATCATCTTCTTAATATCTTTAGAGATGACGAGGACGGTATAACTAACCTAAAAATGAACAAGTTGCTTTATTATGCGCAAGGTTTTTCTTTTCAGAGATTAGGAAGGGAACTGTTTTCAGAGGATATAGAGGCTTGGGGGCTTGGCCCTGTGGTTCCAAGTGTGTATCATGCATTCCAGGAATACGGAAAGAGCAGAATCCCTATTGATGACTCGTGCGATTTAGTCGAGTTAGACATTAATGACTGCGAGCTCCTTGTTGATGTACTCAGAGAGTATGGAATATATACTGGTGGACGGCTAAAGGATATGACACACAAGGAAGGTGGACCTTGGAAAAAGAACTATATTGCAAAAGAGCATATAGTTATACCTAAGACAGATATCAAATCCTATTTTCAAAACCAAGAGCCTCAACTGGAGAAGTTTGATATCCTGGAACACCTGGATTCTCCGGTAGTAGACTTAGATAATGCCAAGCTTAATTCAAAGGATTGGGTGTGGTAGATGGAGAAATACGATATTTACTATGCAACAGTTCCGTTCGAGGATATTGAAGGAAGCAAGGATAGACCCATATTGGTTATTGCGAAGATTGATGACAAGGTGCGTTCTCTTAAGATAACATCCAAACCGTCAACATCGGAATTTCAGTATAAGATTATTGAATGGGAAAAGGCTGGATTATCTAAGGAATCATATATTTGTTATTCGCCATATGTCGATATAAAAAAGGAGTCTTTAGGAGAGAGAATTGGCAGGCTGCAAGGATCTGATATACTAATGTTTGAGATGCAATTATACAAAAAACTATAATATTTGCTTCATTTTAGAGGAAGACACAATACAGCATCTAGACAGAAATAGACCAAATAAGTCTGTGGCACATACACCGCCACTGATAAAGAGGATGACGGCTCCAGATGCGCTGCCCTGGTTGTAGGTCACGCAAGATTAAAGAAGTAAGAAGTATTCTGACGAGTAGGGATGGAGAACTGATCCTACTCGTCAGTTTTATTTGCTGAACCCTTAAAGCCTGCTTGCCACCTCTTAAATATAACGCTTATTATGAGATATAACTGCGAATTGGCCACAATATCTCAAAATAAATATTGAAATAGTTTTGAGATTGTATTATATCCAAAGCGTTATAGGTAACAATTTGACAACACCATCTTTACTGTATATACTGTAAAGCAGATATGCTTCATATTACATAATTAGAGAGGATGATTAGATGGCAGTTCGTGCGATGAATTTCAAGTTAGATGAGTCTCAAATTGAGGATATGCGTAGTGTTGCCTCGGTCTATCATATGACAATAACCGATATCATCAAAGAGGCAGTTGCAGACTATCTGGATAAGCTGAAAGCCGATCCATTTTATAAGTTGACAGCCAATGTTGAAGAGGCGGATTCTGCTGAGAGTTCTCTGATTCTGGATGCTATTAATGAGCTTGATGATGATGAACTGGTTATTGCTTCAAGCGAGCGGTTTTCCATATAGGGGTTAAAGGCGCAGATGGGTAGAACCAAAAGGACAACTTATGAAATCCAGTATACAAAAGCAGCTGAGAAATTCTTTAAGACCCATGAAGATATCAGGTCTGAGTATCGAGCGGCTATAAAGGAACTCTTGATCGGCGAGCATCCGGAAAAGATAGATGTAACGCGGATAAAAGGAAATAAGAATAATTATTATAGGATTAGACTGGGAAACTGGAGAGTAATCTATACTATCATCAACGGTAAGATTGTTGTAATCAGAACGATTCTTGCGGGAGCGAGGGGTGATGTTTACAAGAAAATGAAATAGCTGTTCCAAAGGCGAATAATTCAGTATAATGAACCGTGCATATGGACATTATAAGTACTATTTGCTAAACCTGAAAGAATTCAAACAGTCTTAATGACGAGGTGCTTCGTATGAAGCAACTCTAATAACAACGCCGTCAGATTTAATAGGCATACATCAGATGCCTCGCACCTCCAGGTCAGGAATTTTAATCTTCTGCAGTTTTTTATCGTTTGTATAAAAAATGCTGCAATGAGAATCAGCCGCAGTAGCCAATTGCAGAGCATCAAGTGACTTGAGCGATTTGTTGCTACTCCTAAGGATTGCCGCTTCAACTGCAACTTCAGGTGTTATGGGATATACTTTAATGTAGTTCTGCTTTAGAAAATCCTGAAAGGCCAAGAGCCCAATCTCACCGGCTTTTATGTGGGCACCTGCTCCGAATTCCATTAATGTTATAACCGATGTGCAAATAGAGTCCGATGCTATATGCTCTTCCATTGCGACTCTGGCATTTTCAATGCCCGAGTCAAGTGCGTAGATGAATAAATTGGTATCAAAGAATGCCTTTTTGGTAAAGCTATTTCCATGGGTCTCTGTCGTCATTTCTTATTCTCCTTATATATTCTGCTGGGTCAGCGCCATCGGTGATATTTAAACCCAATAACGTGCTGTATTTCTTCCAGTCAACAGTCCGAGGGCGAGCTTTGTGAGTGGGTTTATATTCAAGGCTCCCATAATTTGATTCAACCTCAAATTCTTGTCCTTCATAAATGCCTATCTCTTCCGCGACCCTATTGGGGACTGTGAGAGTAATGCTGTTTCCAACCTTACGAGCTTTAACTTTCATCAATATACCTCCGGTATAATTTGTAATATAAGCATAAATATAGTTCAAAATGGTGTATACAGTATACACTGAGCGTAATGCGCTTGTCAATCGTAAAGCAGCCGCTCATTTAGCTCCGATAGGAGCGTTCACTAAACTATGCCTTGGACTATGTTCCGCTAAAACATGTATAAAACACTTTGTTTTTACATGTTTTTGTTATTGATGATCATATGTTAAAATGATTGTAAATACGAGTGGACATTATAAGTACTATTTGCTAAACCTGAAAGAATTCAAACAGTCTTAATGAGAGGTGCTACATGAATGAACGCGATTATTTGATAAAGACTTTTAGGGGTATCATGGGTTGCTCGCCCGATGCGATTGCTTTTGCTCCGGGTAGGGTGAACCTGATAGGAGAGCATATCGACTATAATGGTGGACACGTTCTTCCCTGTGCGTTGACCTTGGGAATCTACGGCGCTATGAGAAGACGCGAAGATGGGAAGATTAGGATGCTTTCTGTGGATTTTTCAAATGTTGAAAATGGCGGAATCACAGAAACAGAGTTCGCAGAAATAGATAATCCCAAATATAATAATTGGACTAAATATGTATTAGGCGTAGTTTGGGCCTTCCGGGAACAAGGATTTGATGTGTCGGGAGGCTTTGATTTTGTCTGTCATGGGAATCTTCCAACAAAGGCCGGATTGTCCTCAAGTGCCGCGCTGGAGGTCCTGGTGGGGACGCTGCTTGGCAAGGTGTTTGATCTTGGCGATGCTGGTGATTCTGGCAATCCTGGCAACTGTTGCAATTCAAGCGACCGTTCGCTGCTCCCGCTTCTCGCCCAAAGGGCCGAAAATGATTATGTTGGTATGAACTGCGGGATAATGGATCAATTCGCGTCGGCAAACGGAAAAAAGGATTGCGCAATACTTCTAAATTGCCGGACCCTGGATTGCCGGTATGTTCCGCTTAATCTCAGTGGCTATCAAATTCTCATCATCAATACCAACAAGCCGCACGAGCTTGTAAATAGCGCATTTAACAAAAGGCGAAGCGAATGCGAAGAGGCGCTTGAGAACCTCAAGTCCTGTTTCACAAACATCACCGCCCTCTGCGAGCTTACACCTGATGAGCTTTCTAAGAATCTTTCTGCCATAAAGGGGGAAGCCCAGAAGAAACGCGCCATTCACGCGGTCACCGAAGAAGCGAGGACCGTAGCTGCTTTTGATGCGCTTAAACGTGGAGACCTATCTTCCTTCGGTCTGCTCATGAAGGAGTCGCATTCTTCCCTTAGAGACAATTACGAGGTGTCCTGCCCGGAACTTGATTACCTGGTTGAATTAACAAGCGGCATGGAATGTGTTCTGGGATCGAAAATGACAGGCGGTGGCTTTGGTGGATGCACCGTAAACATAGTGAGAGAGGATTCCATTGCCACAATCAAAAAGCGTGTAGGGGATTTATACTTTTCTAAATTTGGATACGAAGCTTCCTTTTATACCGCCGAGGCAGGTGACGGAGCTCATTTTCTGCTATAATATACGGTGATAGAAAAATGATAGAAAACAGTAGTGACGATCAGAGACTGTTAAATGGACAATGATAAACAGGCAACAATATCTAACCGAGCTGAACTTTACCGAACTGAACTTTATATGGAGGAAAAATGAATACGCGGAGATTGACAAAGAAGGAAATGTGGATATTTGCGATTGGTCAGCTTGGATGGTCAATCTTAGGAGGCATAATTAACACTTGGCTTGTAACGTTTTATCTGCCTACCAGCGGTTCCGTTGAGGCAGGAGCAAAGTTCTACGTGCCCACGGGACTTGTTGTAGGTGGAGTGCTTACGGTACTTGGCCTTATAACTTTTGTTTGCCGAATCTTTGATGCGGTTACAGACCCTCTAATAGCTTCCATCTCTGATAGAACCACGAACCCAAAGGGACGTAGAATCCCGTTTATGGGAAAGGCTGCGGTTCCCTTTGCTGTTATAACGGTACTCATATTCTGCGCTCCAATTGATCATATCAGCGGCATTAATATCGCATGGATTCTGGTTTTCTTGATCCTGTTTTATCTCTTTATGACGATGTACTGCACGCCTTACAATGCCTTGATTTCTGAATTCGGAAAAACGCAGGAAGACCGCATGTACATATCCACAGCCATTTCTTTGACATTCTTCTTCGGCACTCTGATTGCATATCTTCCATTTATGCTGGCAGGGCCGCTTCAAAGCATGGTTGGCTACAGTTGGAGCTACAGAATCTGGTTTATCATTCTTGCTGTAATAGCTCTAATCTGTATGCTCATTCCTGTCATTAAACTTAACGAGAGGGACTTCGTCGATGCAAAACCTTCGGAAACGGATATGTTTAGGAGCCTCAGGTCCACATTCAAAAACAAGGAATTCCTAAAGTTTGCTGCTTCAGATATTGCGTACTGGGTTGGCTTAACTCTTTTCCAGACAGGTCTTCCGTTCTTTGTAAAGGTTTCGATGCAATTGGATGAATTCTTTACCACAGTTTTTCTTGGATCGATGACTATTCTATCCGCTTGTTTCTATCCGTTTGTAACAAAGTTGGTAATGAAGTTCGGAAAGAAGAGACTTGTTATTGCGGGATTCCTCGGTTTGGCCCTGGCGTACTTGGTTACAGCTTTGATTGGGGTGTTGCCGCTTCCGGGAATGGTCTTTGGTATCCTGATTGTGGTTATAGCTGCATTCCCTATGGCGCTTCTTGGAATCATTCCGCAGTCCATTGTAGCGGACGTGGCTGAGGAAGATGCGATTCTGACTGGCGAGAACAGAGAAGGAATGTTCTTTGCTGCCAGAACATTTTCAATGAAACTCGGTCAGTCGATAGCTATGCTGGCCTTTACATCTCTTGCTGTTCTGGGAACCGTCCAGGATATTACAGCTAACGACCTTACCGCTTCTGAAACGGGCCTCAGAATAGTTGCCATCGCAGCGGTATTATTCTGCGCGCTTGGTGCCGTGATTTTAGGTTCTTACAACGAGAAAAAAATCATGGACACAATAGAAAGCGTCGAAAAAGAAAACATCAAATAGAATTAGCGGTAGTTAGAGAAGGAAAAACAATATGGAGTTCAGTCTTACCTATGCTATAGATGGAAAGGAAATAACCTCTACTTTGATTGAAAATGAGGATTATTGTCTTGAGATATCCGAGGAGGAGGGGGGAGCAAGGTTCACGCCGGGCGGTTCTCAATTTGTAATGAAGATAATTGCCAAGCGTCCTCTCACTCTAATTAAAGCCAAGGTTATGATCCCCCAAAGTTTATCAAAGGGCGATTGGATTTATGCCAATGGATTCCAGTCCTGGACTGATACTCGAGAGTTTTCCTTTGATGAGGTACTAAGGGATTTGGGCAAGGTGCCTGCATTTATAAGACAGCGTTTTCATTTGGATTCCTACGGCGATTCCTATTTTTACAAATACAGAGAAAATGAAATTCATAGTTTCACATATGGCTATGTAAGACATCCCGATGGGACAGCGGAACTTATTGGCTCCAGAAATTTTGAAAATGCCTATCTCATAATAGCCTACGAAAAAGATCTTAATCGCTTAACCGCAAGATCCGACTGCGCGTGTAAGTATGTTGAGAAAGAGTTTACACTATTTTCATTTGTACTTTATTCCGGAAAGTCTTTTGAAATTCTCAGCAAGTATTTTGAGACACTCGGAAAATGTGATGCCCAGCCGATCAAAGGCTATACCTCATGGTATCGTTTTTATCAAAACATAGATGAAAAGAAGATGTTGGAGAATCTCAAAGGGATTGATTCCAGTGAGTTTAATCTTTTTCAGATTGACGATGGATATGAGACCCACGTTGGTGATTGGCTGGATGTTGACCCCAAAAAATTTCCCTCCGGTCTAAATCCGATTGTAAATAGAATTCATGAGAAAGGCCTTCTTGCAGGAATATGGATTGCACCTTTTGTTTGTGAGGAAAAGAGCAGACTCTATAAGGAGCATCCCGATTGGATATATAAAGAAGAAGGAGAAACCCCTGTACACTCAGGAAACAATTGGGGTGGCCATGTTGCCTTGGATATTCGAAAAGAAGAAGTTCAGGGATATATTAGAAGTGTGCTTAAGCATTACATAGACATGGGCTTTGATCTCTTTAAACTTGATTTTCTATATGCTGCAAGTCTTATACGTGATGATAATGGCGGTAGAACAAGGGCTGAAATTATGCGAATGGGGATGAAGCTGCTAAGGGATTGCCTTAAGGATAAATTGCTTCTTGCTTGTGGAGTTCCTTTGTCTTCGGCATTTGGTTTGGCTGACTATGCCAGAATAGGCCCGGATGTGTCTCTTAGTTTTGACGATAAGTTTTACATGAGAAGAATGCACAGAGAACGGATATCCACAAAGCTAACAATTCAGAATACGGTTTTTCGCTCCTGTATGGATGGCACGGTATTTAGATGTGACCCGGATGTATTTCTCCTAAGGGACAAAGACATACGTCTTAGCAAGGATCAGAGAAGGGCGCTTGTAATGCTGAACCATCTATGTGGCTCGGTGTATATGACCAGCGATGATGTGGGTCAATATGATGCCGAAAAGAGAGCCGTATTGAAAGAAGCCAGAAATCTTTCCGATGCTTCGATCGAGGATATTAGTTTTGATGGCCGGATTATAGAAATAAAATATAGATTGGATAAGTCATTTGTTCTTAGATACGATACGCAGAAGGGGGTTCTACTTGATGGCTAAGAATATATCAAAGCTTGTGGCTGCCGGAGTTGCTATTGGAGTTGCTGCCGGCATGACCAAGGACGTTGCTGCCGGCGTTGGAAAAATGCTTGACAGGAGCAGCGTGATTTTTGGTAATGCCATGGATGCTGCCGTACTGCGTAAGGCGGAAAAATCAAAGCAGAAATTCATAAAAAAGTATGGTGATGATTCTCAGAAGAAATACCATCTGGGCCTTGAACCCATAAACCAGATATCCGAGATAAAGCTTCAAAACCTTGTTCATTCTGAGGAGCCCCTCGTTCTTCCGGAAAACCCTCTGATTGTTGGTAACATCCGCATGGGATTTGGACACTACAGGATTTCACTGGCCATAGCATCCTGCGCACAAGCCATGGGATTTACACCTGTATGGTTCGACCTTGCTTCCTTTGATGCAACCGGATCTTCAATGATAAGATCACAGAATGACCTTTATTCTTTGGGATCAAAGATTTCGCAGAAGAGCAGATTATTTAATTACTTCGTTTGGGAACCTATGAACAGCGAAGGATTCAAGAGGATTACATATAATGCTACTGATCAAAAGAATGCTGAGCTGTTGGTGCCATTGTATGGCGACCTTCCGAAGAATGTTCCCTTTGCTGCAACACATGTATGGCCCAGCCAGGGGGCGGTCCATGCAGGACTGACAAATGTAGTTAATGCAATTCCGGACAACTGGCCCATGGGACTGCACCTATCTGAGGGTTCAATTCATGCGGTTCAAACTCCATTCGCCTACCTTGGTTACAAGTCACTAAATGGCATGGCAAAGCATCCGCTGAAACACATTCCTGATAATGATTTATTTGAGGTTGGTCACTATGTTGATCACGAGATTGTTTCAAATGTTGAACAGGATTGTGAGAGGAGAATCTGGCGACAAAACGCCAAAGCGCCGGTACGCTTCCTGCTTACAGTTGGCGGAGCAGGTGCAGGAGGAGACCTTTATGTTGACATGACAAAGCACCTTCTGGAACACGTAAAGGCTGGACGAGCCAGCGTCATCATTAATTTTGGAGATCATCTCAGTATGTGGGATGTCTTTAAGAAAAAAATCCCCGGAATTGAGAAGATAACAAAGACCTACTTTGATGATTATGCTGGATTAAGGGATTTTGCTGATGCATATGTGAACGGGGATGCGAATTGGAACGCAAATGCGACAGAGAATGCGGATGCCAATGCCAATGCCAATACCAAGATACAGGGAGCTTGTTCTGATTCAGCAATAATAGCGGTATGCAACAAAGACATTTTCGAGGCAGTTTATTCTACTAACCTTTTGATGAGGGGATGCGATATACTTGTGACTAAACCAAGCGAGCTTGTCTTCTACCCGGTTCCCAAATTATTTATGCGTCATATCGGTGGTCATGAAGTATACGGCGCAATGCATGCCCAAGAGATAGGCGATGCGACCAACGAGTGCAAGACCTCGAAGGAAATATGCGACATGATAGACATACTGGTTGAAGATAGAAAAATCATAACCCATATGTGCGAGCGAATAGTCTCTCTGAAAGAGTACGGAATTTATAACGGTGGTTATGAAGTTGTTAAACTGGCTGCCAAGATATAATCTTTGTAAAGCAACTTGCACTCTATCTTTCCCCCATGTTATCATAGGAGTAAGTTATCGTTCGAGATAAAGTATAAGTTAGAGAGCAGGATATGGGAATCTATATAAATCCGGGTAATAGGTGGATTCACGAGAATTTTTAATAGTGAATACATCGACAAAACCGGTATAATAGAGCTGGTAAACAAAAGTATTGATACTACTCTTTTGCTGCGCAGATGCTGCTGGCGAATAGATGAAAATACATAAGCACAAGAGATACAAGAGACGGCCTCAGGTGGGGCCGTCTCTTGCACGATTTGATGATACTTATTGTGTATGAAGAAATTTATTGAAAAAGGATTCTTCTATATAGTTCTGCGAATTTATTTAAGGCCTGAAGTCCGTCTATTATTCTGTTCATGTTTCTAACTAACAAGGTTTCATATAAACCATATTCCAATGAATCTTTATCAAATTCATCAAGCCTTGGGAGATCCGCCAACAGAGGAACCGGTGATGAAAGATTGGAGTGCCCATATCTATCTTGCTCATATTTAGAAGCATATGTCTTAAAAATGTTCGAAAGAGAGCGGCTGCAGATTTTGAGAAAGTCGTTATAATCACTAATTGATTCTCTTTCCGTACCCTCGGAATCGAATAGGGCTTTTGCAGTCTTCTGAATACCGAGGACATTTTCCTTTGCTTCAAGGTACTCCTTTTCCAAGTCGCGGAAGTTTAAATGAGATTTATACCTTTCCATCAGGGGCAAAAGGTTTGCGTCGATCAGCTCAAAGTTTTTACTGAAGTCATAGGGGAGAATATCCGAGTTCAAAAGATTATAGATGAACTCCAAATGAATGCATGTATCCTTATACAGAATATCAGGATCACATTTATCCACGCCATCCTCGATAGTATGATTCCACCAGCCAAGAGTAGCACCGTGTGCGGCCTTTATATCTTCATCCGTAAAGGATATCCGCTGGCAAATCCCGGGAACGCCGATTCCCATATAACTCATGTCTCCTATCTTTTTAAGTGTCATCAGTCTAAGGTCTTCATCGGAGAGATAGGAAACATTGTTCCGTGCGAATGCATATAATTCGTCGCCGATTTTTATCTCAAGCAGTTTGGTGTCTCTTACGCCTGTGGAATCTATGTGCATATATGCGATACAGTTTTTATTGATCTCGTCCCAGTTGTGGTCGAGAAACCAGGTGGAACCGGCCGCTTCAGCTATTTCGTGTCCGTTCCAAAAAACAAAGTGGACATCGCGATTGAGCTCATTTCTATGTGCGGAAAGGATTCGACATAGCTCCAATGCGGTAGCATTTCCCGTTGCATTGCATGTGACTCCGGGTTCCCATGCATCAAGGTGCGATGCTATCAGCATGAATTCCTTTGACTTTCCATTTCCGCGGATTATACCATGTGGCTGATGAACCTTGCTCCAAGTCCTGTCCGCAATGGCGACCACATGAGCAATGACTTTTTTACCGGACTGTAAGGTTTCCTTTAGTCTGAGACCTGCACCGCGCGTTATACCAACGCCAATTAAATCGGGGATTTCATCAAAATTTTCAGGCGTGGGATTTCCCCATACTGACTTAATCGCACGATGACAAATAACTTCTTCGTCGTTGCCCCAATTCATAGCCATGATACCAATAGCACCTTTTGAAGCAGCAATGCGTGCCTTTTCAGGAACAGGTGGTGCATAGGAAACTTCTACAAGAACCATCTTTCCTGTGACGTCAATATCTGCATAATCTTTTTCGCCACCGCTTCCGACATAGATAACCTCGACATCAACACCTTCTTCTCCTGTTGTTCTAATGTGCCCGCATGGAATGCTATCGATTTCATATTCTTCAGGCATCAAAACTTTCACGGAGGAGGTGATTGGATTACTGTTATAAGTATTGAATTCCAGGTTCTCTACTTCAAGACCGTAATCCCTCATTACCTCGGTTACGTAGATGGAAGCCCTATGCTCAGTTTCGCTCCCGGCAAGTCTATAAGGGAAGTTTTCAGTCATATACTTGATACGATCAAACATACCCTCCTTGCTGACTTCATTTAATAATCCTTTAATATCATTCATCATTGCTTTAACCCATAAACAAGATAAGAAATATGGTTGCTTGGTCACCCAATTTAAGTAAATACTAATATATCACAATGTGAAAGTCAATAAGAAATGAGAAATAATTGACAATGTGATGTAAAGGGTGTTATAAAATAATCGTCGATGAATTAGTGACATAAATAAGAATGTAACTGCTCTTATTATTGAAATTTGAACACTCAAGCCATTAACCGACAGTGTTTGTCGATATGAATTGAAAGGTAGATAAATATGGTAGCAGGGAAGGACAATAAAATAAAAAGAACACTTCTGTATGAGGATGTAGTAAATAAGTTGTACGAACTAATCGACGAAAACAACTTCATGCCGGGTGACAAACTTCCAACAGAAAGAGAACTAACAGAGGCTTTGGGCATAAGCAGAAACGTGTTAAGAGAGTCATTTCACGTTCTGGAAAGAAGAGGAATCATTAGCTCCAGGCAAGGACAAGGTAGATTCTTAAGGCATCTGCCGGGTGATACAGATCAAGGGCTTCCGCTGACAACGCTAAGTGAAAACCTTGAACGATTTTCTATGATAGATGCCTATGAAGTCCGTCAAGTGCTTGAAATAAAAGCGATTGAGCTGATAATAAGAAATTCGGGTGAAGATGATTGGAAAGAACTTGATGAAGCTTTTTCTAAGTTGGAAAAGCATTTTGAAGCAACCGGAGATACTTCGGGAGAATTCGATATGCATAGACTATACGCGAAAAAAAGTGGGAGCTTTTATCTTGAACAGGTTTTAAACATTGTATTGGATAGCATTTTGGAAATGATGCATAGTAAAATGGTATTGGTGCTATCCAGACATGACCAGCAAACTGAGCTAAACAGTCACAAAGAAATAATTTCGGCAATAAAGTCGAGAGATACTGAACGCGCCAAAATGTTGATATTTAACCATTTACAGCAGACGATGGATATGCTTAAATGAATTGTATTCACCGCAAAGGAAACTCCAAAATTGTCAAATAATTATTGACACCAAAGAGGCGGTGATATATTATTTAAATATCTTGGGTGACCAAGTAAACAAATGCTAAAAATGGATGAACAAATTTTGCTGAAGAATAAAAGGATAGTAGGAGGAGAAAGATGAAAGCGAAATGGAAGAAGATAGGGGTGTTGCTGCTTATAGCAATGATGCTCGTAAGTATTCTCGGCGCATGTAGCGGTGGCAATAATAGCACAAATGACACCGCGGGTACAGAAGCCGAAGAAACTGCTGACACAGAAGAAGCGACTGAAGAAGAGTCTGCTGAAACCGAAGAACCTACAGATGCAGCTTCAAAGGATACGATAGTTGTAGCGACATCTGCCGAACCCACGAGCCTTGACCCGCAGTTTGGTGAGGACACCACAACCCAGCGTGTGGTCATGCAGATAAGTGACACTCTTATAGGCGTTGACGAAAATATGAACTATGTGCCCAAATTAGCTGAGTCGTGGGAAATGTCTCCGGATGGACTCACGCTCACATTCAAGCTAAGAGAAGGTGTTAAAGCTCATAATGGTGAAACCTTAACGTCTGAAGACGTTGCTTACACAGTTGAAAGAGGTCAGGCCTCAACCTTGGTAGCAAAAGCCTTTGCTGCAATCGAGAGCGTTGAATGCCCTGATGATTTAACTGTAGTCATGCATCTCGCATATTCCTCTCCAATTCAGCTTGCGTATCTCTCTTCACCGAGTACCGGAATCGTGAACAAAAAGGCTTGTGAGGAAATGGGAGACGAATCTTTTGGTAGAGCACCTGTTGCCTATGGTCCGTATAAGGTTGTTGGCTGGGAATCCGGTGATAAAGTGACGTTGGAAGCCCACGAAGATTATTGGAATGGCGCTCCCGCCATCAAGAATGCCGAGTTCAAGGTGTATGCTGATAGCAATACAGCCGCGATTGCACTTCAGAACGGACAGGTAGATGTGGTTATGGACGTATCAACGGCAGACGTAAATTCACTTGAGAGTGATAGTAATGTAGCAGTATATACAGGTGACTCTCTAATTGCTTTCCATCTTCATATGAATTGCGAAAGAACTCCATTTAGCGATCCAAAGGTGAGACAAGCTATAAACTACGCCATCAATACCCAGGATATCATCGATGCTTGCTTTGATGGAATTGGTGCAACAATAATGGATTCATTCATTCCAAAGATGTCACTCTCTGCTGATTTTGGTGAGCGCCCGTATCAATATGATATGGAAAAGGCAAAGTCTCTACTTGCTGAAGCTGGTTACGAAAATGGATTTGAGTGCAATATCCTTGTAACAAGTGGTGCACAGGAAAAGATGGCTCAGGTAATCCAGGCATACCTACAGCAGATAGGAATCACGTTGAAGATTGACGTTTATGAATGGGGTACACTTCTTGACATAGTTAACTCAGGGGATTATGATATGACAATTCTAAGAATTGTTGCTATGATTCCTGACCCTGATTTGAGCCTCTATACCAGATTCCAGTCAGAGCAGCCATATAACTTCTCGAAGTTCAAAGTTCCTGAACTCGACAAGATGCTGGAAGATGCTCGTTCATGTGCCGATGCCGACGAACGTACTCAAATGTACCTTGATATAAACAAGTATCTCTGGGACAATGCTCCGACAGTACCTCTTTGCTTCACAACTGTAATCAATGCTACGAATGCGTCCCTCAAGGGATATCACACAGACCCGAGAGGATTCATAAACGTATGTGAACTCAGTTGGTAATAGAATTACTTAGTCATGCTATGCCGGTTGGTTCGCCGGCATAGCATGTTTTTTTATCAATCAATTATTTTATGAAAAGCCTTTGGCTAACGCTTTGATAGGAAATATTGAGATGGCAAAGTATGTAGTTAAGCGAATATTATGGCTAATTCCTGTAGTCATAGGTGTCAGTCTTATCATATTCACGATAATGTATTTGAAGCCGGGCAACCCAGCTCAAATGATGCTGGGATCCGATGCTACTCAGGCAGACATCGATAAACTCACATCGGAACTTGGACTGGACAAGCCGTATTTTGTTCAATACTTTGATTACATGAAAGGACTGATACAAGGTAATCTTGGCAATTCTTGGCGAACCGGAAACAGCGTGTCTCAGGAGATTATTGCGAGATTTCCCGTGACTATCAAATTGGCTTTTTTCTCTATTCTTCTCGTTTGTCTAATTGGAATCCCGATAGGCGTAATATCTGCGGTAAAGCAGTATTCGATTATTGATATGGTAAGTGTTGTTACGGCACTGATCTTGGCAGCTATGCCTTCGTTTTGGATAGGCCTGATGTTGATGCTTCTCTTTGCAGTGAAGTGGCCGATACTTCCCGCAACAGGGGCGGATTCCATGATTAATTATATTCTCCCATGTTTAACTCTTGCTGCTGTAAATCTGGCTGTGATAACCAGAATGACGCGGTCAACGATGCTGGAAGTTATTAGACAAGATTACGTGAGAACAGCAAAATCAAAGGGTGCCAGTCAGTCGAGAATAGTGATGAAGCACTGTCTTAAAAACGCTATGATTCCGGTTCTGACGATTGTCGCTATTCAATTCGGGAACCTGGTTGGAGGAGCGGTTCTTGTTGAGTCGGTATTTGCAATGCCCGGTCTCGGGACGCTTCTCGTTAATGCTATAAGAAGCAGTGACAGACCTCTGATAATGGGTTCCGTAATTGTGCTCGCCATGATTTTTACAATTTTGAACTTGCTGGTCGATTTACTCTATTCCGTAATCGACCCAAGAATCAAGGCTCAATTCGCTAAGGGAAAGTAAGGGGGTGAGAATGTGGATAATGCACAAACAATGAATGCATCAGGAGATTACTCCCTTAATGTTTCGACAAAAAAGCAAAGCAAATTCGGCATGGTATGGAAGCGCCTAATCAAGAACAAAACAGCACTTGCCGGGCTATTTATACTCACAGTAATAATACTGTTGGCCATATTTGCAAATATGATAGGGGACTATGATGAAGTTGCTATCAAGATGGATATACCTAATAGACTTCAAGGTCCGTCAAGTGAACATATCTTAGGAACGGACCACTACGGTAGGGACGTATTTGTCAGAATTGCTCATGGGGCAAGAGTATCACTAATAATAGGGCTTGGTGCAGTGATAATATCACTCTTCTTTGGAGGAATATTTGGTGCTACTGCAGGCTTCTACGGTGGTAGATATGACAATATCGTTATGAGATTCATGGATATCGTGATTGCGATTCCATCAACGATTCTTGCTTTGGCAGTTGTAGCTGCACTTGGAAGTGGTATAGTGAATCTCATGATAGCGATTGCTGTTGCTGATATTCCTAAATATGCACGAGTAGTCAGGTCCTCAGTTCTCACGATAAGAAATGCGGATTATATTGAATCAACGACAGCGGTGGGAGCAAGTGTAGCAAGAATACTCCTTAAACACATTATTCCCAACGTAATGGGACCGATAATCGTTCAGTGCACTCTGGGAATTGGGAGCTCTATTCTAAATGCAGCGGGGCTTAGCTATATCGGATTGGGAGTTCAAGCACCGCGTCCCGAATGGGGTAATATGCTTTCCGAGGCAAGAGAGTATATCCAAGCCGCACCACATCTCATAATAGCACCTGGTATATTCCTTGCGCTGACCGTACTTGCAATGAATCTTCTTGGCGACGGGTTAAGAGATGCCCTTGATCCAAGGCTGAAGGACTAAATGGATGGTTGGGAGCAAAGCAAATGAAAGAGATTCTTAATGTAAAAGATTTATATGTTACATACAAAGGTGATGGCAACAAAGTCCACGCGGTGAATGGGCTTAGCTTTTCCGTGGATGAAGGTGGCTGCTTGGGATTGGTCGGAGAAACTGGTGCAGGCAAGACAACTGTCGCTCTATCCATAATGGGACTGCTTCCGAACAGAACCGCCAAGGTAGAATCGGGAGAAATAGTTTTTGATGGAAACAATCTCTTGGAATTAAAAGAAAAAGAGATGCAGAAAATCCGAGGCGGTAAAATATCCATGATATTTCAGGATCCGATGACAAGCCTAAATCCTGTTCTCCCGGTAGGAGAGCAGATTTTGGAAGGACTTCAGCTTCACAACGAAAATCAAGAATCGACGGAGACCCTGGTTAAGAGGGCACACGACATGCTTGAACTCGTTGGTATTCCGTCAAGTCGATATGAAGAATATCCCCATCAGTTTTCCGGAGGAATGAAACAGAGGGTTGTTATTGCAATGGCATTGGCGTGCAATCCGGATCTTTTGATTGCGGATGAACCAACGACAGCACTCGATGTTACCATTCAAGCGCAGGTTTTGGATATGATCCGGGATTTAAGAGAACGGCTTAATATGACGCTCATTATGATAACTCATGACCTCGGAATAGTTGCCGAAAATTGCGATACAGTTGGTACTGTTTATGCGGGTGAGATTATTGAATATGGAACGGTTGAAGATATCTTTGATTCTGATGATCATCATCCATATACTGAGGGGCTCTTTGCAGCGCTTCCCAATATTACAAGGGATGAAAAGAGACTAAAATCCATACCGGGACTTATGCCGGACCCGACAGCGCTTCCTTCAGGTTGCAGCTTTAATCCCAGATGCAGCATGTGTATGGATATATGTAAGAGCGAAGAACCTAAGATAGTCAAGCTCAATGACTCCCACTACATAAAATGTCATTTGTTCTCGGATAGAACTTTAAATAGTGAAATCAGCGAGGGTGAACAAAGTGATTTACCAAGCGAGGAGGCTGCAATATGAGAGAGGTTTTGTTGGAGACAAGGGATCTCAGAAAATTTTTCAATACACCGGGCGGACTCCTGCACGCCGTTGACGACGTTAGTCTAAAGTTCTATAAAGGTGAGACCTTGGGCGTAGTAGGTGAATCCGGATGCGGTAAAAGCACGCTCGGAAGGACCATCCTGAAATTAATCGAACCGACATCAGGTGAAATAATCTATAATGGAGTAGACATAGCGAAGAGCAGTAAGTCGGAAACCAAGAGACTGAGAAGAGAACTACAAATGATATTCCAGGACCCTTATGCGTCTCTTGACCCGAGAATGACAGTGAGTGAAATAATCGCTGAACCAATTATTATTCATGGGCTTTTAAAAAATAAAAGTGACATTGATGCTCGTGTTAGAGAATTGATGGATACTGTTGGACTTGCTGCGCGTTTAACAAATTCATATCCACATGAACTTGATGGCGGACGCAGGCAAAGAATTGGCATTGCAAAGGCTTTGTCGCTGGAACCCAATTTCATAGTCTGCGATGAACCCGTAAGTGCACTAGATGTTTCAATCCAGGCGCAGATTCTAAACCTCATGTTGGACCTTCAGGAAGAACTTGGACTTACATATATGTTCGTAACGCATGACTTGTCCGTAGTAAAAATGATTAGCAATGAGATTGCTGTTATGTACTTGGGAAAATGTGTTGAGAAAGCACCAAGTCAGGAACTCTTTAAAAATCCAAAGCACCCGTATACCCAAGCACTTCTTTCCGCCATTCCAATTCCAAGCCTGGAGTTTAGAGGAAAAAAGAGAGAGTTTCTAAAGGGTGAGGTTGTGAGTCCAATTAATCCCGCGCCCGGATGCCGTTTCGCTGCAAGGTGCAAATATAAAACTGACGAATGTACTCGTGAGGAAATCAGTCTGGAGGATGTAAACGACGATCATCAAGTAGCTTGTATGAGATGGAAGGAACTTGATTTGGAGGTTAATGCATGAGTAGACTAATTCTTCGCTGCGGCAAAATGTATGATGGAATAAATGACGACATAATCGAAAACGTGGATATACTAATCGAATCCGAGCGTATAGCAAAGGTCGGACAAAATTTAAGTGAGGAATCGTCAGTAACTGTTAAGGACCTTTCGGATTTGACGGTTACTCCGGGTATGATTGATGCTCATGTCCATTTCAATACGTTTGAATGGGAGAAGAGAAATCATGAGATGCTCTACTGCTCACCGGCATGGCATGGAATGGCTGTTTTGTTTAACGCCGAGAGAGCCTTGAGAAGAGGTTTTACTTCAATTCGGGTTTGCGGATCTCATGTCTATGATGCCTATTCTTCAATTGATGCAAAGAAGTTAATTGGACAGGGGTATTTCCCCGGTTCTGATTTGGTGATTGCGCCATTTTATACAGGAGCAGTTGGAGGCATGGCGGATGCATCAAGAAATGTTTCCGGTAATCCCAAACTGGCAAAATCTCTTGCAGATTCATATCCCGGAATCGGAGAAGGAAGAGACTTTTTCATTTCATCAGTCAGAGAACAAGCAAAGATGGGCGGTGATTTTATCAAAGTCATGGCCAACGGTGGGTTTATGAGTGTCACCGGAGGTCCCGAGGATGTGCAGCTCTCCGATGAGGAATATGAAGCTATTATTACCACTGCACATCAGATAGGAATTCCTGTAACTGCACATACATATTGTGACGATACTATTAGGCTGCTTGTGAACCTTGGTATTGACGGTATTGAACATGGATCCCTGATAAAACCGGAGACAGCATCCTTGATGGAGGAAAAGGGGACATATCTTGTTCCCACTATGATGCAATATGATGATATAGTTAATATGGATGAGGAGAGCTTGAGCAAACGTGAACCAAAGGAGTTCAGAGACAAGCTTAGATCATACGGTCAAAGAATCACTGAGGGAAGGGAAGTAATCAAGAGCAGCAAAATCAAGCTTGGTTATGGTTCTGACATTTGTGATCAATATCCATGTTATGAATGTGGAAGGGAATACAAATCTTGGCTTAATAGTGGGTTTGATCCTTTTAGGGCTTTAAGAGCAGCGACCTCGAGCAATGCGGATATTCTTGGATTGAAAGAAGTTGGAAGAATTGCTCCCGGATGCAGAGCAAATATATCTGCATGGAGTAGAGATGTTTTGGTGGACCCTGAGGCTCTAATGAAATGCGATTTTGTAATGAAGGATGGGGTTGAATACCGGACAGAAGAATAGTTTTAATTATTGGCGTAACAAGCGTGGAGATTAAAATGGATGATGTTTTAAGAAGAGAGTTTGAAGAACGTACACTTAATACTCGATTGGAGGCAGCCAATAGGGGTTATTCATGTTTAATAGTTTTTTCCCTTGCTCCAAGAAGAATTGGTGATTTGATGTATCTGATTGGGCACCAGCCCATGATGCCGGGACATCCGAGAAGATTCAATTTCAGAGGTCGGGGATATTCCGCTCTCATTCTTCCAATCAAGGAAGAGCCTTGCCTTATTACCAGCACTCCGTTTTATGAGGATGATCTGTTTGTATCGGATATTATTTATGATGACAATGTAATGGAGGCAATCGGGAGAGCAATGACTCGATATGGTTTGGATAAAAGCGATATCGGTATAGTTGGAATGGATATACTTGCAGTCCAGCTATATTGGGACTTAATCGGAGAGCTTCCACAAGCAAGATTCCACGGGGCTGATGATTTGGTTATGAACTTACGTGCAGCGAAGAGACCGTATGAGATTGAAATGCTTAGAAAGGGTGCCTTCATAGCTGACGAAGTTTCAGATTTGCTTCGCGATTATCTTCGTCCGGGATTGACTGAAAAAGAGGTGTACAATTTTATCACTTCGGAGCTCACAAAGAGAGATGTGACAAATGCTTTTGCTACATGTCAGTCCGGATACAGATCTGAGACTGCGTATGACTTGATACCTGCATCGGACAAAGTGATTGAAGATGGCGACATGATTCATATGGAGATAAACGGAAAATACCGTGGCTATATGATTGATGTTTGTCGTTCCACTGTTGTGGGAACTGCAAGTGAGAGGCAGATAGAAGTGTTGGAAACAGCTCTTGAGATGTTTGATAAATCTGTTGCCGCAATGAAACCGGGCGTCATTTCGGAAGATTTGGAGAAGATAACCGGAGAAATTGCTATAGCTAAAGGGTTTACTGCGAACCATACAAAATCGTACGGAGGTCCGGCGACATATCTGGGACATGCAATTGGACTGGGAACAGACGAACCACCGGTTGTTGCGAAATATGACTTAACACCTCTTGTTCCCGGTATGGTTATCACTATTGAACCCGGACTATATAAAACGGGAGTAGGTGGTTGCAGAATTGAGGACGAAATCTTGGTTACGCCGGATGGATATGAGAATTTGAACCATTCGGATCATGCTTGGTGGAGGAAATAATAATGGCTCAGGTAAAGACTATAGGTGAAGCAGTGAGGAATATGTCCGTTCACATGGCCAATATGTACTATTACATGACCAAGGCAGTCATAGAAGATTTTGGTGATGAAGCTAAGAAATCTTTCGAGCGAGCTATCGTTGAATTTGGTCATGCCAGAGGTAGGGCAATCAGGGAGAAGGTTTTGGCCGATGGTGAGCCGCTTACTATAGAGAATCTTGATAAATACTATGACATACCAATAGCGGAAGGATGGGATGTACATAGAGAATATGCAGAAGATCATAAAGATAATATTACCGACAGTTGCACCTTTGCTGATGTTTGGATGGATAAGGATTGGGCGGAAGTAGGACATATTTACTGCTTGGTTGATATAGCTATACGCGAAGGATACAGCGACAATGTTGAATTCAGACCTGTAAAAAATATTTTGATGGGAGATGACTTCTGTCAATCCCTTACGGTGTATAAGGATATGAATAAAAAGGGTGAGTAGTTTTTTGACTAAGTGTCTAATTTGGTATCGGATTTGGTCTCTATGACTATAATGGATGAAAAGTATAAAAAGTATTATAAAAATCTTCTTCGACGTCTTATTTCATTTCCAAGTGTATCCGGAAATGAAGTTGAATGTGCCAAGTATCTTGAAGGCTTCCTTCGTGATGAACTTGGAATGAATTCCAAATCAAGACAGGTTGAAAAGAACAGCTGGAATGTATATGGAAGCTATGTGGAGGAGAAACTAACTGAGTCCAGATCGGATGGTTCAGTGAGTTTGAAGCACCTGATTCTTGGAGGACATATCGATGTAGTTCCTCCCGGAGATGGTTGGGATACCAACCCATTTGAACTCACAATCAAGGATGGCAAGGCCTATGGTCGCGGAACCTATGATATGAAGGGTGGCCTTGCAGCACAGATAACAGCACTCAAGATTCTGAAGGATGAGGGGATTATCCCAAATGGGAGAATCAGCCTGATTGGCGTATGTGATGAAGAGCGATTGTCAATCGGTGCAAACGCATTCGTGAAAGACGTGCAAGCAGGCATTCTGGATGGATATCCAAGCATACACTCAAACGATAATTCTTTTTTTATCATGGCAGAACCGCATTTTGATAATATAGTGATTGGAGCTACAGGAAAGGTTTTGCTGGAATTAAAGGTGAAAGGTATTTCCGGTCACGCTGCCGAACCTGAAAGCGGAATTAATGCGATTGATTGCATGAGTGAATTTGTGTCTTTGATAGGCAAGAAATTTGGCGCAGACTATCTTGATGGTAAAATTGGTTCACACTGCTTCCTGAAAATCGAGAGCAAGTACGAAGGATATAGCTTAAACATTCCCGATGAATGCACTGCTTTGCTAAACAAGCAGCTTGACTCTGATGGTGCATCAAACGAGGATGCAGATGAATTCATTAAGGAACTATATGAATTATATAATGAAGAAATAAAGAGAGGGGAACTGATAATTGAAAAACGTCTCCCATATTATCCGTCATATTCTATAGATAAAAACAATAAAAATCTTCTTCTTCTTTTTAATACTATAAAACGTAGGAAGTCTAATCTGCCGGAACTTCGAGTGAATAGAGGCGTGAGCGATGCCAATGTCGTTTTTTCGATGCTTGGTATTCCGACGATTCTATTCGGCCCGGGAGGGGCAGATCTTCACAAACCCAATGAACACCTTGATCTAAATTCTGCTTACGAATATATAGGTATAATACACGACTATATATTGGAATTCTTTGATTAGCTGGTAGTGTTTTGGATTGCACCCAGCTAACTTGACATACATAATCCGTTATGATAATGTTTACTCGGGGTAAATTGAGTCGGAAAGGACCGAGTAAAAATGTTTGTAGGAAGAGACGAGGAGCAGAAGAAGCTAAAAAAGCTTTATACTAATCAAGACCAATCGACGGCCTTGGTTTATGGTAGAAGGCGTATTGGTAAGACGGAATTAATCAAGCATACACTTAAGAATGTTGATATTCCCAGTATTTATTATGAGTGTAAAGAAACCTCTGAGGCAAATAATGTCCGTAGCCTCAGTTTTTTAATTGCAGAGCATTTTAATATACCGCTTCCCGCTTTTTCAGACATTGAGGAGGTTCTCTCATTTATCTTTCAACATGCGGAGAAATCCTCCATGATACTTGTGTTGGATGAATATCCTTATTTACAAAGAACCAAGACTGGCATGGATAGCATTCTCCAATCCCTAATAGACAGATTTAAATCGTCTTCTTCATTAAAGCTTATATTATGTGGATCGTTTGTGGATACGATGAAATCCTTGCTGGAAGAACAGAATCCGTTATATGGAAGAGTGGATCTTACCATCGAACTGACATCCATGGATTATTATGACTCTGCAAAATTCTATGAAGAATTTTCATATGAGGATAAAGTGCGCCTCTATAGCGTTTTTGGTGGGATACCATATTATAATCGATTAATTGATAACAAAAGGACTGTTAGAGAGAATATAATAGAGCTAATTGCATCTCCGGGAGCCAGGCTCGAGAATGAAGTCTCAATGAATTTAAAGTCAGAACTTGCTAAAGTTATAAATGCAAATGAGGTCTTTGAGGCTTTAGCAAGAGGGTTTAATAAGTATAACGACATTTTATCTCAGTCTCATGTTAGCAGTAGCCCAGCGCTTGCGGATGTGCTTGAGAAATTGTGCAAGATGCAGATTGTGGAAAAAACTGCTCCCATTAATGATATGTACAATCGGAAAAAATCCAGCTACAGAATCTGTGATAATCTATCTTTGTTTTTCTATAAGTATGTTTTTCGTTACTCATCACAGATGAATATTATGGATAGTGATACCTTTTTTGATCGCTATATTGCTGAAGATTTTGAGAATCAGTATGTGCCCAAAGCATTTGAAGAAATCTGCACGCAATTTTTAATTAGAAGAAATAAAAATGGAATGATGGAAGAAACCTTTGACCAAATTGGAAGGTATTATTATGATAATCCCAATACAAGAACCAACGGAGAGTTTGATATTGTGACTCATGACAAGCGGGGATACATATCCTATGAAGTGAAATTTCGAAAGAAACCATTGGAGACATCAAGGATAGATGAAGAAATTGAGCAGGTTAAAAATTCCGGCCTTGAATGTTATAAGTACGGGTTTTTATCGAGGAGCGGATTTGAGAAGATGAAAAAAAGAGATGATTTGATTTTACTTGATATTAGCGATATTTACGAATAACTCAAGATAGTAGATAAGTGGAAACTGACTGGCAAGAATAAAGATAGTAGATTTAGTAGAAAGAAAGGACACATATGAACGTAAAGATTGACTTGAATAATTCCGGGATTCCAATGGCCGATATCGTTGTCCATAGAGAGCTCGCAGAGGAGAAGTTGGACATGTTGTTCGCAGGAAGTGTTTCTGGGGGCAAAGCTCCTGCAGAGTCTGCTGCACTCGAATATACAGGTTGGGTGGATTTTCCGAACAGGATTACCGATGGAGAAATAAGCGTCATCGAGATGCTCGCAGACAATATCCGTGAGACCTCCGATGTTTTGGTTGTTCTGGGCGTAGGCGGCTCATATATGGGAGCAAAAGCGTTAGCTGATATTATTCCGGGCGACGGAAGCACGGAGGTCATATTCGCAGGATATGATTTTAGCGCACGTCATATGCGCGAAATAATAGACAAACTTTGCGAAGGATGCGGTGATGCTGCAGCCGACCGCAAGAAAGGACGTGATTTCTCAATCTGCGCAATTTCAAAATCCGGCGGCACCATGGAGACTATGGCCGCATTCAGCATCATGATGAACTACGCAATAAAGCGCTACGGAGCGGACGAGGCAGCTGCTCGTACCTATGTTGTAACTGAGGACAAACCAAGTGCACTTCACAATTATGCGGAGAGAATCGGCTGTCATATAATACACATGCCTCTTGATATCGGCGGTCGCTATTCGGTGTTTACAGCGGTTGGCTTGATGCCACTTGCTGTTCACGGAATCAATATACGTGAATTTATAGAAGGAACTCGAGCACTCGCTAATTGCAACGTATTTCTTGCCGGTGCAACCGGCGAACCCTCGCAGATGACAGGAAGTACCGATGCCCTCGGCTCCGATGACTTATCGAATAGTGCCGCCGGACCGCTTGACTACGCAATAGCTCGGAACATTTTGCACGCGCGAGGAAAAAGCGTTGAGGTCTTTGAGTTCTTTGATCCCTATGCGGAATTCTTCGGGAACTGGCTCCAACAATTATTCGGTGAAAGCGAAGGAAAGAACGGAAAGGGCATCTATCCTGCAACGCTGACATTTAATCGCGACCTTCATTCCATGGGGCAGTTCCTCCAGGAGGGCGCGCCGTGCTTCTTCGAGACGATGGTTTTGTTCGGAAAGCAGCCGGACGACATCGAAATCCCGGAGACGGAAATAGTCCCCGAACTTTCAAATCGAAAGATTGCAGATATTTGCCGGTATGTCGAGCAAGGCGTAATAGAGGCTCATCGAAAGGCGGGGATTCCGCTTATAACTATTTCGATTGATGAAATAACACCACGCTCCATGGGAGAATTCATGTATTTCTTCATGATTCAGTGTGCGGTGTCTGCGATGATTCTCGGCGTAAATCCTTTTGATCAGCCCGGAGTTGAAGCATACAAATCAGAGGTTAAAGCGCTTATAAAGGGAGAACTATGACTTATATAACAAAATATGTTGACAAAAACGTGTTTTCTATGAAAAATGGGGATAGACACGCGGGTCTAATCTAAAAAAAGACTGCTGACACACCAAAGGCATATAAATGACATATAAATATTAAAAAGTAATGTGAATAACAGCAAACGCTAATTGGAGGATATAGCATGAAGTATTTACTAACCGGCGGTGCCGGGTATATCGGATCGCACACTGCAATTGAAATGATTAACGCAGGATACGAGGTTATAATCGTTGATAATTTGTCTAACAGTGATGAGGTCGTAATCGATAGAATCGCTGAAATATCCGGGGTGAGGCCCGCGTTTTATCCTTATGACGTTTCGAACAAAGACGACATGCGCCGGGTTTTCTCTGAGAACGAGATCGCGGGAGTCATTCACTTTGCGGGACTAAAGGCTGTTGGTGAATCGGTTAATAAGCCTGTCGAATACTATAGGAACAATATTGACACGACGCTGACGCTTCTGGAAGTCATGAAGGAGTTTGGGGTATCGCAATTTGTATTCAGTTCATCTGCAACCGTATATGGTGAAGAGAATCAGCCTCCATATTTGGAGTCGATGCCGAAGGGGAATTGTTCGAATCCCTATGGTTGGACGAAGTCGATGATCGAGCAAATCTTGACGGATGCAGCAAAGGCAAATCCTCTTTCAGTTGTACTCCTCAGGTATTTTAATCCTATAGGTGCGCATGCTTCCGGTTTAATTGGAGAGGACCCGCAGGGCATTCCGAATAATCTGATGCCATATGTTTCGCAGGTTGCCGTTGGTAGACTTCCGGAACTCACCATTTTTGGTGGAGACTACGATACGCCGGACGGAACGTGCCGCAGGGATTACATCCATGTTGTCGATCTTGCAGTGGGACATGTAAAGGCGGTGGAATTCGCAGCAAGGAATTCAGGCGTCGAAGTATTTAACCTTGGCACTGGAACCCCCTATAGCGTCCTTGATATAGTGAATACATTCGAGCGCGTGAATGGCGTTCCTGTACCTCATAAAATCGGACCGCGCCGCGCAGGTGATCTGCAGGATTCCTGGGCCGATGCCGCTAAGGCAGCCGGAGTCCTCGGTTGGACCGCGGAGCGTACTCTTGATGACATGTGCCGCGATTCTTGGAATTGGCAGAGCAAGAACCCAAAAGGATATAAATAATCTAATTCTATTAGGAGAGGTGATCTAATATGACTAAGACACTTGTTATAATGGCTGCGGGAATCGGTTCGCGATTCGGGGGCGGAATCAAGCAGCTTGAGCCTGTTGGACCGAATGGCGAAATAATAATGGACTATTCGATTCACGATGCGATAGCCGCCGGCTTTAAGAGAATCGTTTTCATCATTCGCCGAGACATCGAAGCGGATTTTATGGAGGTGATTGGTGACAGAATTGCTGCGGTTTGTGAGCCGCTTGGCGTTGAGGTTGCATACGCATTCCAAGAGAAGGACTTGATGCCGGCCGGGGTGCCTACAGAAGTCGAAGGACGTTTGCTTGATGATGTGATTATTGAACGAACAAAGCCTTGGGGCACAGGACACGCAATACTTGCCTGCGATGGTTTGATTGACGGCCCCTTTGCTGTTATAAACGCTGACGATTATTATGGAAAGAACGGATTTAAAAAGGCTGCGGAATTTCTTGAATCCGGCGGGGCCGAATACGGTCTTGTTGGTTATATTTTAAAGAACACGCTTTCCGACAACGGAGGCGTAACTCGCGGAATCTGCCGGATTGCGTCTGATGGCAGCGATAGATTGATTGGAATCGACGAGACCAAGGACATCATCAAGGTCGTTAAACCTGCGGCAGAAAAAGGCGGCGAATCCGGCGGTGAATCGGAAACAGAAATCACTGCCGAATCCAACGGTGAACCTATTGATGTTAATTCGCTCGTATCAATGAACTTCTGGTGCTACCCCGCATCGTTCATGGATGTGCTGAGAGAAGGCTTCCCGGAATTCCTCGAGGAGATGAGAGACCCTTTAAAGGATGAATACCTCCTTCCGACAATCGTGGATGGACTTCTAAGACAAGGGACTGATGTCACGGTAATTCCGACGGACGACTGTTGGTTCGGTGTAACATATAAAGAAGACAAGACTTCCGTCGTCGACAGTTTCAAGAAACTCTACGAAGAGGGAGTCTACAGCGAGGACCTATACAATGAATTACAAAGATGAATATAAACGCTGGTTGGATAGTCCGACGGTGAGCAAAGCCGACAAAGAGGAACTCCGTGCGCTTTCCGAAGACGAGGTTAGAGAAAGGTTTTCTGCTGAGCTGGAATTCGGAACTGCCGGAATTAGACGAGTCATGGAGGTTGGACCCGGTAGCATGAACAGCTATACGGTTAAGCATGTGACTCGCGCGCTTGGAATGTATTTAACTGGTGACAAAGATAATGCAAACCCGCAAAAACAATACTCCGTTGTGATTGCGTGCGACTCGAGAAACAACAGCCAGAGATTTGCGGAGGAAGCAGCATGCGTACTTGCGGCACAGGGCATCCATGTGTTTTTGTTTGAGGACTTGAGACCGACACCCGAGCTATCGTTTGCCGTTCGCTACGCCGGTGCCTCCGCCGGAATCAACATAACCGCAAGCCATAACACCAAGGAATACAATGGCTACAAGGTTTATGGATCTGATGGAGCGCAGCTATCTCCGGAGCACGCGGATGAGGTCGCTCGTATAATTTCCGAGACCGATGTCCTTGATGAGCCGGAATCGATGGACCTTGATGAGGCGGTGAAAAACAGCGTGGTCGAACTAATTGATGGCTATGTGGACAATATGTACCTGGCGCAGGTGATGCAGCAGTCGCGAATCGTTTCAGAAGCCGCAAAAACAAAAATTGTTTACACTGCGTTCCATGGAACAGGATACAAGTTTGTGCCGGAGGTTCTTAAGCGTGACGGTTTCGAAAATGTTTATTGCGTTGAGCCTCAGTGCATTCCGGACGGCGATTTTCCAACGGTCAAGAGTCCCAACCCGGAGAATGAAGAGAGCTTTAAAATGGCTATTGAACTTGCGGCCTCTGTTTGCGCTGATTTGATTATCGGAACTGACCCGGACGGCGATCGCTGTGGCGTCGCAATCCCTGTGTCCAACGTTCAATCCGCACAATCATTAGACCGAGAAGAGGTCGGAATGACAGTGCAGGATTCGCAAGCTGCGCAGGAAGCTCCGGAACCATCAAGGAAATATAGAGTTCTTACCGGCAATCAAGTCGGCGTGCTGATTCTTGATTATCTAATCAAAATGCGCAGTATCGAAAGGCGCAATCTCGATACGCACGATCTTGAAAAGTCCAGTTCGGACGCGACCAAACGGCCGTATGCCGCGAAGAGCATCGTTTCTACAAACATGGCGAATCGCATTTGTGAAAAACATGGCGTCGAAATGGTGGAAACTTTGACAGGCTTCAAGTTCATTGGTGAAAAGATGGAAGAACTCTCTGTCGGCCAGGGAAGGGAGTTTGTCTTTGGATTCGAAGAAAGCAACGGCTACCTTACCGGCCTCTATGCAAGGGACAAGGATTCGATTGTGGCGGCTTTGCTTGTTGCTGAGACTGCGGCCTATCATGCAGCTAATGGTCGAACCATGGAACAGGCGCTCGCCGCGCTCTACGAAGAATACGGTTATTATTTGGAAAAGGTGGTATCCAAGGGCTTTGATGGTCTTGATGGTGCAGCCGAGATGCAAGCGTTTATGGATAACTATCGCCAAAATCCGCCATCAAAAATCGCAGGCCTACCGGTAATCACAATCAGGGATTATCTATCCGGCGAGATAAAAGAGATAGTCGGATCGCCGATAGCTACAGAGGATAGCGACACCTCTATTTATACGGATGCAAGTGCAGATGCGGGTATTCGCGTTCGACCGACCGGACTTCCAAAGAGCAATGTGCTCTTCTACGAACTTGCCGGAGGAAGCAGCTTCGTCGTTCGCCCATCCGGTACAGAACCAAAAATCAAATTCTATCTGTCAGCTGTAGGTGCGACTCGCAGCGAAGCTGAGGCGGTGCTCGCAGCCCTCGAGTCTGCAATATAATCATTTGTTGTATTATGTGGCTATTAAAGATAAAGCAATTCACGGTCGTGCATTTATGAGCGGCCGTTTTTTACTCTATTTCAATTGGTGTAGCGCTAAATAATTACTAAATAATCGCTAAAAAGTCGTTTAAATAAGACTATGTCGTGGTTATGTCAAATGCTAAAAATAAGGCTATTTTTTTGCACGGGCACATGATTTTGTGCTATAATAAATCGATTATGGCTATATGTTGTTTATTTTTGTCATTAAAAGATGTTGACCGTGCGTAAATGATAAAGTAGCAGCATATAGGCATCAATTATAAAATGACCACTTGCGTATGGAGGTGAACAAGGAGCGGAGAGGTTATTAGCGCCTGGCCCGCAGCAGTAAGCATATTGAACTTATGTGACCGCCTAATCATGAGCGGTGTAATCAGTGAATTCAATTTGGTTTATGGCTGGACAGGGTGACGAGGAATGGCAGTTATCGAAATATTCGGCGGATGCTGCCACGGCCGGTTTGCGTAAAGTTGCAATGTTAATGCGGTTTTCAATGCCTTTTAAGTGACGAAGCAAGACACGCTTTGCGCAGCCTAATGGGTCGTCAGAGAGAATTAAAAAGCAAAATTAAAATTGTAACAGAGGTTCTCTTACATTTAATAATAAGGCAATTAGTTTAACAAAGTTGTTTGAGCGACTTTTGACGAATAAAGGAGATTAGATATATGTACAAAATAGCAGATCTCTATGATCTGGAACATAGCTTGGCGGGGGAATACATTGGACAATTCGAGTATCCCTGGGAGGCATTAAAAGGCATCAAGGACTTTATTTTGGAGCTCGGCCCGACCTTGGAAGAGCGCTTCCCCGGGGAATACGAGGAGAGAGAACCCCAGGTATGGGTTCACAAAACTGCGACAGTATTTCCTTCTGCTTATCTTGGTGCGCCTTGCATCATCGGACCGAACACTGAAGTAAGACATTGCGCATTCATCAGGGGATCCGCTCTTGTTGGCGCTGACTGCGTAGTCGGTAACAGCGTGGAGCTAAAGAACGTGATTCTCTTTGACCATGTTCAGACGCCGCACTATAACTATGTTGGTGATTCCATCCTGGGATATTACAGCCACATGGGAGCAGGTTCGATCACATCCAACGTCAAAGCCGATAAAGAGCTGGTCATTGTGAACAACGTGAGAGGCTGCGGAACCCCGGACGGTGAACCTGAAATGATAGAAACGGGCATCAAGAAATTCGGTGCGATGCTCGGTGACCACGTCGAGATTGGATGTAATGCGGTACTTAACCCGGGCACTGTCGTTGGTCGAAACACTAATGTCTATCCGACCAGTTGCGTGCGTGGCGTAGTCCCTGAAAGCAGCATTTTCAAAAATAGCGGCGAAATCATTAAAAAGAAGTAATGCCCAAAACCAGCGACACTGTCGAGTTAAAACAAAAATCAAAACCAGCGACACTGTCGAATTAAAACATAAATCAAAACCAGCGACATTGTCAAGCTAAAACATAAATCAAAACCAGCGACAATACATAAGAAATAGAAAGGAATAGCCATATGCGTGTAGTAATACAGGACAATTATGATAAGATGTGCCAGTGGGCAGCTAATTATATAGCTGATAAAATATGCAAGCACAACGAAGAAGAAAGCAGTCGCCCATTTATTTTGGGACTCCCGACAGGCTCCAGCCCGATTGGAGTCTACAAAGAACTCATCAAAAAGAACAAAGCCGGCGAACTCAGCTTTGCAAATGTTGTTACATTTAATATGGACGAGTATCTTGGCTTGCCACATGAACACGACCAAAGTTATTGGTACTTCATGCACGACAACTTCTTTAATCATCTCGTTGACATGAAACCGGAAAACATCAACATCCTAAACGGAATGACGGATGACCCGGAGGCGGAATGTGCCGCCTACGAGGAGAAGATTGAGTCGTATGGCGGAATCGATCTCTTTATGGGGGGAATCGGTGTGGACGGACACTTGGCATTCAATGAGCCATTCACGTCATTAACAAGCCGCACCGGACTGCGCGACCTGACTACCGACACAAGAATCGTAAACTCCAGGTTCTTTGATAACGACCCTAACAAGGTGCCGGCCCAGGCTCTCTCGGTCGGAATCGGAACGGTAACCGATTCAAAGGAAGTGCTTGTTTTGATTTCCGGACACAACAAGGCCCGCGCTCTTGCTGCAACGGTAGAGGGAAACGTGAGCCACAAATGGACGTGCTCGGCACTTCAGATGCACAATGGTGCAATCATTGCCTGTGACGAGGAAGCCTGCGGTGAACTAACTGTTGACACCTATAAATACTTCCTCGACATCGAAAAGAAAGAGAGATTGTAATAAAAGATTGTAATAAATAATTGTAATCAGTAATAACTTGAAGGTGGGCATTCGTCAATTGAATGCTTTCACGATTAAACTGTACTAAACAAAAAGGAGATACCATGGGGAAATATTTTGGTACTGATGGTTTTCGCGGCGAGGCCAATAAAGACCTTAATTATGAACATGCGATAAAGATTGGGCGTTTCCTTGGCTGGTACTATGGCGCAAAGCAAGGACCGGAGAAAAAAGCCAAGGTAGTTATCGGCAAGGACACGCGCCGCTCGAGCTATATGTTCGAGGATGCGTTGTGCACAGGCCTTATTGCGAGCGGCGCTGACGCCTATATCATGCATGTTACAACGACTCCGTCGGTTGCGTACATCACGCGTGTTGACGACTTTGATTGCGGAATAATGATTTCCGCGTCGCACAATCCGTTCTACGATAACGGCATCAAGCTCTTCAACGAAAAAGGTGAGAAGATGCCGGAGGATACGATTCTTGAAATCGAGGATTACATCGATGGAAAGTTGGAGATTCCGCTTGCCGTCCGTGATAAAATCGGGCAGACCGTTGACTACGAATCCGGCCGCAACCGCTACATGGGTTATCTGATTTCGCTGGCGAAGTACGGCTTCAAGGATGTGAAGGTAGGTCTGGATGTTGCAAACGGTGCGGCCTGGTCTATTGCTAAGGGAGTTTTCAATGCGCTCGGCGCAAAGACCTACGTTATAAACGACAGCCCGGATGGTTTCAACATCAACACCGACTGCGGCTCCACTCATATCGAGCATCTGCAGAAGTTCGTGGTCGACAATGGTCTGGATGTTGGTTTTGCTTATGATGGCGATGCCGACCGTTGCCTCTGCGTCGATGAAAAGGGAAACGTCATTACTGGCGACCACATTCTCTATATCTACGGCCTCTACATGAAAGAGCGCGACAAACTTCTCGACAACAAAATCGTAACGACCATCATGAGTAACTTTGGTCTCTATAAGGCGCTCGACAAGGTCGGCATCGAATATGAGAAAACCAAAGTCGGCGACAAATATGTCTATGAATGCATGGCCGAAAACGGTTATCGTATCGGCGGTGAACAGAGCGGCCACATCATTTTTACAAAGTATGCGACGACGGGTGACGGCATCCTGACCAGTCTCAAAATCATGGAGGCGATGCTGGCAAAGAAGAAGCCGCTTAGTGAACTCGCTGCACCAGTAGAGTTCTATCCGCAGGTTCTTAAGAACGTCCGCGTGAAGAGTAAGCCCGACGCACAGAATGACCCGGATGTGCAGGCAGCGGTCGCAGCGGTCTCCGAGAAACTGGGAGACGAAGGACGAATTCTCGTTCGCGAGTCCGGGACAGAGCCTGTGATTCGCGTAATGGTTGAGGCGGGCTCCGACGAGACCTGTGAAAAATACGTTGATGAGGTCATCGAGGTTATTGCGAGCAAGGGCCACATCGCAGAGTAGCATTTTTGATTATATGTAGATGCATTATACGAATATGCTATGTAGCAAAATGAATTATTAGCAAAATGCTACGCGAAAGAAAGCAAACGACTATCTATCGCGTAGCGTTTTTATTTTTTGAAAAGTGCTGTATAGAAAATCGCAAATAATACAAAAACTACGCGAAAGAGGGTAAAAGATTCCCCGACAAACGACAAAGGATTTTCCGAAGAAACTATTTATGTTGAGGGAAACGTCCCAACTATGATATCATAGTCTAATAATTGTAATAATTAATGAATACGTGCATATAGAGAATAAGTTGTCATAAATGAATAATATCAACCCAAGTAGAAAATATCTAATAGCCACTTTGATAGTCATGGCTTTCATTTTCTTTCAGTCGTCTTTACAAGGACCCGTGTCAGGAAATGAGAGTGGCGTTTTTGTTGAGATTATAGCCAAAATACTCAAAGTGACGCCGGACGAAGGTTTCCATTTTACAATAAGAAAACTTGCTCATTTTACGGAGTATGCGATATTGGGCATAACGCTCGGATTGCTCGTTTGGAGCCCATCGAACAAGGCCGCCACCGAGCATTCAAACTCCGCAGATCATCTTGATGAAACCATAGCATCAGGTGAAGTAATTCTTCCTCAATTTAGAACAGGATTTATTGCATGGTTAATAGGTAGTGTTTATGCTGTGACAGATGAACTTCATCAATATTTAGTCCCTGGCAGGAGCTGCCAAGTGAATGATATGCTTATCGATTCCGCCGGGGTATTCTTTGGGGTGCTTTTAACCGGCATTCTATTATTATTTATTAGGCGTACAAGACGAGTGTAAAAAAGCGAAAGGCATCTATATAATTACTATCCGCATATGTAAGATCTGTAAGCGAGTGTAAGAAAGAATGAGGGAAATATGATGAAAGGCAATCTCTTTAGAAGGCAATTAAGAAGACAACTATCTTTAATACTTGTTGTTTTTACTTTATTCTTGATGTTCCCTGGTTACTGGGGCGGAATAACTATTGCAGCAGCGCAGGAATCTGACATAGATATCAACAGTTACGATAGCCTGGGTCTCAGAGGCACTTTCTGCTACGACAAAGCCTTCGAAGTACTTGCAATAGTAAATGCCGAAAGAGCAAAAGTCGGTCTCAGACCGTTAAGAATGGACGCAGAACTCCTTGATGCAGCAATGGTGAGAGCCGCCGAGACTGCGCTCTTGTTCTCACACACAAGGCCGAATGGTGAAGCGTGCTTCTCCATCAGCGGAAGCATGTTCGGAGAAAATATCGCTTATGGCCATAATAATGCAGCGGGTACGATGGAACAGTGGATGAATTCACCGGGTCACAAATACAATATTCTAAATGGATGGTCGAATACTCCGAGTGAATATAAAAACCCAATGAGGTATACCACGATAGGTATTGGATGCTTCGAGTATGCGGGCAGGTGCTATTGGAGTCAGGCCTTCGGAATTGCCAACCTTTCTTCTGACTGTGCAAGACCGAGAAATGACATGATGGATGTGATGATTGCAATGCCAAGAAATAACTTTATTCTTGATGGTGGCAACAGAATTACGTACACATTCGATCCTCTGGTTTGGATACAGGATGAGCACAATTCGTTTTTCTATGCCATAGGTGATGAGCCAATCTTGGTGAATGTGGGAGAGGGAACAACTCTTGGCTTGGGGATGAACGGAGTGGTATTCATACCTGAGTCAGTGCGATGGAAGATTGGAGACGCAAGCGTTGCGAAGATGGACGGCATCAATGTTATCGGAGTTAAGCCTGGAATTACAAAACTTACAGCGATGTCTTCCGCCGGAACGGAAAGAGCAACTGCCAACGTAAAGGTTGTTGACTTTAAGCGTGTTTCCGGAAAAGACAGATATCTGACCTCAATTGCTGCAGCGGATTATTTGCTGGAGCAAAGAAAGGAAAGCGGTAAATTATCAAAATTTGACACGGTTGTAATTGCCTTTGGTGGGAATTTTGCTGATGCGCTTTCCGGAACATATTTGGCGGGAATCACGGATGCTCCAATTCTTTTAGTAAACAAGACCTACGAGGAACAGGTTGTCAGCTACATAAAATCCAACCTCAGGTCGGGAGGAAAGGCGTATATTCTTGGTGGCAACTTGGCTGTTTCAAAGAGCGTTGAGGACAAGCTGGGTTCATCCGGATTTGCTGTAAAGAGGCTTGCTGGTCAAGATCGTTACGGTACAAATTTGGCAATCCTGGAGGAGTGCGCAGCTATCAGCGGCCTCAGCTCCGGCTCCGGCTCCGGCTCCGCCATTTCCAATAACCATTACATGATTTGCTCGGGCACGAGCTTCGCGGATTCTCTCTCCGCCGCTTCCGTCGGATATCCAATAATGCTTGTTGGAAAGTCATTGACGTCCGCGCAGAGGGAACATCTTCTCAAACAGCAGAGCTTGACCGTTAGCAAATTCGCAGCGGATATAATCGGGGGCACATTTGCTGTAAATTCTTCAGTTGAGGGAGAACTCGGAAATTATACTGCAGCTATTCGAAGAATTGGAGGAAAGGATCGATTTGAAACATCCGAGTTGGTAGCCAAGAACTATTTCTCTAACCCTGATTCTGCAGTCTTAGTCTATTCGCAGAATTTCCCCGATGGGCTATCGGGTGGTCCGGTGGGAGTTGCACTGAACGCACCGATTCTTTTAGTGAACAACAAAAATTACTCCAGAGCAGAGTCGTTTTGCAAGTTGAATAGAATCAGAAAAGTTGTCGCTGTAGGTGGACAAGTGATTATACCTGATGAAGTAGGTATTGCTTGCGTTGCTTGGTAGGGCGAACGATGGATGCTGTGCGCTGGCGACTTTGATGGGTTAGGTAATGCTTGGTGAGTTTAATGAGGTGATTATTTATGAGATTTAGACGTGGGAATAAATTAAAACGAAGATTTCGGCACATTGCGGCTGCATTGGTTATGCTTTTCCTCGTGTTTGGCGTCTTGCCATCTGCGACTCCAATTTCGGGAACATGGCCATCTTTGGCTGCGATATCAGATATGTGGTGCCCCGGAGCGCTTGTTGCGCAGGCTGACAGTATTCCGTTTGACCCAAATGATTACCCCGGTGAATTCGATTATGAATATGCTTACGAGGTATTGGAGATAGTTAACGAGGTGCGCAAAGCGGGCGGACGGCCGGAAATCAAGATGGAAAAGAGTCTGCTTGATTCGGCCATGCTGCGTGCAGCCGAAATACCCAATTATTTCTCGCATTATAGGCCAAACGGTACATCGTTTAGGACGACGAATACAATAGTTGATCAAGAGAATATTGCATTCGGATTCTTTAGCCCTGAGGATGTAATGGATTGCTGGATGAATTCATATGCACACTGGGACAACATTATGTATGATGGCTATAACACCATTGGAATCGGTTGCTATCGTTACGGAGGAAGTGTATACTGGGTCCAGCATTTCAGCCCAACCAAAATCAGCGAGAGCTATGCGGACCCTCGCGGCCTCGGTTTTTCAAACAACATAGAGGATTACGACATAACGCGCTACGCAGGGAAGAACAGATATGAGACAGCTCTCCAAATTGCAAATAGTATTGGCGTGCTTTTCGACTATCAAGAGGGCCGATTCGGAGATATGACGATAAAAGAATTCATTTCGCGATATGGAGAAATGTTTACTGAGGCCGGGGACTCTTTTGACACGGTGATAGTTGCTTATGGCGGAAACTATGCGGATGCGCTTTCGGGTTCGTATTTGGCTTATCTAACAAAGGCACCGATTGTCTTGGTGAATAAATCAAATGAGAATCAGATAATTGATTATGTAAATAAAAAACTCGTGGACGATGGACAGGTATATATTTTGGGCGGCCCTTCGGTTGTGTCTGATCATTTGGAAGAGACCCTTTCCGGCAATTTCTTTGTAACACGGCTTTGGGGTAATGATAGATACGGTACTAATTTGTCCATACTTAAGGAATGCAATAGACTTTTGGGAAAGGGCGAACTGTCGGCGTACAATGCTGATGGTGCGGGCGAATCGACTGCAAGTGAAGTTGATGGTGCGAGCGAATCGACTGGTTCCGCTGAATTTGTTTACCCGGACGGTCCTTGCTTGGTTTGTTCCGGCAAGGGCTTTGCTGATGCTCTCTCGGCTTCAGCAGCTTGTATGCCAATACTCCTGGTGGGCGATAAGCTGACAGGTGACCAGGAGGCCTATCTCGAAAAAACCGAGTATGACTACAGCATCATAGGAGGTACTCTTGCTGTTAGTAATGATGTCGAATATGCGCTATCCGATAGTGGAGTAGTGAGAACGAGGCTTGCTGGTAAGGATAGATTCGAGACGTCGGTCCTGGTAGCAAAGAGCTTTTTCCCGAGCAAACCGGAAACTGTGATGCTGGCTTATTCGCAGAACTTCCCGGATGGTCTGTCCGGTGCACCACTTGCGCAGATGTATAATGCTCCGCTTATACTCGTAAACAACAAGAATTATCAGCATGCTGTTGATTATTGCAAATCCGTCGTAGCGAAAGCCCTTGGAATCTTTGGAGGAGAATTGGTCATTTCGAACGATACGGCTATTAAATGTCTTGCATGGTAGGCATGCCGGCTCGCATGGTAAATTGCATGGTAGGCATACCAGCTCGCATGGAATCTTGCCGGACAACATATGTGAGAAAAAAATCCTTGCTCGAACTTGTAAAAAAGGGTATAATACCATGTGCTGAAGCAAGTGCTGTTCACTACTTGTAATTTCAATATCGAATGAATTTCAAGAAGGCAGGAGGTGAAAAGGGAATGGCACAGGTAATAGTAAGAGAAAATGAAAGCTTGGAAAGCGCTCTAAAGAGATTTAAGAGATCATGCGCCAGAGACGGCGTCATGGCTGAGGTCAGAAAGAGAGAGCACTACGAGAAGCCAAGTGTAAAGAGAAAGAAAAAATCTGAGGCTGCAAGAAAGAAAGCCAGAAGGTATTAGTCATGAGCCTTAAAGACAAACTCATGGAAGATTTCAAGCAGGCCATGAAGGACCGCGACGAAATCGCTAAGAACACAATAAATCTTGCTCGTGCCGCAATCAAGCAGTACGAAGTGGATAACCGTGAAGAGCTGGACGATGCCGGAATAATCGGAATACTGCAGAAGCAGGTGAAGATGAGGAACGACGCTCTTGCCGATTTTGAAAAAGCAGGAAGAACAGACATGCTCGACGCCTACAAGGCCGAGATAGCAGTGCTTGAGAAATACCTACCCGAGCAGATGAGCCCTGACGCCATCAAGACCGCCGTCGCAGAGATTGCCGGTGAGCTGGGAATCGCTGGCGGCAAGGAGAACATGGGGAAACTCATGGGCGCTGTCATGGGAAAGCTGAAAGGGCAGGCCGATGGAAATGCCGTAAGGCAGGCCGTGTCGGAGTTTCTCGGATAAGATTAACCGAAGCATGCCGGAGGGCAGCCCGGAAGGAATGCCGAGATAGACAAGCACAGCGAATTATACAATTCGAAATACAATTCGAAATAGAAACACAAAGGGGATCGGTCTTAATATTTGACAGTCCCCTTTTTGCATCAAACAAAGAAAGGAAAGAATTTGTCCGAGATTTTTAAAACAGTCAACATAGAGGATACAATTGACCGCCGGGAGCTTTTCGGCAATTTGGATGCGAATCTAAACCTGATTTCCGAGGCGACGGGCGTCGAGATTTTTCAAAGGGATAACGACCTCCTGATAAAGCCCGTTAGGACTGTTGGTTTTAAATTCGATGGTGCGGAAGCTGAGGAAGAAAACGACAACGAATCGGTGGAAACCGCAGCAAAGATTCTCCGTGAGCTCATGGAAATCCTAAAGAGCGGCGAGCAGCTCGACACGCAAAAAGTGAGCTACGTTACGTCGCTCGCAATGGAAGGAAAGTCCTATAGAGAGAGCGACATAAGTCGCGATATCATCGGCTTTACGACGAAGGGCAAGCCAATCAAAGCCAAAACCATCGGTCAGCGCAACTACGTTAAGGCGATAGAAAAGAACGGAGTGACGTTCGCTATCGGGCCGGCGGGAACGGGAAAAACCTACCTCGCTGTTGCGATGGCGGTGAAGGCATATAAGAACAAGGACGTCGAGCGGATTATCTTGACTCGTCCGGCCGTGGAAGCAGGAGAGCGCCTTGGCTTCCTTCCAGGCGACCTTCAGGACAAGGTCGACCCATACCTTAGACCTCTCTACGATGCGCTCTATGATTTAATAGGTCGCGACAACACGATTCGCCTTAAAGAAAAAGAGACAATCGAGGTTGTTCCGCTTGCCTACATGCGCGGACGAACGCTGAACAACGCCTTTATCATTCTTGATGAAGCCCAGAATACAACAAGGGAGCAGATGAAGATGTTCCTTACTCGCATGGGCTTTGGATCCAAGGTGGTTGTGACCGGAGACGTAACGCAGATTGACCTGCCCGACGGGAAAAAGAGCGGGCTAATCGAAGCGCAGAAGATTCTTAAGGGTGTTGAAGGAATTGAAATTTGTCGCTTACGTGGTGTCGACGTTATCAGACACGAACTTGTTAAACGAATCATCGACGCTTACGAGAGCCACGAGGAGAAGAGGTAAACCAAATGACGATATATTTTGATGATGGTTTTGATATGAATTCGAGCATGACGAGACTCATGGAATTAGCTGCGTCCGAGTGCATCAAGGCTGAAGGCATCGATGCTCTTGATCCTGAAAGGTGCGCCGTCAGTGTTTCGTTTGCGATGAAGAACGAGATTCAATCCATGAACAAGAGGTACCGCGGGGTGGACAAGGTGACCGACGTTTTATCGTTCCCTCAGTTCGATGACGTAAGCAAGGTTCCCGCTGAGGGAGAAATACTCCTGGGCGATGTGATTCTGTGCATAGAGGTGGCGATGGAGCAGGCTAAGGAATTTGGGCATAGCCAGGAAAGGGAGCTGCTTTATTTATTCACTCACAGCATTCTACACTTGCTCGGGTATGACCATATGAACGACGAAGGAAAGTCGGCGATGCGTGTGCGTGAGGAGGAAGTCATGCGCGCAATCGGGCTCCCGGAGCCAAAATAAAGGAAGGAGATCGGAAATAAAAATGACTGATAAGGAATTATATAGAGAAGCAGTCAAAGCCATGGAGAATGCGTATACTCCTTTTTCGCATTTTAACGTTGGCGCGGCGATTTTGACGGAGGACGGAGAAGTGTTCACAGGCTGCAATATAGAGAATTCTTCACTTGGAGCGACAATCTGTGCCGAGCGCACCGCCTGCGTCAAAGCGGTTTCTAATGGTAAGCGTAAATTCCAAAAGATAGCGGTCGTCTGCCATGAAGGCGCAGTTACGCCATGTGGGATTTGCAGGCAGTTTCTTTATGAATTTGCACCGAAGCTACCCGTGATTACCGGTCCGGACGAGGACCATCTAATGGAGTATAAACTAAACGAGCTTCTCTTGGACGGATTTCGCCTGGGGGACGAGGGTGCAGTTCTTGGAGTTGAATGACGAAAATGAAATCTGGATTTGTTGGAATTATAGGGCGGCCTAATGTTGGGAAGTCGACCCTTTTAAATAATATACTTGGCGAAAAAATCGCAATTACCACGGATAAGGCGCAGACCACGCGTAACATAATCCGTGGTATTTACACGCATAAAAATGATGTTCAAATTGTCTTTATCGATACCCCGGGCATCCACAAAGCTAAAAACAGGCTTGGCAGCATCATGACACAGAGCGCCATAAATACCTTCAAAGAGGTTGATGTGGTGCTATTTTTGGTGGACGGAGCTCCTGACAAGGGTAAAGGTGACATGTTCATAACTGACATGCTTAGGGACCTCGATACGCCCAAATTCCTTCTTATAAACAAGGTCGACGAGATGGACCCTGACGAATTCAAGCGGACCTTTGATACCTACGAGGAAATGGGAGTCTTCGATAAAGTCTTTGGAATTTCAGCGCTTAAGGGTACTCATGTACCTGACGTCATCAAAGCCGTTAGTGACGAACTTGATGAAGGCCCGATGTATTTCCCGGAGGACATGATCACGGACCATCCGGAACGATTCATCGTAAGTGAAATCATAAGAGAAAAGCTCTTAATGTATCTTCAAGACGAGGTGCCGCACGGTGTTGCGGTTGAAATTGAGCGCTTTCACGAAACGGAGCGCATTGTTGAAATAAGCGCGGTTATCTACTGCGAGAGAAAGTCCCATAAGGGCATCATTATCGGAAAGCAAGGCCGAAAATTAAAGGGGGTCGGCAAGAGCGCACGCATGGAAATCGAAGCCCTTCTTGGAACAAAGGTGTTCTTGGAACTCTTTGTTAAAGTCAAGGAAAATTGGAGAGAGTCTGATATCGCAATCACCAATTTCGGCTACGGCGACAAGGAATAAGCAAGAGGCTGTAATGCAAACTGAAACCGAAGGCATAGTCCTTAGAAGCGTAAAAACAGCAGCTGGTAGAACCATGCTGCTCATATTTTCTCAAAAATACGGTAAGATCAGCGTTGGGACCAGCCTATCGGATAGGAATTCCAAGGCCAAGTCTTCACTTGCAATTAGACCCTTCACCTATGGCAGATACGAACTCTATAAGGGACGAGAAATATACAATTTAAATGGTGCCGAAACGAAAAAGAGCTTCTATTCCTTTGGTGAAAATCTTGATAAATATATTAATGCATCCATCGCCTTGGAGCTTACGGAAAAGGTGCTAACAGAGGAGGTTCCGGAGCCCAGGATTTTTAGTTTGCTCCTTGAATTCCTAAATGCGATGGAAAAGAGAAATAAGGCTTTTGATACATTGCTTATTGCCTATGAAGTCAAATTGCTTGGGCTTTTGGGGAGTATGCCGGTAATAGATAAGTGCGTAATTTGCGAAAAAAAATTGACGAAAACTGCATATTTTAGTATTTACGATGGGGGCTTGATTTGTGGAGATTGTGACCTCGAACTTGAGAAAAAATTCACAGAAAATCCACATTCCCAAAACCTTAGAAGATTGATTTTTAAGCCTGGATTTGATATAGTTAGTACGTTAAGATTTTTTGTGGAAAAACCACTTTCCGCATTTGAAAAAATAGCATTGAACGAATCCACCGCAGGTGAACTCAAAGAGATTTTAAGAGAATATTTTTCATATCACCTGGAAGTGGGACCGCTAAAAAGCGAGAGCATGCTTTAGGTAGGGCATGCTGAAAGTGTATATAACATAATTCGTTGGGCGGAGATTCCATGAATCGATGCTGAAGCATGTGTAACGTGAACGGAGGAAGACGAAAAAATGGAAGTAACTTTGGAAAAAATTGAACTTGTTAGAGACCGCACGGGAGTTAGCTATAAGGAAGCAAAAGATGCTCTGGAAGCCGCTGACGGTAGCGTGGTTGATGCAATAATCGCTATTGAAGAATCCATAGATGGAAGTGTCGCAAGTGGCGTAACCAGAGATGTGACTGCCAAGAAGGATGAACTCGTAGATAAAATGAAGGAAATCGCTAAGAAGGGCGGATTTTCCAAAATCAAGATAACAAGAGATGGAGACACTATTCTCAACATTCCTCTTGTTGCCGGAATTCTTGGAGCCGTAGTTGCACCATGGGGCATTATCGCAGCGACAGTTGCTGCACTTGGATTTAAGTGCAAGATTGAATTCGTAAAGGATGATGGTTCGGTGATTGACATTTCCGAAAAAGCCGGAGATGTATACGAAACAGCAAAGGAAAAAGGCGCAGGACTCTATTCCGATTTAAGGGAGAGAATGCCTGAAAATGTCAATCTTCCTGATAGCTTTGATGAAATCAAAACCCGCGCACAGGAGACATTCAACGAACTGAAAGAGAAGGCTCCGGGAGCATTTGATGATGTAGTCAACAGAGCGCAGGGTACATTCAACGACATCAAGGACAAGGCTGCTGAGACGACCGACAACCCGAAGTTTGATGAATTTAAAAACAAATTTGACGAGCTTTGGAACAAGGGTGGAGAAGTTGTAAACAAAGCCAAAGAGACAGTAGCAAAGCCGGTTAGAAGCTTTCAGGAAGGTGTAAGAGACGGAGCAGAGACGGTTTCCAATGCTGCAGCCGGCGCTGCATCCGCAATAAAGGACGTTAAGGAAGGTGTCGAGGACGAAATCGAATTGGTCTTTGGAGAAGACACTCCGGATCTTGGTGATTTGACCGAGAATCTAAAGGAGACCGCAGAGGGCGCCGGAAGAGAAATGTCCCAGCTTGAAAAGGACCTCCTCGAAATGCAGAAGGCAGCTGCAGAGGGCATCAAGGAATTCGAAGATAAAAACTGATAAAGTACAACATTTAGAAGTCCAACATTTAGGAGATTGAACGTTATGAGCGATGTAACCAAGACTGCGGACAATGCAGTTACGATGGAAAAAATAGTTGGCCTTGCAAAGAACCGGGGATTTATTTTCCCTGGTTCTGATATTTATGGAGGCCTTGCAAACACTTGGGACTACGGTCCTCTTGGTGTTGAATTCAAGAACAACGTAAAGAAAGCCTGGTGGAAGAAATTCGTTCAGGAGTCAAAATTCAATGTCGGTCTCGATGCGGCGATTTTGATGAATCCAAAGACATGGGAAGCATCCGGGCATATCGGGAACTTTGCCGATCCTTTAATTGACTGTCGTGAATGCAAATCAAGATTCCGTGCAGACAAATTGATAGAAGACTTCCAGAAGGCGAACAATCTGCCTGAGGAAACAGTGGACGGTTGGCCGACAGAAAAGCTGGAAGCATATATAAAAGACAACAAGGTCTGCTGCCCGGAATGCGGTAAATCCAACTTTACCGGCATTCGCTATTTCAACCTGATGTTCAAAACATTCCAGGGTGTAACCGAGGATTCGGCGGCCGAGATTTATCTTAGACCGGAAACCGCACAGGGCATTTTCGTGAACTTCAAGAACGTCCAGAGAACCAGCAGAAAGAAGATCCCATTCGGCATTGCGCAGATAGGTAAATCCTTCAGAAACGAAATCACGCCGGGTAACTTCACATTTAGAACTCGTGAATTTGAGCAGATGGAATTGGAATTCTTCTGTAAGCCGGGCGAGGACATGGAGTGGTTCGAATACTGGAGAAACTATTGCAAGAACTTCCTCTTAAGCCTCGGTATGAATGAAGAGCATATGAGGCTAAGGGACCACGCACAAGAAGAGCTGTCTCATTACAGCAAGGGCACGACAGACATCGAATATCTCTTCCCATTCGGATGGGGCGAGCTTTGGGGCATAGCCGACAGAACGGATTTCGATCTTAGTCAGCACGCTGAATTCAGCGGCGAAGATATGTCGTATTTCGATCAAGAGAGCGGAGAAAAATACATTCCGTTTGTAATTGAACCATCGCTCGGAGCGGACAGAGTCGCGCTGGCGTTTTTGATAGATGCTTATGAGGAAGAAGAGCTGACCAAGGCCGATGGTTCCAAGGATGTCAGAACGGTACTTCATCTTCATCCTGCGCTCGCGCCGTTCAAGGCTGCCGTCCTTCCGCTATCAAAGAAGGCAGAGCTCATGGATGTCGCTGAACCGATTTACGAGGAGCTCGCGAAATACTTCCCGGTGGATTACGATATCACGGGAGCAATCGGTAAGCGCTATAGAAGAGAGGATGAGATCGGAACTCCGTTCTGCATCTGCGTTGACTTTGACAGCCTCGAAGATAAGTGCGTCACCGTTCGCGACCGCGACACGATGGAACAGGTTAGAATTCCAATCGCTGACGTTCGCGCGTATATAGAAGAGCGCATCGCTTTTTAGTCTATTCTGAACCCGGTACACGCCGGGTTCGTTGTGAAATAGAGAGCCAACAGAAGATTTAGAGACAATTTGGCATAGAAAGAGTTATAGGTTTTGAAGGAGAAAGAAAGGGAAAAATTATGAGCAAATTTGTTTATTCCTTTAACGAAGGATCCAAGGACATGAAGTATGTACTGGGTGGCAAAGGCGCCAACCTGGCAGAAATGACAACCATCGGACTTCCGGTTCCATTTGGATTCACAATCACAACCGACGCGTGTAAGGACTATATTGCAAAGGGCAATGTTTTGGACGAGGCTATTATCGCAGAAGTTTATGAGCACCTGGCTGAACTCGAGCAGGTAATGGAAAAGAAGTTCGGCGATATAGAGAACCCGCTTTTGGTTTCTGTTCGTTCCGGCGCACCGTTTTCAATGCCTGGTATGATGGATACGATTTTGAACTTGGGACTAAACGACGATGCAGTAAAGGGTCTTGCGGCAAAGACAGGGAACGAAAGATTTGCTTGCGACAGCTACAGACGTTTCATTCAGATGTTCGGCGATGTCGTTATGGAAATTTCAAAATCCAAGTTCGATGAAATCTTTGATGGACAAAAGAAAAAATCCGGAGCAACTCTGGACGTTGAACTTACTGCGGAAGACCTTCAGGAAGTCATCAAGGGATACAAGGAACTCTACAAGAAAGAGATCGGAAGCGACTTCCCACAGGAACCAAAGGAACAGCTTCTCGCTGCAATCCAGGCCGTATTCCGCTCCTGGAACAACGACAGAGCGATCCTCTATAGAAAGCTAAACAGAATTCCGGATGATCTTGGAACAGCTGTAAACGTACAGTCCATGGTATTCGGAAATACAGGTGACAGAAGTGGTACAGGCGTTGCATTCACCAGAAACCCGGCGACAGGCGAGAACAAGCTCTTCGGCGAATTCCTGGTTAACGCTCAGGGCGAGGACGTAGTTGCCGGTATCAGAACACCTCAGCCGATCGACGAAATGAAGGAAACATTCCCGGAAGTCTATCAGAGATTCCAGGAAGTTGCCGACATACTCGAAAAGCACTACAAGGACATGCAGGACATGGAGTTTACCGTTGAGAACAACAAGCTCTTCATGCTCCAGACGCGTAACGGAAAGCGTACCGCTGCATCCGCAGTAAAGGTTGCTGTTGACTTGGTTGAGGAAGGCTTAATCGATAAGGAAACCGCAGTCATGCGTGTTGAACCTGAGCAGATTGATCAGCTGCTCCACCCGAGCTTTGATGCTGATTCCGAAAAGGCCGCAAAGGAACTTGCTAAGGGACTTCCGGCATCTCCGGGCGCAGCTACAGGACAGATTTACTTCACAGCAGCTGAAGCAGAAGCTGCAGCGGCTTCCGGTCAGAAGGTAATCCTCGTTAGAGAAGAAACTTCTCCTGAGGACCTCGCAGGCATGGTTGCCGCTCAGGGAATACTCACCGCTCGTGGCGGAATGACATCACACGCTGCAGTAGTTGCTCGCGGCATGGGTAAGTGCTGTGTTGCCGGTTGCTCCGCTGTTCTCGTTTCCGAGGCTGATAAGTCAATGAAGATTGGCGATGCTGTTTACAAGGAAGGTGACTTCATTTCCTTGAACGGTTCCACAGGCGCAGTCTACGAAGGACAGATCAAAACCGTCGCACCTGAACTTTCCGGCGACTTTGGACAGATTATGGAATGGGCTGACGATATCAGAACGATGAAGGTTAGAACAAATGCAGATACTCCTGCAGATGCTAAGCAGGCGATTGCCTTCGGTGCCGAGGGTATCGGACTTTGCCGTACTGAGCACATGTTCTTTGAAGAGGAAAGAATTCCTGCGATTCGTCGTATGATCGTTGCAGATACAGAAGAGGAGAGACGTGCAGCACTCGATGGACTTCTTCCATTCCAGAAGGGCGACTTCAAGGGAATCTACGAGGCGATGGGCGATAGACCTGTTACAATCAGATTGCTTGATCCACCGCTACATGAATTCCTTCCGAAGACGGAAGCCGACATGAAGGAGCTTTCCGATAAGTATGGAATTCCGATGGAGAAGCTCGTAAAGGCAAATGCTGAGCTTCATGAATTCAATCCGATGCTCGGTCACCGTGGATGCCGTCTTGCTGTCACATATCCTGAAATTGCCGAGATGCAGACCAGGGCAATCATGGAAGCTGCCATCGAAGTTAAGAAGGAAAAGGGATTCAACATCGTTCCTGAAATCATGATTCCGCTTACGGTAATCGATACGGAAATGGAATACGTAAAGAATATAGTTGTTGCGACTGCAGAGGAGTGCAAAGAAGCTGCAGGTTCCGATATTGAATACCTGGTCGGAACTATGATTGAAACACCGCGCGCAGCTCTTACTGCTGACAAGATTGCGGAGCATGCCGAGTTCTTCTCCTTCGGAACAAACGACCTTACACAGATGACATTTGGATTCTCCCGTGACGATACCGGTAAGATCATTCAGGCTTATCAGGACAAGGGAATCTTCAAGGACGACATTTTTGAAACCATCGACCAGGACGGCGTTGGTCAGCTTGTTCAGATGGCTTGCGACAAGGGCAAAGCAACCCGCAGCAATATCAAACTCGGTATCTGCGGTGAGCATGGTGGTGATCCTCGCTCAGTGGAATTCTGCTATCGTGCAGGGCTTAACTACGTGAGCTGCTCGCCTTACAGAGTGCCTATCGCGAGACTTGCTGCAGCGCAGGCTGTTATTCGTGAGAAGGAATAATCTATAATAATCCGGACCGGCGCGCGGGGATATACTTCCCTGAACGCTGGTCCTATTTTTTGAGTATGATTAGGACGCTAATAGGGTATTTTAGGCCGCATATGAAGATATTTATTTTGGATATGTGCTGTGCGCTTTTTGTTGCGGCGGTGGATTTGTCGTTCCCTTTGATATCCAGATATGCGATGTATGAGCTGATTCCCGGTGGCCTCTACCAAACGTTGTTTGTGGTTATGGCGATAGTTGTTTGCGCTTATTTGCTTAGGTCGCTCGCGTACTATATCATGACGTACTGGGGGCATTCGTTTGGCGTAAGGGTTGAAGCGGATATCCGTGCTGATCTATTTCATCATCTTCAGGAACTCGATTTTGAATTCTATGACCACAATAGAACCGGTACTCTGATGAACAGGCTGACCGGTGATTTGTTTGAAATTACTGAGCTTTCGCATCATGGCCCTGAGGATGTTTTGATAGCGAGCCTTACGATTATTGGTGCGCTCATTTTCATGTATTCGGTAGAATGGAAGCTTGCGCTAATAGTTACGATCCTGATTCCGATTTTTGTTATCATCGTCATGCTGACCAGGAAGCGTTGGACCGAGACGTCGGTCAACGTAAAGGTCAAGATGGCGGAGATTAATTCGGATGCGGAGTCGAGCATCTCCGGAATCAAGACGTCAAAGGCATTTGCAAACGAGGATGTGGACAATGCTCGCTTTACAACAGCCAACGATAGATTTAGAACCGCCAAGTCCGACTATTACAAGGCGATGGGAACGTTCATGGCGTCGCAGGAATTCTTCATGTGCATCATGCCGGTCGTTGTGATTGCTTATGGTAGCAAGCTCATCATGGACGGCGAGATGAACTACATCGACCTTATTACGTTCACTTTGTTCGTGAGTTCGTTTATCACTCCGATAAGGAAGCTTGCGAACTTTGCTGAAATATTTACGAGCGGAACTGCAGGTCTGCGAAGGTTCATGGAGATTATGAATACGGCGCCGAAGGTTCAGGAAAAACCGGGCGCTCCTGCGCTCGATGTGGAGCAGGGTGCGATAGATATCGACGACATCAGCTTTGCTTATGATGAAAGAAAAGAAGTGATTCACGATATGTCGCTTCATATTAAACCTGGCGAGACGCTGGCTGTTGTCGGGCATTCCGGTGGCGGCAAGACTACACTTTGCCAGCTCATTCCGAGGTTCTATGACGTTGACTCTGGCTCCATCAAAATCGACGGACAGGATGTGCGCGACGTTACCAAGAGGTCGATTGCATCGAATATAGGAATTGTGCAGCAAGATGTGTTTATCTTTGCTGATACCATATATAACAATATTGCGTATGGACGTCCTGATGCGACGTACGATGAGGTAATAGAGGCTGCCAAGCGCGCCAAGATTTACGATGATATCATGGCGATGCCTGACGGCTTTGAGACATATGTTGGAGAACGTGGCACGATGCTCTCCGGCGGTCAAAAGCAGCGCGTCTCGATTGCGCGTATCTTCCTAAAGAATCCGAAACTTTTGATACTTGACGAAGCGACGTCAGCGCTTGATACGATTACTGAGCAAGCAATCCAGCAGTCGTTCGATGAACTCGCAGTCGGTCGAACAAGCGTCGTAATCGCACACCGCCTTGCGACGGTTCGAAACGCCGACCGCATAATCTTGGTCGAAGGCGGACGCATAGTCGAAGAGGGGACTCACCAGGAACTCATGGACCTAAACGGCGGCTACGCCAAGCTCTACAACACGCAAAAACTAGCGAGTTGATATGTTGGATCCAATTATTGATTATAATGCAAAAGTGAGCATTAGATGCTCGCTTTTTGGTTAGATTCTGGGATTTAGTTCTTTAGTTGTTTAGTTTATTAGGATTTAGTTCTTTAAACTTTGAAGTGGTGCTGGGATGCGGCCGCCGCGATTTATCATCTTGGATGGAGAAGGGGATTTGAGCGGCATTACGGGGCCATAGCCGAGAAGGCCGCCGAAGTTAAGTTCTTCTCCTGGGTTTAAACCGATCGCAGGGATTACTCGAACTGCGGTCGTTTTATTATTTACCATTCCTATTGCGGCTTCGTCTGCAATGATTGCGGAAATCGTTTCGGGTGTCGTGTCGCCTGGTATTACTATCATATCGAGACCGACTGAGCAGACAGCGGTCATGGCTTCGAGCTTTTCTATTGTCAGTACTCCTTCGCGGGCGGCGTCTATCATGCCTGCATCTTCGCTTACAGGAATGAATGCACCGGAGAGGCCACCGACACTGGAACTTGCCATCACGCCGCCCTTTTTGACTGCGTCGTTTAGCATGGCGAGGGCAGCGGTAGTTCCGTGCGTTCCGCATTTTTCGAGTCCGATTTCCTCTAGGATGTGGGCGACAGAATCACCGACGGCTGGAGTTGGCGCAAGAGAGAGGTCGACTATTCCGAATTTACAGCCAAGCATCTCGGCTGCTTCTGTTCCGACGAGTTGGCCGACGCGAGTGATCTTGAATGCGGTCTTCTTGATGGTTTCTGCGACTTCATCAAGAGGCGCATCCTCCGGCATATTCGCAAGGACCGCGCGGACAACCCCGGGACCGGAGACGCCGACTGAGACTACGGTATCCGCTTCGGTCACTCCGTGGAAGGCTCCCGCCATGAAGGGGTTGTCCTCCACAGCATTGCAAAAGACCACGAGCTTGGCTGCGCCGATGCACTGTTTGTCCTTTGTTAGCTCAGCAGTTTCCTTTACTATGCGTCCCATCTTGGCTGCAGCGTCCATGTTGATTCCGGCTCTGGTTGATCCAATATTAACTGATGAACATACGAGGTCAGTTTCGGAAAGTGCTCTGGGGATGCTTTCTATCAGTTCCAAATCCCCGGGAGCAAAGCCCTTTTGAACAAGGGCGGAGAATCCGCCGATAAAATCAACACCACAGTCCTTGGCGGCGCGATCAAGAGTCATTGCGTACTTAACCAAGTTATCGGTTGCGCTCGCCGTAGAAGAATCAATACTTGAGTTGCTGTTACTTGAGTTGCTTTCGCTTGCGCTTGCAGGCAGCGTTGACGACGACACTCCGGCTAAAATAGAAATCGGCGTGACGGAGATTCTTTTGTTTACAATAGGAATGCCGTACTTTTTAGAAATCGACTCGCCAACGGAAACGAGGTTCTTTGCTCGCGAGGAGATTTTGTTGTAGATTTTCTCGCAAGCAAGATCAACATCGCTGTCTGCGCAATCGAAGAGGGAAATCCCCATAGTGATTGTCCTGATATCTAAATTCTCTTCCTGTATCATGGTTATGGTTTCCATGATATCGCTCATATTTAACATAACACGCTCCTAATATGCTTCTATATCCTATGCATTGCATCAAAGATGTTTTCATGCATTACATGGACTTTCATGGAAGGGACGGCCGCTGCAATAGCCAATTGCAAATCCTCAATTTGCTTGGTGGCAGCCGCCATATCGATAATCATAATCATACAGAAAAAATCGGAAAGGACAGACTGAGTCACTTCCTCGACATTCGCGTTTGCCTCAGCACATGCGCCTGAAACCTTCGCGAGAATACCAACCTGATCCTTACCGATTACGGTAACAACTGCTCTTTGTTTTTCCTCTTTCATACACACCTCTTTTATATACTTTGTTAAAACTGCTTTCGTAATTATTATTATTATTATTACACTCCGCAGCAATTAATTCCGCTTAAACAGTTTCTTTAATTGCTTTTTCCAAACGGAGAAGAGCTTCATCAAGGGTCGCACGCGGACACGCAAGCACGAATCTTTGATAATTCTCACCACCGGAACCAAAGATTTTACCTGCATCAAGCCAGAGCTTCGCTTTGTTGCAAATAAGGTCATCAACCTCGTCGGGACTCATGCCGAGAGAAGAAAAATCAACCCAAGCGAGATATGTCCCTTGTAATTCCATGACCCGGAGCATAGGAAGCCTTTCATTTATGAACGCTTTCAAGTATTCATAGTTTGCGTAAATGTAGGCCTTGCATTGGTCGAACCACTCCTCGCCTTGGGCGTAAGCGGTTTCACAAGCAATGATACCCATCGTATTTAATGCGAAAAAACCGGTTGAACTGAGAGTTTTTTCAAACTTTCTTCTCAAAACCTCATTTGGTATCCAGATGTTTGACGCCTGAAGACCTGCCAGGTTAAATGTCTTGCTGGGGGCAGTGCAAGACATTGCAATGTCCATGCAATCAGGGCAGGCAGCCAAAAACATCGTATGAATATTATCTTGCCAAGTAAAGTCGCAATGGATTTCATCTGCGACAATCAGGACGTCGTGTTTTTTGCAGATTGCAGAAACGTCTTGCAACTCCTTTTTAGTCCAGACGCGACCGATTGGGTTGTGCGGACTGCACAAAATGTAAAGCTTCACGTCGTTATCAACAATCTTTTGTTCGAAATCCGCGAGATCCATTTCATATCTCACACATCCGCTGTCTGTCGAGCTTGAAGCATCCACGCTCCCACATCCGCCGCCTGTCGCGCTTGATGCTTCCGAATTGCCGGTCTTTAAAACGAGAGGATTTTCTACTAATTTGCGTCCGTTCCCTTTTATAGCTTCGAAAAACGGGTAGTAAACGGGTGGCTGAATTATGACGGCATCACCAGGATTGGTAAAAGCCTGAACCGCAATATTAAAAGCAAAAACAACACCCGGAGTCCTAACCAGCCATTCCTTTTCTGGCCTCCAGCCGAAGCGACGAGTGAACCAACCGGCTGCTGCTTCGTAATAACTCTCCTTGGCGTCGGAATATCCAAAAATACCATGGTCCACAACCCCACGAATCGCGTCTATAACCGGCTCGGCCACGCGAAAGTCCATGTCTGCGACCCATAGAGGAAGCGTGTCATCCGGCTTGCCATTTTCGGCCATGAAATCAAACTTCACGCTGCATGTGCCATGCCTGTCGATTACCTTGTCAAAATCGTATGAATTATGGAGACTAACCTTTTCATTTTTGTTTGCTTCAGCTGCCTCCGATTTTCTTTGGCTTGTATTATTGTCTGTAGTCATTTTGTCCTCCTTGCTTGCATTAATACATCTCCATCAATGGCAGGGCATACGCCCGATTGAATCTGTCGTCATGAACAATCAATTTCGAATACTCCCGGCTGTAACGTCGTATCTTCAACAAAACGGAATGTCGCGTGCGGGTACAGTCCGGCAAAGTAGTTGCGATTAGCACCGTTATGACCAACAGCGTTGGAAATCCAACTTGGTGAGCAGCGTATTGTGATTACGATTGAGTCGCTGTCGGCATGTTGATTTAAGTCATGTTTCTCGCTGACTATATCATATGCAAGCTTCTCTTTGATGTGCTCACAATTGAGTTTCGCTTTTATGATGTCGCGGGCAATTTCACCTTCGACGAGCTGACGAAATGCCGGATGATATGCGCCGGTATTTATTTCGCCAAGATTGTTGCTGTTTATGATATCGGTACTTTTTAGCCCAACTCGCATGATGTAGACGCCGGCGCTGTCGAGCACTTCATAGACGGCTTTGCTCATGGAAATGGCCTGGTCGCGTGTGAGAGGCGTGTATTCGCCTCGCCGGTACATGTCCATGAGCTCGGTTCCCTCGAGAACCAGGGTTGGATAGATTCTCGCGAATTTTGGGGAGAGCTTAACGGCTTCTTTTGCTGAATAAATACATGATTCGAGTGAATCTCCGGGGAGGCCGACCATAAGTTGTATACCTAAATTGAAACACGGGTCTGACGTCACGATGCCGGCATCCGCATTCGCATTCGCATTCACACTCGCACTAGCATTTATATTTATGTTTGCGTTTGCGTCTACCGCTGTGTGGGGAATTGTATGCGATGGTGCGTGGCGGTATTCGGTTATCATGCGGCAGGCACGTCTTACGGTTTCGCTGTCGTGCCCGCGCTTGGATTTTGATAGTACCTGATCATCAAAACTCTGAACGCCGAGTTCGATGGTTCGCACTCCATACGAAGCAAGCAAGTCAAGAATCTCAGGGGTTATGCAGTCGGGTCGCGTGGATAGGTGAAGGCCGCTCACGACGCCTGTGCGCACGTACTCGTATGCGACCTTTAGATAGCTTTCTTGGATTGCGAGTGGAATTGCAGTGAAGCTACCACCATAAAATGCGATTTCGATTTCCGAGTTGCTATCAAGGGGAGAATTCTGACCAGCAGCTCTCGAGTCTTTGAAGTGAAAAGGTGATTGCTTATCCGGTGCCAAAGTCGTGAGCCAAGTGTCGATTGTCGTTCGGACTTCATCCAATGTCGGTGCTTTCGTCCTTGCTGTTATCTGTTTTTGGTCGCAAAAAACACAGGATTCAGAGCATCCTATGTGCGGCACAAATATTGGAATAATCGCATGTTTCTTCACAGTATGGAACCACTTCCCAAGATCATGTGTGGCCAGTCGGACAGGGGTTGATAATCGAGCGAATCACAGTATGGAACCAATGTCGGTGAGTTGATACTCAGGGAACCACTTGGGAGTCAATCCGTGATTTTCAACAAATTCCACGATTCGAGCAAAGTCGGGGTGCTTGGCCAAGTTGCCATTGAAAATGAATTCATTAAGCACTTTGCCTGAAGCGCCACCGATGAACCCGGTATCAAAACCATCAAGGCGGATAAATCCCGGCTCGATAAGCAAGACCTCCAGCTCCGGGTATTCCTCGCATGCCTCCGCAATACCGCGGTCCGAAGTGATGATGCTGTTTTCGTCGATTATTGCCACGTTGCATTTGGTGTAGCCTTGGGCAACATCAATCATTATCATACCCATGTCCTTCGCCGCTTGAAGCAAAGCAGGATCGGTAATCTCAAAATTATGAATGAAGTATTTACCCGTACAGGCTGCATTGTACTTTGAATCGTCAGGGTATTCAGGCCCCAAATTGGCATCAATCGCATAAAAAACCGGGGCGTCATCAGAAATACCCATTTTGCACAAGAAAACATCAGGATGATTTGAAATCGCTTTCCCTACAATCCCTTCGGTTTCAACAAGTTCAAGGTCTTGTCCCGTAGTCAAAATGTATTCCCTGAGTCTTCGGTTTGCGTCTTTTGCTATATATGTTTTTCCCATAAATCTATCGTAATTTTAAAACTGTCTGCTTACGAGTATATTATACTATTAAATCCCTTGAAAAACCATACCCTTACATATTATAATATGAAATTAAGATTTAGCGATTTAATTCGTGAAACTATTCTCGCTTTTCACAGTAAATCGCGAGTTTGTATTGCAAGAATACAAATGACTAATTTAGATGATTAAAAACCAAATGGAGCAGATATAAGGAATCGAAAAAGGCAAATATAATCAAAGGGAATACGGAGGACTTGATGGCTGATATGAATGACAAAATGAACGAAACGAATGGATCGAATGACACGATGGAAAATTTGGCAAACGACAGAAAAAAGCTCGCGGAGCTGATTTTTCCGAACCTGAAATATACACCCGAGGAATTGGAAGCAAAGTATCCACCAAGAAATCTGCCGGGCGGCGAAGGTGCAAAGGTGACTCGCCTCGGACCGAGCCCGACCGGGTTTATCCATCTGGGCAATCTCTATGGTGCTTTTGTTGACGAGAGGCTGGCGCATCAATCGGGCGGAGCGTTCTTCCTTCGAATCGAGGATACGGACGACAAGCGTTACGTGGAAGGCGCGGTTGAGACAATAATTGATTCGCTCGGTTTTTTTGATATCAATTTTGATGAGGGTGCGACCAAGGACGGTGATGTGGGCAGCTACGGCGATTATACGCAGAGCCATCGCGGCGAAATATATGCTGCATTTGCGAAGAAACTCGTCGAGCAGGGAGATGCATATCCATGCTTCCTGACGGAGGATGAGATTTCGGAAATTCGCGCCAAACAGGAAGCAGCAAAGGGGAACCCGGGGATATATGGCGAGTTCGCGCCTTACAGAGAGGTGACTGCTGATGAGGCAGAGAAGCTGATTGCAGAGGGGAAGACCTATGTGATTCGTCTAAAATCGAGCGGAGAGCCACCGGCAGCAAAACCGGCAGTGCAGGGCGATTCGGGGTCAGCAAAGACTGCAGCGCAGGGCAATCCTAATTCAGCAAAACCGGCAGTGCAGGGCGATCCTAATTCTGCAAAGGCTGCAGTGCAGGACAATCCTGATTCAGTAAAACCGGCTACAAGCGAAGATTCGATCGATACGGAATCAGCAAATAACGATTCTGCGCGCTTCACGGTAATCGATGCGATTCGCGGAGAACTAAGCATGCCGGTTAATTTTCAGGATACGGTCATCCTAAAGACCACGGGCATTCCGACATATCATTTTGCGCATGTTGTCGATGATCATCTGATGAGGACGACGCATGTTGTGCGCGGCGAGGAGTGGCTCCCGTCGCTTCCGATACATGTCGAGCTATTCGAGAAGCTCGGTTGGGAACTTCCGATTTATTGCCATACCGCGCAGCTCATGAAAATCGGTGACGACGGAAACAAGCGCAAATTATCCAAGCGCCATGATCCGGAACTTGCGCTCGACTATTACAGAAAACAAGGATATCATCCGGCGGCAGTGAGGGAGTATCTGCTCACGATCCTGAATTCCAATTTCGAGGAGTGGCGCGCAGAGAATCCGACGGCTGACATAGATGAATTTGAATTCACTACAGAGAAGATGAGCAACTCCGGGGCGCTCTTTGATCTTGATAAATTGAATGACGTAAGCAAGGACGTACTTCTCAAAATCCCTGCGACGGAGATAATCGAGTTCCTGGAAAACTGGGCAAAAGAATTTAGACCCGAGGTTCTCGGAATCTTTGATGACAAGGATTATTTGACGAAGGTTATTGACCTTGGACGAAACGATGCCAAGCCCAGAAAGGACTTGATTTATGCGGAGCAAATAGTTCAGTTCATCAGCTATTTCTTCGATGACCTTTACGAAGATCAAAGCTGGATTGCTGCTGGTTCAGATTTGTCTAAAGATAATGTGGGTGCTGCTGGTTCAGATACGGCAGAAGTTGGAACAACTGCTGAGAATAACCTCTACCCAAACGAGGACTTCCCTGCGGAGGTTCCGACGGAAGATGTGCCTTTGATCCTCGAGAAATATCTTGCTACCTACGACCATGGCGATGATCAGAGCCAGTGGTTCGACAAGATTAGGGAAATCGCAACCGAGCTTGGCTATGCGGCCAAGCCGAAGGACTTCAAGAAGGAACCCGATAAATACAAGGGCCACGTCGGTCACGTAAGCACCGTAATTCGAGTGGCTTTGATGGGGCGCACACAGTCTCCGGACGTTCATACCATACAACAAATCCTCGGCGAAGAACGCACCAAGGAGCGAATCGGCAACCATTTGAGATAGAGAGGTAATTATCAACACATTATTTATGGTCAATTTAGGGAACAGCTGGGACAGACTCTTGGCTGCAGAATTCGAAAGTGAATACTATCTGAAGCTGAGGGAGTTCCTGAAAACTGAATACAAGGAGCATACGGTTTATCCGGACATGCATGACATATTTAATGCGCTCAAGGTGACAGCGTACGAGGATGTCAAGGTTGTGATTCTGGGTCAGGACCCGTATCACGAGCCTGCTCAGGCGCATGGTATGGCGTTCTCGGTCAGTCCGGGAATCAAGCAGCCGCCGTCGCTCGTAAACATATTCAAGGAACTCAAGGACGATTTGGGAATCGAGCCGCCACCAAAGGACTACGGCTATTTGATGAACTGGGCTGAGCAAGGCGTGCTTCTGCTCAATACGTGCCTCACGGTTCGAGCGCACCAGGCAGGATCTCACAGGAACAAAGGCTGGGAACGCCTGACGGATCGAATTATCGAGCTTTTGGCGAAGCGACCTGAGCCTTTGGTTTTCATTCTGTGGGGAGCTAATGCGAGGAGCAAGGTTCCGATTATCGAAGCAGCTCGCACGAATGCGATGCAGGATGGTATTCCTTCGCAGGCCGGCCCGGGACTAAGCTCAGCAGAGACCATGCCACAGACCGGCCCGGGACTAAGCTCAGCAGAGGCCATGCCAAAGACCGGCCCGGGACTAAGCTCAGCAGAGACCATGCCACAGACCGGCCGGGGACTAAGCTCAGCAGAGACCATGCCAAAGACCGGCCCGGGACTAAGCTCAGCAGAGGCCATGCCAAAGACCTGCCAGGGACTAAGCAGGCACTTGATTTTGGAAGGGCCGCACCCGAGCCCGCTATCGGCATACAGCGGGTTCTTCGGAGGACACTATTTTTCGAAGGCAAACGAGTTCCTTGAGGCGCATGGAGAAAGCCCAATCGATTGGCGCATCACGCACTGATATATGGCCGTTCAGGATTTGGCTGAATACCACTGGCCGCGTTTGTTCGGGAAAGAGCCAAAATAGTAAAAATATGCATTCGGGAAGTTGAAAAAAATGCAATTTCCCGAACAATCAGGCTGTATTGGGAGGCTTTGTTCGGGAAAGAGCCAAAAAAGCAAAAATACGCATTCGGGAAATTGAAAAAAATGCAATTTCCCGAACAATCAGGCTGTATTGGGAGGCTTTGTTCGGGAAAGAGCCAAAAAAGCAAAAATATGCATTCGGGAAATTGAAAAAAATGCAATTTCCCGAACAATCAGGCTGTACCCGAACAATCAGGCTGTATTGGAACAATCAGGCTGTACCCGAACAGGTGATAGTGAGAGAGCAATTAACAAGTGGTTAGTTAATAAATAGTAAGCAAACTAAAGGAGATAAGAAAGAGATCAAAATGGCAGAGAGACAGAAGATTATTAACATAGCGGTTATTGCGCACGTTGATGCGGGGAAGTCGACCTTGGTTGATGCGTTTCTGAAGCAGAGCGGCGTGTTTAGAGATAATGAAGAAATTGTGGATTGCGTCATGGATTCTGACGATATCGAGCGTGAGCGCGGAATCACTATTTACAGCAAGAATTGCTCGATTATGCATGGCGATACCAAGATAAACATCGTGGACACTCCGGGCCACGCGGACTTTAGTTCTGAGGTTGAGCGAATCATGAAGACCGTCGACACGGTGATTCTTCTCGTGGATTCGAGCGAAGGCCCCATGCCGCAGACGCGCTTTGTTCTAACAAAGTCGCTGGAGCAGGGCCTGGACCCGATTCTTTTCATAAACAAAATCGACAAGAAGGACGCCAGAATCGATGAGGTTGTCGACGAGGTCTATGAACTTTTCATGGATCTAAATGCGAGCGACAGTCAGCTTGACTTCCCGATACTCTACGGAATTGCGAGACAGGGAATCGCGGTTAAAGATCCGTCCGAGGTTCAGGGGATTGAAGTTGAACAGGGCAACGTCAAGATGAAGCATACGCCCGAGGGCTATGGTGGCTTTGATCTAAAGCCGCTGTTCGATACGATAATCGAGCATTGCGAGCCTTATCCGGACAGAAGAGATGAGCCGCTACAGATGCAGGTTTCGACGTTGGCATATGATGATTATATCGGGCGTCTGGGCATTGGACGCATAACCCGCGGTACGCTTAAGGAAGCTCAAACCGTTGCAGTTACTAAAGAAGACGGCTCGGTGGTTCAGAGAAAGATAAACCAGGTCTTTGTCTATAGAGGACTAAAGAGGATGCCGGTTCAGGAAGCGCAGTGCGGAGACATAGTCGTAATCTCAGGAATCTCGGACATTTCGATAGGAGAGACGATTTGTGATCCGGAACATCCCGAAGCGATGGAGATGATTCATATCGAGGAGCCGACGCTTTCGATGAACTTCATGGTTAATGCGTCGCCGTTTGCCGGCAAGGTCGGTAAATACGTAACGTCGCGCCATATCAGGGAGAGACTAAATAAGGAACTCGAGGTCAACGTTGGACTGACGGTAGAGGAAACTGACTCTACCGACTGCTTTAAGGTTTCAGGACGCGGCGAATTGCATCTTTCGATTTTGATAGAGAACATGCGACGCGAAGGCTATGAACTCGCGGTTTCAAAACCGGAGGTTATTTATCATAGGGGCGAAAACGGTCAGAAACTGGAGCCTGTCGAAGAAGTCATCATAAGCGTTCCGGACGAATATTCCGGATCGGTGATTTCGAAGCTCAATCTAAGGAAGGGCATCATGATTCAGATGACAGGCGAAAATGGCTATCAGAAATTGGAGTATCATGCGCCGACGAGGGGACTGCTCGGATATCGCTCGGAATTCATCAATGACACTCACGGCGAGGGTACCATGGAGCGCAGGTTCTATGATTTTGAGGAGTACAAAGGCGACATTCCCGGGCGCACGAATGGCGTTGCGATAGCGATTGAAGAAGGCGACTGCACGCCCTATGCGCTCTTCAATATAGGCGAACGTGTCCAGATGTTTGTGGAACCGGGAACCAGGGTTTATGAGGGAATGATCGTCGGAATGAATTCGCGCTCTGACGACATGGAAGTTAACCCATGTAAGGCGAAGAAGGCGAGCAATATGCGAGCCGCCGGATCGGATGAGAATATCAAGCTGTCGCCTGCGAGACATTTTACTTTGGAGGAAGCTCTGGAGTTTATCGCAGATGATGAGCTTGTTGAGATAACACCTGACGACATCAGACTCAGAAAGAAACTGCTTCACGAACTGGAGCGTCGTCGGGCTAATAGATAAGTCATTATTATTAAAAGAGCTTTTGTACTGCCATATGGCGACCGCTCCCGCTTACGTCTCAGCGCGCGAATCTAAGCTCTCGCTTCGCTTACGCTCGCGAATCGCTAAGAGTCGCCTGAGCCGATGTCACCATATGACAGCACAAAAACTCCATCGAACAATAATTTAAGAGTATAAAGAGGTGTGTAAATGGCGAAAGAAAAAGTGACAAAGAAGAACGTTAAGTCGGCAGCAAAGAAGGAAGCAAAGCCGGCTGCAAAGACAGCAAAGAAGTCGGCTGCAAAGAAAGAAGCAAGTATAGAGATGAAACCGGCGAAGAAACAAACAGCTAAGAAGGAGATTCGTCCGATTAAACGTGTTATGGTTGCGAACCGCGGAGAGATTGCGATACGTGTATTCCGCGCATGCCAGGAACTTGGAATCAGAACCGTAGCCATCTATTCGGAAGAGGATAAAAATGCTCTCTTCAGATACAAGGCCGACGAGTCGTATCAGATTGGAAGAGGCAAGACTCCTGTTGCGACCTATCTCTCGATTGACGAGATAATCGATTTGGCGAAGGCCAAGGGCGTAGATGCGATTCACCCCGGCTATGGATTCCTGGCGGAGAACACGACCTTTGCCAAGGCCTGTGAGGCTGCAGGAATTGAATTCATCGGACCGACGGCAGAGATGATGGACAGCCTGGGCGACAAAATCAAATCCAAGCTGGTTGCTGCAAGCGTTGGCGTTCCAACGATTCCGGGAATCGATGCCGCGATCAAGGATGAGAAGGAAGCAAAGAAATTCGCAAAGGAATGCGGATATCCTGTAATGCTAAAGGCATCTGCGGGCGGCGGCGGACGCGGAATGAGAATCGTCCGTAGTGAAAAGGATATAGTAAATGAATTCAGACGTGCCCAAGGAGAAGCTCTTGCTGCCTTTGGTTCCGATGAAATATTTATAGAAAAGTATCTGGAAAATCCAAAGCATATTGAGGTCCAGGTGCTCGGTGACAAGTACGGAAATCTGGTTCATCTATATGAGAGAGATTGCTCGATTCAGAGACGTCACCAGAAGGTTATCGAGTTCACTCCATCTCTTACACTCACCAAGAAACAGAGAGATGCGATATGCAAGGATGCTCTGAAAATTGCTGGCGCTGTTAATTACAGAAGCGCCGGAACCGTTGAATTCCTCTTGGATAACGACGGCAATCACTACTTCATAGAAATGAATCCGAGAATCCAGGTTGAGCATACGGTTACCGAGATGGTGACGGATATCGATATCGTGCAGTCGCAGATTTTGATTGCTCAGGGCTATGCACTTTCCGATCCCGGAATCGATATCAAGTCTCAGGATTCGATCAAAACGACCGGCTATGCAATTCAGTGCAGAATTACAACCGAGGACCCGGGCGCAGGTTTTGCTCCTGACACGGGAACGTTAGAGATATACAGAAGTGCATCCGGTTACGGTATCCGTCTGGACGGCGGAAACGCGTTCACTGGTTCGGTCATCTCTCCGTATTACGACAGCCTGCTCGTCAAGGTCACCGCACATGCGCGCACCTTTGATCAGGCAAGAAGGAAGGCAATCCGTGCGCTCAGAGAAACGGAGATCAAAGGCGTCAAGACGAATGTCGGTTTCATATTAAACGTATTAAACCATCCGAGCTTTGTTGCCGGTGAATGTAATACAGGATTCATTTCTGCGAACCCGGAACTCCTTGATATTCGTACGTCTCAGGACAAGGAACTCAAGCTGATAACCTTCCTCGGAAACAAGATCGTCAACGAGACGAAGGGCAGAAAACCGCAGTTCGACGTTCCTATCTTCCCGAGAATTCCGGAGAAGGAAGTGAAGGCTCTTTCGGGAACAAAGCAGCTTTTGGACAAGGAAGGACCGGAGGCGGTATCCAAATGGGTCTTCAACCAACAGAAGCTCCTCATCACAGATACGACCTTCCGTGATGCGCAGCAGTCGCTCATGGCAACTCGCGTGCGTACAATAGACATGGAGAAGATCGCACCGGCGACAGCCCTCTATGGGAAGGACTTCTTCTCACTCGAAATGTGGGGCGGCGCTACCTTTGATACTGCATTCAGATTCCTCGGAGAAGATCCGTGGGAGAGACTGACGACGCTCAGAGAAAAGATTCCGAACATCATGTTCCAGATGCTCTTAAGAGGCGCGAATGCCGTTGGTTACAAGAATTATCCGGACAACGTGATTCGCGAATTTGTGAAACGTTCGGCGATTGCCGGTATCGATGTATTCAGAATCTTCGATTCACTCAACTGGACTGAGGGAATGAAGGTCGCCATGGATGAAGCTCTTAAACAGGGAAAGGTCGTCGAAGCATGCATGTGCTATACGGGCGACATCCTGGACATAAGCAGAACCAAGTACAACCTGCACTACTATACATCGCTTGCCAAACAGCTCGAGGACATGGGCGCGCATATCATCACAATTAAGGATATGTCCGGTCTGCTTAAGCCGATGGCTGCGAGAGAATTAATCGGAAGCCTGAAGCAGGAACTCAAGATTCCTGTTAACCTGCATACGCATGACACGAGCGGAAACGGAATTGCGACAGTGCTCATGGCTGCGCAGGCGGGTGTCGATATCATCGACGCTGCGTTTAACAGCATGGCGGGACTCACGTCTCAGCCTGCGCTGAATTCAATAGTTGCAGCACTCGAACACAGTAATCGAGACACCGGAATCGACCTTGATGGAATTCAAAAGATATCCGAATATTGGAGAGATGTCAGACCGGTATATGCGCAGTTTGAATCCGGACTCAAGACATCCTCCGCGGAGATATATAAATACGAAATGCCGGGAGGCCAGTATTCGAATCTGAAGGCTCAGGTTGATTCATTTGGACTCGGCCACAAATTTAACGACGTCAAGGAGATGTACCGTCAGGTGAATCTTATGCTCGGGGATATCGTCAAGGTTACTCCGACATCAAAGGTCGTAGGAGACACAGCGATATTCATGGTTCAAAACGAAATGACGCCTGATAACATTCTCGAAAAAGGCCAGGGCGTTGACTTCCCGGATTCGCTCGTTTCGTATATGGAAGGAATGATTGGACAGCCGCTCGGTGGATTCCCGAAGGAACTCCAGAAGCTGGTCCTTAAAGGAAAGAAGCCTATCACCTGTAGGCCTGGAGAACTCCTGCCGCCGGAAGATCTAAAGGCGGACAAGAAGTATCTGGTTGAGACATTGGGACTCGAGGGAACTCCGCAAGAGGTAATTAGTTACGCTATTTATCCGAAGGTATTTGAGGACTATGTCAAGCAAAAGAGACGCGAGGGTGACTTCCGTTACATGGGTTCCGACATCTTCTTCCACGGACTCAGAGAAGGCGAGACCAGCGAAATCAAATTAGAGGAAGGTAAGATCCTGATAGTTCGTCTGATAGAGGTTCGCGGAGTTGATTCCGAAGGATTTAGAGAAGTCGTCTTCGAAGTGAACGGCAACCGAAGAGTAGTCCGCATCAAGGACAACGACATCAAAGATACCGCAGCCGTAGCCGTAACCAGATATGCCGATGACGAGGATCCGATGGAAATCGGTGCAAATATACCGGGCGCCATCGTGAAGATTTTGGTCAAAGAAGGAGAGAAGGTTGAGGCTAAGCAGGCGATTGCGGTAATAGAAGCGATGAAGATGGAGACCAATATTATTTCAACGACATCCGGAATTGTCGACAAGATATTCGTTAAGGAAGGTCAGCAAGTTAAGGCCGGCGAGATGATCGCGGTGCTGAAGTAGCGAGATGATCGCAGTGCTGAAGTAATAGGGAGAGAAAACATGAAACAATTATTAACCGGCGATGAAGCAATCGCAAGAGGTGCTTGGGAAGCAGGAGTGAAGCATGCCTCCGCATATCCGGGAACACCGTCTACGGAAATTCTTGAAAACATGGCGGAGTATGAGGAGGTCTACGCTGAGTGGTCTCCAAATGAAAAGGTGGCCATGGAATCCGCAATCGGCGCATCAATGGCCGGAGTCAGAAGCATGGTTTCCATGAAGCATGTTGGAGTAAATGTCGCGGCTGATCCTCTAATGACTTTTGCATATATGGGAGTAAATGCTGGTGCCGTAATCGTAACTGCGGATGAACCCGGGATGTTCAGTTCTCAAAATGAGCAGGACAACAGAAACTATGCGAAGATGGGTAAGATCCCGATGCTTGAACCTGCGGACAGCCAGGAATGCTATGACATGATGAAGTCAGCCTTCGAACTCTCGGAAAAACATAACGTGATTTTTATGGTGCGCATGGTTACGAGAGTTTGCCACGGCAAGACCTTGGTAGAGGTGGGAGAAAGAACGGAGCTTCCAATCAAGGAGTGGACTCCGGATCCGCTTAAGTACGTAGCGCTTCCGGCTCATGCGAGAATTCTGAGGGTCAAAATCGAGGAGCGCCAGAAGGAGCTTCTTGAGGCGAGCGAGAATTCCCCATTCAACTTTATCGAGTGGGCGGGTGATCTTGCTCCAGGAAAGGGTGCCGGTGAGGATGGAAAGAGAATCGGCGTGATAACCTCCGGACCTTCGTACTGGTATGCCAAGGAAGTATTCAGCGATCTTTACGGAGAGAATGTTTCTTATCTTAAGCTCGGATTTACCAATCCTTTGCCGGAGAAGATGATAGGCGAATTCATAGGTCACCTCGATACAGTTTATATAATCGAGGAAGACGATCCGTATATTCAAGAGGAAGTCGAGAGAATCGCTGGAAAGACAAAGTTTGATGGCGAAATCCACGGTAAAGACATCTTCCCGCCGTACGGAGAGATGACGCCTGATGTAGTCAGAAAGTCACTCACCGGAAATTCGCTTCCGCTGGTTGATTACGATAGAGAAATGATAATCCGTAGACCGCCTTCGCTTTGCGCAGGCTGTCCTCACAGAGGTCTCTTCTATAGACTGGGTAAGAGAAAGGACATCATGATATCCGGCGACATCGGTTGCTATACCCTGGCTGCAGGTGCTCCGTATAGTGCGATGAATAGCTGCGTCTGCATGGGTGCATCGATTTCCGTTGGACACGGCGCGCAGCAGGCGTTCAACAGAGCGGGGGTCAATCGAAAGGTTGTTACGGTACTGGGCGATTCGACCTTCTTCCACACAGGAATAAATTCGCTCATGAACACGGTATACAATAACAGCAATACGATTAATGTAATCCTTGATAATAGAATCACCGGAATGACAGGCCATCAACAGAATCCGGGCACCGGATTTACGGTCAAGGGCGATCCGACAAATATGGTCGACATGGAGACGCTGGTTCGCGCGATCGGAATCAAGCATGTCAAGGTTATTGACCCTAACGACCTAAAGGCGGTCGATGCTGCCTTTGATGAATTCATCGATTTGGATGAACCGTCGGTAATCATCACACGTTGGCCGTGCGTACTAAAGAAATTTTCGGATGCCGACCTGGCTGAGTTCCCGGGACTTTTCTCGACGAAGGACGTTGTTCAGCCGAATGTCTGCATCGGCTGTAAGGCTTGTCAGAAGACGGGATGCCCGGCGCTTATCTTTGATGAAGAAACAAAGAAGGTTCATATCAAAGAAACGGATTGTGTTGGATGTGATGTTTGTGCACAGGTATGCCCGGTGTCCGCAATCACGAAGGCTGACGGCAGCGCACCCAAGTTTGACAAATACAAATAACAGGCGGACTGTGCATACATTCTACAAAAAAATAACAGACGGACTGTGCAAGTTTGACAAATATAAATAGCGATTGAGCAACAGATATTGCACAAATTTAGTTGGTGAGGAATATATTATGAACAATACAAAAAACATCGTACTGGCGGGAGTTGGTGGACAGGGAACCATTCTTGCGGCAAAGATGCTTACAATCGGACTCATGGAAGAAGGCTACGATGTCAAGATGTCCGAGATTCACGGAATGAGCCAACGTGGAGGCGACGTGACATCGCAGGTTCGATATAGCAAGGATAAAGTTTTTTCGCCGGTGATTGAAAAAGGCTCTGCGGATATTTTGATTGCGTTTGAGGAGATGGAAGCTCTTCGCAATCTCGATTATCTGAAAGCTGACGGAACAGTTGTTGTTAATACCGAGCGCATTCCTTCGATGACCGTATTAACAGGTGCGGAGAAGTATCCGGAGGATGTTCTGTCCGAGGTCGAGAAGACTGCATCAAAGTGCATCACGCTTGATGCTACGGGGATGGCTAAGGACCTTGGGAATCCGAAGGCTGCGAATGTGATCTTGCTTGGTGCGCTGATTAAGGCGATGGAGCTTACGGACATCGATTGGGATTCGATTGTTCGCGCAAACGTGAAGGCTCAGTTTGCTGACCTAAACATCAGCGCGCTGCACGCCGGAATAAATGCGGTTTGACGCAATTACACATTGATATCCGGTATGTGACGTGACACATCCGGATAGCGATATGTGCCTACATTAGGAATACATTTATAACGGAGGAAAGTGTGAGATGATTAGTGAGAAAATGAGGCCGCTTGTGGCTAACAATTCTGTCATAAGGCAGATGTTTGAAGAAGGGCAGAAGATGGCTGCGCAGTTTGGTGCGGAGAACGTCTTTGATTTTTCGCTCGGAAATCCAAATGTGCCTGCGCCGAAGGAGGTTAACGAAGCGATTATCGATATCGTGAATAACGTGAACCCGGTTAAGGTGCACGGATATATGAGCAATGCCGGATTCCCCGAAACGAGAAAGGCTGTAGCGGATAATCTCAATAGGAGATTCGGAACGAGCTTTGATGTAAACAATATCATCATGACCGTTGGTGCGGCATCTGGACTGAACGTCATACTAAAGACCATGATAAACCCGGGCGACGAGGTCATTTGCTTTGCGCCTTACTTTGTTGAATATGGGAATTACATCAGAAATTATGACGGCGTTCCGGTCGTAATCAGTGCGAATCCGGAGGGGAATTTTATGCCTCGCTTTGATGAGCTGCGTGAAAAGATTTCCCCGAAGACCAAGGCGCTCATAATCAATAATCCGAACAATCCTACGGGCGTAATTTATCCGGAGAGCGTAATCAAGGAACTGGCGTCTTTGCTCGAGGAAAAGCAAAAGGAATTCGGAACGATTATCTATCTGATAAGCGACGAACCATACAGAGAGCTCGCTTATGGAAAAAGAGAAGTTCCTTATCTGACAAAGTTCTATGCCAACACGATAGTTGGTTATTCATACAGCAAATCGCTTTCGCTTCCGGGCGAGCGTATCGGATACGTAGTGATCCCGAGCGAGTCCGATGGAGCTCAGGAATTCATTGAGGCCGCGACTATAGCGAATAGAATTTCGGGCTCCGTGAATGCGCCGTCTTTGATGCAGCTGGTCATTGAGAGATGCGTGGATGCGAAGTGTGAAGTTGAATATTACGAGAAGAACGGCAGGAGGCTCTATGATGCGCTGACCGAAATGGGCTTCGAATGCGTGGAACCTCAGGGTGCGTTCTATCTTTGGGTCAAGTCACCGGTTCCCGATGAAAAGGAATTCGTGGCGAAGGGCAAAGAGTTTAACATCCTGATGGTACCGGGAAGCTCGTTTGCGGGCCCGGGATACGTGAGACTTTCTTACTGCGTATCGTATGAGCAGATTGAACGTTCGCTCCCGAAGTTTGCAGAACTTGCGAAGTGCTACTTCTAAGAGATAATTTAGACTGCATGCATTGAGCAAAAAATGCAAAAAGGTAATGAGCATCACCTAAAAACAGGCGATGCATGCTGCGAGTTGGTTACTTTGCTTGAAATGAATTTTTGATGAAGATTTGTAACACTGCTTGCATTTTTGATATAATAATAGGCGGCTTTATTGCAAGACGAAATTCCGACTTTGTGGCCGGTAGACGCATGACTTATAGAAGCTATGCCAAGGGAAGGCGTGCCGATAAATGCATAACGATAGATAAATATCTTAAGGAGACTTTGATGGACTATATTCGCGAAATGCTGAATGCAGGAAGCAGAATAATGGAAACGGTTAACGATGCCATTGACAGCGGTGATTACAGCAATCTGACAAAGAAGATCACTGAAGAAATGTCAGGGTATACGAAGAATGCAACGAGCGACGTGCGTAAGCGCATGCAAGGGGCAGGGAAGTCGTATGGAAATTGGACGTATGGTAGCAGGCCTTACAGTTCTTATAATGTCAACCGTGGTCCGAGAAATGCCAATGCCTATGGATATAGGCCGGTGGATATCGATTTGGGAACGAGGCAGAAGGACCGGCAAGGTAGCCAGCAGGGGCAGTATAGCCAGGGCCGGCAAAATCGGCAGAGCTACTCCAATTACAGGACCGGGAACAGCGCAGGAACAGGATCCGCTTCTGGGTACGGAAACGCAGGAAAGACTTCAGGGTCTGGTGGATTCTGGGGAGGTGCGTCAGGTTCCGGCGGTGGTCACGATGCAGGGCAGTCCGGAACTCAGGGGCAGGCTTATTCAGGATACGGAAGACCGGGATATTCCGGAGGTCAGGGCCAAGCGGGTCAATACCAGACAAATCAAGGCCAGTCAAACCAAGGCCAAAGACCGGGCGCGGCTACAAATGCGAATTCCAATATCCCGAACAGCGCAACAAATTCCAGGGTTACCCCGTTCAATCAGTACAAGAAAAATGCCGGAAGCGGACTTCTCAAGCAGACTGCCGGCGTTACGGGATTGTTTATAACCGTGCCGGTTGTAGTTGCGAATATTGCGGCAGCTGCTGCGACCGGTGGTCTTTCCACCATTGTAACTGCGGCAATGTTCGGCGCGGGTGCCGGTGTCTCCGGATACTTTACGCAGAAGGGTGCCAGGCAGAGAAAACTCTCGAAAATATTTGATAAGTATAGCAAAATCGTAGGATCCGCAGAATACATGACAATTGAGGATCTTGCGGAAAAGGCAGGCGAGCATCCTGATATCGTTCAGAAGAACCTGGATGAAATGATTGAAATAGGAATGCTTCCGCAACTAAAATACGATCAGAAAAAGACCACAATGATGCTGACCAAGAACGCCTACGATCAGTATCTACTTGCCGAGAATTCCAGGCAAGAGAGAGAAAAAGCGGAGGCAGAGCTTGATAGTCAGGCAGGATCCGCTGAAGCAAGAAAGGTCATCACCGAAGGTGAAGAATTTGTCACCAAGATTAGAAAGGCAAATGACCTGATTCCGGGAGAGGAAATGACCGGAAAGCTTGACCAGATGGAGAGAATTGTCAGCAAGATTTTTGCTCAGGTTAAGAAGGATCCGACGACTGCGGGTGATTTGAGAAAGTTCATGAACTATTATCTTCCGACGACGGAGAAGCTCTTGGATGCTTATGTCGACCTGGACAAGCAACCTGAAATAGGGGAAAATATCCCGAAAACAAAGAGGGAAATTGAGGCGACGGTGGATACTATAAATGACGCTTTTGAGAACCTTCTGGACAGTCTCTTTGAGGATGTCGCTTGGGATATTTCGTCCGATATTTCCGTAATGAAGACGATGATGGAGCAGGACGGACTAACCAAGAAGGGGTTTAAAGCGACTGATCAAGCAAAGTCGTCGCAGGTAGAATCGGAAAAAGCAGCCGAAAATCAAACCGGAGAAAACGAGGCAGCCGGAGTAAATGAAGCAGCAAAAGCAAACGAAGCAGTCGGAGTAAGCGAAACTGCTGAACTAAATGAAGCGGAAAACAATATGGATGATTCGGCAGATGCTTTTACTGAAAGTTCGGCTGAGCAATACGAACCTGAGCTTAAGTTCGATGAATAGCTTGTTATAAAACAACATACGATATAATTAACGGTTTAAAAAACCAAGTTATATATAAATGTTGATTAAATGTCGATGAAGTAGTTGATAATTTTTAGGAGGAAAACTCGATGGCAGAAAATAAGTTTGAAGAATTCAATGAAGTGCCGGAACTCAAATTTGATGAGGGAGATGTTGTTGAGGTGGCTGAAGACGCCATCGAGATAGTAGAGGATGACGCCGAGAATCAAGAAGGCGCAACCGCGGCAGAAACCGATGACGCAGCAGCATCAAAGTCGGAGGAACTGGCGAATGAACTTGCCAAGGCCGAAAAAATAGACCCCGCGTCGACTTTGACGGAAAAGGAAATGGCTCAGGTTAGAGCTTTTGTTGACAAGATTGACATCAACAATACTCAGGCAATCATGAACTACGGCGTTGGCACTCAGAAGAAGATTGCAGACTTTTCCGAGAAGGCTCTTGAGAACGTAAAGACCAAGGACATGGGCGAGGTTGGTGATATGATTTCTTCACTGGTCACCCAGCTCAAAACCTTTGATGATGAGGATGAGAACAAAGGCTTCTTCGGTCTGTTCAAGAAGAAAGCCAACAATCTTCAGACATTAAAGAATAAATACAACAAGGTTGAGACCAACGTAACGGAAATCAAGAATGAGCTTGAAAACCGCCAGGTTCAGCTCATGAAGGATTCCGCCATGCTGGATCAGATGTATGACCTCAACATGAATTATTTCCGCGAACTCACGATGTATATCGTGGCAGGCCAGCAGAAGCTTGATGAGGTTAGAAATAACGATCTTGTTGCCTTGGAGCAAAAGGCGAGAGACACGGGTCTTGCTGAGGATGCACAGGCAGCAAAGGATTTGTCCTCTCAGATTGAAAGATTTGAGAAAAAACTTTATGATTTGGAACTCACGAGAAACATCGCCATGCAGACTGCGCCTCAAATTAGAATGGTTCAGGCTTCTGACAATTTGATGGCTGAGAAAATACAGTCGACCATCGTGAACACGATTCCGCTCTGGAAGAATCAGATGGTTATTGCAATGGGAGTCGAACATTCCGTGCAGGCTGCTGAAGCACAGCACCAGGTGAGCGAGATGACTAACGAACTGCTAAAGCAAAATGCAGAGAAGCTCAAGATGGCTACCATAGAGACTGCCAAGGAAGGTGAGCGTGGAATCATCGATATCGAGACGCTTCGCATGACAAACGAGACATTGATTACAACATTGGACGAAGTCATGAACATTCAGCGTGAAGGACGCGACAAGAGACAAGCTGCAGAGGAAGAACTCAAGCAAATCGAGGGACTTCTCAAACAGAAACTTCTCGATGCAGCAAAAATGTATTCGTAATATTTAGGGATATAGCTATGTAGTAATGAAAGATAGGGGGACAGATTCTTATATGAACTGTCCCCTAAATCAAGGGTGTAGTATGAGCGATAATAATGAGGTATTCAGCGTAAAATCGGACGCGGATTTGGTGGATTCGGATGCATATGGTGAGGAAGCATTTGATGTAGATTCAAGTGAGTCGGATTCAATTGGTGCGTTAGGTGTTGTGGATGAGCATCCCGATGATACTGTGGTTGAAAGGGGACTTAGAAAGCTTAACCCCAAATTCAAGAACAAAGCGGAAAAGCAGGCGGAGAGGGATGCCCTTTCTGAAATGGAGGGGGAGGATTATGTTCCGGAGGAGCATGAGCCGGTTTATGATATTAGTGTGGACAAAAAGGTTTACAGTAATAATTACGTAATGTCCGCATTTTTGATAATCTTTGGCATCTTTGTTTTTCAATACTCAAAGGCTGCAACAGTTCTTCTTGTTTTCTATGGATTAGGTGTTGCCTGGATGGCATACAAGGGTATTAAAACCAAGATCCATGTCGATGGAACGACCTTTACTGTTCAAGGTACAAAGTATCCCGGCACATATACCTTTGATGAGGTTGAAAAAATGATCTACGTATATAACAAGAAGGATCAAAGACGCTATTGGATTCATGTTGATGGGAAAAAGATTTGTGAGATTCCTCCCGGTGCTATTCATTCCAGATGGCTCTATGATGATATGATGGCTTATGGTGTTCCGGGCGGTTGGTACAACAGACTGTAAGGAATAGCGTACATTTTTGCAATCTTAAATGGCTTGTTTTTAACAACAATATTTCAATATCTGTATAAGTGTCAACATTTCCGTACATTATTTTGTGCGATAATTATGTAATTATGGTCATACTCTTATCTGTTATGTACGGAATTCTTGACAAAATGCCCTTTGATGGGGTAGAATATAGTTGGTTTTATTCTTGAAATAACAATACCTATAATATCTTTTGTGAAATTTTTGACTTTAATATTTTTATTCGTATGTTAAAGAAATATCAAAGAAGTTTGATATTTCAACGTCGCGTTACCGTACTAGTTCGGTGAAGCATGTCACAAGGGTTGAACGCACTAAATAAATGACCTTATTTGGCATGATGCTTGCTTTATAATAAGGATAGGGTTATGCCCACGTCCCCTGTGTCCCTGTTGGGACCATTGGGCGATAACCGAAACTACCCATTATAACCAAATTATTTTTAAGAGAAAGGAAGAAAACACTATGGCAAGACAAATGGTTGCAATTGTAACAGGTGCTGCTAGTGGTATCGGCTTCGGAGTTGCAAAGAGATTTGCAGCAGAGGGCGCAAAGGTCATGATGGCCGATGTTAACGAAGAAAAGCTGAAAGCAGCAGCAGAAGAACTCGGTCAGAAGTATATCTGCGGAGACCTCAGCCAGAGAGAAACATGCAAGGCAGTTGTTGACAAGTGCGTAGAGGAATTTGGAACAGTTAACGTTCTAGTAAACGTTGCCGGTCTCCAGAATGTTTCTCCGATTCCTGATTTCCCGGAAGATAAATGGGATTTCATGATTAGACTCATGCTTACTGCACCGTTCCTACTCACAAAGTATAGCTGGAACTATATGAAGGATCAGGGCTGGGGAAGAATCATAAACATCAGCTCAATTCATGGTCTTGTAGCTTCTGAATTCAAGTCCGCTTATGTATCCGCAAAGCACGGACTCGTAGGATTCACGAAGACAGCCGGTATGGAAGGTGGTCCACTTGGAATCACATGTAATGCTATCTGCCCGGCATATGTTATGACACCGCTCGTAGAAGGCCAGATTGCTGACCAGGCTAAGGTTCATGGCATTTCCGAAGACGAAGTTATCAGCAACATCATGCTTGCTAAGGCAGCAGTTAAGAAGATGCTTGACCCTGCTACAGTAGCTGATTTGGTATTCTTCCTCACAACAGATACTGCAGAATCCATCACAGGTGCGGCGATTCCAATTGATGGTGGTTGGACAGCTAACTAAGAATTATTTCATTATCAAAGTTGGCTTAACAATAGAGGGGGACCGTTATTTTCATCAGTTATTTTAATTTGTAGGAGGAAAGAATTATATGAGTATTATTGCTATTATTCTGTCTCTGGGATTACTCATCTACCTCGCATACAGAGGCTGGTCTGTAATCATCATTGCACCACTCCTCGCTCTCTTGGCAGCTATCCTGTCAGGTCTTGCAGGAGACCCGGTACACCCAATGGCAACCTATACCCAGGAATTCATGCCATCCCTCGGTGGATACGTAACATCCAACTTCCCGATGTTCTTGCTCGGCGCTATCTTCGGTAAGGTAATGGACGATACCGGTTCCGCTAAGGCAATCGCTCAGTGGTTCGTAAAGACACTGGGACATGGTAAAGAAATCTGGACAGTAGTACTTGCCTGCGGCGTAATCACCTACGGTGGTGTATCATTGTTCGTAGCTGCATTTGCTATTTATCCAATCGGTGCTGCTCTCTATAGAGAATCCAATCTTCCTAAGAGACTTCTCCCGCCGGCTATCGCTCTTGGTGCTTTCACATTCACCATGACAGCTATCCCGGGAACACCGCAGATTCAGAACACAATTCCGATGAAGTACTTCGGAACAGACTCCTTTGCAGCTCCGATCCTTGGTATCATCGCAGCTCTGATCATGTTCTTCGGCGGATGCTTCTGGCTAAAGACCAGAGAAAAAGCAGCAGTTGCTAAGGGCGAAGGCTATGGCGTACACGCTAATGACCATGAATTCAAGGGTGACGAGAGCAATCTGCCAAGTGCAGTTGCAGCTTTCATCCCGCCAATCGCAGTTATCATCGCTAACATCCTCTTCACAAAGGTTATCTTCGTAGAAGGACGTTATGATGGTGCTTATCTGGAAACACTGAAAGAAGATATCCACAGCTCCTATGTAAATACTACATTGGCTGGCGTCAGAGGTTCCTGGTCCGTATACCTTGCTCTGATCATCGGTATCATTCTTACAATCATCTTCAACATCAAGAGATTCCCGAATGGAATTTGGGACACTCTTAAAGAAGGTGTAAGTGGTTCCTTCCTGGCTATCATGAACACCGCTACTGAGGTAGGTTATGGTAACGTTATCAAGACTCTCGCAGGATTTGCAGTTATCTCCAAGTTCCTCACAGAGACACTTACCAACCCGCTCGTAGGTGGTACTGTTGCCGCATCCGGTCTTGCTGGTATCACAGGTTCCGCATCCGGCGGTATGTCCATCGCTCTCGAAGCATTCGGTGAGACATTCATGCAGAGATGTATTGACAAGGGAATTGATCCGGCTGTACTCCACAGATGTATTTCTGTAGGTTCCGGCGGATTCGATACTCTGCCACACAATGGTGCTGTTATTACACTGCTCAACGTAACAGGTATGACACACAAAGAATCCTATGTAAACATCGGTATGTGCACAGTTGTTATTCCGACAATAGCTGCTATTGTAATCATTATCCTTGGTTCCATGGGAATTGTTTAATCGCTTAGGTTAACATCAAAGGGACGGTTTCCGATGGGAACCGTCCCTTAAAAAACACTTTTTTGATTGTTAAGGTTTCGACAATCAGAAAGGAATGTAGCTATCTCATTCCCCTGTAGATAGTTAAAACTTAAAACTCAAGATACGCATAATCCTACGAGGATCTACGTATGAATCCCAAGAAAGGAAGTTATCATGAGAGAGGTAAAGAAAATAGTTATCGCTGGTTCCGGTACCATGGGATGCTCCATGGGTGCTATCCTTGCTCAGGCAGGATACGAAGTCACTCTTTATGACATCGTGGAAGAAGCTCTTGAGAGAGCAAAGAAGGTTATCGCATTAAACTGGGAAACAGAAGTTAAAGAAGGCAAAATCAGCCAAGCTGATTCCGAGAAACTTCAGGCAGGACTAAAGTATACGACTGATAAGCAGGCTTTCGCCGATGCTGACTTTGTTGTAGAAGCAATCCTGGAAAAGATTGAAGTAAAGCATAGCTTCTGGGAAGAAATATCAAGAATTGTTGGTGACGATGTAGTTATCTGCTCCAACACATCCGGCCTTTCCATTACCAGAATCGCTGAAGTAGTCAACAAGCCTGAGAGATTTGCAGGCATGCACTGGATCAATCCGCCACACCTGATTCCTCTCGTAGAAATCATCAAGGGCGAAAAGACGAGCCAGGAAGCAGCAGACGTAGTAAACGAAGTTGCTCTTAAGGCCAATAGAAAGCCGGTTATCGTAGGAGACGCACCGGGCTTTGTTCTCAACAGAATTCAGCTCGCAATTTTGAGAGAGTCTCTCCACATTGTTGAGCAGGGAATCGCTCCACCTGAGGCTGTTGACGATGTAATGAAGTATGGTCTCGGTATCAGATATGCTTGCTTGGGACCCTTCCAGGTATGCGACCTTGGTGGATTGGACATATTCTACAACATCGCATCTTATCTGTTTGCAGACCTCTGCGACAAGAAGGAACCATTCGGAATGCTGGCTGACAGATTCGAAAAGGGTCAGTTCGGTGTTAAGACAAAGGCTGGTTTCTATGATTACAGCGATGGCAAGGATGAAGAAACCATCAGATATCGTGATACAATGTTCAATAAGCTTTCCGACCTTCTTTATAAATAGAAAACTGAACACTATCGAGCATTTTTAGACAGTTATTATCTATGACAAACATGACGTTAGTGAGGTAATATGCCGGTAAACCAGATCCGCGAAGAAAAGCCCAATAACAGTCCCGGTAATATACAGCTTCTGTCTTATGTATTGATGAACGATCCCAGCGAAAAGATCGTGGTTGTGGATAGAGACGGAATCGTTGTGGAATTGAGCAATGCGTATGCTGAATTCTTGATGGTGGACAGGGACAAGTCAATAGGCCAACATGTGACGAAGGTCATCGAAAACACCAGAATGCATGTGGTCCTAAAAACGGGCGTAGCCGAAATGGAGGCTACCCAGGAGATTAATGGGCACAGAATGATTGCCAATCGTATCCCCATCGTCGAAGACGGTAAAATCGTGGGGGCATACGGTCGTGTAATTTTCAGAGATTTGCAGGAATTGGATTCTCTTTACAACAGAGTTGTAAAGATTGAAGAGGAGCTTAAGTATTATAAGGACAGTTTCGCAAGTTCCAACACTGCCAAGTATGCAGTATCTGATATAATTGGAACAAGCAAGCCAATCAAAGAGGCCAGAGACAAAATTGCAAGAGTCGGAAGAGGCGGCTCCAACGTCTTGATAGTTGGGGAAAGCGGTACAGGTAAAGAACTCTATGCCCATGCGCTCCATTTGGAGAGTCCCAGAAGGGAACAGGCGTTTATATGTTTAAACTGTGCTGCTGTGCCAAACGATCTTCTTGAATCTGAACTTTTTGGATATACTGAAGGTTCATTTACCGGTGCAAAAAAAGGCGGGAAGATTGGTATACTTAAAGCTGCAGATGGTGGCACCGTATTCTTGGATGAGATAGGAGAAATGTCCCTTTCCATGCAGGCCAAAATGCTTAGAGTATTGCAGGAAAGGGAAGTGCAGAGGATTGGTGCGACATCACCGGAAAAGGTTGATGTTAGAATTATTGCAGCGACAAATAAAGATATAAAGAAACTTGTTGAGGAGGGGAAATTCAGAGAGGATTTGTACTACAGGTTGAACGTCGTACAGATTTTGATTCCTCCCCTCCGAGACAGGAAAGACGATATTCCTCTTTTGGCAAGTCATTTTATTGCCAAGGCCAACGAGAAGAACCGCATGAACATACAGGGGATCTCCGAGGATGCGATGGGATATCTAATGAACTATGATTGGCCGGGAAACATAAGAGAACTGGAAAACATCATAGAGGGCGCAGGTAATTTTACGGGTGAGGACGGTATCATTTATCCCACCCAGCTTCCGCAACATATTTCGGGTTCAGGAATTGAGCCCAATGAAGAGAATTTGGCGGTTCAATTGGACGAGATGGAGAAAAACATCATTCTGCGCTCCTTGATGAACAATCACGGCAGCAAGGTGGCCACGGCCAAAGCGTTAGGCATCAGTCGTACAAGTTTGTACGAAAAAATGCAAAAGCATGATATTAGTTATAGCAAAGAAAGAAAGGCGGTCAAGACATGATTGACAAAATTATCACTGCTGATCAGGCGGTTGCCGGCGTACAAGACGGAATGACCATAATGATTGGTGGATTCTTGGGAACTGGTACTCCTGAGATCATCATCGATGCGCTGGTAAGAAAGGGCGTCAAAGACCTGACAGTTATCGCAAACGATGGCGGACTTCCTGAAGGTGCCTATGGTGCCAAGACTGCACGCGGCGTTGGTAAGCTTCTCGAAAAGGGAATGATTAAGCACATCATCGCATCACACGTGGGAATGAACCCACTGATTGGTGACGGAATGATCGCAGGAACTCTGAAGTGCACGCTTGTACCTCAGGGAACTTTGGCAGAGAAGATTCGTGCCGGTAACTACAACCTTGGTGGCGTTCTTACACCGACAGGCGTAAGCACACCGATGGAACATGATGAGAATGGCAACATGGCAAAGGACGAGTGCGACAGAGAAAAAATCACATTCGAACTTGATGGAAAGAAGTATCTTCTCGAGAGACCTCTACGTGCAGACTTTGCATTCTGCAGAGCTTCTGTTGCTGACAGATTCGGAAACTTCTATTCAGCAAAGGCAACAAAGAACTTCAACTATGTAATGGCCGGAGCAGCTGATTGCACAATCATCGCTACCGAGAAACTCGTAGAGATTGATTCTGTTGATCCTGATATCTGGGATGTTCCGGGCGTTGTTGTAAACGGTATAGTGGAAGGAGAACCAAAATGGCAGATTTAAAAGAAAGAATCGCAAGAAGATGCGCAAAAGAATTTAAAGACGGCGACTTCGTAAATCTGGGAATTGGTCTTCCTACTCAGGTGGCTAACTATATCCCTGACGATATCACCGTAACTCTGCATTCAGAGAATGGATTCGCAGGTCTGGCAGGCATGGCAGAGCCCGGAAAAGAAGATGTTGATATCATCAATTCCGGTGGTGCATATGTAACTGCAGTTCCTTGGGTAAAATATTTCGATACATCTACAAGCTTTGGTATGGCAAGAGGACACCTTGATGCAACTGTTCTTGGCGCAATGGAAGTAGCTGAGAATGGTGACCTGGCTAACTGGATTGTTCCGGGACAGAAGGTTGCCGGAATGGGCGGTGCCATGGACTTGGTAGCAGGTGCAAAGAAGGTTATCGTTGTATCGCTTCACACCCAGAAGGGGGCTCCAAAGATTCTGGAGAAATGCACACTTCCTCTCACAGCTGAGAAGTGCGTAAGCAAGATTATCACCGAGATGGGCGTTATGGAAGTAACTCCGGAAGGCATAGTAGTAACTGAGCTTCACCCGGATTATACCCAGGAAGATATTCAGGCTGCGACAGGCTGTAAACTCATCTTCAGCCCGGATCTGAAAGCAATGGAGGAAGAATAATAGTAAAGCAGGCTGAGAGGCTGTAAAGCCTCCCAGAATGCAATACTAAACCTCAACGAAATTAGTACTTTCGGGGGTTGGATGATTTTGGCCTTTGGACTCAAAATCATCCAACCCGTTTCCGAGAGTTCTTTTGTTTTCGGAGTATTTGCACCAAAAATCAAAAATGCTCCGGAGCGAAAGGGCAAAAAAACAAAAATACTCCGAAA
>CAMYVY010000010.1 GCA_947302715.1 uncultured Clostridia bacterium
TTTTTGACGTTTCGCTCCGGAGTATTTTTGATTTTTGATGCAGATACACAGAAATTCTGGTAATTAAGTCAATATTTCGGAGTATTTTTGATTTTTTGACGTTTCACTCCGGAGTATTTTTGATTTTTGATGCAGATACACAGAAATTCTATCAATCAAACCAAAATTTCGGAGTATTTTTGATTTTTTGACGTTTCGCTCCGGAGTATTTTTGATTTTTGATGCAGATACACAGAAATACCAGCAATCAAGCCAAAATTTCGGAGTATTTTTGTTTTTTTGTCATTTCGCTCCGGAGTATTTTTGATTTTTGATCAAAATACTCCGAAAAATAGAAAGTGTGTAAACGACACAGTCCATAACCTGAGGATATGGGATATTTCAGTAGTGCTCAGCGGAAGCAAAAAACTAAAACCCCCAAAATCAAACGATTTCGAGGGCTTTAGCGAAAGTGTGTGTATTCAATAAAAGAAGGAAAGTTTGCATTTAACAAACTTTATTGAACAAGGATATAATACACCATAATCAACAAGAGTTTGTGAAGGTTTAGTGAAAAATATTCATTGTTTCATCACAATCACAATTGGAGATCGATTTCTTGTTTTTAAACTAAACAAATCGTTGGCATATGCCTCATTATTTATTATTCTATACACATCTATCAATCTACGTAGACCTTTGGTAGTCGTTGGCCAAATGCGCAGCAAATCTCGTAGCTAATGGTTCCGGTTGCATCAGCAATATCCTCGGCGGTGATGGAATTAACACCGTCGGAACCCATTATGATTACTTCATCTCCTACTTTTACGTCTGGGACGTCCGTAACATCGACCATGCACTGATCCATGCAAATGTTACCTGCGATGGGGCAAACGACTCCGTTTACAATAACCTTTGCCTGCGAAGAGTATGGTCTGGGATAGCCATCTGCATATCCAAGCGTCAGCGTTGCAATTTTTGATGGTCTATTAGCGATAAATCTTCTGCCGTAACCGCAGGAGAAGCCAACCGGCACATCCTTTAGCAACACGATGTTTGCCTTGACCGACATTACTTGTTCGATATCAAGAAGGCTTCGGTCCACCTCGTTTGACGGATAGCATCCGTAGAGGATTATTCCGGGGCGAACCATATCAAAGTGAATCGATGGAATCTCCATAATCGAAGCACTGTTGGCAAGCGTACACATTGGTATATCGATCCCCGCATCGGTTAGATCTTTATAGAAGGCATTGTACCTTGCCTCCTGAACCTTTGCAAAACCTTTATCAAAGGCATCAGCCGTCGCCATATGAGAAAAAATTCCCTTGATTTTGAAATTGGTTAGCGCATCAATTTTACGTATATCCTCAATTGCTGTTTCATTCGTATAAGTTATATTGTCTCCGGATAGGATAAAACGTCCCTCATCGTCGGCCGAAGTCTTTGATGTATTTGCAGAATTATTTGATGTCGCGCTTTCTGCCATTGACTGATCAGCTGCAACGTAGCCAATCCTGCCCATTCCAGTATCTATCGCAATTAAGCCGTGTACTGTCTTACCTGCGGCTTCGGCTGCTTTGCTGATGGCTGCAGCATTTTCCGAATCGCAAACTACAGGGATTATATCGTAATTAACAATTGTTTCTGCATACATATCGGGAGTGAGTCCGAGCATAATTATATCCTCGGTGGCTCCAGCTTCTCGTAGCTCAATGGCTTCCTGGAGAGTAGCTATAGCAAAAGTCTTCACGCCGTTCTTCCTAAGAACTTCTGCACATTTAACTGCTCCATGTCCGTATGCATCAGCCTTAATCACGCCGACTATTTCGCGAGGATTATCATCTGATGCGGTTTCATTGGCTTTAGCCATTATGTTTTTAATGTTTCTGTCCAATTTTCCGAGGTCCACCTCTACCCAGGCAGGCCTCAAAGCTTCCTTGTACATTTTAAGTCCCTCCAAATCGCTAAAATATATTTGATTTACCGTTTTGCAAGCGGTGATTTAACCAAGTGTTCACGATCATCCCATCCAGTAAGTCACCTTGCCAGGTCGCTCGTCAAACCAAACTACACATTTATCTCAGCCTGAACGCCGAGCAGGTCGCGGTTTTCCTCCAATATCGGCTTAATAACACCATCGAGGAACTCCGTAACCTGAGAAGGCGCACGGCCAACGTAGTTCTCTGGCTTAAGGAGCGCCGTAAGCTCATCCTCTTTAACCCCGAACAAGGGATCCGCTGCTACCCTTGAAATTAGGTCGTTTGGAAGCCCCTGTTCCTTAACGACCTTTGCTGCTTCCATAGAGTGCTGCCTGATTCTCTCGTGGAGCTCTTGTCTGTCTCCGCCGGCTTTTACCGCATCCATTATTATATTCTCGGTTGCCATGAACGGGAGCTCCGCCATGAGATGCTGCCTGATAACCTCCGGATAAACAACCAGCCCCGACGTAATGTTTAAATACAATTCGAGTATGCTATCAGTAGCAAGGAAGGCCTCGCTTACCGCAATTCTCTTATTAGCCGAATCATCAAGAGTCCTTTCAAACCACTGAGTTGCAGCGGTTAATTGAGGATTCATGGCATCGCTCATAACGTAATTCGCAAGCGAGCCCATTCTCTCTGAACGCATCGGATTTCGCTTATATGCCATTGCCGACGAACCGATTTGGTTTTTCTCAAACGGTTCCTCGACTTCCTTCATATGCTGAAGGAGTCTAATATCATTACTGAATTTATGTGCGGACTGCGCAATTCCGGCAAGGACGTTAACAACCCTACTGTCGACCTTTCGGGAATATGTTTGACCGGTCACCGGATATACGCCTCCGCAAATCATTGATTTTACTGCATTTTCGCCGCAATTAGCGGTCGATGTTTCTGGGTTTCCAGCACCGCCAAATCCCATCTTCTCCGCTATCATAAGGTCGAGCTTGCGGCATTTCTCTTCGTTCCCGTCAAATAGCTCCATGAACGAAGCCTGCGTCCCCGTAGTTCCCTTTGCTCCCCTAAGTCTAAGGGATCCGAGCACATAATCCAAGTCCTCTAGATCCATCACCAAATCCTGGAGCCAGAGAGTTGCTCTTTTTCCAACGGTTGTGGGCTGCGCCGCCTGGTAATGAGTGAAGCCAAGTGTCGGAAGATTCTTATACTCTTCGGCGAATTTCGCAAGCTGAGAAATAGCGTTTATGAGCTTTGTTCGAATAAGTTCAAGCCCCTCCGCCATCAGGATGATATCCGTGTTATCGCCCACGAAGCAAGAAGTCGCTCCAAGATGAATTATGCCTTTCGCCGTCGGGCACTGCTGCCCATAGGCGTAAACATGGCTCATCACGTCGTGACGAACTTCCTTCTCGCGCGCCTTCGCAACGTCGTAATTGATGTCATCGGCGTGAGCCCTTAGCTCCGCAATCTGCTCTTCGGTGATATCGAGCCCAAGCTCGCGCTCCGCCTCCGCCAAGGCGATCCAAAGCCTTCGCCAGGTACGGAACTTCTTTTCCGGCGAGAAGATGTACTTCATCTCCTTACTCGGATATCTTTCAGAAAGTGGGCTGGTATATCCTTGATAATCCATGGTAGAATCCTCGCTATAAAAGGTGCTTTCTGATTGCAACATTTTCTGCTGCTGGAATTTCTGCAATCACTTTTATCAAAAACGATTGCGACTGTAATTATATCATCAAAACCATAGCGATGAAACATAAACATCTCGTCGTCAAGTTCCATTAGTTAATCTCATCAACAAATCTCATCAACAAATCTCATCAACAAATCTCGTCAACATCGCAACAATATCTTATCAAGAGGGCATGAGTAATTGTTCGATTGTTGCCCGAAAGTATGATTTGATGTACAATAATATAGGCATTTTGTTGCTAAGAACCGTATATTTGTTTAGCACGTTTATACGTGTCATATAAAATGCATATTATTGGGGGCTATTTTGTATTGCAAGAAATGTGGTAATACGCTCAGTGAAAAAGATCGGTTTTGCAGGAAGTGCGGCGAGCGCGCATGGTTTTTGGATGTGATCGAAGTACCTGAGCCTGCCGAACCGGTTAAACCGGCAGAAGTACTCGAACCTGCCGAACCGGTTAAAACTGCAGAAGTGCCTGAAACTGAGCTAAGAATACAGGAAGCAAGAAAACAGGAAACAAGAGCACAAGAGACAGGTGCAAATACTGTTGATAAGGACGCCAAGGACGCATTCGACTTTTTAGACAGAATGTTTGCGGACCTTGGTTTTGGTGAGGAAACGAGCAGCGTAGGACAAAAAGCTTCCCAAGCAGAATCAAAAAACGTAGAAGCCAGTTTCCGTACTGACACTGCTACAAACAGCAATACCGGTACCACTACCAACAACAGCAATGCCAACACTACTACTGATATCGCCTCTGATATCGCCTCCGCTACCACTACTGCCACAGATATAGAATCAAGAATTCTTGAAAGCATTACAGGGCAGGAAGAAGACGATTACGAAGGTGACGACTATAGTGACAGCAATGGCACCGAACAAGGGGTTGCTCCAAAAACCAACGGAGCCAACGGATTCGACGAAAACAAAAAACCCAACGGAGCCAACGAAGCCGGAGGAACCAACAGCGCCCACGAATCCAAAGAAGCAAACGAAGCCGAAGGCACAAATGAAACCGAGAAAACAAAAAGCACAGCGGACGCGGAACCAACCAAACCAAAGAGATCCATTTTAAAGACACTGCTTTGGTTGCTTGCCGCCATAGCGATAATTGCTGTAGGCACGGTGATTTTCCTGAACCAGTGGCCAAAGATATTCCAGGAAGAAGTTCAGAATCAGCAAAACCAACCGAGCCAAGGGAACTCGTATGACCCAAGCCAAGGTGGCTCCCCGAACGCCGGAGGGGCCGGCAGCCAGGGCACTTCAGGCAACGCTGGAACTTCCGGAATCCCAACCGCGACAGTAAATCCGCTCGACTTCGTGGATGACGACAAGGACATAATGCAAGCGTCCATAGAAGTCTTTGCCGGAAACGGCCCGAACATCAAGGCCATAGAAACCATCTACAACCTAAAATTCACGGAAGACAGAGACTACCACCTTGAAGGTTTAAACAAAGCAATCCTCTTTGATGATGACCTATGGTACATGAATGATTTGATGGAGAACATCCACTACACTCCGGAAATCGTCAGGACGATAATCGAATTTGTCTCAACTTGGATGGATCAAAAGTCTGCAGGAACAGGAGCTGTTCTATCCTACATCAAGGAGGACAGCGAGCTTTATAAGGAAATGCAGGACCTAAAGCCGGACGGAAAAGTCCACGCCATAGAAAAGATGCAGATTGGCGAAATGCGTCGAAGCGGCGAAGACTTCTATATTCTGCTTAATTTAACCGAGTCCGTGGATGGAGCAAATCAACAGGAATACGTAAAGGCGCTCCATTTGTTCGCGCGACCAAAAGTCCTTGAGGTTAGGGAAATGCGCGACCCGGTAGAAACAAAGAGCGCCGAATCGGACAACGCAAACACAGACAACACAAACGCAGATACAGCAAATGCAAACACAGACAACACAAACGCAGACAACACAACGAATGCAGGCGAATCAACAGAGGACAAGGACGGCTAAGTATGTACATTAACCGAAACACCAAAATCATGATAGCGGCATGCGTCTTCCTCTACTTGCTTGCGGGAGTGCTCAGGCTGCTCGACATGGGATTGGGGCTGCTTCCTCTGAAGCTGGCCGCGATTTCCTATATCGCCCACTGTGTGCTCTGCATGCTTTGCTTGATATACCTAAACAGAGACATTCCGAACAACCAATCCCGGAAGTACCTGATGCTCACCATCATCTTCCTCTTTGCATGGCAGATAGTCGGAATGTTCAAGGACGTGCTCTTCCCCGAGGAGGTGGCTATAAACAGATGGCTTTGGTACTTTTACTACGTGCCGATGACCTTCATACCGACCACGCTTTTTCTGGCCGCGCAGCACTCTGGCCTTCACAACGAACAAAAAATAAACCGCGCATGGTACTGGACACTCGCCGTATCAGCCGCGCTGTCGCTCTTGGTCCTGACAAACGACAGTCATCAAATGGTCTTCGGCTTTGCTGACGGACCGCAGAGCTTCTATCTGGGGCACAGCTATCAAGGTGGCTTCTTCCTGGTCATGACCTGGATATTCATAAACTTCGGTATGATATGCTTCACGCTCTGGAACCGAATAGACGTCGAAAAAACAAGAACCTACATATGGATCGTCTTCGTCAGCATCGGCCTCGGCGGCATCTACCTGCTTTGGCGCGTAACCAACTACAAAGTCATACCCTGGCTTAATGACATGTACGACGTCCCGCAGATTTTCGAAGGCATAATAATCCTCGCGATTGAGCTCTGCGTGCGTATGGGCGTAATCCGTTCCAACTACAACTTCCTGGAGTTCTACACCGCATCCACCATATCATCATCCTTGGTGGACGCAGATGGAACAGTTAGGTATCAGACCAGTGGTATAATTCCATCGACCCGCGAGCAAAGGCTGGAATCCCTAAACCAGAACGTGTACATCGATCGCGACCACAGATTGAGCGGTAGATACATTCCGGGCGGCTACGCATTTTGGACCGACGACCTTTCGCAGTTCAATGAACTCGGACAACGCTTGACGGAATCCAGAGAACAGCTTGAAGAGGAAAACAACCTCATCAAAGCCGAAAACGAAATCATCGCCCGCCGCTCCAAGGCAGACGAAAGAAACAAAATTTACGACCTCATGGCAAGAAGCGTTAGTCCCGAACTCGACGCCATAGAGTACCTGATAAGAAGCGCGTCCCCGGATAGCCCCGATTTCAAGGACAAGCTCTCTCGGGCCTGCATTTACAAAGCCTACATCAAGAGGTACTGCAACATGATGCTCCTCGCCCAAGACAGCGACGAGCTATCGTCCTTCGAACTCGAAAACAGTATCAGGGAGTCCATGCAGTACATCGAGCTCAACGGAATCGAATGCGACTACCTGAAATTCGGAGAAGGCTTCTACCCTGCAGAGGCGCTGCTCCTGGCCTATGCCATCTTTGATAGAACGGTGGTAAAGGCACAGAATCTGGAAACGCTTACCGTAGAGCTGTCCGCAAACGAAAGAGCGCTAAGACTCAGCGTCCACCTGGGCGGAGACGGCATATACATAGACGAAAAATCACTTGAGGAATTCGACTCCCGCCTGGAAGCCTTGGGCGGCAGCAAGAAAATCCGAACAGAAGAAAATATAAAGAATGTCCGAATAGATATTCCCAGGAACAAAAAGGTGGGTGAGGCAGCATGACAATAAACACATTGCTCGACAGCATCTTTGATGGTCTTACGCCGCTGGGCACCATGACACCGATTGGAACGGTACTTTGCTTCATGATTGCGACCGCATTGATACTGATGGGCGCATACTCCATGATTAGCGTTGCGACCACACTGACACCGAGAGCAATCTACGTTGGAATCGCATTCCTGACCTTCGACGTAATAGTGTTCTACATGGTATATGAAGTCTGCAAGGCCGCCTTTGTTGAAGAGCACGCAAGCACCGAGTTGGGCTACTGGTTCAGCAACATGATTCCGCACTACCGATGGTTCCTGATGTGTGCACTACTGGCTGCCGGAATCGTGAGACTCATCTGGGTTCAGCGAACCATGAGCACTACAATAAACCAATTCTCGGTAGGAACGACCCTGGATCTAATCCCACTCGGAGTTGCATTTTCCAACGATTACGGACAGGTAATGCAAGCCAACGACAAAATCGACGAGCTCTGCTATCACCTGACAGGGAGCGCTCTTAGCAACGAAAACGAATTTTGGAAAGCAGTAACCACGGGAAATATAAAGAACGGAACGCTGATAAGTAGACCTGACCTAACAGGGGAACTGAGGGGAGATATAAGCGACGGCGAACTAATCACAGAAAAGCCTGTAATAAGGATGCCCGACGGAAGCATATGGATGTTCTCCAAAACGGAGATCCAAACGGACATCGGTCCGGTTAGCCAACTGATCGCCATCGACGCGACGAAGGAAGAGGGTCTGGTTCAGGAATTAAATCAAAGCAACAAACAGCTAAGAGCGATGAACCAGAGACTCCGCCGCTACCATGAGGAAGTGGACGACACCGTCCGAAGCGAAGAGCTTCTTCAGGCAAAGATGCGAGTTCATGACAAAATGGGCGAAACGCTCCTTGCGGCCAAGATATATCTAACAAACGAAGAAAGCCCGGTGGACGCCGAAACCGTTCTAAACAGCTGGGAACAGGACCTCGCCCTTCTGAGAGAAGAATCCAGAGGAGATGAACAACCCAAGCAGATGGAACGATTCGTGGACGCGGCGAAGCACCTTGGAATCGACCTGCAGATCATAGGAGAAATCCCGCAGAACCGCGAAATCCTGAATCTGATATGCGTTGGAATTCAGGAATGCATGACCAACGCCTTCCAGCACTCGGGAGCCGACCAAATGTATGTAACCATCATCAAGGATGACTTCGCGTACACTGTCGACTACAGTGACAATGGAAAAACCCCGACCTACCCGATAAAAGAAGGCGGCGGCTTGGGAATGCTCAGGGAAATGGCAGAAAAAATGGAAGCAACAATGAATTACGGCGACGGGAGACATTTCAGACTTACCCTGGAAATCCCGCGAACCTATGTCGAAATATAAACTTAGGAGGAAAAACCATGTATAATGTGCTAATAGTTGAAGATGATGCAATAACCCGTCAGCTCTTGGAAATGTTCATAAATCAAAGCGACAAATACGAACTGGTAGCCGCCATCGACGACGCCGACCTTGCTCCTGTTTATTGTGCCAAGGGAGGAATCGACCTTGTGCTTATGGACATAAGAACTGCCATGCGCGCAAACGGTCTTGATGCTGCCGAGAAAATCAAGAAGAAATACAAAAACGTAAAAATCATTATATGCACATCAATGCCGGAATACTCCTACCTCACAAGAGCCAAGGAAATCGGAGTCGACAGCTTTTGGTATAAAGAAGTCGTGGGCGATGCCTTCTTCGATTTAATTGACAGAACCATGGAAGGTGAAAGCATATTCCCGGACAAGACTCCAGAACTGCAGCTTGGTCAAGCAACAAGCACGGAATTCACGAGCAAGGAACTCGAGGTTCTAAAGGAGCTCATGAGCGGAGACAGTAACCAGGAAATCGCAGACAGACTTTGCATCTCCATCAGCACTCTAAAAACGCATATTCAGCATTTGCAGGACAAGACCGGCTTCAGAAACCGCACGGAGCTCGCGGTACGCGCGCGCGAAATCGGACTTGTAATAAACGACGACGCAGCAGCAACCGACTGATAGCCGTGAGAGCTCAGGGTTTATAATTACCGATGGCTACGAATGAGAGCCGCAAGATGTATTAAACATATTAAAGGACGAAAAAATGGCCAAACAAAAGAACGCAGCAAAAGAACTCAGGAAACTGAACCGTGGCGAGCTTCTCACCATGCTTATTTCCATTACTAAAAGATGCGACGACTTGGAAGCAGAATTGGAAGAAGCCAACCGCAAGCTTGCGGACCGCTCCATCAAGATTTCCGAATCCGGCTCCATGGCGGAAGCACTGCTTAAGATAAACGGTGTAATGGAAGCTGCCGACAGAGCCAGCAGAGAATATGTAGAAACGATTCGTAGCATGTACGAAAATCAAGACGATGCAGTTCTTAACATGATCGACGACACCAAGAGCAGGTGTGCTCAGATAGAAAAGGAAACGAAGATACGCTGTCAGGACATGATAGAAAAGGCCAAGGCTGAGTCCCAAGCCTACTGGAATGAAGCCTACGATAAAGTCAGGCAGTATAAGGCCGTAATCGATTCGATGAAAGAAATGATGGAAAAGCAGAAACAATAACTGAGGGTGGAAATGAGTAAAGCAGAAACTATGCGCTACTCCGTGGATGAACTCCAGGAGGAGTTGAGACGAGAGCAGAGGAAAAAACAGTATAGCAGCACGACCAGAAATACATTCTATGTAATGATAGTAGTTGCCGCAGTGGCTATCTTGGTGGCTACGCTTTGGATGCCGGTGCTGAGGATTTACGGTACGTCGATGACGCCGACACTGGAAGAAGGAAACATCGTGCTTTCGCTTAGAGGAGCGGATTTCGAAACGGGAGACATCGTAGCCTTTTATTACGAGAACAAGCTTCTGGTGAAGCGTTGTATCGCAGGTCCGGGAGATTGGGTTGATATGAGTGAGGAAGGTGACGTCTTTGTTAATGGGGAGCAAATAAACGAACCATACATAGATGAAAAATCCTACGGTGACGTTACGATAACCTTCCCCTATCAAGTTCCGGAAGGAAGATACTTCGTAATGGGTGACCACAGATCGACATCTGCGGACTCCAGGCTTGCCATAATTGGCTGCGTTGCAGAGGAACAAATCGTTGGGAAAATAGTGTTTAGGATAATGCCATTTGATGAAATGGGAAACATTTAGAACATCGACATCGTAGATAATTAAGCAGAAAACAAGATAAAGATCAAAATCGACATCGTAGATATAATATGTGCCATATATAGAGACGGTTAATATATTAAAAACCGTCTCTAATTTATTTTTGTCAAAAAAAACAAAAAATACAGCTGCTTTTTGTTTTGTTACTTTTTCGACGAAAAAATGTTACCGAAACGCTACAAACGGCGAATTTTCAAGCCTTTTGGGCCTTGCTTCGAGAATAAAATCATACTTTTGTACGATGTTGCAGAGCCTCTTCTAAAATAAACTCTACTTGTAAAATTAAACAAGGCCGTTAAGTGAGGGGGATCACGCTGATGATTTATGGCCGTATGACAGACCATGGATTTGTAGACTTCCCCGAACTTTCGAGAAGCGTCCGTGGTTTTTGTTTAGAGTCATACAAGTTTTTGACATTGGATATTTTTTTGCTATATAAATTTGCTATATAAAGAGGGAGAACTTTAGATGAGAACTGACCATCTCGAAAGAAGCGCGAGGACCATCAGCGCAAAGAAGAGGACGCATAAGCGGTGGATGAGAGTGGTGAGCACGCTTGCCGCTATTACCGTTTTTTGTACAACATATGCATTGATACTTCCCGCAATTACAATCAGTGCAAATACATACTGCGGTTTGGATGAGCATGAACATACTGACGCTTGTTACGAGCGTCGGTTTATTTGTGGTTATGACGAAGAAGGAATTGTAGAAAAAAGTGTAGAAGGCGTAGCCGGAGATGCTGCGCCAACCATGGAAACAGAAACTCAAACCGTAACTGAAACTGTACTCGTAGATGCCGGTCACATCCACGATGATTCTTGCTATGAAATAGAAAAAGTTCTCACATGTGAAAATACAGAAGAAGATCACGAGCACACTGATGCTTGCTACGAAGAAGTTAGAACTCTCATCTGCGGTGAAGAGGAAAGAGAAGCCGTATACGAAGAGAGAGAAGTTGAGGCAGAGGCTGCACCTTTAGTGGCTGCTGTACCTGAAGTGGCTTTGGAAGAAGAACATGTACACACGGAAGAATGCTATGATAAAGTACTTGTCTGCGAGAAGCCGGAGCATAAACATACTGATGAATGCCGCGCCAACAAAGAGGCAGATTTAGAGACAGCTTCCATTTGGGAAAATACTCTTCCTGAAAAGTCCGAAATGAATGACGACTGGAAGAAGGACACGCTGCTTATTGCTCAGAGCCAGCTTGGATATAGAGAGTCCGAAGCCAATTTCATCGTGGTAGATGAAGAGCACAAGGGATATACACGTTATGGCGAAATGATGGGATCCCCATATGGCGACTGGTGCGCCATGTTCCTGCAGTTCTCACTCCACTACGCCGGAGTAGACGTAAGAGCAATGGCAGGCAATCCTTCCGTGCCACTATGGATGGAGCAGGAAATCGAAAATGAAAACTTCCATAAAGCAGATGACAAGGACTACGAACCGAAGTCAACCGACCTTATCTTCTTCGAATGGGAAGGAGACGAGTCACCTGACCATATCGGTATCATTGAAGAAATAAAGAAGAACGATGATGGCAAGATTGAATCCATCATTACTATAGAAGGTAACTCCCAGAACGAAGTTCGCAAGAATTCTTACAAGGCCGACGACAAGCACATCTTCGGATTCGCCGAGATTCCGGACAAGATGACGGAAGAAGAACTTCAGGCACTGGTCGGTGACCGTGAAAAAGCAGCAGAGAAAAAAGCAGAAGCTATAGAGAAAGCTATGCACCTGTCGTTCGAACTTGAGCATGCAGAAGTTGAAGCTACCATTTATACGGACGACACATATCAAACAATAGCGGACGATGACGAGACTAAAATCTTTGTCACCGGAATGTTGCCGTATGCAAAAAGAATCGACACAGAAGATGCCGATAAAGAAGATGCCGCTGCTGAAGATGCCGACACAGAAGATGCCGATAAAGAAGAACCCTCCCCGGAACTTGCCGTAGAAGTAAAGGCATATCCAATAGAGATGGAAAGTCCAAGCGGCGCCAAGATGATTCTTTCCTATGACATCAAGATTCTCTACAAGGAAGAATTCAAGACTCTTGATACAGGGGACGAATTCCAGCCAACGGTTCCGGTAAGCGTTAGCTTTGAATCACCGCTTCTTACAGAAGACAAAAATAGTGGAACCCGATTCAACGTCTACCACACTACAGATGAAGGCGTAACAGAACTCGTAGCAGCAGAGAGCAGGATTTCACAAACATCAAAGGACGTTGAAGAAATGATTCCTGCGGAAGCAAAGACCAGTGATTTAACCGAAGAGGAAAAAGAATTAGCTGAAGCAACAAACACGTTGGACGAGCTCACGAATTCCATAGAGAATCGTTTTGAAAATGAAAACACATATGAGACACTAATCAGTGGACGTATGGAACTAATCTCAAAAGAGTTGGCAGAGGCCATAGCAGGAAACTCTGTTAGCGCAAATCTCGGAGTGGATCAAACCGCTGAAACATATGAATCTGCGGAGATGGCTCAAGATGCTCCTCCTTTGATTGTAAAAAAGGATGAAGAGAATGTAAGAATTACATTTGAAGCCTCACATTTCTCTCCATACGGCGTATCCGCTGAAAAGCAGGGAGATTACGAGGATAGAACCGACGAAGCTGAAGTAACCAGCATACAGGTTCTTGAAGATGGAGCAACGGTCAATCCGCATCATGCTCACAAAAACCAGACTGTCAAACTTACAATTTCCGCGCAAAAGAAAAAGGATTACAATTTTGGAGTAGGCGATTATTTCACAATTGCATTACCGGAAGAACTGGATTTCAGAGGACTCGTCGGAAGCAACATCAATGCTGATGGAAACGGCGGATTCAAGGGTCTTGGTAAAATTTATTATAAGGACGGAAAACCATACCTCGACATTGAGATAACCACAGTAGGAACGGAACCAAGTCTAGCTGTATTTGGTTTTGCCGCCAATGTACCTTTTGATTTCACTCGAAGCAGCGTTGTCCCGAATGCGAATCTCAATATGACAGCAAAGTCCGATTACAGCGGCGCTACTCCGGCAACCACCAATGTTAGACTGAACAACTACAATGATGGCGTAAACCGTAATCTGACGAGCGATGCTGAAGTAACAGGTATCGGTGTCTTTGGCATGAACCTGAGCTATAGCAGCATGGAAATGCAGAGATTGGAAAGAGGCGAAACTGATACCACATACACTTTAAGAGTGAATTTCAAGTGGAATGCAGGAGAGAGTGCCCCACATATTAAAGCGGGAGATTATATCGTAATAGATATGCCGGCGCCCGTAGATGGTTTTGTTTATAGGGATCCATTCGGCATGTCATTCCCCATCACCAAGATTGTAACCAATCCTGTAACCGGAGTAAAGGAAGAAGTTCAGATTGCTGATGCAGTATATAATCCTGAAACAGGAAAAGCGACAATTACATTTAACGACAATGTAGGCACAAGTGGTGATGCAATCTATGCCGGCGGTTATTTCCCAATGAACGTAAGTTTCACAACTACAGGAATTAAGCGCCTTACAGCGACTACCGAGGGTAAGTCGGGCAAATCAACAAACATCAAAATTGGTCAGGAAAGTGTAGTTTCCGGAACATGGAAAGCGGCGGAGTATCCATACTATTATGAACTCAGTAGCTACACTGCCACCACAAAAAGGAATGGCAGCACGCATAAGTCGACTGGTATTACTACATTCCTACTTTATCCTGCAGGCAATAAGCCTAACTGGAATAGTATTAGAGCTAATCAGCAGTGGTATAAGGCAGATGGAACAGATCCCTATGCAGTAGTATACTGTGCAGATCATGATACTGACTATGCTGTTTCCACATTTAACAAGTATCCTGTAATGCAGGCACCGAACACTAAGCTTGACGAGACGACCAAGAAAAAGATGTCCGGAATAGTTACTCACAGTTATCCATTCGTATCTGCTGCGGATATGTATAAGGCTTTAGGCTTAACATCGCTTACCCCTGACGAGGATGTTGCTATGACTGCAGCTCAGCTGGCACTTTGGGATGTGATAAACAACCGTACTTTAACATCTGTTAGTCAGACGAGTCTCTCTACAACTGCAGCAGAGTATATGCTTAAGGCAAGACAGAAGACCTGGGGAAGACAGGACGACGTTTGGACAGTATATAATGCGCTTAAGTCTAAAGCACTGGATTTATATAATGATTCCGTATCTACAGCCAGCGACGATAATCCAATCACATTAGTAAAGGGATTTACGCAGATTGTTTCTCAGCAGGCGATTAATTCGGATGGTGACCAGGAATACTGGGTACAGTTCAAGTTAAGCAGAAAAATTGAAGAGGATGAAAACCTTGATAGCTTTGTTCTCGCTGCTTCATCCTCCACACAAGATAAATATAAGACTGTAATCACACAGGCTGACCTGGATGGTAACAGTGCCAATTTCCAGTGGATAGACAAGAATGCAAGCCAGCCAACATTCAAAGTAAGGGTAGTTGTTCCTGTTAATGAAACTCAGATCAACTTCAGCGGCAAGATTAATGGTGCAATAGTTGAGACTGTAACTCCGTATTATTACTATAACGGCCATAGTCAGTCTATGATTGGTGCTGAGAAGACCGATGACTTTGGTTGCTTCGAGTTGAATGACACGATTCCAATTGTACCGGACATCGCCATCAAAGAATACACAAAGCTTGTTGTTGAAAAGAAGTGGTACGATGCTGATGGTACAGAAATGACATCTGCTCCGAGTGGCATTAATTCGATTCAAGTACAGCTCTATAAGAATGGACGCCCCGAGGGCGAGCCTGTAACAATTACTCCGGGAACTGATGGCAAGTGGAGATATGAGTGGCCCGAATTACAAACCAAAGAAACAATCAATGGCGTCACTTATGTATACTCATATTCTGTGAAGGAAGTTAACGTTCCTGCAGGATACCGTGTTGAGTATGATGAAGTGAAACTGGAGACTCATACTACTACAGGTGGAGGATACCGCTTTGTTAGAATGGAGAGCTTAAGTGAGCTGACTGACGCAGATAGAATGAATAGTGTAATTATTTACGCCCCAGGAAAAGGTTATTTAAGAGCCACAAATGCCGGCTTCTATTGGGATTCCACAAACGATATTCAAAATGCAACTGCGACACAGAATGGCTACTGGCCTTCGGAATATGATGATGCTATTTGGCGTTTTTCTAAGGTTAATGATGTTTATCAAGAGTATTTTGACTTATACCATCCGGCCACGAATAAATCTCTATATGATACAGGTCTAAGACCAAGACTGATGTCAAGCGATGACGCTCTGCGAGGTGATTTCAAGGTAGCAAAACTATATCCGACTTCAGGTAGCGAAGCAAGAATGATTAAATTCTACAACCGTGCTACAAGTCATATGGATTATATTACGGGGCATGGAGCGACAGGTACAGGTGAACAGCTTGAGCTAATGACTTGGACGGATATCAACTCTGCGCTTAACTTCTACTTCTATTCGTGGAAGTATAGCGATACTAAGACTGAAACATATCTCCTTGCCGGAATAAACAATATAGCGGCAGGAAATACTGAGGTTGAGGTAGAGAAGAAGTGGCAGGATGAGAATGGAAATCCAACTGACGTTCCAGTAGGAATTGATTCTATAACAGTTAAGTTACTCCAAAATGGACAGGAAGTAGATACGATAAATGGTGTAAGTGGAACCCAAATCCTAAATGCAGGAAACAGCTGGAAATACAAATGGGAAAATCTGCCCGTATATGATGAAAACGGAGAGAAATACACATACCAGGTAATTGAAATTCAACCTGAAGGCTACGATCTTGTAGATATTTATGTCAATAAGGTTAAAACCAAGATAGGTGGCGGCAATTCATCTTCAGGAGAAGGTGGACCTGGAACAGGATCAACGGGTAGTGCACAGGGGACAGTGGGTCCAATCACAAATACTACAAACACGGTGCTGCAAGCTGCACAGACAGATCCGGACATTAGCAGGTCGATTTCATTTACATCAAGCGATTATATTAACTACTCGGAGCACACTGGCAATCAAGTTCAGATTATTTCCAATCAAGGAGCATTGGCTTATGATGGAAGTAGCATTAGATGGCAAACGAGAAAAACCGGACAAAGCAATAATAGTTATGACGATGTAAGGAAACAACTTTGGAAAGTCGTTTACTCTGGTAATCAAACAGGATCCAGCGAGTATAATGGTTATTACTATAATCTACAGAATGTTTATGATCCAAACGTATATCTAAGCTATAATAGCAGTGAATACTTTACAGTGGGTTCTTCTGACGACTTGGGGTATTTTGGTAGTAGTAGCTCCTACAAAAATAGACTAATAGGTTACGTGGATGGCTGGAGATACTGGAATTACGGAAATATTAGTGGCGTTAATCGAGACTATTTTACTAGGTATAAGAGTAACGGCGGAAATATAACGTATCATAAGATAAACAGTAACTTGACTACGGGTTCGCATCCATATGTTCCAGGCGCTTCTGACAGTGTAACCTTCGGACTTTCTGGTACTGATCATACTATTGATACCTATGGAAGAGTTCTCTTTGATGCGGTAGGTGATGTTGCAACAATTACTCAGAATGTATCATCATCCAATTCTCAGTACACTGTTACATACAATATAAGCGGTGATGCAGGAGTTATCAGTGTCGCGCAGGATGGAACAGTGACGGCCTTAGCAGACGGCGATGCAACTGTAGTAGCAACTGTTAATACAGGAAACACTACACAGTCTAAAGCATATGCCTTTAGAGTATCGCTACCGGCAGCTGAGCCGGACCCTGAAGATGAAGGACCGGCTGACGATTCGGATGCGGCAGATGATGAATATGTATCCAAGTACGAATACAGATTCACAAACAGAAAATCTACATACATCTACGACGTTAAACTGCTAAAGGTAGCGAGCGAGAATAAACCGGTTAAAAGCATAGACGATGTAGAAGAGCAATACAAAGATATGTCCAATAATCCGGCTAAATTCGAGCTCTATGTACAGTACGAAGATGAATGGGACCTTGTTAGAGAAGTAGAGGTAACCATGAACAGCAATAGAGAGGTTGCTTTAGACAATCTCGAGGCCGGAAGAACATATAGGCTGGTTGAAATTGAGGCACCGGCAGGACGCAAGCTGTTAGAAGTACCCGTTGAATTTACAATCACTGCAGGATCTGACGGGACAGGCTTTGTAACCTGGAATGGTTCACCGCTTAATATAACAGGACCTGCTCTGGGAGGAAATGCAGCAACTATTGTGATTCCGAATGAAAGAATCGAAAATGGTGTCGAGCTCCCACACACCGGTGGTATCGGAACCGTAATCTTCACAGTACTCGGTGTGGTCCTGGTAGTAGGTGCAGCACTTGCGCTTCTCCTAAGCAGGAGCAAGCGCCGGGACTGAGCTAAAACCTAGCAGCATGCGCTGAAACAGGTAACAAAGTTCATATGCAGCCTAACAATGGCGGTAATCCATATTAATAAATTGGGACGGTTTCCTTGACATCGGTCGAGGTAAACTGTCCCTTTTGTTGTTTTTGATAGTTATTTCACCCCTTTTTTGTCTCTGTGACTTAAGCGATATTTTTTTGCTACCAAAGTGTGATAAAAACGCTGAAAAATAGGGAATTGTGAAAACCAAAAAACAAAAAAATCATACTTTTGGCTGATGGGACGAAATAGGGGTTCTAATAGAATTTATGTATCACAAAGCTGGGTTTCAAAATGACTGTATAGTATGAGGGGGGAACTCACCTATATTGTGTAGCAATGACGATTGCTGCGACGTAGATTTCTGCCCCTCCAGGTAGGTGCATTCAGGTAACGATTCCTGTACCCTCACCTGATATAAGGGCATTTTTTAATATAGATACCGTTACATCAAGGCGTTTTAAGCGCATAAAGATAAGGAAACCATAAGGAAAGTAAATTAGAAACAAGAATAAACAAGTTAAAGAGAAGCAATAAAAGAGAAGCATTAAGAGAAGTGAGGATAAACAAATGAGAACTGACCATCTCAATAAGAGCGCAAAGGCCATAAGTGCCAAAAAAAGAACGCATAAGCGTTGGATGAGAGTGGTAAGCACGCTTGCCGCTATTACTGTTTTTTGCACAACTTACGCATTGATACTACCTGCGATAACGATTAGTGCAAATACACATTGTGGACTGGAAGAACACGAACACACTGACGAATGTTATGAACGTCAGCTTGTTTGTGGTTTTGATGATGAAGGAAATGCGGTTACGCCTCAAGAAGGCGAGGCTGCCGAAGTCGCTCCAACAACTGAAATAGTCACAGAAAGCGTACTCGTAGATGCTGGTCACATCCACGATGAATCTTGCTATAACGTCGAAACAACTCTTATATGTGAAAATACAGAAGAAGATCATGAACATACAGAAGCCTGCTACGAAGAAGTGCAGACACTCGTTTGTGGTGAGGAAGAAAGAGAAGCCGTATACGAAGAAAGAGAAGTTGAAGTACCTGTAGAAGCACCGGCAGAGACAGTGGCACCGGCGGAAGCTGAAGCTGCTGCTGAGGCAGACCACGTACACACAGACGAGTGCTACGAGAAGGTTCTTATCTGCGGAAAGGAAGAGCACAAGCACACAGATGGATGCTTCTCAAACAGCGATGCTGACTTAGAGACAGCAGAGATTTGGGAGCGTACACTTCCAGAAAAGTCCGAAATGAAGGACGAGTGGAAGGAAGACACACTCCTGGTTGCACAGAGCCAGATAGGCTACAAGGAATCTGAAGCAAACTTCGTAGTAGTAAATGAAGAGCGCAAGGGATACACTCGCTACGGCGAGATGTTTGGCGTTCCATACGGTGATTGGTGCGCTATGTTCCTGCAGTTCTCACTCCACTATGCAGGAGTAGATACCAGAGCAATGGTTGGATCCCCATCCGTTCCGCTTTGGGTAGAAGCAGAAATCGAAAACGAAAACTTCTACAAGGTCGGCGAAAAGATCAAAGACGAAGAAACCGGCGAAGAAAAAGAATATATGCCAAAGGCAACAGACATCATCTTCTTCGATTGGGAAAACGACGGATCCCCGGACCACGTAGGTATCATAGAAGAAATCAAGATGGACGAAAATGACGAAACCAAGATCGATTCCATCATCACAATCGAAGGTAATTCCCAGAACGAAGTTCGCAGGAATACCTATAAATCAAATTATGAGCATATTTACGGCTACTCCGAAATCCCGGACAAAATGACCGAAGAAGAGCTCCAGGCACTGGCTGAAGGGAAACCTCTCCCCTCTTCCGAAGAAGCAAAGAAGCCTAGAAAAGAATACGTTGGTGTGGACGGAGAACTGGTTGTTGATGAAGACGACTATACCGTCACTGTAACATACACAGCTGAAGCAGGCATTCCTGAGGGTGCGACACTTCAGGTTTCAGAGATACTGCAGGATACCGAGGAATATAGCATCTACAATGACAAATCAGCAGAAGAAATTTACGGAAAGAACGAATCCCTGCTGTATGCTCGTTTCTTTGACATCACGATTCTTGACGAGGAAGGTCTGGAAGTAGAGCCTGTATCTACAGTATCCGTTGTTATCGATACAAAGGACGATGCGCTTCAGACAGAAGACGTCAAAGTTGCTGCTGTCCACTTTGTTGATGAGAACAAGCAGGCTGCAGAAAGTGCAGAAGCAGCTGAGACTGCAACTCCAGCGGAAGAATCTGCAACAGAGACTGTAACTCCAGCAGAAGAGACAGCAACTGAGGCAACAGAAGCTGCTGAGGCAGCAGATAGTGAAACTGCTGAAGAAGAAGCAGCTGCACAAGAAACTCCGGTAGAAACTACTGAACCAGCAGCAAGCACTTCAGCAGCACCGGTAGATCCAGCAGCACTTACAACAACAGTACTCGATGTTGTAACCAGTGACGTTGTATCATTTGATACGGACGGATTCTCGGTGTACGGCGTTGTTATTTACTATACCGTTGACTTCTATTACACATTCCCGGCAGACGATGAGACTACCGAAGAAGTTGAAGTGGACATGACGGAATATCACATGCCTGGCGGATCAGAGATGATGATGTCTGAGTTGTTTACAAAACTTCAGATCGAACGCAATACAGCAGACATAGCAAATGTTGAATTTACCAACTATGAGCTCGTTACATTCACTAAAGAAGATGATGATTATAGAATTAAATCCCTCATCCCGTTCTTGAGCCACGAGATGCTGACCATTACATTTAATGATGGCGAGGTGCTTGAGATTGCTGTAGATGACGCTCAGGTCAACGGAAAGAACAAGAAGATAGATAGCTGGACAGACCTTAAGGTTGAAATTGATTGGGCGTTTAATAGGCAGAACAAATCCGAGGTAGTAGTATCAGGTATTGATTACACATTCTTTGGTGCAAACCAGACGATTACTGTACCGGACGGCAAAACACTTAAGATTATATTCAAAGAAGGCACCACTATTGGTAAAGCAATGCTTGCAATCAATACAAATTTATCTGGTATCGCAAGCAACTTTGGACCATTCTTCTCGGTAGGCGAAAATGCAACGCTTGAGATTGAAAATGCTACATTCACAGGACGCCAGGTCTTTGTTGAAGGAAAGGATGTGTGGGCAAATAATAAGGCCTACCGTTATCCTCAGGATGATCCCTCAGGACTCAACAGATTTAAGAAAGGTGATTACGCCGGGGTTGCTCCGTATTTCTCGTGGTTAAATACAGATATAGCTAACAGTGTAGCAGGCAAAGGGTACTTCATAGATTCATATGGAACAACAGTAGTTAAAAACACTGTATTTAAAAACATAAACTCCAACGAGGCAGGAGATGGACCAAGAGATTTAAGGGCCACTGCAAATAATGAACTAGTGGCAAGCAACTTTAGAGATACTGCGCCAATATATTCTCATAAAGGAAGCCTGACGGTTAATAACAGCACATTTGAGAATAACTATTTGTTCCAAAGCCCAGACCAGAACAGCAACGCTGGTGCAATTATCGCGAATGGTTCTCTAAACATTACGAATTCTCAATTCAAGAATAATGGTGCTAATGGTGGCGTAATTATCCATAATAGCGGTAACGCCAGCATATCGGGAACCACCATTGATGGAAATGTAATAAACGGAGCTGATGCTGCGCCAATCGTTTCAAAGTCTGGTTCTACCATGACTCTAAATAATACAAATATTAAAAACAACTTGGCTCTTTATCCACGTTGGGAAGAGGCTGCAGCAAGGGGTGGCAATAACGAAGCATTCCTGAGGACCGATGACTTTGATAATTTCTTTACTTATCTATCGGGGTTGAGTCTTGAAAGTTACGGTGGCAAGGCAAGGTCTACACCGTATACACAAAAGGATAACAACCATCCCTATGGAGGGTATTTCTACGGTGATACGGGCCTCAGCGTAGGTGATCCAGACTCCCCGGCTTCATCTGTAGGATCGTCTACTGGATATCTAAACAATGATCCTACCAGAACAGCCGGTGCGGTTTTGGTCTCCGGAGGGAACGTTACCATGAACGGCGGATCCATGAGTTATAACATGGGTGACCATGGTGCAGTTCTTGTAACTAATGGCGGAACATTTACACAGAATAGCGGCAGCATAGACCACAATAAGGGATATCATGCTGGTGCAGTTGCTATGGCAGGTAATGGCGGCACTAATACCTACAACTTGAATGGCGGTGAGCTCCATAACAATCTGAGCATATGGTATGGTACTGTTAACGTATCAGAGCAGAACTCAAGATTTACCATGGGTGTGAATGGTGGTAATCCAACTATCAGAAATAACTTTACCTTGCACAAGGGTGCAGGCATATACGTAAACTCCAGTAATACGGATATTAAGAGCGGAACTATCAAAGATAATACGGCTGCGATATTTGGCGGAGGTATTTACCTTGAAAGATATCGTGATTTAAAGCTCCAAGCAACTGAGATACATCACAATACAGCGACATCAAACCTTCCGCTTACAAAAACAGATGGAGTTGCAATAGCGAAAGTTTCCGGCGGAAGCGAAGAGCTCTGGAAACAAGCATGGTGGTCAAACCTTGGTTCAGGTCTTGGTGGTGGCGTATGGTCGTGCCCAACAGGAAGAACGTCGTTTGATAATACGGAGGTAGCCATTTATCAGAACACAGCGTCTACTAATGGCGGCCAAGACTTCAGCATTAGAGATCATGGTGACAAACTTACTTTCCGCACGAACGAAACATGGGTAATGGAGAATGCCCCATTACCTGCTCCTAGAATTGCGGGAACTGTAACTCAGAATCCTACAGACCCTGCGTTTATCCCTACAGAAGGGAAAAAGGAAATAAGATTTACAAATTCGAATCACAGTTCGGTTGCAGGAAATAAGACGTACAATCTTGTCATCACCGGAAACGCAGCTCCATGCGGAGGCGGTATTGCATCGAACGGTAACCTGGGTCTTATAGATAAGAAGCTGGTAGACGCAAACATAAACTTCGAAAAGACATATGCAACGGGTGCTCCAGTACATCGAGTAAGAGTTACGGTTACTCTAATTGATGAAAATAGTAATATCGTTCAGATTGAGGGTGAAAACTCTAAGACTCTTTATCTGAATGAAACCAACAATTGGAAAGCATCCATGAAGCTTCCTGCGGTTCTTGAAGCAACAGAAGGCTCTGCAGCATATGCTGCCTTGAATAATGGTACACTTACGGTTGGTGATACCAAGATTGGGAAGTGGACCATTAGAGTAAAGGAAGAAGTAGATATTTCCAATGACAATAGTGGAAAATGGATTGATGCAGCTGAACAATATACCGTTGGTCTTAACAAGTCTACACTTAATAAAGACGACAAGGAGTTCTCGGTTACATACAACGTTAAGGCATCATTGCATAATGTACCAAGTATTGTTCCGAAGGCAGAGTGGCAGCCACAGGTAACGAAGTCATTCACCACTAATGATGAAACTCGCGCTAATGAGGAGTTTACGTTTGCTCTATATGCTGCGAGCGGTGAGAACTTTGTACTTGGTGATGTAATAGAGCGTGTAACAGTGCAAGGAAGCGGAACCGCAAGCTTCGCTAAGATTCAAAACCTTGAACCTGGAACATACAGATATGTGATGAAGGAAGTCATAGCTGCCTCTGATGAAGAAGTTGGTATGACTTTCGATAGAAGTGAAAAGAGGATTACTGTAGTTGTTACTAGAGATGCGAACGACGAGACAAAGGCAGTTGCAACGGTTACAGGCAATAATCCTACATTCAACAACACCTATACTAAGCCTCAACAGGGCGAGCTTGTCATACAGAAGGTAGACCAGAATGGTGTGGCATTACCTGGTGCGACATTCGAAGTATGGTCATTCGATGGCTATACACATAAGACAATAACAGCTTCAGGCGACGGAAGCGTATTTAAGATTCCAGGAAATGTTTCAATACAGGAGTGGTTCAGCCCATGGGAGAATGCTAATGACAAGCATTACTATAACAATACGCTGTACTTTATAAAAGAAGTTAGTCCACCAGATGCAGCTACTTATAAGCCGCTTGAAACTGTTATACCGTTTAAGCTTAGCGTAAACGAAACAACGGGAGACATCTCCTTCGTTCCGCTAACACATATTGGGGCTGCAACTAATGGTAGTAACGAAGTTACTGGTGATCCGAATGCCATACCGTCTAATCAGTGGATGATCTACAGCAATAGCAATGGCATTACAACGCTTAAGAAATCAGGAGACACTGGTGGCTATAGCAACAACCAAAGAACAGAAAGGGAAGTTATCAATTGGAATCTAATAGGTAGCGGCAAGCAGGTTTCCTTCGCTGAATTCCAGAGTGGAGACAAAAAGGCCATAACTTATACTGTATCCAATGAAGAAAAACAAAATCCTGGCATTACCGTACAGAAGATTGACGAAAGCGGAAATCCAATTCCTGGCGCAGTATTTAAGATTCGTCCGATAGACGAGCCAAATAATCAGAAGACCTTTACTGATCAGGGCAACGGAATTCACGTTTATGGTCAGTCAGGCACTGAGCGTCTTGAAAACGACAGGATATACACTATTTGGGAGTCTACAGCACCAAAGGTCGGCAATGTTAGTTATGAGACTCTTGGCATTGATATTCCAATCAAGGTCAGCGCTAATGGTACAGTGACTATACTTGCAGCTGACGCGGAATTCCCAATTGATTCGGACATGTATCCGGGATCGAAGAATGTTCTTGGACCGTGGCGCACAGCGTGGGCAAAGCTATATAATGGCAATAGCTCAGATACGAACAACATGGTCTATTTAGACACTTCCGGATCTGGACCCGTTATCAAGATAAAGAACATTGCACCAAAGGAACTCCTAATTACCAAGGTGGATAATAGCAGCGATGCAAGCCCTGTAATTGGCGCGAAGTTTAGGGTAGAAGAAGTTGAAGCAGATGGAAACGATTATAAACAAGTTGCTGGAACGCAAGCCATTATAACCAACTCTTCAACAAACGTTCATAGAGTAACAGGCCTCGAAACAGGCAAGCTCTACAGAATAACAGAATACGAGGCTCCGGAAGGATATAACAAGAATTACGGTTCTGTTGTTATTAGAGTAAACAATAATGGCTTCGAAAAGGTCAAAGAAACCAATGGTGCAAATGGAAAGACGTTCATAAAAGACAACACCTTCGTAACAACGACGGATTCCTTACCTTATACTGTAGGGTTCCACGTTGTAAATGATGTAACTGGAAGTCTAACAGTTGGTAAGGAACTCGAGGTTGCGACTGCAAATGGAACTTCGATCTATGGTAATGCGTCCGAGACAGACCTATTCAAGTTTGAAGTATCTATTTTGAAGGACGGCGGATTAAACACTTGGAGGGATGGCGTAACATTCTCTGTATATGAAAACGGCAGACTAATTCAAGGAGAACTTCCTGGATTCACGATTAGAACTACAAGCAAACCTGTAGACAATCAGTCTCACCCGCTCACTAAGGTAGGCGAAGGGTATACTGCAGAGGATCCAGTAGAGACATGGACGAATGCACCCTCTAATCTCAGTGGCATAGGAAACGGAATTAGAGATGTTTGGTGGCTTAGCAATGATGGTAATACTGCAAACATGACATTCTACCTCAAGGCTGGTCAAACTGTAACATTTAATAACCTCCCATTAGGCGCAACTTGGACAGTTAAGGAAGTAAACCTTGCGGATAAGTATGACTTTGTTAAGTATACCAAGGACGGTCAGGATGCTAAGATCGGAGAGGGTGATACCGCGACACTTATACCACAGGCGACTGGCATTTCAGGAAGTATCACCAAAGAGGCTTCAAGCAGTACAGTAATTGCCCACAACAGAGAAGACACAGGCGAGCTAAAAATCAAGAAAGAGATTATTAACGAAGGATTTGTTGATAATGATAGCGCCTTCACGTTTGAGGTAACTATAGGAGAAAACGGAACACCAACGCAACATATAGTAAAAGCTGGTGAAACAAAGCCTATAACCAATCTTCCTATAGGCGCAACTTGGAAGGTCAAGGAGATTAGCATTCCAAGTAACTATGAGCTAAAGGGCTATAGACGTGACACAGTGGGTGAAAACAATGAGATCACTGAAGGCACTCTGGAAAATACCGAAGAGATCCAAGGAACTGTCGGAAAAGATAATAACCTTATCATTGTTGCCAGAAACGAAAAGACTACCTGTGACATTATAGTCACCAAGAGCTTGATAGATGAAGCAACTGGCGAAGAACTGACTTACGAATCGGATTCGACACTGTTCACTATAACCGGTAACATACTAAAGGCCGATGGTACTCCGTATGCAACGAGTTCAGATCAGGTTACATTCTCGGTTCTTGATAAGGATGGACATGTAATTGAAGAGGATATAGTTGGCTTCACTATACGAGGAAACGGCATGTTGCCAGGAAGTGTAGACACATATACAAAACAGGGCGGCGGTGAAGAAACTCTTCCTTTAGGTGTTAGAAGAACGTACTGGCTTGGTACAGGCGGAAACACAAAGAACATGGAGTTCTACCTTAAGGCTGGACAGTCCGTCATATTCGAAAATGTACCGGTAGGCGCAACATGGAACTTCTCCGAAGCCTCTATCCCAGGCGGATACAGCTTGACTGCATATGAGGTTAACGACACAGAGACAGTCAATAAAGCAACTCCTGGAGGCAGCATTTCGGAGAATTCCACAGAGGTGAACATTGTAAACAGCAAGAAGCTGCCGAAGCTGAAAATCCTGAAGGTGGATGGATCGACAATAAGCAATGACAATCCGACACCACTCCAAGGCGCTGAGTTCCAGATTTACGCGGATCTTGACAGTCTAAAACAAAGAATTACATGGCTGGAGAATGGTGAAAGCGGCAATGGTATCGGTGACTGGTACTTTGTGAACGTATTTGCTGAAAGAAAACCAGCGGGATATACAGGAGATTACAATGGTTGGTGGAATCATACGGTCAACACGTATCAACATAAAATGAATAATAACCTCTTCGATGCCTACGGCTTCCAGCTTGGTTCGAACGGCCGCATGCTAGATGATAATGGTCAGCTTATACGTTATATGCCATGTTATAGGGATTATGAAAGCACAAAGAACTATAACAAGGTATTTACCTCTGGAGCTGATGGTATTGTAGACTTTGGTGAACTTCCAGACGGTACATACAAGATTGTAGAAAAGAAGGCTCCAGCAGGTTACAACACCCTTAGTGGCGCTATTACAGTAGTTATCTCTAATGGCGAGATTATAAGTGTAAGTGGAGCAGACACAAATGCATCCAACATCCAGCAAGCTACAGAAAGTGTAGATTCCGATGGCTACAAAGTCTATACCTTTGCTGTACCGAACACATCCGGTGCTTCCCTCCCGAACACTGGTGGCATAGGAACTGTGATCTTCACAGCCCTCGGTGCAGTCCTGGTAATCGGAGCGGCTATCGCACTCCTCGCAACCAGAAAGCGCAGGGGATAGGAATAGGACCAGGAACAATTCAATAAGATTAGCGCGCAAGCGCACTACAAAGGGGCAGCCAAACGGCTGCCCCTGAGTTGTTTTTGATGATAATTACGCCTTGTACTCGGCCATGGATTCTTGGGCTTTGGAGATGTCCTCCGGGTCGAAGCCGAGATCTGCGATTTCTGCTGGTGACAGCTTAGTCAACATCATGCGTATGTTTTTGAGGCGTTCTGACAACTGCCCCTGTTGTAAGCCTTTCTCAATACCTTGCTGTAAACCTTGCTCAATACCCTGCTCAATACCCTGCTCAATACCCTGCTCGATACCTTGTTTTATGGCTTGCTTTTTCATGTATTCGATTTCCCATTCTAAAGTCATATATTTCACCCTCATTCCTTCATTTCTTCGCGTCTCCTGAACTTCTGAATGGATACGCTGAGACATATCTCCGGTTATCTCCTCTTTGTCCACATATCTGAGAAGTTCCTCAAGCTTAGGTGTGGCTAATTCTAGCGCTCCCTTTGCGTTAACAAACACCTTGATTGCTTCGTCTCCAAGTTCGATTTCCTTGTCTTCTGAACAATAATTCTGGAAGGTATACTTGCATAGATTTTTTCCAAAGAGGTCAAACTCACAGATGAAGATTACGTATGTCTTTTTAAGGTGATTATAGTTTTCGCCTCTACCTAGATTGTCGATGTCAATAGTTCCTTGGTAATAACGGCTTCTCTTGGGAAGATTTCGAGAATTCTCTACCTGCATCTCAATATCATAAATTGAATTCTCGTCTTCCACATAAACATCCAGTCTAACCCCATGTCCGGTTGCACTATTTTCAATAGTCTCTTCGTCGTCTATGCGAATTATTTCCTTGACTTTGATATCTAGGATGGCCTCAATGATTTCTTTGCATAGTTCTGGGTTGTGTTTTAGAACATAAGCAAAGATAAACTTGTTTGTAAATTTTAGATCTTCATACTTTTCTACTGATGTTGTCATTATAACATCACTCCTTTCTTGATTTCAATTGGAATAGTTGCCTTTCCAAAAACCAGGAAGGGGTCCTCCATATGGAGGACCCCTTGGTCACTTTGGTTTAATATTTTATCTGGGCGCTTGACCCACTTTTACTGATAGCATAATTTTATCGGAAATATCCCCTTAGTGCAATACTTCCCCATACATTCCCCAAAGGGGCCGCTTTGTTTGTGTTCCACAAACGTGAAAAAATCAACGAAATTTTGAAAAAAATTTTGAAAAAAATTTGAAAAAGCCCTCAAAGTAACGGTTCGATTACGAAAAAGTATCGCAACTTGAACATTTTTCGCACATTTCGGTAGTAGCGTGACCGCTATATTATAGCTAAAGAAAAGATAATAAAGCCTTGAGGGGGGCGGCGAAACTAAGAAGGTCCTCCTTGAGTAATCAAGAAGGATTTTTTAAATATAGGGTGGATAAAATGACAAAGAGAATTAGCACAGCAATAATCGCAACAATCGCAACAGCAATCGTAATGCTGATGGTAGCAGTAAGCCAGGTATCTGGACACAGTGTAGAGGCAGCAGCAATGGAACTTATCGAAGCAATTCAGAACAATCTCGTATGGATCATCGGAATCGTTTCCGTAGATATCGTAGTTGCTATCGCTGCAAGAAGAAAGGCTGAAAAGAACAACTAATATAATCATTTATTCGATATAATCCACCCACCCTATATACGAATAATCAGGGACGGCTCAAACGAGCCGTCTTTTGTTATGTGTAGGACAAGGGCATATAATATAAAATCTCATTGCGTATAGCGAGTATAACATTTTGTTGTGCAGTCCGAAATTTCGGAGTATTCGCATCAAAAATCAAAAATACTCCGGAGCGAAAGCCTCAAAAATCAAAAATACTCCGAAAATCGGTCGCGCAGTCCGGAATTTCGGAGTATTCGCATCAAAAATCAAAAATACTCCGGAGCGAAAGCCCCAAAAAACAAAAATACTCCGAAAATCGGTCGCGCAGTTCGGAATTTCGGAGTATCCGCATCAAAAATCAAAAATACTCCGAAATTCCTAATAGTCGTCTATTCTGACGATGCCTTCATAGTACATAAATGATATAATGAGGTATAGGTAATCGAGGCATGCTTAGATGATTATGGAGGTTCAACTATGAGAAAGAACTTAGGGAAATCGCTTTTGTTAGTTTTAATAATGGCGCTCACGGTCACAAGCTTTCCCTTGATGGCAAGCGCGGATGAGGCTATGGCAGAAGCCCCGGCGACCCTATCTGACAGTTCAGGTGGCGAGTATTCGGGTGTGATGACCAAGCGCGTCGCGGGACAAGACCGCTACGGAACAGCCTTTGCTGCAGCAGATGTGATTCACGAAATCAATGGGCAGCATCCAAACATCGTAATTGCCAGCGGCCAGAATTTTCCCGATGCTTTATCTGGCGGATATTTGGCAAAGGTAATGGATGCACCTTTAATCTTGACGAATCCGGCCCAGGAATCAAAAATCATTTCTTACATCCAGAGCAAGCTGGCGCCAGGCGGAACCGTGTATCTGCTCGGTGGGAACTTTGCTGTAAGGGATAGTTTCGAAAAGACCTTGGCTGATGTCGGAGCGTCCGGCGCAGGGTTCAGCGTCCGAAGACTTTGGGGAATTCAGCGATATACAACGAATTTGTCGATTTTGGACAACTCGCTTCATTTCCTCAGGCAGAACAATAAGCCGATGCCGAAGTCGCTTTTGGTGGCCTCCGGCAAAGGCTTCGCGGACAGCCTTTCGGCCAGTGCCGTCGGATTGCCGCTTCTCCTCGTCGACAAGACATTGAGCAGCGATCAAATCGCCTGGCTCACAACTTGCGGCATCAAGAACTTTGAAATCGTTGGCGGAGAAGCAGCCGTCACCAAAGCTGTCGAGGACGAGCTACGCAAACTTGGCTCAGTAAAACGAATTGCAGGCTCCAATCGCTGGGGAACATCAAAGGCAGTTGCCGACTACTTTAGACCAGATGCGGAGACTGTAACCTTGGCAAGCGGTCTCAACTTTCCGGATGGACTCTCGGGGGCACCGGTTGCTATGCTTTACGAGTCGCCGATTGTTTTGGTTTCCAACAGCGCATACACGCACGCGCAGGAATTCGTTGCGAACAAGAGAATAGACCGAGCAGTAATAATCGGCGGCAGCTTCGCAATTAGCGACACAACTGTAAGCAAAATAATGGGAACATACGTGGATCCCGCAGATTTAAATCCAAGCGGAGGAGGCAATCAGGGCGGAGGCTCCAGAGACAACACCGGCGGAAATACTTCCGGCGGAACAGTTTCCGGCGGCGAGTATCCAATTCCGGAAGCAGACTCGAAGGGGCAAAGTTACGTACTCAACATCAAGACCGGCAAATTCCACTTCACGCACTGCAAAAGACTCCCAACGGATAATCGCTACGACATCGTAACCACCAGGGAAAAGATAATAGCAGCCGGCTACGATCCCTGCAAAATCTGCGGGCCATAAGAAACAGTAATCCGAAGCCAAACCAACATCAAAGACTGTGGCGCACGCAGTAGCAATAGACCAATCGACACACTTCCGATAAAAAAACAGCTATCCCCCTTTGGGGAATGTATGGGGAAGTATTGCACTAAGGGAATATTTCCGCTAAAATTATGCTATCAGTAAAAGTGGGTCCAGCGCCCAGATAAGATAAACCAAAGTGACCAAGGGGTCCTCCAAGTGGAGGACCCCTTCCTGGTTTTTGATATGCCTTTTTCCGAGATAAGCCTTGTACTCGTAATTAATTATCATTCTCGCCAAAAGAAGTCATTCAAAACCAAACGGTCTTGCAAGTTGATATCACATATGATACTATAAGAAGGAATGGGATAGAAATGCCAACAATTGAAAAGATAATTAAAAAGATGATTAATCAGCCAAATGGCATTCGAATAGCCGAGGCAGAAAAGGTTCTAAAAGCCTATGGATACGAGATGCTCAGGCAAAAGGGAAGTCATCAACAGTTTCTGAACAAAGGCACTGGAGAGCTAATTACTATCAAAGCATCAAACCCTCTCAAAAGGCCTTACGTCGAAGATATCCTTAATCGAATCAAAGGCAAAGAACCAGAATCGGAGGAAGATCATGAAACTAAGTGATTACATGAATTTACCCTACAGTATTGTTATAACCCCATATACTGATGATGGGAAAACATACTACTATGGGCGTGTTTTAGAATTGGACGGATGTCAGTCAACCGGCGACACATTAGAAGAACTAAACCAATCAATCAAAGAAGCCATGGAACTCCATATAGAAACGCTCCTAGAGAACGGCTGGGAAGTTCCGGTGCCATCCGAAAGTCAAAAGGAATTCAGTGGCAGGCTGCTGGTTCGAATGCCACCCAGCTTGCATAAGCGCCTATATCAAGAATCCCAAAGAGAGGGAGTCAGTCTGAACCTTTTAGCCGTAACAAAGCTAGCAGGCGCATAGATTCACCACATGAATCAGGGGCAGCCGTTTGGCTGCCCCTTTGTAGTGCGCTTAAGAGCTTGTCGTTATTGATTTGTGGCTTATAGCCCAAATCCCCGACTTTTATAAACAAGAAACCCCAAACTAAAATGCCACCATCTCTGGCGACATCCCTAGTTGTATATATTCATTCTGTGTCCGACTGTTAACGCTAGTATTATCAGTTCTTCATCCTTTATCTCGCATATTATCCTGTAATCACCTACCCGGTATCGCCACAGGCCTGCGTAATTTCCGATTAATGCCTTGCCTGTTGCTCTTGGGTCTTCACAGTCCACGAGATGCTTATTAATCCATGACTTGATCATTCTTTGAGTGTAATGGTCGAGCTTTTTGAACTCTTTATTGAACCTTGTTGTTGTCTCTACTTTGTAGGTCATATGTCAAGTTCCTTCCAGAGTTCCTCTATCGGTTTCGATTTCTTACCACTCTTGATGTAATCTTCATGCGCCTCGTTTGCTACAGCAATATCATACTCGTCCTCTATCTTTTCAAACAAAGCCTGTTTAAATGCCTCAGAAAGCGACATCGCATGCAGCTTTGCATAACTTGTAGCAAGCTTCTTTTCCTCCTCTGAAAGCCGTATTGAAAAACTCATTTTATACACCTCCTCGTGCATTTTCCGTGTAGTACAGTGTACTACACAGGAGTGCTGCATGTCAAGATTCCTTCAAAAATAGCCCCCCAGCTCCTTTGACTATAATTATAAATGACTATAAAACGCAATCAGTAGAGACAAGCAAATAAATGAAATTATAGATGGTTTCACAGATATTCAAGGATGCCAAGATAAATCTGTCTTTCTTAGGATTTGGTCCAGAAATAGATTCCGAGCCACCAATCACAGACGTGGTTGTTGCATTAGACAGAATGCTGGAAAACCTATCAAAGAAAAAGAAAAAAATATTAGTCGCTTTGGACGAAGCCGTATCAAACCAATTTGTTCGTGAATTCGCCAGCCAATTTCAAATTTTTATACGCAAAGACTACAATGTATTCCTGCTTATGACCGGCCTATATGACAAGATTTACGAATTGCAAAACAAGCAGACATTAACATTTTTATATTGCGCGCCAAAATTTGAAACACAACCTCTAAACTCAATACTAATAGAAAAGCAATATCAAAAGACATTCAAGATTGACGAGAAGGAAGCTCGAGAAATGGCGAAACTGGTTCAAGGCTACCCCTATGCCTATCAAGTCCTTGGATATCTGTGCTATAAAAAGCAGCAGTCATACAAGGTTGTAATTGACGAATTTGACGCATACCTAATGGAATACGTATACGAAAAAATATGGCATGAATTATCCGAGCAAGATAGAGCAGTTCTACAAAGTATGGCCGACAGTGAACATGGAAAGGTAGAAGAAATACGAGCCCTGCTAAAGATGGAATCCGCAAAATTCTCTGTATATCGCGATCGCTTAATCAAGAAGGGCTTGGTGCGCAGCAAATCACGAGGCTATCTCGAATTCACCTTGCCTAGGTTTGATATCTTTATACGCAGAATGACATACTAACACTGATGCAGGCTACTGCATTCCCACACCCCGTCTATCCATTTCTACAAACAACAAGCACCAACATACCCCTTTTTCGCAAGTGTTACTTTAATGTTTAGCGAGTGTTACCAAACCGCTACAAATGGCTAAAAATAAACGTTTTCGAGCGATTTTTTGCTCCGAAAATCATACTTTTGTACGATTACGGAAGCCCTTTTTCTCGGTAAACTTTAGTTACAAAAATTCAAGAAATCGTGCAAGCGAAACTGAGCACGATGCGAGGGGGCTCCAATGTAAAACAAAAGTTTCACATTGTGATCAATCCCGTCGCGAACACCAAGCGGCGGGATATTATTTTAAAAACCCAAGCAGGTAAGAAGAACTTAGAAAAGTAAATCCAAACCAAACTGAAGTTGGTACTAACGATAGAAATATCGTCTGTATATAAAACTGAGGAGAAAGGAGGTCACTCAGAGGGGATAACTGAATCCCGTGATTTCCGGGAGGCAGTTATAGAAAAAAAGACCTCCTGAAACCCGCGCAAGCGGTAACTAAGAAGCCGCTCACGAAAGTGAGCACAACCCGAACCGCAAGCGCGGTAATAAATAAGTCAATTAAGAAGAATTTTCGAAAGAGAAAAAAGAAAGAAAGGAAAAGCAAAAATGAAAAAGAAAGTATTTGCACTTTTACTGATCGCAGTAATGGTACTGAGCAGCTTCAGCGCAGTATTTGCTGCAGACGCAACTATTTCTACAGACAGCGACACTCACACTTATGATATTTATCAGATTTTCACTGGTGATCCGGTAACTGGAGAAGCAAAGAAGCTTGAAAACCTTAAATATGGTCAAAACGCTGTTGGCACAACAGGTAATGCAGTAAGCCAGGCAGACATTGAAGCTCTAAACGCTCTGGTTGATCAAAGTAATGACCAGCTTGATATTGATAATATTGCTGAGTTTGTTGATATCACAGGAACTCCGTACAAAACAATCGGCAAAGGCGCTGAGTCAAAGAGCGTAACTGTTCCTACAGGATACTACTTAATTAAGGACAGAGATGGAAGCATTACAGCTAATGAAGATGGTACATATGATGGTTATACTCTATACCTCCAGAAGGTTGTTACTGGAAACCTGGCCATCACACCTAAAGCTGACAAGCCAAGTTCTGAGAAGAAAGTAGATGACGTTAACGATACGACAAATGCAAAGGAACTACTGAAGGATTCTGCAGACTATGACATTGGAGATTCTGTACCTTACACACTGACAGCAACACTTCCTTCAAACTACACAGCTTTCGAATCATACTGGATTAAGTTTAGCGATGATATGTCCAAGGGACTCACATTTGATGGAAACGCAACAATTTACTTCGGTTCAGCTGATACAACAGGTACTCCTATCACAATGACTGCTGGTGGAACTTCTGCCTATGACAATGGCGAAGGTACAGTTTGGACATATGCAATTGACGATCTTAAGACTACTGCTCCGAATTTAGGCAATAATGATGTTATAACCATAAAGTATAACGCAACTTTAAATGAAAATGCAAAGATTGGCGCAGCAGGAAACCCGAATAAATATTGCATAGAGTATTCTAACAATCCTAACAAAGGTAAAGACGGCGAAAAGGGAACAACTCCTTGGGATGTAAACATTGTCTTCACTTATAGAACAGTAGTTAACAAGGTTGACGTCGATGGTAATGCTCTTAAGGGAGCAGACTTCAAACTTGAGAAGAAGAATGCAGACGGAACTTGGACAGAGGTTACAAGAAAGACCACAGACGCAGCATATCCAAATGCTACAAAATTTACCTTCTCTGGCTTGGATGATGGAACATATAGACTTTCAGAAACAGAAACTCCGACAGGATACAACTCTATCGATCCAGTAGAATTCACTATCACAGCTGATCATACATTGGTAAGTGACAACCCGACATTGAACTCAGTGGATATAACAAGCGGCAATACAGAAGTTCTGAGCTTCGATCTTGAAGGTGTTAAGACAGAAACCGGCGCTACTGCTGACATCGTTAACCGCTCTGGCTCCACACTTCCTGAAACAGGTGGTATCGGTACAACCATCATCTACATCCTTGGTGCTGCTCTCGTAATCGGCGCTGGTGTAATGCTGGTAACCAGAAAGAAAATGAATGATCGTTAATCTAACGTAATTCATACTCATAAGCATTAAGTATAACTTGGGGAGTCCGTAAGGGCTCCCCAAGGGACTGTAATAGGACTTGTGAACACATTGGTAACTGTAGTACAATAGACATATATGTGTTCGGAACTGCTATTACAGATCTAGGAGGAATAATCTTGGCCAGTGCCGTAATGGAAAAACAAATCAAGGTCGGTACAGGCACCAAGCGTAAGGAAAAAAAGAAACGCTCCTGGCTGGCTCGTAATATATTGACCATACTACTTTCTATAGTATTGATAGTAGGACTTGGTCTTTTGCTATATCCTACCTTTGCTAACTGGTGGAACAGTAGCAGACAATCGGGTGCTGTCAAGCAATACATGTCAGACCTTGAACAGATTGATTACGAGGCAGTTCTTGCATCAATAGATAGCGCCAAGGAATACAATGCGGACATTGCAAAGGGTGGCAGCATTGCATGGAAGTTCTCTGATGAGGACAAGAAGCGCTATGACAATGAATTAAACATTTCCGGTGTCGGCATCATGGGTTATATCGAGATTAACAGTTTAGATGTAACTCTCCCTATATATCACGGAACTGATGAAGCAGTTCTTCAACAGGGAATCGGTCACTTAGAAGGTACAAGCCTTCCAGTAGGAGCCAAATCCTTTGATGATGAAATGGGAATGGTAGCAGACCCTAACGATGCATCACACTGTGTGGTATCAGGCCACAGAGGGTTACCTTCATCGAAGTTGTTTACTGACTTAGATAAAATGCAGGTAGGCGATACTTTTGCGCTAAATATATATAACAACTTGCTTATCTATGAGGTTGATCAAATTCGAGTGGTACTGCCGGAGGATTTGTCTCAGCTGACCCTGGAAAAAGGCCAGGACTACTGTACATTGGTAACTTGTACGCCTTACGGAATCAATTCGCATAGACTGTTGGTTCGTGGGCGCAGGGTGTCAACGCAGGATGCGGAGAGATTCGTATATCGAATTCAGGCGAATGCGACGCAGTATAAGCCGGCGGTAGTGGCTGTCATACTGGCGGCACCTGTACTGGCAATCTTGTTCCTGATAGCAATGTTTGGTCCAAACAGAAAGAGGAAGGACATCGGCTTTGATGCTGAAATCATGGTGGACCAGGCGATGGGGGACATTCGAGTTGGCGATATGGACAAGAATAAAAAACAGTGACATTTTAATAAAACTGGGAATAAGGAAAATAGGAAGAATAAGTTATAGATAATTAATTGGAGGCTATGATGACGAAATCAGCAAACAAAACCAAGAGGAGAGTGGCAGCGATACTTATGGCATTCATGATGATCGCTACTCTGGGGGCCTTTGGCTTTGCTCCAGCCTATGCCTATGAGGCGTTCGACACAGATACGCCGATTACACTTACAGCGAGGTTTACGGGCGACGCAAGCAATGTTTCCGGAATAGCCCTCCGAGCATATAAGGTGGCTGACATGGACAACAATGCAGTGTTCACAGTGGACAGCGCCTTCTCTGGCTATTCCGTAGACTTTAATGGAATCCAGGATCAAACAACATGGAGACGCGTCGGCGAGACGTTGGCTCAGTACATCGCACGTGATAACGTAGCTGCTGACTATTCTGCAACCACGATAAACGGTGTGGCTGACTTTGGTGAAGTGGAACCAGGGCTTTACCTTGTAACAGGACCTGCGGCCTATACTGTTGGTCTCACGACATATTCTGTTAGCACGGCTATGGTTACGGCTCCACAGCTTAATGGAGATGCTTGGGTAAATGCAGTAGTATTTGGACCTAAGTTTACTTCCGAGACTGAACCGGATAATCCACCACCACCAGATAATCCGCCACCAGACAATCCGCCACCACCACCAGAGGTTCCGGAAACTGCTGGTCTCAGAGTGATAAAGATTTGGGATGATGGTGCGACCGACAGCGTTACAGCTCCTGATGTTCGCCCGCAGTTCATTGAAATTGAGCTGGTATGCGACGGCGAGGTTATCGATACAGTTATCCTGAATGCGGCAAACGGTTGGCAGCATGAGTGGGTAATTGACCCGAACAAGACCTATGCAGTTACGGAGAAGAATGTTCCTACAGGATATACGGTGGCAATCGTAAAGGAAGGTTCGGACATTGCGGTTACGAATACTTACATTCCACCGGAAAATCCGCCTGAGGAACCACCTGATACTCCACCGGATGTACCGACAACGCCGGGCGATAATCCACCGCCGCCAACCACACCTACACCACATACTCCGGAAGTACCAAGACTTCCACAGACCGGTGTTCCGTGGATTCCGGCAATCGTGCTCGGATGTGTAGGTATGCTCTTCGTGATAGCCGGTGGGCTTCGCAGAAGAAGCGCAGCAAATGCATAAATATTGTTTTCTTAATTGACTACTTGGGACGGCTCACACGTGAGCCGTCTTTTTTAGGGGATGGCAAGCTACTATAAAATCCATCTTTAGTGGCTTGACTGGATAGCGCTAAAGGGCGTAAAATAAAGGCATGAAGGCGAGAAGTAGAAAAATACAGGGAAATATCTTAATAGTTATAGGTGTGGTGCTACTTGCAGCCGCTTTGTTTATCGTTGCCAGAAACGTGAGGGACGATATGCAGGCCGGAAGCGCATCAGACCAAATGGCCTCTGAAATTCATGCAAATATCGGCGATAAACTTACGCCGGCCTATTCCCCCGGAGACATTGATTTAATTGACCTCCCGCCCTATGTAAAGTTCCCGGGTATGGAGCTTCCGGTCGGGAAGATAGATGGCATGGAATGTGTGGGGATTTTGCAGCTTCCCACGCTGGACAAGGAGTTTGCAATCATTTCAGAGCTTACCATGGACAACTTGGGATATGCGCCCTGTCGCTACCATGGAACGCCATATATGAATAACCTGGTAATAGCGGCCCACAACTTCTATTCTCACTTTACGCAAATTCGTAATCTTGAGCAAGGAGATAAAGTTACATTTATAGATATGGACGGCAACGTCTTTGATTATACGGTTGAAATGAATGAGGTCCTCGACCCATACGAAGTAGACAAAATGATTAATAGTGAGTGGGACTTATCGCTTTTTACCTGTACGTTTGACTCTGCCTCAAGATACACCGTGCGCTGCATGAGATCCGACAGCACTGCTACGGTTGTGACTCTTGAATAGTAGGCGAAGATTAACTTAGGAAGATTTTTGAAGGAGGAGAAAATGGCTAAGTGTAAAAATTGTGGAGCTGAGGTTTTGGATGGCGCATTGTTCTGCACGGAATGTGGTGAAGCGTTGGAAAACCCATTTGAGTCCGATGTAAAGCCGAGCACTAATCCTTTTGCAGAATTTGAAAATAATGTTCCTAAGCCGGAGTCCGCATCAACACTGGTGTTTGATGATCCGGACTGGAAAAAGGCGGAGAAAATCGATGCACAGGCCGAGGCAGCGCAGGCTGTTGCGGATGAAGCAGCAAAGCAGGCAAGCCAGGTAGCCGATGAGGCAGCAAAGCAGGCAAGCCAGGAAAGACCTTCTGTTGCTGAGGCTTTCGCTGCAGGTGCTGCTGGAACCGTAGGCACGGCATCCTCAAGTACCAGCGCAAGCGCAAATGACGATACCAACTGGCATGGACAAAGCAACTATGGAAAACCGCAGTATGATCCAAATGCGCGCCCGGAACCGCAACCCGAGCCGCAGACATATCAGGCAAGCTATGGTGGACCAACGTATACTTACGATGAACCGCAGCAAGGAGGCTGGGGTTCTTCGAGCCAGCAATCGAGCCAGCAAGCCAGCTGGAGCGCGGCAGATGAAAAGGCTCAGCAGTCAGGCTGGGGCGCAAACAGCCAACAAAATCAACAGGCTAACTGGAATCCGACGCAGCAGTCCATCTACGCAGATGATTATCAGGATATGCCGCAGGGCAGCGACAAAGCTTGGGCGATAGCATCTTATTTCTGGGTAATTCTATGGCTTTTGGCCTTCTTCCTTGGACGTAGAGATGCAAATGGTCGCAGATCGAACTTCCTTACGCATCACCTTAATCAGTCCTTTGTACTGAATGTTGCATCAATTATAGTCGGTGCAATTACAAGGATTACATCTGCAGCCGGCATTTTAAATCTCATAATCTTCGTTCTTGCAATTATGGGTATAGTTTATGCCGCAAAAGGCTCAACCAAGCCGCTTCCAATAGTCGGCGATCTGAAAGTCTTTAGATAGCTGAGTAAAGAAAGCAATTGTAACACCGGGGGTGGATCCTTCGACGACAGTCGATAGGGACCCGCCCCTTTTGAGTATCAGGGCGTGACAAATTCCCCGAAAAATGCCCATAAACTACTGACAAGAGGGCTCAAAAATGATAAAATACTAGTTTGGAAGAGAGGATAATACAATGTTTGATAAACTTGATTTTATAACTGATAAATATAATGAAATGGCGCTAAAGGCATCGGACCCTGCAGTAATTGCCAACCAAAAGGAATGGCAAAAATGCGTGAAGGAAATGGGTGAAATGGAACCCATCGTCAAGAAATACGAAGAGTACAAAGCCGCCAAGCAGAGTCTGGCCGAAGCCAAGGAAATCGTCGAAAACGAAAGCGACGAAGAACTCCGCGACCTTGCTAAGATGGAAATCTCGGAGGCCGAGGAAAGCATCGATTCACTTACCGATGAACTGAAAATCTTGCTTCTCCCAAAAGACCCGAACGACGAGCGAAACGTAATACTTGAAGTTCGCGCAGGAACCGGCGGTGAGGAAGCTGCGCTGTTCGGTGGTGACCTCCTTAGGATGTATACCCGATACGCAGAGCGTCATCGCTGGAAAACAGAGCTCATGGATGTTAATGACACCGGAATCGGAGGCATCAAGGAAGCCACGGTCATGATTAAGGGAAAGGGCGCATATTCCAGACTGAAATATGAAAGCGGCGTTCACCGTGTACAGCGTGTTCCGGAGACGGAATCCAGCGGAAGAATCCACACGTCTGCGGCAACGATTGCTGTGCTTCCAGAGGTTGACGATGTTGAAGTAGACCTTGATCCCAACGACGTGAGAGTTGACGTTTACCGCGCATCCGGAAACGGCGGACAGTGCGTAAATACAACGGATTCAGCCGTTCGTCTAACTCATGAACCGACGGGCCTCGTAGTGACCTGCCAGGACGAAAAATCTCAAATCAAAAACAAAGAGAAGGCATTCAAGGTGCTCCGCTCCAGGCTCTATGACCTGATGCTCCAAAAACAGCAAAGCGAAATATCTGCTGAGCGTAAAAGTCAAATCGGATCCGGCGACAGATCTGAGAGAATCAGGACATACAATTTTCCACAGGGTCGCTGCACGGATCATAGAATCGGGATGACGCTCTACAAGCTCGACTCGATTCTTGATGGAGATATAGATGAAATCATCGACGGCCTTATCACCAGCGACCAGGCGGAAAAGATGAAGGCATTTTAAGAAGGCGTTTTAGTAAATTAGGAAATATAAAGTTGCGTGATAGAGAACATGTAATTAGAAATAACAATGCTTTCGGCATCCAGGAAGAAATAGCAACAAAGGTTTTGACGGACGGACCGGAGGATATAGAAAAGGCCGCGGAGATTATTCGCGGAGGAGGGCTTGTGGCATTTCCGACGGAGACGGTGTACGGCCTTGGTGCTGACGCACTGGATGTGCTTGCTGTATCCAAAATATACAGGGCAAAGGGAAGGCCGTCGGACAATCCAATGATAGTTCATATCGCTGATAGGGGCATGCTTTCTGAACTTGCTGCTGAAGTGACGCCCGATATGGAAAAGCTTATGGACGCATTCTGGCCAGGCCCCATGACCATGATAGTAAAGAGACTACCGGTAGTTCCGGATGTGACGACGGGAGGTCTTGATACTGTTGGTGTGAGGTTCCCATCGAACCCGGTAGCTCAGGCCTTGATCAAAGCCGCCGGCTGCCCGATTGCTGCACCGAGCGCGAATCTTTCGGGTAAGCCAAGTCCGACGACGTCAGCGCACGTGATTAATGACATGATGGGAAGAGTCGATGCGATAATCGAAAGCAGCGACTGCGAGCACGGAATCGAATCAACTGTAATCGACATGACCGGGGTAATCCCGATTGTCCTGCGCCCGGGCGTAATCACAAGAACGATGATGAGCGAGGTCCTCGGGAAAAAAGTGAAACTCGATCCTGCGCTTAATGCGCGTGTGGGAGAAAACTTTCAACCAAGATCACCGGGGATGAAGTACAAGCATTACGCACCGCAGGCGGAGATGCGAATCTATGCAGGAGAAGAAGCAAAGGTTCGCGAGACCATAGAGTCCGAAGCATCAAAGCTCCGGGCCGCCGGCCAGACAGTGAAGGTGATTGCCTTCGATGATGAGGTTAGTGCAGCGCACGACCTGTTCGCACTTCTGAGAGCGGCCGACAAAGAAAATGTCGATGTGATTTTGGCGGCGGCCCTGCCTGAAGAAGGGCTGGGATTTTCGGTTATGAACCGCATGCTTAAATCCGCCGGATATAACATAATAAATGTATAAAATAAAAACCGCTGGACGCGACATAAGTAAAAATATATAACGAAGTGAGGAACATATGATAATTGCACTTGCCGCCGACCACGGCGGATACGAACTAAAAAACGCAGTCAAGGAACATCTGAAAGAAAGAAAAATTAAAGTTGTCGACCTTGGAACCAATTCCGCTGATTCCGTGGACTATCCGGAATACGGAAAAGCATGTGCGGAAGCGGTTGCATCCGGAAAAGCTGACCTTGGTATCGTCTGCTGTGGAACCGGAATTGGAATATCCATAGCTGCCAACAAGGTGAAGGGAGTCCGCTGTGGACTTTGCACGTCGGTGGAAATGGCGACCTTGACAAAGCAGCACAACAACGCAAATATGATTGCACTCGGTGGAAGAACGACAACGCCGGAGCTTGCAATGGAAATAGTCGACGCCTGGCTCGACACCGAGTTTGAGGGCGGGCGCCACCAAAGGCGTGTAGACATGCTGGACGCAATGTAGTTACACGCATCAAAGCTGACGATGTGAATAAAACGCTGTTAAAACGATACAAAGATGATTGATACGAGAATGACACGAGCAGAAGCTTGTTAATGGAGAGGAGAGTAGAATGGGAAAAGTATATGTATTTGACCATCCGCTGATTCAGCACAAGGTCACCAAGATGCGCAAAGCAACAACTCCGGTGAAGGAATTCCGCGATCTTGCAAAAGAGGTGTCCTTGCTGATGGGATTTGAGGCAACTCGCGACCTCCCACTAAAGGAAATCGAAATAGAGACGCCGATTTGTAAAACCAAGGCAAACGTTCTTGATGGAGAGGATATCGCGATAATACCGATTCTGAGAGCAGGCCTCGGATTTGTCGACGGCATGCTGGAACTCGTTCCAACAGCGAAGGTTGGGCATATTGGCTTATACCGTGACCCTGAATCACATGTACCGGTGGAATACTATTGCAAGCTTCCCTCCGATCTTGATAAGAGAGTTGTCTTTATTCTCGACCCGATGCTCGCAACCGGAGGAAGTGCAGTTGCTGCTGTTGACTTCATCAAGCAGCGCGGCGCCAAGGATATTCGATTCCTTTGCCTGATAGCCGCACCGGAGGGCATCAAGGCGCTTTCCGAGGCACATCCGGATATCGACATTTACATCGCGGCAAAGGACGATAGTCTTAATGAGAAAGCGTACATAGTTCCGGGCTTGGGTGATGCCGGAGACCGTTTGTTTGGAACCAAGTAAGTTGATACAGTGCAGGCAGATAACCAACGGCAGATAACCAACGATAGCAAAACCAACGGTATAAAACTAACGGGAGTAATGCCAACGGCAGCAAAACCAACGGCAGCATGACTGCTGTTAAAATAGTTAAGTAAACGCTGGGCGCCAGCGAGTTTGAAATAGCGAATTGCGGGCACCGCATTCGAAGAGGAGTAATAGAAAGTGAAGAACCTAATACCTGACAGTGTGAGTAAGCACGACAATGTGTATGACGTGCTGAAGGAACGTGGCTTTATTGAACAATCTACAAACGAAGAAGAAGTTCGCAAACTTCTACAGAACGAGAAAGTTAAATTCTACATCGGATTCGATCCGACCGCTGATTGCCTCCACGTAGGGCATTTCATGCAAGTCATCATCATGATGTATATGCAGAAATTTGGTCATACCCCGGTGGTGCTACTGGGCGGCGGAACCGGAATGGTCGGCGACCCATCCGGGAGAACCGACATGCGTCAGTTGATGGATGTTGAAACCATCGACTACAACTGTGCGCAGTTTAAAAAGCTCTTTGAGCGATTTATCGAATTCGATGACGATTGGAAATACGAAGGCAACGGCGGTGTCTACGAACCGGGTCACCAAAACAAGGAACCGGAACCCGGAAAGGCAGTCTCCGTAAACAATGGCGAATGGATTCGTCCGCTCAAATGGATTGAATTCGTAAGAGAAATCGGATCACAATTTAATGTAAACACCATGCTTCGCTCAGAAGCATTCAAGCAGAGAATGGCGAGAGAAACCGGACTCACATTCTTTGAATTCAGCTACATGCTTATGCAGAGCTACGACTTCATGGTAATGGCTCGTGACTTTGATGTAAAAATTCAATTTGGCGGAGACGACCAGTGGTCCAACATCATCGGTGGAGTCGACCTAACCAGAAAGCTTCTGAAGAAAGAAGTTTACGGCATGACCTTCTCACTCCTCACGACGAGTGAAGGAAAGAAGATGGGTAAAACTCAGAAGGGCGCACTCTGGCTCGATGCTGATCGCGTAAGCCCATACGAGTTCTTCCAGTACTGGAGAAACGTTGGCGATGCTGATGTGAACAAATGCCTCCGCATGCTGACTTTCCTCCCGATGGAAGAGGTTGAAAGACTTTCTGCACTTGAAGGAGCGGAGATAAACCAGGCGAAGGAAATCCTTGCTTTCGAAATCACCAAGCTCGTTCACGGTGAAGAAGAAGCGACGAAGGCTCTCGAAGCATCAAGGTCTGCATTCGGTGGCGGTGCAGCAGGAGCAGCATCCGCTGATATTCCGACGACAGAGATGGCCGCTGCTGATTTTGATGGAGAAGGAAAGGGCTTGATAAGCTTGCTCGCCGAGCTTAAACTCGCGGAATCCAACGGCGATGCTCGTCGCACAATTGAGCAGGGCGGAGTGTCCTTAAACGGAGAAAAGGTAACCGACTCGAAGAAATTCATAACAGATGCTGACTTTAAGGACGGTACGCTCCTCCTCCAGAAGGGAAAGAAGAAATTCCATAAGATTGTGATTAAGTAAATGCTGAAACCGGCGACACTGTTTGAAATGAACGGTGACGAAACCGGCGACACTGTTGAATTCAGACAGTACTGAAACCGGCGACACAAATAAAAAGATAAGTAGTGTGATATATAATAAATGAACAGTAAGCGTTTTGATGGCATAGACCATCCAGTACGAGAGGTTAGGGATTTAAGGGATCTCATTAACTCAAGCTGTGCGATGTTCCCGGACGTGGACGCCTACCTATATAAGGACAAGGCTGCGGGCGAGTTCAAGGGCGTCAAGTACAGCCAAGTGAAGGCAGACATGGATGCCCTGGGAACAAGGTTCCTGGATATGGGGCTAAAAGACAAGAAAATAGCAGTTATAGGTGAGACCAGTTACTACTGGTTTCTCACTTATTATGCTACCGTTTGCGGAACCGGAGTAATCGTTCCGCTTGATAAAAATCTTCCACCGGAGGAAGTTAAGACCTTGGTGCATCGCTCCAAGGCAAACGCCATCGTTTATTCAAAGAAGATGGAAAAGTCGGTAAAGCCGCTCTTTGATGATCCTTGCGAACTCGATTATTTCATCTCGATGGATGAACCGAGGCACCGCGGTCTTGCTGCTGACAGCGATCCCGCGAACGACCAGGGAGCGAGCGGAGCGGCGGCCAACAGAATACTGAGCCTCCGTGAACTTATCGCAGAAGGTGCGGACCTTGTACATCAAGGCGAACGCGGATTCATTGACGCGGAAATCGATCCAAATCAAATGGCGACCTTGATCTTCACGTCCGGAACAACCGGAAAGGCCAAGGGAGTCATGCTTTCCCACAAAAATATTGCAAGCAATGTGGTGAACATGAGCCGCCGGGAAAAGCTCGGCGACAATTTTGTTGTACTCTCGATACTGCCGACGCATCACACCTTTGAAAACACTTGTGTTGACTGGACGACATTCTATCAAGGGAAAACCCTTGCAATCTGCGAGGGCATCAAATATATCTCGAAGAACATGAACGAAGTGCATGCCAACTGCATGGTTGGGGTGCCACTGGTTTTCGAGAAAATCTATAAAGGCATGATGAAACAAGCGGACTCGACCGGGCAAGGCGAGAAGCTTAGAAATGCGATTCGACTTTCGCGAAGGCTCAAACTATATAATAATCCGCCAATCGTGAAGCGCATGTTCAAAGCGATACACGAAGCACTCGGCGGAGAAATGCAGCAATTCATAGCAGGTGGCGCAGCGATCGACCCGCAGGTAATTCTTGATTTTGAAGCGATGGGAATACCGATGATGCAAGGCTACGGCATGACCGAGTGTTCGCCGATTATCGCTGTTAATCAAAACAACTACAGCATTGCGGAGTCCGTCGGCCGTCCGATGCATGGAACCACGGTAAGAATTGATAACCCCGATTCCGAGGGGGTCGGCGAAATCGTGTGCAAGGGTCCGTCCGTGATGCTTGGATACTACGAGGACCCCGAGGCCACCGAGGAGGTTCTTCGGGACGGCTGGCTCTACACCGGTGACCTTGGTTACATGGACGAGAACGGTTTTCTCTATGTGACCGGCCGTAAGAAAACGGTCATCGTAACCAAGGGCGGCAAGAATATCTTCCCGGAGGAAATCGAGGAAGTCTTAAAACAAAACGACCTCGTCAAAGAGGTTTTGGTCCACGGCGTAACCGACAAACGAATCGGAAACGTTGCCGTGACCGCTGACATCCAGCCCAACTTCGCGCTTCTAAAGGAACGCTATGGGGAAATGGATCAAAGTGAAATCTATCATTTTTATAAGGAACTGGTGGATAAGGTCAACGACACAATGCCTGCCTATAAGGCAATCAAGCGTGTGAACATCCGCGAAAAGGATTTTGAAATGACCACCACCGGAAAACTCAAGCGTTATGGGAACTTCGTTGAGGGTGAGGAGTCCACTGGCAGCCTGAGCTACAAGGAAATCAAAGATGAAGAGCAAAAGCGCGCCCAGGAGTTTGCGAAAGAAATCGCTGACAACTTTGATTTTGACGTGCATCCGATTACCGACATTCGCGACATTCTGCGCATGGCGAGCGAAGCATTCCCGGACGACATCGTCTTTGATGAACTTACATATAATAACTTGCTCACTGAGGGTAATGGCACAGACGCAGGGGTGAAGGGGACCACAGATAGAAAACACCCTGGCGATGTTAATGGCACAGACGCAACGCTGAAGGAAACCACGTATAAGAATCTATTCGCGGACGTCAATGGTCTGGGAACAGCACTGATTAATCGCGGATTCCGCGGGAAGAAGATAAAGATAAAATGCGGCTCTGGCACGAGCGCGATGCCGAGCGATTACAACTCGCTGGTACTAATGCTTGCAGTTGCGTGCGGTGTAGGAACCGCAGTACTGACCGACGAAAAGCCCGAAGCATCGATTGAAGAATTGGTTGCTGAAGGAAAAACCCAGATGGCCCAAGGCGACAGACAGTATATCGATTCAGAAATTGCAGGCACCGACGTCGCTCTTGAAGTTGGCGGCATCCCATTCACGCACTCGAACATAGCCGAAGCACTCATGGCGATGGCACCGCTCCTCTCGGAAGTATCCGATGTCGCCCTCGACATCCGCGGCGCCGGCGCACCAAACACGAGAACCGCTGCCGGCGCATCAAACACGACAACCGACACTGCTGCTGTCACACCAAACACGACAACCGACACTGCTGCTGCCGTCACATCAAAAACGACAACCGCCGCCGGCGCACCAAATTCGACAACCGACACTGCAACAATATCTACCGCTGCCTGCGCACCAAATTCGACAACCTCCGCCGCCGCACCAAACACGACAAACAATACTAAGGTGACAATGGCTGAGTTCCTGATAAAGCGCCTACTTCCTTTATATTTAGGAAAGACAATAACCGTAAGAACCGAACCTTCAAATGATTCGTCATCACATTCCGCAACAGCACAGCCCGCAACGGAGAAACGAACCACAGCGAAAGAAAAGATTATCGTATACATAGTTCCCGAGTGCGCATCGCCTGTTGCACTAACTCGCGTCCCGAACTCCGGAATACGACTCGAAACCGTCACATCGCTCTTCTCGAAAAACGCGCGCAAACAAAAACGCGCAATAGCAGAAGGCGCGGTGGGAAACGTGGTCCCGGGTTTAGGCATACGCTTTGTTGATGTGGACCTAAGCGGAAACGGCGAAATTTACCTCGCCGGAGGAGTCCTCTCCGAAAGCGACGCAAACGCAGCTCCTACTACGATAACAGCCAGCGACGCAAACACTGCTCCTTCCACGACAACAGTTAGCGACGCAAACACTGCTCCTTCCACGACCAAATGGAAGGACGGTTGGTTCCACACTGGAGACCTTGGGCACTTAGACGAGGACGGCTACCTCTACATCACCGGTAAAGTCTCCGATCGCTTTGTCGGCGATAAGCGCAGCAAGTAAATCGCAGTCAGCAAACCGACAACTAACAAAAATATACAGCAATTGTGTGTAAAACCGTTACTATCCAAAAATGTGCACGCAAAAAACATGATTTTTGTTGAAATGTGCACAGAAAAACAACTATACAAGCAGCAATTGTGTGCAAAACCGTTACTATGCAAAAATGTGCACGCAAATAACAAGATTTTTGTTGAAATGTGCACAGAGAACAAACCAATTAATCAGCAAATATACTCGCAAACAATGAACAATCGCTATCCGAGGCTTGTTGCCGACCTGAAAAAATTGAGAGAAAACATTGATACCGCCATTCGCGAATGCGGGGATTTTGGTATTCAGGTCGCAGGAGTCGTCAAGGGTATACACGCGGTCAAGGCATTCATGCCCGCATACATAGAGAGCGACTTGACGGAACTAGCGAGTTCCAGGCTTGAGCAACTGGAAAGGCTTCGCGAATTGGGGTGGAACAAAACACTGACTTTGGTCCGCATTCCCATGATTAGCGAGATCAATGAAGTTGTGCGAATTGCCGATATGTCGCTTAACAGCGAAATGTCGGTACTCCGAGCGCTGAACGACGCTTCGATACGAGCTCGCGACACTGTGCAATCCACCGCGCAATCAGCTGAGACACAAACCGGCGATACCGCGCAGCAAACCAACAAACCGTGGGCGCCGCATCGCGTGATTTTGATGGCGGACCTCGGCGACCTGCGGGAAGGCTTTTGGAACAAAGACGACCTAATAGAGACTGCCGCAGCAGTTGAATTCGAAATGCCGGGCCTCTACCTGGCGGGAATCGGAACCAATCTCGGCTGTTACGGTGCCCTTGTTCCGACAGCAGAAAAAATCGCAGAACTACTCCCGATTGCTGATGCTGTGGAAGCACGCATCGGAAGAAAGCTGGACATTATATCCGGAGGGGCAAGCACCAGCTACCCCAGAATCACCGACGCCGACATGCCAAAAGGCATCAATCACTTGAGACTTGGCGAGAACATTTTGCTGGCGCGGGACAACGAATTGTTCCACGGCCACAGCACCGCGCCGATGCACCAGGATGTTTTCACCCTGCAGGCCGAAGTGATTGAGGTCAAGACGAAACCAAGTTATCCGCAAGGGGTGATAAATGTAGACGCGTTTGGACGCAAGCCACATTATGAGGACCGCGGGATCAGGACACGAGCACTTGTCGCGGTTGGCCGCGTGGATGTTGGTAGCTTTGATGACCTCAGGCCGCGAATGCCCGGAGTCGAAATCTTGGGCGGCTCAAGTGATCACATGATTCTGGATGTTGAGGAGGTCATGGCTGCTGCATTCGACGAACAAGGGGACGTGCCAAGCCCCGCGCCGATTAAGCCAGGCGATATCCTTGAGTTCGATGTGAGTTACGGCTCGCTGGTGTTTTTGACCGGGTCCGAAAACTTGCACTTCGAGGGCCGAAATCATTGACAAATCAACAACTTTGCAATATAATATTTCGACTGTGATTGTTGGTATGGCGACCACAAATCGCGGGACTTGCGGCATGGCTGCGACGAGCCGAGGAGGCGTGCTGGCGGTCTTGATGGAAAAATACAAAAGATAATACCGGCCATAGCGCCGAAAATCAATATTTATAATAGTTATAGTCAAGAGATTAGAGGAGTTAATGCAAAATGCCTACAGAAAACGTTATGACCCAAGACAGCTATAACAAGCTGAAAAGGGAAAGAGATGAGTTGATTTCACAACGCCCGGAAATTGCGGAGAGGCTGAAAGAAGCCCGCGCATTCGGAGACCTTTCCGAGAACGCTGAATACGATGTTGCCAAGGAAGAGCAGGCTAAGCTCGAGGAGCGCATCCTTAGACTAAGCGAGCGCCTTAGAACCGCAACCATCATCAAAGACGAGGACCTGACTCTTGATCACGTCAGCCTGGGCCTCACTGTCAAAGTCAAAGAAACCAAGAGCAAAGTCACCGAAAGCTACAGCATCGTTGACGCCACAGAAATAGATCCGTTCTCCGATCCGATCAAAGTCTCCGTAGAGTCCTCCGTGGGTAAGGCCCTGGTAGGAAGCAAGGTCGGCGACAAGGTAGAAGTCTCCGTACCGGGAGGCAAACCAATCCGCCTGGAGATCTTGGAGATATTGAGAACCGCGTAACAAATCGAAAAACCAACCCACGTATACGAATAAGTATAAAGGAACAAATCATGGATAGTGAAAACAGAGATAACACGCAGACTGCAGCACAGCAAGCAAACTCAGAACCAAGCGCAGCAGCCACAGAAGCAACAACCGGAGCACCAGAAGACGCAGAGCCGATGACCGAAGAAAAGCTCAGCGAGCAGCGCCAGATTCGTCGCGACAAACTGGCCGAGCTTCGCGAGGCCGGCCGTGACCCGTTCAAGCACGAGACCTGGGACGTCACCGCGCACAGCGTTGACATCAAAGAAAACTTCATCGCGATGGAAGACCAAGAAGTCTCCATGGCAGGCCGAATCATGACGAAGAGAATCATGGGCAAGGCTGCGTTCTTTGATCTTCAGGACAAGCAGGGCCGCATCCAGTGCTACGTCAAACGCGACGAAATCGGCGAAGACGAATACAAATGGTTCAAGACCTACGACATCGGCGACATCGTCGGCATCAAGGGCAAGGTCTTCAAGACCCGCACTGAGGAAATCTCGATTCACGTCGAGGAGCTTGTTCTTCTATCAAAGTCGCTGCAGGTGCTGCCCGACAAGTGGAGCGGCCTTGTTGACCAGGACATCAGATACAGACAGCGCTATGTGGACCTGATCGTAAATCCGGAAGTCCGCGAGATCTTCTACAAGCGCGCCAAGATCATCAAGGCCATCAAGAGCGTTCTTGAAGACGACTACGGATTCCTGGAAGTGGACACACCGATTCTGACGACCATCGCTGGCGGTGCAAATGCGCGTCCGTTCGACACGCACCACAACACGCTGGACCTCGACATGAAGCTGAGAATATCAAACGAGCTCTTCCTAAAGAGACTGATTGTTGGTGGTCTTGATCGTGTCTACGAAATGGGCAAGATGTTCCGCAACGAAGGCATGGACAGAAACCACAATCCGGAATTTACATCCATGGAATGCTACATGGCATACGGCAACATGGAAAGCGTGATGGACGTCACCGAGCAGGTCGTTTACAAAGCTGCGATGGCAGTAAACGGAACACCCATCGTCACATACCAAGGCAAGGAATTCGATGTGACTCCGCCGTGGCGCCGCCTCAACATGGCAGACGCCGTCAAAGAAATCACAGGCATAGATTTTTCAAAGATAGATAACGACGATGATGCCAGAAAAGCCGCCATCGGTCAGGGCATGGATGCAGAGGAAGTCGCTGGTTGGACCCGCGGCAAAATCATTGCAGAAATGTTTGAAGAATTTTGCGAAGATGTCCCCGGATACCTCGACGGCCCGGTCTTCGTAGTCGGACACCCGGTTGAGATTTCACCGCTCGCAAAGCGCGACCCGGAGGACCCGAGAATCACCCGCCGCTTCGAAGCTTACATAAACGGCTGGGAAATCGCAAACGCCTTCTCCGAGCTGAACGACCCGATCGACCAGTACGAGCGCTTTGTTGAACAGCAGCGCCAGCTCGACACCGGAGAAGACGACGAAGCACATCCAATGGACATGGACTTCGTAAACGCCCTGGAAGTCGGCCTTCCGCCAACAGGCGGCCTGGGAATCGGCATCGACCGCATCATCATGCTCATCACCGACGCCCCCAGCATCAGGGACATAATCCTATTCCCGACAATGAAGCCGTTAGAGTAAATAAACGTTGAAAAATACACAAGTTATAAAATCAAGTGGTAATCGCAGAATTTACGGTTACCACTTTTTTATTTGATAAAAGCAATTGACCTAATACCGAAATTTCGGTATAATTAGCCCATGAAACTAAAAGATTTTGTAAAAGGAAAGAAAATGACAATTAAGGCTCTGTCAGAAAAGGCAGGGCTTCCTTATAGTACGACAAACGACATCGTAAACGGAATTGTCTCCGTTGATAATGTGGGCCTTGGTAAGTGCAAGGCTATTTCGGATTGCCTCGGGATTACGCTGGATGAGTTCTTTGATCTATACAACAACGTCATCAAAATTGCCGATGGTGCAGAGGTTGTCGTGAAGAATCATAGGTATTATTTTAAGACAGGTGATAGAGAGAAGTACTTATTTAAGGCAAATGATCTTACTGCTCGCTTTGCTAGGGAGGCTGGTGAGTGGGCGTATGAGCGCATTAAGGCGCAAGAAGAATTGGATGAATTAACAAGGGGGTTGATCAATGATGTCGAATAAATACATTCTTATGAGAAAGAACAAACCGATTACGATGGTTGAATTAGATGATGATGGAACTATGTTGAACTTCTCGAAGGTAATCATCAGCAAAGAGCTCATGCCCTTGGAGAGCAAAGGCGATAAAGATAGAGGCATTAAATCATGGTGGGCGGATAGAGCAGCCCCTATCACTCAAGGTCGAATGCGTGAGTTCCTGGAACAAAAGGGGCTTCCCGGTACATTAGCCTACCTTGCTAACAACCTAGGTTTAAGTCTTATGGACTACTACTGGATTAAGCCCGTGGATAGTGACATTAAATGGGAAGATGTAAATCTCTTTGATAATGAGTTCAAAGAAGAACGACTTATCCCCAAATTATCAAAGGGATCGCCAAAAGAAGCAAGCGTCCCCAAGTATTCTCCTAATGGTTCACTCATAGGGAATATAGAGAAGACATGGGTGATTATAAATGGCGAAAGATGTCTTATTAAGGGCAACTCGGGACCGCTTTCTTCGGAGAGTATCAACGAAGTAATAACAAGCAAAATACATGAACTGCAGGGCTATGACAACTATGTCAAATATGACTTAATAAAGATCAAAGGTAGCAGATATGATTATGGTTGCGTATCTAAATTGTTTACTTCGCAGAAGTACGAATTAGTTTCTGCGTGGGCTCTGCATACGTCAGAGAAGAAACCTAATCATTTGTCTAATTTGGAGCATCTATTAAATGTTGTAAAGAAGTACGGAATGGATGTTGAGCAATTCAGAAGAGATTTAGAGTATCAAATAATGACTGATTTTATAATATCGGGATATGACAGGCATTATAACAATTTTGGAGTGCTTCGCGATGCTGAGTCGCTTGAGTTTGTAAGGATGGCACCTATATTTGATAGTGGAGGCGCGTTGTTTGCAGGGAAGGAACTGCCGAATAGAAGCGCCGATTTGTTAAAGGTGAAAACAAATAGCATCTTTGGCACTGAAAGGAAGCTGGTAGAACATGTATCGGATCCTATGGTTGTTGATTTGGACAAGCTCCCGCCTCCATCATACGTAAGAGAGATGTATGAGAAAGATAGCCAGGTGACAGCAAAAACAGTTGCTGCAGTTGTATTTGCCTACGAAAAGAAAATCGATATCTGTAATGACATCCAGAAGGGGAAGGATCCCTGGAGTAAGAAATATCCAGTGTCAGGTGATTCAGGATTATTTGCCAAAGAGGAAGAGTTTGACTACGAGCCGGCAAAGGGGAGCGTGAATTAGTGGGGTATAGGCTTCATATTCCGATGATGAAGCCTGGTTGTGAGAAGTGGTAGAAAATCCGGATTGCCATTTTGGCCACAATGCTTGAAATTTACAGCATTTGGGCAGGCGCAAAATTGATTTAATAGCTATCGAGTAAATGTGAAAAATGTAATTTTACCCAAACGTTTACCCAAATAAATCAGGCGCCATTAAGGTTGATTACCTCTCGTTATAAATTGACGGGAGGTTTTTCTTTTACAGAACAAGGAATATACCATCTAGCAACCGTTTTACGTGGTGAGCCTTGCCGTTAACAAAGGATAGCAATCGGAGAGGAAGATCAAATCCAAGCTGTCTTTACACAAAAAACGTTTACATATAGCCCTTTTTGGTCTATACTTTATTTACGCACTTGATTGCGTTAATACGCTACAGTGACAAGTGTAGTCTGGAGGAAGGGAGAGAAGTATGGACGAGAACATTATGACAGAAAACGGTTTTGTGCTAGAAGGAAATGGAATATTCAAATATGACGATGCTGGACGGGTCATCGCCGAAGTGACATTTCCGGAAACCGAACCAGGTGTGTTCACCATTGACCATACCTTTGTGGACGATAGTCTACGGGGCCAGGGCATGGCATCAAAGTTGGTACAGGCAGCCGTAGACGAAATAACGAAGCGACAGGGCGAAGTAAAGGCGACCTGTTCGTATGCTGTTAAGTGGCTTGCTGACAGATAGAGTTTGTGTAGGACATACGCCATGTAGAACATGCTATTAAATATAATCTTTCTGTCAAGTAATTAACAAAAAGCAAACTGATTATATTTAACAGCAAAAAAACAGGAATTATTTATTGACAATTGTATAGAAAATTCTCATAATTATAGTTGGTAGATTTATTATAATGCCGTCTTTATAATCTAACCGCAATTATTTTTGGACGGCGAGGACTAATTTATTGAAAGGAGTAGAGGTATGGCTGAAAAGAAAAAAGGTTTTAGCTTACCGAGTACTACGATATTGCTTTTCTGCATCGTAGTAGTGGCCATGATCCTGACGTACATCATCCCTTCGGGTGAGTATGACAGAGTTTTGGACGAGGAAACCGGCTACAATCTTGTAGATCCTGAGAGTTTCCACTATGTGGATAATGTCCACGTAAATCCGTTCCAGATGTTCGTTGCGATTCCGAGAGGCTTCGTTGGTGCTGCCAACGTAATCTTCTTGATATCCTTCGGATTCTTCTGGGTTTACAGCGTAATGCAAAGTGGTGCGCTGAATGCAGGTATTATGAGAATCCTGAAGAGTAAGATGAAGGATAATCCATGGTTCATCGTAATCATGTTTGTAGTCTTCGCTCTTGCAGGTTCCACCTATGGTGAAATGGAGACGGTATATGGACTTGTACCTGTCTTTGTAGCCTTCGCCCTGGCGTTAGGCTATGACCCGCTTGTAGGTGTGGCAATGTGCTACGTAGGCGTAGCAACCGGATTCGCATCTGCTACAACCAACGCATTCACAATCGGTGTAGCACAGACAATCTCTGAACTTCCGATGTTCTCCGGACTTGGACTAAGATGGATAATCTTCGTAGTATTCTGCGCAGTAATCTCTCTCTTGGTTCTGAGATATGCCAAAAAGGTAAAAGCAGATCCATCAAAGAGCTATGTTGCAGACTGCGACTTCTCCGGATTTGCACTCGATACAACTGAAGAAATTCCTTTCACAGGAAAGCACAAAATCATCCTGCTCTCCATGATCGTAACAGTTGCTTGCATCGTAGTTGGATCCCTGAAGCTTGGATGGTACATCAACGAAATGAGTGCTGTATTCATCATCTCCGCTCTCGTGGTATCCGCTATCGCAGGATTCAAGCCTGAGCAGATCAAGGAACACCTGATGGATGCTATGAAGGAAATGGCAGTGGCTATGGCAGTTGTAGGTATTGCTCGTGCTATCCAGGTAGTACTCACAGATGGTATGATCATCGACACAATCGTTCATGCATTCGGTACACTGATGCAGGGAATGCCGGCATGGCTGACAGGTATCATGATGCTCGTTGTTCAGAACCTGATCAACTTCTTCATCCCATCCGGTTCCGGACAGGCTGCAGCTATCATGCCTATCATGGCACCTCTTGCAGACGTAGTAGGACTCTCCAGACAGGTTGCAGTACTTGCATACCAGTTTGGTGATGGTTACTCCAACATGATTTGGCCGACAGCATCCTGCGCTATCGTCTGCGGTATTGCTCACATTCCACTTGATAGATGGTATAAATTCATCTTACCGCTATTTGCTGTAATGTTTGTAATGCAGTGCATCTTCATCATCATTGCAACGATGATCGGATATTAATCCATATTAGAAGCGCGATTAAATAAAACTACTAAAGCGACCTCGCCTAAAATTCGGGGTCGCTTTTTCTTGTAATGACTAATGCAAAGGAGGCTTAAATATATAGGAAAAAGAGGTGCGCTTCAGATGACTTACATGCGAGGAAGTTTGCCATTCATCCTATTCTGAGGAAAGAATGGCAAGCTCCAGCCCGGCGCCCTCTATGGTGAAATTGACGGAGATTACGCCTCCGGAGTCTTTAGCATCAAGAGTGGCTATGCTCGACTGAGGACCTATGTTTAGAAGTGATACGTATTTTGATACAGACTTAAATCCGGCATTATTCGTTGTGCCTTCGTTCTGTCCGGGGAAGCCGAGCGCTGAAAGATAATGAAAGAGATTGTTTTCTTCGTTCAAGGAGTATCTAATCATGGCGTATTTTCTCGAAGGAACCTTAAGGTTTACGGTTAGATCCAGTCTGTCCCTAAAATCTTCAATCAAATCCGCGGTCTCGTATACGGATGACGACATCATGCACAGTTTGTCGATTCTGGCATCATGATTAAATCCAAGGACATAATAGCAAGTCGGAAAGGAGTCGGATTCCTTTCTAACCACCATGTGGTTATCTCCCCGTGAAATGATATCTCCGCCTCTTGCAAGAGAGAGAAAGAGATACGAGTAGTAGATTGGCTTCCTAACCCCATTGGAGAACAGCAGCGCATTACAACCTTTCAAAAATGGGAAGCTATCACCTTGGTCTCTAAGTGGAACTCTGAGACTGTCCTCACCGAAGGGCCCCTGGACAACTGAAAGGGCACCGGCTATAGTATCCCAACCATAAATAGGAGTATCTGATGGGAGCGGATAGCTGGTGTTTATTGTTTCGGCTGAAAGAAGCTCCAAGATACTGCCGAGTGAATCGCCGAGAAACTGTCTGTCCTCTTTGCTGACAAAGGTCATTATCTTCGAAGGAAGTTTACCGATTGGCTCCGCCTGTGCGCTAACGTAGATGTCTCTTTCTTCGCGAGTGACCAAGCCCGCGGCAGCCTCTGAATTGATGCCATACATCAGGCTTTTAGTGAGATTTATGGACTTTGACAGAGGATAGTCTTCCATTACTTCCTGATTGTGAGGGCTTATAACCTTGGTTATGTTTAATTCTCTGTGCTTTTCCGGACTGTGCCCATACCACTGCTCGAAGAATTTTCTGTAATATGCTGTGGTAGAGAATCCAACGTTTTTTGCGATTTGGCTAATCTTTTTATTCGATCCAAGCAACTCGATTTCCGAACGCTCCACGCGAACAAAAGACAGGAAGTCCCTGAAACTCATTCCCGTATAATCCTTAATCAGGTGAGAAAGATAGTAGATGGAGAGATGTTCCTCCTTCGAAATATCTTCCAATGTAACCTTGCTTTGGTAGTTGTCGTAAAGAAAGCCGATGATTCTGGAAAGGCGCTCCAGTATTATTGGATTCTCTTCGCTGAGAGATATAACCATCTTCTCATCGATAGTGAATAAATTGAAATACGTATAGAGATACCTAATAAGGTCGATAGTTTCGTAGATACATTGATTCTTGTAATTGAGACTGCGCACCTGGTAGTGGAGGATGATGCTAAGTAACATGCGTCTGAGCTCATCGAGCCTCGGTCTTTCGCCCTTGTTGGAATATGTTCGGTAGAAGCTTTTTCCGAGCGTCGGAAAATACTTGGTGAAAAAGGAATTGCTAATCTGTATGATGGCAACCAAATTGTCCCGATCTTCCGAGGAAAGGGAATGAATCTCGTTGCCGTTATTAACAAAGATGTCGCCGGATTTAAGAGTATAGTTACAGTATCCGCTTGTGAGTGCAATCTCTCCTTCCATAACATAGACGAGTTCGATGTCAGTATGATAGTGGAGAGGGACGTTCTTAACCGTCGCCATCCTTATGACGATAGGGAAATCGTCGGAATAGGTTATCTTTTTCTGTAACATACATATACAATAACATGAAAAGCATTGAATTTCCATAGTTTACTGAAATTTTTTAGCAAAAAAATTCGAATTGAGAGCAAATTAATTATTGTTTCAATATCCGCTAAAAACTATACTTAAGGTAGAGTTTTACGGAGTTTACGGACATTGTGAAAGCTCTAAGGCAAAAATAGCCCAATATTTAGATAAAAAGTCTTTTGAATAGAAATAGAAGGAGATCAGATATGCTTACACCGAGAATAGAAAGAATGAAGGAAAAATGCCTGACCACCAGACCGAGCATTACAGCTGAGAGACTGGTTCTTGCTACAGAGGCATACCAGAAATTTGCAGGCGAGGCAGTTCCAATTTTCCGCGCCAAGGTAACCAACTATGTCATGGAGAACATGAGCACCATGATCTTTGATGATGAACTCATCGTTGGTTCCGCAACAAACGCATACAAGGGCGCTTGCCTCTTCCCAGAATTCCAGTCTAGCACCAAGTTCTACATTCCGGACATCGACGAATTCCCGACGAGAACCAAGGACCCATACAACATCACTCCGGAAGACAGAGAGAAGATTTTGGAGACCCTTCCGTATTGGGAAGGAAAGGCCATGCAGGATATAGCAAAGGCAGCACTGCCGAAGCATACGGTTGAATGCATGGATGACGACATCATCACAATCGGTCTGACAAACGGTGTATCCGGAGAAACTCTTTGCGACCACGAGAAACTTCTCACTGTTGGTCTAAAGGGATATATGGAAGAGTGCCAGGCGAACATCGATGCCATGATGCCATCATGCCAGCTTGACGAAGAGAAGAAGAACTTTTGGCAGGCATGCATCATCCAGAGCCAGGGACTTATCACCTATGCACATCGCATGGCAGAGGAAGCCGAACGTCAGGCATCTGTATGCTCCGACGAAAAGAGAAAGGCTGAGCTCCTTCAGATTGCAGAGAACTGCCGCGTAGTTCCTGAAAATCCGCCGCAGACATTCCAGCAGGCTCTCCAGATGGTATGGTTTGCTCACGTATACTTCCACATCGAAGTATGTACGACAGCTAACGGCTTTGGTCGTTTTGATCAGTATATGTATCCATTCTACAAGAAGGATGTAATCGACGAAAAGAATATAACAGAGGAAGAAGCTCTCGAAATGCTCGAATGTTTCTACCTGAAGGCATGCGAAGTATTCGAAGTTAGAGACCGCTGGTATGCGACATCCTTTGCAGGATATCCAATGTGGGAAATCCTCGTCGTAGGTGGCCAAACACCGGACGGCAAGGACGCAACCAACGAACTCTCCTACGTATGCCTCGAGGCTGCAAATCAGCTAAAGACAACTCAGCCGGTTATGGCAGTCCGTGTCTTTGATGGAACACCGGAAGCTCTGATCAGAAAGGGCTGCGAAATGATCCAGGACGGACAGGCGAACCCGGGATTCTTTAACGACAACGCTGCCATCAAGATGGCTCTCGGAAAGGGCTGCTCGATAGAAGAAGCCAGAGACTGGACCATCGTAGGATGCATCCAGCCGGGTCCTGGTGGTGGAGCAACCGACGGCTCTCCTGATGCCGGCTACGTCAACATGGCCAAGATGATTAACTTCGTTCTCCATAACGGAGTCGATCCTGATACAGGAAAGCTCATGGGACTTCAGACAGGAGATCCGAGGGACTTCAAGAGCATCGAGGATGTCAAGGAAGCAGTTAAGAAACAGATCCTTCACTTCTATAGAATGATCTGTGACGGATACAATGTAATGCAGAGCATGCACATGACCAGATTCCCGGTAATATTCGCGGGCATGGTAACCAAGGGTTGCGTAGAGAGCGGCCGTTCCGTTCAGCACGGCGGAGCCAAGTATACTACAGCAGGTCTCTACATCACAGGTGCTGCAAACCTTGCAGACTCCATCGCAGCAATCGAGAAGTGCGTATTCGAGGACAAAGATATCACGATGGACGAACTCATCAGTGCACTCGACAAGAACTTCGAAGGTGAAGAGAGAATGCGTCAGCTTCTCCTTAACAAGCCTGCCAAGTTCGGAAATGACGATGAGCATGTCGATGGAATCTATCGCGAGATGATGCAGTTCATTGCAGAGAACGTACAGGAATGGCCGGACGCAAGAGGCGGAAAGTATTCCTTCAACGTACATTCACAGACGGTAAACGTATCTCACGGCTTGGTAACCGGAGCTACACCTGACGGAAGACTGAAGGGTGAACCGCTCTGTGACAACGCATCGCCGATGATGGGACGTGATGTCAGTGGACCTACTGCGACGGTTAAGTCCGTAGCATCGATGGGTCAGGAGAACTTCCACGATGGAGCACTCTTTAACCTTCGTTTCGATCCTAAGGGAGTCGAAGGCGAGAAGGGTCTGGAGAGCATCGAGGGCGTCATCAAGACCTACTTCAAGCACGGTGGTGAGCATATCCAGATCAACGTAGTTGACGACAAGACTCTGAAGGCTGCACAAAAGAATCCTGAGAAATATCGCGGACTCATGGTGCGTGTTGCCGGTTACATGGCTTACTTCACAGAGCTTGATAAATCCGCTCAGGACACAATCATCTACAGAACAACGCATTTCAGCAATGCTGCTGAAGCATAAACAAATGCCATAGAAAAAGCATGATAGCCCGACCGGAAAAATCTCTTCGGTCGGGCTGTATTCTAAGTAGAAAAAATACCGAAGGCAAAGTATAATTTTATTAAGTCTTATTAATAACGAGGTGGGTTGATGACAGAAAGAATGACAGCACTGGTAGGAGGAATACAGAAGTTCTCTACGGAAGACGGTCCGGGAATCAGGACGACGGTCTTCTTGAAGGGCTGCCCGCTTAACTGTGCATGGTGCCACAACCCGGAACTCATTAGCTTTGAACAGGAATTGATTCAAATGCCGAACAACTGCATCAAGTGTGGCTACTGTATTTCCGTATGCCCACAGGATGCAATTTTTTTTGAGGAAGTAGAGGACGACAGCAAAGCCGACAGCGAGGATGCTGCTAAGAATGAAGAAACAGTAGACAAGAGAAAAGAAGGCGCAGAGAAAAAAGTACGAATAGCTATAGACAGAGACAAATGCGACAGATGCTTTAAATGCGTCGATGGCTGCACTGCAAATGCTTTGAGGAGAGTGGCCAAAGAAATGACCCCGGAGGAGGTCATGAAGAAGGTCGCCCAGGACAAGGACTTTTATCTCAATACCGAGGGCGGTATGACTATAAGCGGCGGCGAAATGCTGGCGCAGCCGGGCTTTGCCGAAAAACTGATCGAACTTGCCGCAGGAGAAGGCATAAACGTATGCCTCGATACATCGGGCTATGGCGATGGTGCGACGCTTAAGCGCCTGGCCTCGCACGACAATGTTACGGACATACTCTATGACATGAAGGCGCTGGATCCGGAGCTTCACGAGGAATATACGGGAGTCGCTAACGATTTGATTCTGGAGAATCTGAGGATGCTTGCGGCGGATCCTGTAACCGCGCCAAAGATACTCATGAGGATGCCGCTGATTCATGGAGTTAACGATGATGAGGATTTGATCCGCCGAACAGCCGAGCTATACAAGGAACTCGGAATCAAGAGAGTGACGCTTCTCGCCTATCATATTTTGGGAGTGTCCAAGAAGAGACATATCGGCGGAACGCCACTGGAATTCAAACCACCGTCGGATGAACAGCTAGATGAAATCAAGGAAACGATGGAGAGAATCTCCGGAGCAAAGGTAGAGATTTTAGGACGCGTATAGAGAAAAGGAGGACTGCTTTATGAGAGAAATCGCTGTAAGAGTTGACGAGCTAAGAGAAGAGATTCAGGCAATCGCCCACGAGATTCACGAGAACCCCGAACTCGGAAACGAGGAGTTTCACTCGGTTGAACTCTTAACGAATCTAATGAAGAAGCACGGCTTCAGTGTAGAGCAAGGGCAGTGCGACATGCCGACGGCTTTCATCGCGAGCTATAAGGGATCAAAGCCCGGACCTGTAATCGGATACCTTGCGGAGTACGATGCTCTCCGTGGAATGGGTCACGCCTGCGGTCACAATATGATCGGAACTCTCGCTTGCTGCTGCGCAATCGCGATCAAGGAAGCTATCGATGAATATGGCGGAGAGGTCAGAGTTATCGGCGCTCCTGCAGAGGAAACGATGGGCGGAAAATGCGCGATGGCGGAAGCCGGTTACTATGATGACCTGGCGGTTGCAATCATGGGACATCCAGCAGGAATCCACGCAAGAAGCAGCAATATGATGGCTATAGATTCACAGAAGTTCGAATTCTTCGGCAAGGCTTCGCATGCAGCAGCCAGTCCGGAACTCGGAATAAACGCGCTCAATGCGGTGCTCCTGACATTCAGAAACATAGATGCTCTTCGTCAGCACACGGTACAGACAGCCAGAGTCCACGGAATCATCAGAGATGGTGGTCAGGCAGCGAACATCGTTCCGGAATACGCGAGCTGCGAGTTCTATATTCGCGCGGAGGACTCCAAATACTGTTTGGAATTCAGCGAGAGAGTAAAGAACTGCGCCAGAGCTGCCGCACTTGCAACGGGAGCCGATCTCAAGATTACGAACTTCGAAGGCTTCTACGACAACCTGGCCACAAACGAAGTTCTTTCCGAGCGTTGCGTCAAGCACACTCATGACTTCGGTATCACCGATGAACTTAAGAAGAGAGAAAACACCGGATCCTCGGATATCGGAAACGTCAGCTACAGATGCCCATGCGTTCATCAGTGGTTCGATGTTGTCGGAGATCCGAACGTACCGCTTCATACACCGGAGCTCTGCGCGGGTGCAGATTCGGAATACGGTTATGACAATATGTTCACCATCGCAAAGGCCTTTGTTGCAACAGGTGAAGATGTGCTGACCGATCCGGAATTCCTCGCAGAGATCAGAGCCGAATTCGACAAGCTCGACCGCGGAGTACGTAAATAGAATTTAATGCAACATGCTGATAATCAAAACGCATACACGGAGGTGGTAGACGTGAAATTAGTAGTAATAGGCGGAGTGACCGGAGGAGCATCGACGGCGGCAAGAGTCAGGAGACTCGATCCGAGCGCGGAGATAGTTTTATTCGAGAGAGGACGTGACGTTTCTTTTTCTAATTGCGCTCTTCCTTACAGACTCTCGGATATAGTCGAGAGTTCGGAGGACCTGATTTTGATGGACCCCGAAGACTTCAGACTTCGCCACAATATAGATGTTCATACCAAGAGTGAGGTTACGGAAATTGACAGAAAAGCAAAGACCGTAACAGTCAAAAATCTGAAGACCGGAAAAAGAAGAAAGGTCAAATACGACAAACTGATGCTTGCGCCCGGTGCCAATCCGATCCTTCCAAAGAGCATCAAAGGTATAGATTCGCCTAATGTCTTTACGGTCAGAAACGTAGAAGACATCGAGAAACTGAAGGCGCACATCGACTTTGAGGGGATAGAGAATGTCGCTGTTGTCGGCGGTGGATTCATCGGAATCGAAGTGGCGGAAAACATCAGAGAGAGTGGAAAGAACGTCAACTTGATAGAAGGTCTTCCGCAGATACTCGCGCCCTTTGATGAAGACATGGTCCAGATTCTGCAGAAAGAACTCATGGATAACGGCGTCAATCTTTATCTCGGAAGTACGGTAAAGGAAATCGGAAAGAGCTATGTGGTGGCAGAGAGCTCTGCCTCCCAGACAGCAAAGCCGGCAGCAAAGGCCGCGAAAGCAACAGCGAAAACCAAGGCAGCATCCGCGGGCATGATAAAGATCCCTGCAGATATCGTCGTGATGGCGGTAGGCGTTGCTCCCGAAACTAAGCTCGCCAGAGAAGCCGGTCTCGAAATCGGAACGACAGGCTGCATCAAGGTAAATCACAATTACCAAACATCCGATCCGGACATCTATGCGGTCGGTGATGCAGTAGAGATATACAATGCACTGGCACACAAGCCGGGCAAGCTCGCGCTTGCAGGACCTGCGCAGAGACAGGCTCGCCAGGCAGCGGATCACATGTATGGCATCCACAATACAAACAAGGGCTATATCGGATCGTCCTGCCTCAAGGTCTTCGGATTCAATGCGGCATCGACAGGACTTAATGAACGAGCAGCAAAGGACGCGGGCTATTCCTTTGATTCCGTGCTCCTTTATCCGAACGACCATGTCGGCGTTTTGCCGGGAAGCAATTACGTCGCATTCAAATTGGTCTTCGAAGTACCGACCGGCAAGATCCTGGGCGCTCAGGCGATAAGCCGTGGCGAGGCGGTAAAGAGAGCCGACGTAATCGCCGCCATGATAACCATGGGCGGAACTCTGGAGGATCTAAAGGAACTCGAACTTTGTTATTCACCGGTCTACGGAACCGCCAAGGATATAGTGAACCTGGCTGCGCTCGTCGGACTGAATGTCCTCTACGATAACTTCAAGCAGGTTCACGTGAGCGAGGTTCGCGAGCTCGTTAAGAAGAAGGCATTCATCCTCGATGTAAGAGAAGTCGGCGAATACGAAGAGGGTCACATCAAGGGCTCGACCAATATTCCGCTTTCGACGCTTTGGTCCAGGATGAAAGAGATACCGAAGGACAGGCCGGTCTACGTCCACTGCAGATCCGGACAAAGAAGCTATTATGCAGTTAGATATCTCTTGGGAAGCGGCTTTGACAATGTGGTAAATATCAGCGGAGGCTTCCTTGGAATCAGCTATTACGAATACTTTAGAGATAAGACTGAAAATAGAAGACCGATCGTAACGGCATATAATTTCGAGTAAGAGCTATTAGTCAAAATGAAGAGAGGTGCCTGATGACAAAATTAACAGAAGCAAGAGCAAACGAAATGATGGAACAGGGATATCATTGTTCACAAGTGGTTGCTGAACATATTGCGGAAGAGTTTGGTTTGGATAGAGACTTTATGGTTAAGCTTACATCCGGACACGGTGGCGGATGCAACCACGGCGACACCTGCGGAGCGATAAGTGCGGCTATTATGGGCCTCAGCCTCAAGTATGGATTCACGGAATATGCAGAGGACGTCGATCAGATTCAAGCTGACAATGTCAGGGAATTGCAAGCGAGATTCATCGAAAAGCATGGATCCGTACTTTGCAGAGATTTGCTGAACGGCTATGATGGCGCCGATCCGAATCGCGTCAGCCAAGAGGACACTTGGGACAAATGCGGACTCTATTGCGAGGACGCGGCAGCCATCATGGATGAAATCATCGCACGCGGATAATGATACGTTGGCCTTGCAACGATCAAGATGAAATAATCAAATTGAGAAGTGTAAACAATATTAGGACTAATTTGGGAGGTAAAAAATGAGTGAGCGTAAAGTGGCAGTAATTACTGGGGCAACCGGCGGAATAGGAACCAGAGTAATTAGAAAGTTCTATGACAATGGTTATGATATCGCAATGCTGGATATTGCAGAAGAACCGCTAAAGGCACTTATCGAAAAAGAAGGCTATGACGAAAGTCGTGTCAGCTGGTATGTGCTCAATATCAGCAGCGAAGATCAGGTAAAGAGCACGATTGAAGCCATCAAAGAGAAATGTGGCAGGATCGATGCACTTGTAAATATCGCCGGAGTACTTGGCAAATATAATACGACCGAGGAATATGGCTTTGATAATTTCAGAAAAATTTACGAGATAAACGTATTCGGACCATTCCTTACAATGATGTATGCTCTTCCAATCATGAGAGAGCAGGGCAGCGGCGCCATCGTAAACTTTGGTTCCGTATCCGGAATGACCGGCTATACTTATGAGATCGGATACGGCTCCAGCAAATGGGCAGTAATCGGAATGACAAAGAACGTAGCCAACGAATATGGTCAGTACGGTGTCCGCGCAAATTCCATCTCACCGGGATGGGTAAATACCAATATGTTCAAGAATTCGCTCGTCGACTATGCCGAACAATTCGGCAAGGGCGAAGTTACACTTGGACCCATGGGAAGACCTGCAGAACCACAAGAGATCGCAAATGTGGTATACTTCCTATGTACAGACGAAGCATCCTACATCAACGGATCCAATATTCTGGTTGATGGCGGCATGATGCTTGGATAAAAGCGCAATATAAAAAGGAAACGTAATGGCGAACATAAACGACTACGGATTAATAAACATAACCGAGGACGACATCAATTCAGAAGAACTGATTAAAGTTATGCAAAAATACGAAAGCAACTCCAAGATGTGGAAGTATTCACTCTTTGCATTTCTTATTGCCCTGGCTGCGGACTATTTGCTTGGAAGTTTCATGGGCAAAGATGTCCAAGGAGGGTTTAACTTCACAAAGCTTGGTACGTTCTTGGTTATATTCATAACGCTCTGCTTTATTGTATTCGTTGTTTGTCTTATTCGCGAAAGCCGAATCCTAAAAAAGAAATGGACTTGCCCAAAGTGCGGGCAGAAGCTGCCGTACTACATCTCAAAAAGTGGTGGCAATGGTCGTTTTGGCAACAAGGAAATACTTGACGGCTTTGATAGGGCGAATGTGACGATGGGACGTGTGGGCGAAAAGCCGTTCATCATTCCTCATCACTGTCCCGGCTGTCGCGAACTCTTCCTAAAGAACAAGGCACCCACTAACAAATAGCGGCTTCCGGCCCCAAGCATAGCCGCAAGAAATCACGTAAAAATATAAGACTAACACATAATTGACAACATGAAGGTGTGGGTGATAAACTGAAGGGGCTTTAAAACTAAATATATCGGATGAATGACCCGAGAGAGACCGCTTGGTTTGTATGAACGATAGCTTTACAAATACATGGTGGCGCCGAAGGTGAATGCAAAAACTCTCAGGCAAAAGGATCGGGTCAGGACGATACTTCGGAAAGTGCGGCTTTGACCGTACACCAAAGGTGCAACCCGCAGATGGCAGTTTAGCAAAGCCAACTGTGGAGAATCTCTCAGGTTATGACGGAGGCAATAGACTTTTAGGAGTCTTTTTGCCTTCGTTTTTTATTAGAAAAGGAACAATTGAAAGGAACAATTCATGGACAATCTAAAACGCACACAACTTTACGACCAGCATGTAAGTTTGGGAGCCACAATGGTGGACTTTGGTGGATGGGAAATGCCTGTTCAATACCCATCGGGCATCGTAGCAGAGCATCTTTATACCAGAAGTTTTTGCTCGTTGTTCGATGTATCCCATATGGGAAGACTCCTCATAGAGGGGAAGGATCGAGTCGCATTCCTCCAGCATGTGCTTACGAGCAACGTTGGCGGTCTTGATGAAAACATGGCACAATACGCCATAATCCCTGACGAAGACGGTAGTGCAGTCGATGACGCCTATCTCTATCGCTTCGAAGAAGATAATCTTTTGTTGGTCGTCAACGCTTCAAACACAGACAAGGACATCGCGCATCTGGAGAAGTACATCAAAGATTTTGATTGCACCATGAAGAATATATCCTCCGAATGGGCAGCTGTTGCGGTTCAGGGACCAAAGAGCAAGGAGCTCCTCATGACTCTCTCGGGCGAGGAGCATATAACCGAGCCGGTAAAGAATGCACTTAACATTCTGTCGCTCGAAGGACACGAAGCCTACATCGCAAAGACAGGTTATACGGGAGAACCCATCGGATACGAAGTATATGTGAAGTCTGAAGACGTCACTTGGCTCTGGAACAGGCTTATGGATTTGGGAGCAAAGCCGGCAGGCCTCGGCGCGCGCGATACCCTGAGACTTGAATCCGGCATGCCACTCTATGGTCATGAGCTTGGACAAGATCCGGATGGAAACAATATCCCGATTTTTGCGATTCCTTTAGCCAAGTTTGCGGTAAGCTTCTCCGACAGCAAGGGCGACTATGTGGGCCGCAGCGCACTGGAAAAGCAAAGCGATGCGTTTAAGAAAATCATGAACAGAGATTATTCGCTCATCGCCGATTTACCAAAGAGCATCAAGCCTATAACTCTCATAGATAGAGGAGTCATGAGGGCCGGGATGCCTGTGTTCAGAGGCGAAGAGCAGATAGGCTGGGTAACCAGCGGAACCATGGTTCCGTATTTTGAGTCCGAAGGCGAAGGCCTCGAAACCATCATCAAGGAAGACTCGGCGAAGAGAGCGATTGGCCTCGCATACATTTCCAGCGACGTACTCGAGGATGACGAGGTTGAGGTCGATGTCAGAGGAAAGCGCCTTAAAGCAGTGATTCCCGAGAAGCACCTCGATTCTCTTGCTCCGCCATATGCAAGACCTATCATCTATGGACACGAACTCAAGGAGAAGGAGGAACCCAAGGGTTCAAATCTTGAAAAAGCCATCAACCTTCTAAAGAAGGCGGAGGAAAATCATATTTGGCGTCAAAAGAATTGCATAAACCTGATTCCGTCGGAGAACACACCAAGCAGAGCCGTTCAGATGCTTTGCGCCAGCGATCCTTCATGCAGGTATGCCGAGCATAAAAAGGTAAAATCATTCTACGACAAAGACATTTTCTATTATCAGGGAACCGGCTTCATCGACGAGGTCGAGCACCTGGCAGTGGAAGAAATGAAGAAATACTTTGAGTGCACGGAAGTTGAAACGAGAGTAATCAGCGGACAGATGTCAAATATGTGCGCATTCTCGGCACTTATGGATTGGAAGAACAGACTGGATAGAAAGAATACTCCAAAGAGGCTCGGATACATCCTGAACAATCACATCATCAAAGGCGGACACCTATCTGCACAGCCGATGGGCGCACTTCACGACTATGTAGCCGTTGATCCTGTGACGGAAAAGAGCGCAGTTGTGAACTTCCCCGTTCTTAAAGAGAATCCGTTTAAAATCGACGTTGAGGAAACCAAGAAAGTCATAGAAAAATATAGACCTGAATTCATCATATTCGGAAAGAGCATGGTGATTCACAAGGAACCCGTGGCTGAAATCCGTAAATTCGTTGACGAAATGGGCCTTGAAACCACAATTATGTATGACATGGCACATGTCCTGGGCTTAGTCGGCGATTACTTCCAGAAGCCGTTTGAAGAGGGGGCAGAGATAGTAACAGGTTCTACTCACAAGACATTCTTCGGCCCACAGAGAGGTGTGGTTGCGGTGAACTACAAAGAGGATGAACTAAAGTATGGTCTTTGGCAGACAATCGAAACGAGAGCATTCCCCGGAAGTGTCTCCAACCATCACCTTGGAACCCAGCTTGGACTTCTCATGGCAGCCTACGAGATGAACCACTTCAAGAACGACTATCAGAAAGCGGTTGTAGAAAATGCGAAGAGCTTCGCCAAGTCACTTAAGGCTGCGGGCCTTGATGTCTACGGCGATCCTGCGATCGATTATACTGAGACCCATCAGGTTCTTGTATCCGTTGGTTACGGCGATGGTGCGGAAATCGCAAATCGCCTGGAGAGAAACAACGTGATAGTGAACTATCAGGCGACACCGGAAGAGGAAGGCTTCACAGCCTCCGGTGCTCTAAGAATCGGCGTTGAAGAAATGACAAGATTCGGCTTCGGTACATCCGAATTCGAAAAGCTTGCAGAACTCATGGCAGACTGCATTTTAAGGAACAAAGACATCTCCGAGGATATTTCCAAAATGAGAAGCGAATATACTGAAATGAAATATTGCTTCAGCGACAAGGAGTTTGGCGATGCACTTGAATCCTTTGCGGGAAAAATCGGATTCTAAAAATCAGGAGTCAATTATAAGTCAATTATAAACAAGATAAGTTTTATCATAAAGGAGGACGAAATGAATTTTCCAACAGAACTTAAGTACAGCAAATCTCATGAATGGGTGAAGATGGACGGTGAAACCGCTGTTATCGGCATTTCCGATTTTGCTCAGGATGCACTCGGTGACGTGGTCTTCGTAAATCTTCCGGAGGTAGGCGACGATGTAACATCAGAGGAAGCTTTTGGTGACGTTGAATCCGTCAAAGCTGTCAGTGACCTAATCAGCCCAGTAACCGGAACCGTTGTAGAAATCAACGAGGATCTCTTGGATTCACCGGAACTTCTAAACGAGGACCCGTACGGCGCATGGCTCATCAAAGTTGAAGAGATTGCGGATACAGAAGAACTACTTGACGCCGAAGCTTACGAGGCTTTTTGTAAAGAAGAACAGTAAACACGGAGGACATTATGAGCTACGTACCTTCCACTCCCGAGCAAAGAGAGGAAATGCTCCGCACCGTCGGAGTCTCTGATTACCGGGAGCTATATCAAGACGTGCCGAAGGGCATGCTTCTTGACCACGCCCTAAATATCCCGAGCGGGATGAGCGAATTGGAAGTGGTCAGAGAAATGAGCAAAATTGCATCCAAGAACAAGGTGTACAAAACTATTCTTAGAGGTGCAGGCGCTTACGACCACTATATACCTGCCGTTGTAAAATCGATTCCGGCGAAGGAAGAATTCTTGACAGCGTATACGCCCTATCAGGCTGAAATGAGCCAAGGCGTGCTTCAATCCATCTTCGAGTATCAGACGATGATTTGTGAACTGACCGGAATGGATGTTTCGAATGCTTCCGTCTACGACGGAGCGAGTGCAGCCGCCGAAGCAGCAGCTATGTGCAGGGACAGAAAGCGTAAAATCACTTTGATATCCGGAGCAGCAAATCCCGATGTCATAAATACGGTTCGCACATACTGCTACGGCACAGGGGACGAATTAAAAATTGTCCCCGTCAAAGACGGCAAGACGGATCTTGATGCACTTAAAGAGATGCTGACTGAAAGTGTTGCGTCGTTCTATCTGCAGCAGCCAAACTTCTTCGGCCAAATTGAAGATGCTACGGCTGCAGGAAGCCTTGTTCATGAGGCAGGGGCGATGTACATCATGGGAGTAAACCCTATTTCCTTGGGACTGCTAAAGACTCCTAAAGAATGCGGCGCTGATGTTGCTGTAGGCGAAGGACAGCCGCTCGGTCTTCCGCTGGGATACGGCGGTCCGTACCTTGGATTCATGGCGACAACATCAAAGCACATGAGAAAATTACCCGGTAGAATCGTCGGCCAGACGACGGACCATGATGGGAACCGTGCCTTTGTTCTATCACTTCAGGCGAGAGAGCAGCACATAAGAAGAGAAAAAGCAAGCAGCAATATCTGCTCAAACGAAGCACTTTGCGCGCTTACGGCTGCTGTCTATTTATCGGTCATGGGACCGGAAGGACTGAAGGAGGTTGCGAACCAAAGCATGGCCAAGGCTCATTACCTCGCGAATAAGCTTTCAGAGATTCCGGGATTGGAACTTGCGTACAAAGGTACCTTCTTCAATGAATTCGTGACAACATTCGGAAGTACGGAGAATTCCGACGCGAGTAAGGAAGTACTTAAAGCACTTTCCGATAACGGCATATTGGGTGGGCTACCGATTACTATCCAAAATGGATCTATAAACGCCATACTTTGGTGCGCCACTGAAAAAGTCTCTAAGGAAGAGATGGATAGAGCAGTGGAGACAGTGAAGGAGGTGCTTTCAAAATGAAACTGATATTTGAAAAAAGCACACCGGGAAAAAAGATAGACGTAATAGGAAAATGCGATGTTGATTATGCTAACCTTCCTGCGGAATTCATGAGAGAAACTTCTCCGGCACTTCCCGAAATGAGCGAAGTCGATGTCGTCAGACATTATACGGAACTAAACCATAATGTACACGGCGTAAACTGCGGATTCTATCCGCTGGGTTCTTGTACAATGAAGTACAATCCCAGGGTTGATGAAGATATGGCAGGACTCGAGTCTTTTTCCGGAATTCATCCGCTGGCACCAAAGGAAGCAACGGAGGGGTGTCAGGAAGTCCTTGAGACAGCATCGAAATATCTTTCTGAGATTTCAGGAATGGATGCGATGACATTCCAGCCGGCAGCAGGTGCACACGGTGAGTTCACCGGAGTTCTTTTGATTAAGCAGTACCATGAAAAACGTGGGGACACTGCCAGAACCAAGATCATAGTACCTGATTCTGCGCATGGAACAAATCCTGCGACAGCCGCCATGTGCGGATATGAAGTTGTAAACATCGCTTCGAGTGAAGACGGATGCGTTGATTTGGATGCGCTTAAGGCAGTGCTCGGCCCCGACATCGCAGGCTTGATGCTGACCAATCCGAACACCGTTGGAATCTTTGATGAAAACATTTTGGAGATAACAAGGTTGGTCCACGAGGCAGGCGGACTTTGCTATTACGATGGAGCAAATCTAAATGCAATCATGGGAGTTGTGCGTCCGGGAGATATGGGCTTTGATTGCATTCACATGAACCTTCATAAGACCTTCGCAACACCTCACGGTGGTGGCGGCCCCGGTGCAGGAGCCGTTGGTTGCAAGGAATTTCTCGCGGAATTCTTACCAAAGTCAGCGCTTCTCGAAGAGGGTGACGAACATCATATTCAGGTCAGATCATTTAACGGAAACTTCCTCGTCGTAGTAAGAGCCCTCACCTATATAATGTCTCTTGGAAGAGAGGGCATTCCTGAAGCTGCTGAGAATGCGGTTTTGAACGCTAACTATTTAATGAGAAAAATCCAGGGAACATTCGACCTCGCCTTTGACAGAATATGCATGCACGAATTCGTTCTTGATCTTTCGGAGTATAAGAAGGAAACCGGTGTATCCGCACTTGATGTAGCCAAGTCTCTAATCGACTACGGAATGCATCCACCTACAATGTATTTCCCGCTCATAGTTCACGAAGCTCTAATGCTTGAACCAACAGAAACTGAGAGCAAGGAAACTCTTGACTGGGCGGCAGATGTATTCAAGGCAGTATACGAAAGAGGAAAGACTGATCCGGAATACCTATTGAATTCACCGCATCATACTATAATCGGAAGACCCGATGAAGTTGGCGCTGCAAGAAATCCGATTTTGAGGTATAATAGCAAGGCGGAGGTAGAATAGAATGAAATACGATAGAGTATATAATTTTTCCGCCGGTCCCGCAATGATGCCGGAGCCGGTGCTTGAAGAAATAAGAGACGAGATGCTTAATTACAGGGGAAGTGGCATGAGTGTAATGGAAATGTCACATCGCTCTGCGGTCTTTCAGCAGATAGTTGATGAGGCGGAGGCCGACCTAAGAGAACTCATGAACATTCCCGATAATTATGAGGTCCTCTTCATTCAGGGCGGCGCAACGCTTCAATTTGCAGCGATTCCGTGGAACCTCATGAAGAATGGAAAGGCAGTTTACATAGAGACGGGCGCATGGTCAAAGAAGGCGATTCAGGAAGCCAAGAAATACGGTGAAGTAATAGTTGCGGCATCGTCCGCGGACAAAAACTACAGCTATATACCTGACTGCTCCGACCTCGATATTCCGGAGGATGCTGACTATGTATATATCTGTGAAAACGAGACCATACACGGTGTAACCTGGCAGACGCTTCCGAACACAAAGGGACATATCCTCGTCTCCGATCAAAGCTCAATGTTCCTCTCTCAGCCCTGCAATGTTTCCGATTACGGAATGATTTATGCGGGAGTTCAGAAGAACGTTGGTCCTGCAGGTATGGTAGTTGCAATCATCAGAAAGGATTTGATTCGTGAGGATCTCGATCCAAAGATGCCAATCTACATGCGCTACGACATCCAGAGAGATAACGGCTCCATGTACAATACTCCAAACTGCTGGGCAATCTATTGCTGCGGAAAGGTGTTCAAATATCTAAAGAGCATCGGTGGACTCGAAGCCATGCACAAAATTAACGTAGAGAAGGCGAAAGTAATCTACGATTTCCTTGATTCATCAGAAATGTTTAAGGGAACCGTCGAACCTGAATTCCGCTCGCTCATGAACATACCGTTCGTTACGGAAAGTGCGGAACTGGATGCAGAGGTCGTCAAGGCAACAAAGGCGGCAGGCTACGATAACCTGAAGGGCCACAAGAGTGTCGGCGGACTCCGCGCCAGCGTCTACAACGCAATGCCGAAGGAAGGTGCCGAAGCACTTGTCGGATTCTTAAAGGAATTTGAAGCAAACTACGGTAAATAGAAAATGTCGTCGGTTCGCGATTAATGGTGAATATGGTATTCGATCGGCGAGCGGTCAAATATCAAATAGAGAAGCTGTATAAATGGGTTAGGTGATTATGGATAAAACGATGATAATAGAAATTGTAGGATATGTGGGATCAGCCTTAGTGCTGGTCTCATTCCTAATGACCTCAGTGTTCAAGCTGAGGATAGTTAATACCATCGGCAGCTTTATCTTCATGATTTATGCACTTATCATACATTCGTACCCGACAGCAATCATGAATTTCTGCCTGGTGTTAATTAACCTGCACTTCCTCTGGAAGATGAGGGCGACGGGGAAAGAATACGAAATGGTAAAACTAAGCTCCGGCGACAAATATCTGAAGTATTTTCTTGATAGACAGGAAAGCGATATAGAAGCTTGCTTTCCCGGCATCAAGATCCCCGATATTTCGGAAGATGAAAAGTGCTATATGGTTACTTGTAACGGTGCGCCCGCGGGACTTACCATAGGAAAGGAAAGTTCCGACGGCAATTTCGATTTGATTCTCGATTATACTCTTCCCGAATACAGGGACTTCTCGATAGGAACCTTCCTCATGGGCAAACTCAAAAGTGAGGGGATAAAAAGTCTGCGCTATAGCGGCCCCACGGAGCACCACATGGATTATCTGAACAAGATGGGCTTTACCGGAAATGACGGCGTCTTCGTAAAGGAATTATAGCTCGTTCTTTTCCTTCTGAACCAGCCCGAGGGAGATCGACAGATTTCCGTTTCTGCATCTAATCGCGTCGATTAGTTCCTTGTCGAAACCTGGTTCCCTCATTACCACTCTATAAGTAAGCTCGTACATGGTTCCCATGTTTGTGGTTTTGACTGTGCGTAGCTTGGACTTGCTTGTATACTGAAGAAAGAGGTCATCAAAGATTCCGTTGTAACTGAGGTCCTCAGGGATTGTAACCCTGAGGTCTCTTTCTGTTGAGCCGTTCTCGCCGAAGCCGATTTTGTCCAGTAAGAAAAGAGATGCCAGGACTATTGCGGTTATAAATACTCCCAGTGTGAGGAATCCCATACCTATTGCGAGGCCAACCGCCATCTCGAAAAATATGAAGGCGATTTCTCTTGCGGTGCCCGGAGCGCTGCGGAATCTCACGAGACCGAATGCGCCGAGAACGGCGACGGATGTACCCAGGTTTCCGTTTACTATCATGATTACCGATGCAACCAGAAGCGGCAATATCGCCAGAACAACCGAAAGGTTGCTTCCGCTGGTATCGGTATGTTTAAAAATAATCGATATGATGAGACCTACAAGGAGCGCCGTTCCAAGCGCCAGAACCACACTTACCATATTGAAAGTTGCCGTATTGAAAACACTACCTAACATGCCACGTTCCTCCTATTGTTCCAATTCTCTTCTCTGTGTAACATAAAACCATCAAAATCAAATGCGCCCATATCGCGTTTATAGAAATTGCCGTACTTCGAAAATGAGGCGGGATATATCTGAAGGTCCGAAAGTATCTTTGTAAACCAAAGAGGTGTACTTCCCATGACCTTGCTTTCCATAAGGTAATAACCGTCAGGGATTAATAGACTTCCGTGATCGCCGCATTCCAGGCCCATCTCCGTCTTTCGACTTCTTATTCTTGCATCAAAGGTCACTCTGAAGTCGTTATCCTCTTTTCCAAAGAGCGCGATTCTGTCATATGCCAGATAGAGGCCCCTCTGAAGGTCGTACCTTTTCAGAAAGAAGTCGAGTTCTCTTAGAATTTGCGAGTCCTTGCTCGGCCTAATCCCATTATCCAGATAATCATAGGCCTCCTTAAGAGAAAGCTGTATTCTCCTCTTGTTCACAACCTTCTTGTATTTCTTCTTGACCTCCAGAAACACCTTCGAATCAAGCGATGGGATGCCATAACTTCTCAGTCTCAGCTTTTCCTTATAGACCGGTTTTTCGATAGATCTTCTTATGAGAAGCGAGTCCGGTGTGTCGTAATAAATGTTGCAAATAGTATGCTCTCCGTATTCGTCCTCCTCCATGAATGGGGAAAGGGCAACTCTGAGATTGTCGTAGATGCTCCTTGACATTATGTATTTCTTTTCTACTCTGTTAAAAACCGTTTGTGCCATGAACTACTCCTTTCCGATTGTCTCCTCTTTGTTCGTCATATAGTGCTCTGAGATACCTTAAGCTTGCTGCCGTCACTCGTAATCGTTATATCTCCATTCCTTGTTTCGAAAACCTGAGTCCGGTGTGTTTTAAGATATTCCAGAACCTTGTTGTCAGCGGGGTTTTTGTCTGAGGTGCAGATAGCGGCGCATGTCGGTTTTGTTGCAGCAAAGAGTTCATTGAGCGCAAGGTTGAAAACTCCATGATGCGGAATCTTTAGGAAGTCGCAGTCCCTGTCAGCTTTCTTTTTAAGCCATTCGCGTGTAAGCTGCTTCTCCGCATCTCCCATGAAGATCATCGTATTTTCTCCGTGAGTAATCGTGGTTATCAGAGAAAAGTTATTATCCATCTCAACTACACCTTCAGGTATTTCATATGATGAAGGGGGCTCCACCAAAACCTCCGCGCCTCTAAAATCGAAATTCATGTCCTTCGTAAGCTTAGTAACGATAGTGTCGTTATCCTTAACCGACTGCTCGAGTGCCAGGACAAATTCGGTATAGTCAGAGCCTGTCCCCTCATAGTCCGGGATGATAACCTCGGTAACGGGAATGTTTTCGAGAACCGTATCGGCACCTCCCACGTGGTCCTTATCAAAGTGAGTGATGATCATGGTGTCGATACTCTTGATGCCTAGGTTTGTAATGTAGTCTGAGATTTCCTGTCCGTCATCCTCTTCTCCGGCATCTATTAGCATCGCGTGGTCATCCTCGGTTATAACGATGGCATCAGCTTTACCGACCTTCAGTATCCTTGTCACCAAGGTCGAAATGGCCTCCGCATCTACATTCTTCTGTGTTATGCCGAGAAAGATCATCACGACCGACAGCACGCCCGCGCATACTGCCAGCATTATCTTTTCGTTCCTCTTAATTTTCGTCATACATTCCTCCTGTCCCAAATTCCTGAATCTTCGATTCAAGTCTTGATGCGTAATTCCTAATTCCTGAACCTTTGATACGTCTATGTTGGTTGTTATTTTTACGTAGGATTATTAGAATAAAATTAGACGTGCTTTTTGATTGATAGAAATCATGGTATAATAATCACTATAAAAGTAAGAATATTTGGACTTTATTTAGACTGCAAAAAACACATGAAAATTCCAAAAGTAGGACATCAAAAGAATGGAGGAGCCTATGGACAAAGCTTTAATTGAACGAATCAATGAAACTGTGGTAGCCCTTGAACCGGAATTAAAGGAGCTAACGCTGAACATTCACAGCAATCCGGAACTGGGAAACAACGAATTTAAGGCCTATGCTTGGCAGCTTGACCTTTTGAGAAAATACGGATTCGAGATTACCGAGCAGTTCTGCAACATACCGACTGCATATAAGGCAGTGTACAAGGGGAAGAAGCCGGGCCCGAAGATTGCTATGCTCGCTGAATACGATGCACTTCCCAAAATTGGTCACGCCTGTGGACATAATCTGATTTGCATGATGTCCGTTGGTTCGGGTATTGCAATGAGAGAATACGCCGACGAATTTGGCGGGGAAATATATGTAATCGGAACACCGGCAGAGGAAACAGAAGGAGCAAAGGTTCACATGTCGGACATTGGTGCCTTTGATGACATGGATGTTGTCATGATGGCCCATCCCGATGACCATGACGGAAGCTCCTGGAACACGATGGCAATGGTGTGCAGAAGTTATGAATTCTTTGGACGAAACGCTCACGCGGCATCTGCGCCTGAGGAGGGCGTTAACGCTCTTGATGCAATCATCAATATGTTTAACCTGGTCAATGCGATGAGACAGCAAACCAAGGACATGGTGAGAATCCATGGAATTATAACTCACGGAGGCGAAGCTCCAAACATCATTCCCGATTATACGCGTGCTCTCTTCTATATTCGTTCACCGAAATGGGCTGAACTTGAAGAATTAGAGAAGAGGGTAGAGGCATGCGCTGCCGGTGCTGCTGCTGCGACCGGAACGACATATAAGATTAATCCGGAGGAAGTGGACTTCATGGATACCAACAGCAATATGTATCTCAACAGGCTTGCATGTGATTCCATGGAAGAGCTCGGCGTTCCAATGCAGTGGATTGGCGACATCACGACGATGGGTTCATCCGATCTTGGAAACGTAAGCTACAGATGTCCGTCGATTCAGATAAATAACAGCCTCGGCACATATCCCGGTGGAAAGAAATATGTTCCGCATACGCCGGAATTTGCTGAACTTGCATGTTCAGAATGGGCGATAGATCATGCCTTCGAATTCATCAAAGGCTTTGTGCTAACCGCATGTAAGCTAATGGCCGAACCGGAGCACCTTGCCGCGATCAAAGAAGAATTTGCGAGACTGAAAAACTAATTTTCCGAGAGTAGGCGGCGTATGGTATTAGCCAGCAGGTCGTATCTTGGTTCGACCGTATCGAGCAGGAAGTATTCCTCGGGGCTGTGGAGTCCTTCACCATGAGGACCACAAGCATCAAGGACAGGAGTGCCACCGCCGGAAACAAAGCTGGCGTCCGATGCACCGCCCGCACTCTCAAATCCGAATTCGTAGTTCATCTTAGCAGCTTCTTCCTTTAGCACTTCTACCATGTACTTCGTTTCCTCTGTTAGAACCATCGGAGGCATGTCGCTGTACTTTAGCCATTCGGCTTTGATGCCCGGAATCGTTGGATTCGCGGACAGTTCATCGAAGGCTTTCTCCAATTCCTCAAGCTGATAGTATTCCTTGATTCGAACATCTATCTTTAAGTGCGCGTGATCAGGAACTGTGTTTGATGCAGTTCCGCCCTCTATAATCGTGGGTGTAACTGTGAGACCGGGAAGGCTGTTGTTGTACTTCATGCAGAGGTCTATCCATCTGGCCATTTCAGCGATTGCATTGATTCCCTTGTCCGGGGCATTTCCCGCGTGCGAAGCGCGACCATAAAGATCCACCCAGTATTCCATTGCGCCTTTTCTTTCATAAACAAAGTCACCGTTGATTCTTCCGGGCTCCATGTCGAAGGCGAATTTAGCATTTCCGGCGATCTCGATTGTGAGCTGCCCACTGTCCGGGGAACCAAATTCTTCATCAGAATTATTGACTATTGCAAAGCACTTGTCCGGGAATTCATGGCGCAGTTCCTTGATTAGATAGAGCGCCATCAGGTCTCCGGCCTTCATGTCGGCAGCACCGGGACCACGAACCTTGTTCCCGTCGATTGTGAAGGGACGTTCACTTACAGTTCCCGCAGGGAATACTGTATCCATATGACCGATGAACATGATGTCCCATGGTTTCTCTTGATCGGCGGAACCCGAATTCTTCGCATTCGGCGAATCTACCGTATGCTTTAGAGTATGGTTCACATCATGCGTTGTTGCAATTATGTGTGGAATGTCCCTCGGCTTAAGAGACCTGCGCGTAACAAAGAGTCCCTCTTCACGATATAGTTTTTCCAATGCATCGGCCATTCTGTGGACACCTTCGACATCTGCAGTTCCGCTGTCGATGTTGACCAGCATCTCGAGTTCTTCCATATATTTTTCTAAATCGATTCCCATAAGCGTGTCCTTTCTACCCCTGATAGGGAATAAATATTCCGAGATTGTCATTAACTATGACGCCTTTATCTAATGCCAGCTTGCCGCCTTGATAGACGCGGACAATACCCTCGGGCGGTCTCAGTTCCGTGAAGTCCGCTCTATCGATTACGGTATTCGGATTGAAAATCGTAATGTCGGCGTCAGCTCCTTCCGTGATTCTTCCTTTGTTTCGGAGATTCATGCGCACCGCCGGTTCAAATGTGATTTTACGGAGTGCATCAATCAACGGTAGAGCGTTTTCTTCGCGAACATACTTTCCGAGCACTCTCGGGAATGTGCCTGCGGCTCTCGGATGTCCATTTCCGGTTGCGATGATTCCGTCCGATGCAATCATGCCGTTTGGATTTACAATTGCCTCACGAATAGCATCTTCCTTCATTACAAAGGCGACAGCCAGCATGTTCGGATAATTTTCGCGAGCGTCGTGGAAGATTTGCTCAGTACAATAGACTCCGCGATAAGGTTCCGCTGTCAGCATAATGCTGTCGTGACCGACTCCCCATGATTCCAAACATCCATCTTCGAAAACCGTTGACCCAATGTATGTGGAAAAGGCATTGTATGGGTATGTGTCGTAATTAAGACCGGGATCAACTTCCATAGCCTTGTTGATGTGCTCTAAGCATTCTCCCATGATATCAAAAGCGCAGCAACTGGATAGATGTGAAATCTGGAACTTCGGTTTTATGGCTCTGGAGAAGCGAATCATTTCATCGACATTGTCGGTGTTCACGTGATCTTCGTCTCTGTAGTGAGCACTTACTATCATATTGGGGTCATCAAGTAAATCAACCGCAAATAGCATTTCATCAAAGGTCATAGCAGGGTCGTATTCGATTCCAAATGACACGCCGCACGCACCGAGATTGATTTCATGCATTATCTTATCGCGTATTTCCCTTCGTTGGGCAGTTGTCGTAATTTCGTGGTGACCGATTTCCATCCCTGTGCGGAAGAAATTATAGCCGGATAGAATCATGTAATTAATCGGAGTCCCACCAAGCTCGTTCACTATATCTTTAAAAGATTCAAGCGGCTGCCTTTGGGTTCCGCAGTTACCGCCAACGCCGGTTGTTACACCCATCTCCAGCATATGCCTCGAAGTTGAGTATTTTTTCCCTTCAGTTAAAAAGCGCTCCTCATGCATGTGAATGTCGATGAATCCCGGAGACACTATAAGTCCTTCTGCATCAAAAATTTCATTCGCTGCCGGTTCACCGTTTCCAATATATTCAATCTTTCCATCCTTGATGCCTATGTTCGCTTGTTTTAATTCGGCACCTTGATTTTTGATTCCTGTTTCGTAGTTTCCGTAATCGGGATACTTGCCGTTAATTATCAAAACATCAAGCATAAATACCTCCTGTGATTATTGCAATTATTCTGAAAATATTATACTACAAACAGCGCTTAAAATCGAGGTTAATATAGTTCTCACAATTGAAATTTGTACGTAAATAGGTGTATAGTTATAGAGTATTTTATCGAAAGTTGATTAACAAATGAGCAAAACCACCACCCGGGATTTGACCTCCGGAAAATTATTAAACCAACTCATACTTTTTGCGCTTCCGCTATTTTTGGGAAACGTCTTTCAGATGCTCTACAACATGGTTGACACCATCGTCGTAGGAAATTTTGTTGGGAAAGAAGCTCTTGCTGCGGTTGGCTCTACCACCATGATTACAAACATGGCAGTGTTTTTCTTTAACGGTCTTTCAATCGGTGCGGGTGTCGTTATAAGCAGAGAGTTCGGAGCCAAGGATTTAAAAGAACTACATAAATCCATTGAGACCACCATGGCCATGACCTTGATTCTTTGTGTCCTCTTTACGGTCTTTGGTGTAATATTCGTAAAACCCATGCTCAGGATGATGGCAACCCCTGATGATGTAATGCCGGATGCAACGATCTATCTCAGGACGTATATTGCGGGAATTTCCGGACTAATGATTTACAACATGGCGAGTGGGATTCTAAGAGCGGTTGGCGATACGACCAGGCCGCTGTATTTTTTGATACTTACAAGTATCATGAATATCGTGCTTGATCTCCTCTTTGTCATCCAATTCAAGATGGGAGTAATGGGGGTCGCTCTTGCAACAATCATTGCTCAGTTCGCCTCTGCCGTAATGGTTCTAAGACTTCTCACCAAAACGAACGACATCTATAAGCTCACATGGAACGACCTTGGAATCGATAAAAAAATAATGATTCAGATTTTGAGGATAGGTCTTCCGGCTTCCATTCAGAGCACAGTCACAGCATTTTCAAATGCCTTTGTCCAATCATACATAAACAAATTTGGCTCAGCCGTAATGGCCGGATGGAGTTGCTACAATAAACTGGACCAGTTCATTTTCCTCCCGATAATGAGTATGTCAAATGCTGCGACAACTATAGTAAGCCAAAATATAGGAGCAAAGAAGATCAAGAGAGCAGAGGATGCAATTTTTACAACGGTTGTATTTACCTTTTCTGTTTGTGCCGTTATCGCAATCCTGCTGTTTCTGTTTGCCGAACCGGCAAATGGAATATTTTCAAAGGACTCAGACGTTATACATTATGGTGTTTTGTTTATAAGAACGAATATATTCTTCTTCCTGGCCAACAGTATAAACCATACAATGGCCGGAGGAATACGCGGGCATGGAGACTCAGCGGGACCGATGGTTATTCTGCTAACATGCTTCGTTGCCATTAGACAGATATATCTATATGTGGTTACGCATTTCTTCGCCAATACTCCTGTAACCGTAGCACTAAGCTACCCTGTCGGTTGGTTAACTTGCTGCGTAACGATGCTTTGCTATTACAATTTTGTGGTGAAGCGTCGGAGTCGAGACATAGTTAGCCAATAAATGGCTGAATCAATCGGAAAATCTGTTCCACTGTGAGCGTGAGATTCTTCTTGGCAACGTCAGGGCTCATCGCGTCATCCAAACTGATGATACTTCTCAAGATTGGGAAGAAGGCATCGATACCCTCCTTGTTGCAGTTGGATGCGTCATCGGTTACGCTGCCTGCGATGGCTATAACCTTGCAGCCGTATCTTTTGGCAAGTTTTGCAATTCCTACGGGGACCTTGCCCATAGCTGTCTGTCCATCGAGCCGACCCTCGCCGGTGATAACTATACTCGCGTCAGCGAGCTCCTTTTCGAGTTCAATGGCTCGAACGACAATATCTATTCCGGGTTCAAGAGAAGTATTGGGAACATAATTTAAAAATGCAAATCCAAGACCTCCTGCTGCTCCCGCGCCTTCGGTATTTTGCAAATCCTCACCAAAGTATTCTGCCGTGCAGCGCGCATAGTGTTGCATTTTCAAGTCAAAGTCATCCAGTTGATCCTCCCGAACACCTTTCTGTGGGCCGAAAATATGAACCGCGCCAGTCTTTCCGCATAGGGGATTTTTGACATCGCAAGCAATTTGGAATTTGCAGTTGGCTAGGTCCTTGTTCATGGCCGATGCATCAATGATTGATATTTGATCAAGCTCCTGAATCCCGGGTGCTACAGATGTTCCATCCGATTTTAAAAACTTACATCCGAGAGCTTGGAGCATTCCCACACCGCCGTCTGTTGTTGCGCTTCCGCCGATTCCGATAATCATACTGCGGCATCCACGAGAGAGTGCATCAAGAATCATTTCACCAACACCATAGGTAGTCGCCGACGATGGATTTAAATTGCTGCGATCAACCAATGTTATTCCGGCTGCTTCAGCCATTTCGATAATGGCTGTTTTCTCTTCTGCACCTGAGTTGTCGCAGTCGGATATTATTCCGTACTTTGCTGTAACTGGCACACCAAGAGGACCCGTCACATTTACGGATATAAACTCACCGCCAAAGCCCTCGACGAGCGCTGTGGTGGTTCCCTCGCCACCGTCGGCCAGAGGTTTAACAACGACATTTGCCGTGCCCAGATCGAGCGCTCTAAGAATTCCCTCTTTTGCTGCGCTTCCGGCCTCCATGGATGTCAGACTTCCTTTAAATGAATCAATCGCCACAACTATTTTCATATTCGTACGTATAATCCAATCATCGAAGATGGTGATTGGATTTTTCCTTTCTCCCGGATTC
>CAMYVY010000011.1 GCA_947302715.1 uncultured Clostridia bacterium
AAGACCTGCCTGATGGTAGGCTACGGAAATACCTGGACAAATATGTGCCAGCCATTCTGGGCCATCGCGCTTCTCGGAATTACCGGGCTGAAAGCAAAAGACATCATGGGCTATTCCACGGCGATCATGCTATGCGGTGGTCTGATTTTCATCATTGCGAGTTTTTTGCCGGTGTGACAATTATTAAGTCCCGGCAAGGGCGCACTTATATACGGGGTGGCACCGCATAAGCTAAAGCGTTGTTTAGCGTAGAGTGGATTCGATGGATTTTAGTAATAGCCATATTTCCTCCGTTTCATAAGGGTTTGGGATATCCCAACAAGCTATTTTCGATACTTTCTGATGAAGCAGAAATTGGAGAAAATCTTCAAGTGTCCGGACACTGGATATGCTTGCTCTAATTACTTCTCCCTCTAATACCTTCCATGCAATTTCCTTGGGAAATGGCAAGTTTCTTCACAAATAATTACGCTGTTTTGGTAAACTATTAATATCTTTTTTCAAAAGGAGATGTTGGTATCATAACTCTAAGGGGCTAACCTTTATGAGTAAGCGTAAAGAGTGTGCTCAATTCTTTTCCGCTTTCAGTCATACCTCGTTTAATCCATTCGATGAGCCATCCATATATCCCATAAGCCCAGAAAGATTTCATATATGCTTCTAGGTTCTGCATTTCAGGCGTAATCTGACTCGTACTTAGAATTGTATCCATCATAATAGAGGATAATCCAGAAGTATAGAGCGTAGAGTAGAAGTCTCTATGTTCTCGATAAAAGTCAAATAAAGATGGGAAAAGGGTTTCCGGAGCTGACTCTGGATTTGATTCATACAGTTTTCCCCATTCTTTTATCAGTCGATCAGACTCTTCTTTTAGAATATCTTCTTTGTTTTGATAGTTACGATAGAATGAAACGCGCCCAATTCCGGCTCTATTTGTGAGTTCGCTGACAGATATATCGGAAAAGGGTTTTTCTTTAAGAAGATCAAGAAGGGCATTCGTAATCTGTGTTTTCACATAGGTATTCTTTTGTTCGTTGTTTAAGTTCATGCGATGAAACAAACCTCCCTGAAATGTATCATTTTTGATGAAACACTTGTACCACTGATGATGTGATGATACACTTGTTTCATCGATGTGTCAAGGAGGTCGTTGTGAAAAAAGCTATGAAAGTCATTGGTATGATTGTGTTAGTAATAGTAGCTTTGGCAGCTGTTCTTTTAGCCAAAGGTTTTATAGAGTCAAAAAAACCTTCCATCAAGGATGATTACTATAGAGACTTTTCGTCTTCCGCATCACTTGAGCAGAAGTACTCACAGCTTGGTGAATATGAGGTTTCCTCTTTTGATGATCCGTCAGATAATGAGGCAATTAAAAAGGTCAGATGCTGGTATCCTGAAGAGCTTGCAAACAACAATAGCAAGTATCCTGTAGTTGTAGTTGTCAATGCCAGTGGAACACCTGCAGTTAAGTATGAGCCTTGGTTTAAGAGACTTGCATCTTGGGGGTTCATAGTTGTTGGAAACGAAGATCCTCAGGCAGGGACAGGTGAAACAACATCCACCATGCTTGATTATCTTTTGAACTTACCACAAGATCATATTCTTGACGGAAGATTAGACAAGGACAACATTGGAATTGTGGGATTCTCACAGGGTGGTGCTGGAGCGTTGGCGGCAGTAACTATGTATGATAATGGAGAAGTATATAAAACGATCTTCACTGGAAGTGCCGCCTATCCATTCCTTGCAGGGAATATGGGATGGAAATATGATGTGTCAATGATAAAGATTCCGTATTTCATGGCGGCAGGAACAGGTGAAACAGATGATAAGGGTGTGCCTGATATCACCAAGGAATATGCAGGAGTAGCACCGCTTGCTTCATTGGTTGAAAATTATGAGGCCATTAGTGATAACGTTTTTAAGGTGCGTGCCAGAGCAACCGGAGCAGAACATGAAGACATGCTTGCTCGTAGCGATGGATACATGACTGCGTGGTTGTTGTACCAACTAAAAGGTGATACGGAGGCTGCCTCAGTATTCGTTGGTGAGGACGCAGAAATTCTTCATAACAATAACTGGCAGGATGTGGAGAAAAACAAATGAGCGGCGACAGAGCTCGCCAAGTACCTTTCTTTTCGCCAAAAACTTTAAGTATGAATTAACTATATCTTTAACTCCGCTTTAGGAGACCTCCGTATAATTCAAACCAAGAAAGGAGGTAAAGCTTATGAGAAAATTAGTTATTGCAATGATGGTCGGGCTTATGGCGCTGACTTCAATGGTTCTTCCGGTCTTTGCCGAAGAACAAACAGACGCGGCGAGTGGCGCCGCAGAGCAGAGCACATCTCAGACCGAGCAAGGTAAAGAGAAGCGTGCACCCAAGCAAGAAGTCGCAGAGCCCGAAAACGCCATCGGAAAAGATGCCGCAAAGGCAAAAGTCCTGGCTGACGCCGGACTCACTTCCGATCAAACCGGAAAGGTTAGATCTAGAGTAACTACCTTGGAAGATGGCACGGTTATCTACAAAGTGAAGTTTACCTACGAAAACCAAAAGTATTCTTACAAGATTAACGCCACAAGCGGCGAAATATTGGACAAGAGTACCAAGGCCGTAACAGAGACCACATCTGACGGAACTACAAAAACCAAGCGCGCGCGTAAGGGCTCAGGAAAGACTGAAGTCGCAGAGCCCGAGAATGCCATCGGAAAAGATGCAGCAAAGGCAAAAGCCTTGGCTGACGCCGGACTCGCTTCCGATCAAACCGGAAAGGTTAGATCTAGAGTAACTACCTTGGAATATGGCACGGTTATCTACAAAGTGAAGTTCACCTACGAAAACCAAAAGTACACTTACCAGATTAACGCCACAACAGGCGCAGTAATCGACAAAGTAGTGGAATAGCAAAACAAGCTATAGCAGCCGACCTGAAGGTCGGCTGTTTTTATCAACAAAGTTTTAATTTAATCATTTGGAAGAAAATGATTAAATTGAACAGTGTTTAATCTTGTTAAATGCAGTAAGTAATTGAAAAGCCATGATAGGACATTGACAAAATCCTATCATGGAAGTATGATGATATTAGCATATGATCGACATGTCATGAAAGGGGATGTAATTGTTTGAACGTAACTAGAGATGACGTTAGAGACTATTTAAGAGAAATGAAAAAGTCTGTACGTGATGGGCGATATCAGATATCTCCTAGAACAAAGAATCAGAGTTTATATATTGATTATGTTTTTTCAGAAGAACGATGTAAGGAAATCTTATTGGATCTAGAAGTTGATGACTTTTCTGATGCGTTAAAGAATGATCATCCACAATACCCAGAAGAGATTCTTTATATATTTGGCAAGGAAGTATCGTTATTACCTAAACAGGGCGGTAACGAAGAAACGGTGGCATTATATATTAAGTTTAATAAGCTTACTAACCTTTATGTAATTGTAATATCCTTCCACAAACAAGATTATCCACTGAAATATAAGTTTAAATGATAATAAAAATAGGAGAAAAGTAGAGGAATCGGAGGACGATGGCATGACGAACGAGAGAATACAGTTTTGTACAGAATGCAGAAAAGAAACTGGATATACAATTAGAAGAGGACAGTGTACGCATTGCTTTAAAGGGCAGGAATATACTTTTGATGTAATAAAGGCAGTATGCGATGAATGCGGTGAGGAAGTTAATTTACCGGGCCTAATGGATTATAATGCCAAGCTAATTGATCAACAGTACAGAGAATTAAATAGCCTTGTTTCAGTCGAGGACATCAATACGTTAATGGATGTTTATAACATAGGTAAAGCCCCGTTATCATTGGCATTAGGATTTGGAGAAATAACTATTACCAGATATCTGCAGGGACAGTATCCATCGGTGGAATACTCTAATATCATTCGAAAGGCATTATCGAGCGTTGATTTTATGATGAAGCATCTAGAGGATAATAAAGAAAAAGTAGGTGAAGTTGCATTCAAAAAGGCATGGAATGCAGCAATGAAGATGAAAGAACTTGCGACTTCTGTATCAGAGAAGATGCTTATTACGATTTCGTATATTTTTGAGAATACAGGAGAAATTACTCCACTAGCGTTGCAAAAGATTCTTTACTATATACAGGGAATTTATATGGTTAATTATGGCAAACCTTTGTTTGGTGAAGATTGTCAGGCCTGGGCACATGGCCCTGTATATGAAAAAGTGTATGATATGTTTAAATGCTTCAGGTATGATCCAATTGAGGATAAACGATTTGTGATTTTCAGAGATAAATTCCAGATGCTTACAAATGAAGAGAAGAATGTAATAGATATGGTTCTTAATACATTTGGAGTATATAGTGGTAAAACATTGGAAAAGATTACGCATCAAGAAGCACCTTGGGTTGAGGCTTATGATGGCGATAATGTCTATGGATATACAAATGAACCCATTACAAAGGACGCAATCAAAGATTATTTTATGAATATATCCCGGGACTATGATCTCAAAACTGAAGAAGGATTAAATAAATATATTAAGAGACAATTAAAGTCTTAGAATAAAGGAGTTTGTAACAAAAAAAGCCAGAGCATGGGCTCGGGCAGTTTTCTTGTTGAAGGAGCCGATATTTGCAAGGAGATTATGTAAAGGAGGTACAATACTATGGCGGTACATCACGGCGGAAAAGTGGGGAAGGCTGGTAAAACGCTTGCCTCGAAGGCATCTTCAAAACCAGCAAAGAGCAAAGCCGGAAAAACTTTAGCCAATCATAAAGCTAAGTGTCATTGATAGTGACAAAGACCTGGGCATGTCTATAAAGTGCCCTATATTATTTATATGATTAATAGAATATGTAGAATATGTTGTTAGTTTTCAAACGTCACAGAAATATTTGGCTTTCTTCTTACGCAGTCATGATTCTTGATAGTAGGCGGTACGCTTCGTTTCACCTCCCTTGATACGGTTGAAGGATGTTTGTAAATGAGGGAGGCAAATTGTTTAAATGTCTTTCCGTCGTACAAGCCTTGTTCGATTGCAACCCTATCTGCAAACAGCAAATGATAATGATGCTTTGTAATCTTGCTTTTCATGAATGGGCTCCTTTCATGAAACCAGATGACATTCATCATTTTACACTGTGTAAGACTAAATGCGAGTCAGATGGAATATTTTTACAAATGCATTGCATTTAACTTTTTATTCAATGCCGTTCTTAGGCCGGAAAAACCATTGAAATTCCAACAGGAGCAGCTAATGCTCCTTTTTTTGCCCTTTTTTGTTAATGGGAAAAATTTCCTCTCTACAAACACTTGTTCGCACTTTATAATGTGTCTACAGATGGATTGGAGGTTATGATTTTGAAGGCTGTTAGGAAGACAGTAGACATGATTGCAGTCTTTAGGGCAGGCGAAATTCCGGAGCCAATAAGGTTCAGGTTCCGAGACAGAATGGGAAAGGAGACGGTAATTAAAGTGGGTGAATCATTGAGAGTTGCCAGAGTTTTAGCATTTTCCATCATTTCTTTTTTCAGCTTTTTATGATGAGGGACTTCATCATAGCCCATGGCTTCTAGCTGATTCCTGTCTGTCTCGTGGATGAGGATTTCTGTTTCGTGGCATCGGAGGAATTTCTCCGGGTCTTTAGATTTCTTATATTGAGTGTAGATGGTTTGAGTAGCCATATAAAGAAAAACTACTGGATTAAGAAGAAAGAATTACAAAATTATTCTTGTGATACTTAATGAGCCCGTCCTTTTGCATTTTGCCAAGCTCCTTAGATAGCGCGGTGCGTTCCACATTCAGATAATCTGCAAGCTGCTGACGGTCGAAGGGAATATCAAAACTTGTCTTTTGTTTCTGCAAAGAAACGCTGTTTAGATATGAGAGAACTCTTCCCCTGATGGACTTAGGAGCCGTATGAAATCCTCTACCGGAAAGGTGGAGGTTTTTTCTTGCTGAGATGGTAAGGAGGTTACTTATCAATTTGCTTGCCCAAGAGACTTTTTCACTTCGCACAGCATCCAGATTAAGAAGCAGTATGAGGGAGTCTTCATTGGCTACTGCATCTACGAGCATCACTTCGTCTTTTAGGAGAGCGTATGTCTCTGCAAAGAATTCATTTTTACCGATTAGGCTTAATATGGTGCGGTTTCCCCACATATCATTGCTTTCAATTGTGACGCTGCCGGATAGGACAACGCCCATAACGGAAGTAGTGCTTCCGGCATGAAATATGGTTTGATCTTTTTTGTATTGTTTCTCTTTTGCTTTGAGTTCTGATAGGCAGGACACTATCTCTTTATCAGACATTCCCATAAACAGGGTTAAATCTCTATAATTTTTGCTCATCATAAATTCTCCGAAAAAATCAAATTTCGTGGTTATAACCACATATATTCTTTTGATACTTTACTATACTTGGGATGTAAAAACAAGGAGGGCGCATCAATGATAAGACAGATTATCCATATAGATGAGGAAAAATGTAATGGTTGTGGGATTTGTGCAACGGCTTGCCATGAGGGAGCGATAGATATCGTGGATGGTAAGGCAAAACTTATGAGAGAAAGCTTTTGTGACGGCCTAGGAGATTGCCTGCCGAATTGCCCGGCAGGGGCTATCACTTTTGAAGAAAGAGAAGCACCGGCATATGATGAACAGGCCGTAAAGGAAGCACATAATAAAAGAACGGAGGGAAAAAACATGACGGAACATGAAAAACATATGCAGGAAGAAATGATGCATCACGCAGAAGGACATGGGTGCCCCGGCTCCAGGTTTATGCAGTTTGAGGATGACGAAGAGACCGATACAGCAAGCGCCGTGAATCGTTCTCTACCGTCCAGGCTTCGCCAGTGGCCGGTACAGATAAAGCTCCTTCCTACACAGGCGCCTTTCTATGATGGAGCAAAGCTTCTGATCGCTGCAGACTGTACAGCCTACGCTTATGCCAATATGCATGAGGAGTTTATGAAGGGAAAGGTCACATTGATCGGATGCCCGAAGCTTGACGACATTGACTACTCAGAAAAGCTGACAGAAATTATCAGAAACAATGATATTAAAGAAGTTACGATTGTGAGGATGGAAGTGCCATGTTGCGGAGGACTGCAGGCCATGGCGGAAAATGCATTGAAAGCCAGCGGAAAATTTATTCCTTGGCAAGTTGTAACAATATCTCGTGATGGAAGAATAATCGATTAAAGAACGAAAATAATAAAAGCTCTTTCAGCACAGTCTATATAGGGACTGTGTTTTTTTGTGCCCTAAAGTGTGGCAGTTTAGGGGCTGAAAGCAATGGTGTGCCATGTTATGCCATGGTATAATGGCATAAACCTAGCAAAACACGGCATATTAACGCATAGAAAGGCATTTAAGAATAATGATAAAAATCCTATTCGTCTGCTGGGGCAACATTTGCCGATCGCCCATGGCGGAGTATATTTTTAAGGACATTGTAAAAAAGGCAAAACTGGATAATCTCATATATGCGGAGTCTGCAGCAACTTCAACGGAAGAAATCGGCAATCCTGTATATCCGCCTGCAAGAGATGAATTAAAACATCATGGGATTGACTGCAGTGGACACCATGCGAGGCAGGTGAGAAGTCGCGATTATTTGGGTTTTGATTATATCATTGCAATGGAGGAAATCCATCGCAGTATTATGCGATCGCGCTTTTTCGGAGGCGCTGACGATAAGATTTCGCTTTTGATGGATTATTCGTCAAAGCCGGGAATAGAGATTGCGGATCCCTGGTATACCGGTGACTTCGTTACAACTTACAATCAGATTAAAGAAGGCTGCGATGGTCTTTTAGAGTATTTGGTAAATGAAAATAAATTGCGATAACAAAAATAAAAATGAACCACTAACTACGTATGAGCGAATTTATGAAGTGGTGAAGAAGATCCCGAGGGGAAAGGTGGCAACCTATAAAACCGTAGCATTGGTAGTGGGTGGGTCTAAAATGGCAAGAGTCGTCGGAAATGCACTTCATAAGAATCCCGACCCAAAGAACATTCCGTGTTATCGCGTTGTTAATTCGCAGGGACGTCTCTCCGACGCATTTGCATTTGGTGGAAGCAGTACTCAGGAAAAACTTCTGAAAGCAGATGGTATCGAAGTAAAAGATAAGTATGTGGATTTAAATATATACGGATGGGATGGAAAACTATGAAATCATCAGCAAAAGAAGCAGGGAAAGAAATACTATCATTGAGCAAGACGGTTGCTCTGGCATGTGCCGCCGGCATTGTAATCAATACTGCTGCAGTTGTTAATGCCAAGATTCCGTCCGGCTCCATGATGAATACAATTAAACCGGGAGACCGATTATTTGCAAATAGGCTTGCCTACATAAATGAAGATCCAAATCGTTTTGATGTGATTGTATTTCAAAACCCTGATGATGAAAATATAAAATATGTAAAACGCATTATCGGACTCCCAAATGAAACGGTTAATGTTCTTGATGGCAAAGTCTATATCAACGATTCCGATACTCCCCTTGATGACAGCTTTATTTATGAAGAGATGAAGGGATCGTATGGCCCATTTGCTGTACCTAAAAATGCATACTTCGTTCTTGGTGATAACAGAAATAACTCCAGGGACTCAAGGGCGTGGAATAATCCCTTTGTTGATAAGGAAAAAATACTTGGTAAGGCAGTTATGGTATACTGGCCACCTGAGCATATAGGTCTTGTTAGATGATGGCATTGAGCGTAAATCGAGTAAACTTGTGAATCAACACAAAGCACGGCATTTTAAATAATGATATTTGTTATACGACTCATTATATGATAGAATTGTGATGCATTATCATGTACAAATAGTAGCAAGGCATAAATCAATAATTACCCCTATGTTTGAAAGGAGCAATATTCCTTGGAGCCGGCAAAACTACGTTCATAAAAGCCTTGTCCGATTCTTCGGACAAGGCCTTTGTGGTTCTTGAGAATGAATATGGAGGAATTAACGTTGATAGTGATATCCTCGGAAACAGCAATGAAATAAAGGTTTGGGAGATGACCGAGATATCAACCCAGATGCACTTTAATAACCTAAGATTGAGAGAAGAAAAAATGAGAAAGACAAAAATCGTATGCACAATGGGACCGAAAGAGAAGGATCCTAATATACTTAATGAGCTTGTGAGGGAAATGGACGTTGCCAGATTCAATTTTTCACATGGCACTCATGAAAGCCATTTGGAAATGCTTGGACTTGTAAGGGCTGCGGCTAATGAGGCAGGGCGACCTATCGCAATGCTACTCGACACCAAGGGTCCGGAAATTAGAACGGGACAGCTGGAAAACCATCAGCCGGTAAACCTAACAAAGGGTGAAATGCTTATAATCTCCCCGCAAACATCATCAGATGAGGTCGGAAATTCGAACCATATTTATATTACATATGACGGGCTTGACGATGATTTGTCTGTGGGCGATACGATATTAATTGACGATGGAATAATAGAAGTCAAGGTAGATGAAATAAAAGGTGAAGATCTGTACTGTACTATTGTATCGGACGGAGTATTGGGTGAAAAAAAGGGTGTCAACCTACCCGGAGTCAATATAGGAATTTCGGATATTACCGATAAGGATTACGAAGATATTGCATTTGGACTTGCCAATGATTTTGATTATATTGCCGCTTCATTTGTTAGAAATGCGGAAACAGTTAGGAAGATTCGTGCTTTGATAGAAGAGGCAGGAGCAAAAACAAAGATCATTGCAAAGATTGAATCGGAGGAAGGTCTTGAATGCTTGGAAGAAATCGTTGACGCTGCCGATGGAATCATGGTTGCAAGAGGTGATCTTGGTGTTGAAATTGAGGCGAGAAGGATTCCGCAGATTCAAAGAGAAATAATCAAGATGTGTAACGACAAGGGGAAACTGGTTGTTACAGCAACTCAAATGCTTGATTCTATGATTAGAAACCCCAGGCCGACGAGAGCAGAGGTAACCGATGTGGCAAACGCAGTATATGAGGGATCGGACGCCGTAATGCTTTCCGGAGAAACTGCGAGTGGCGATTATCCTGTGGAAGCTCTTAAGATGATGGCTTCGATTACAGAGTACACGGAGCAGTTCATAGATCAAGATCTGCTGAATATAAGAAGACACGAGGACACGGCAGCTTCGATTTCAAGCACCACGTGCATGGCTGCCGTAGCTGCAGCAAAAGAGCTCGAGGCAAAGGCAATAGTTGCTCCGACGATTACAGGTTCGACGGCATTAAAGGTATCAAAGTGTCGCCCTGTCTCTGACGTGTACGCCTTTTCTCCGGATCCCATGACGGTAAGACAGATGATGCTATATTGGGGAGTTAAGCCAATCCAAGCTGAAAGGGCACACTCAACGGATGAGTTGATGGAGGATTGCTTGGAAATTCTAAATGAACATAAACTTGGACAGAAGAACGATGTATTCGTTTTTATAGCGGGAGTCGTGTCCGGCCGTCACAGTTACCAAAGGTCTGAAACGAATACCATGAGAATCATTCATTTATAAGAAACCGCTATTACATATATTCCATATGTTCCATATGTTTTAATAAACCCATCCCCTTGCATCATCAAGGGGATTTTTTGGAGTGACGCTTATAGAATTAAGAACAATTTGACAAGTTAGGTGCGCCTAACTATAATGTTAGCAATAACTAACATATATTAGTGTGTTGAGGTGGAACATGGAAAAATATCATATCAAAAAAAATAGTGTGCAGGAAACTTTGATGATTCCTTTGCTTGGGAGAAAACTCTGTACAGAAACTTTCCAGAAACTTTATAGAGATGATGCGGCGGTTAGACTTTGTGAAATGGTCGACTATGATTTTTCGGAGCTGGAAAAGAAAGCAAAGAGCACGTTTTATAAATTTGGTGCGCTTGAAGCGGCTATGAGAAATCTGGATATAAGGTGGGAAATTGAGGACTATATTGAGCATCATCCCAAAGCTGCTGTGGTGAATATGGGCTGTGGCTTGGACGGGACATGTGCCGCTGTAGATAATGGCGGAATTAAAAAATATAATGTGGATTTTCCGGATATCATAGAAGTAAGAGAGGAGCTTCTCCCTAATGAGCAGAGGGAAGTATGTATTGCGACGGACCTTAATGAGCTTTCGTGGTTAGATAAGGTTGATGGCTCTGGCGGCGCTGTGTTCTTTGCTGCCGGAGTTTTTCATTATCTAACAAAGGAGCAAGTGCGGACCCTTGTGCTTAGAATAGGTGATAAGTTTCCGGGTGCTCGGCTTGTCTTTGATACTGTTGGCACATTTGGTCATAGGATGATGATGAAAAAGGTGCTGAAGAATTTTGGTATTACCGACGTAAGCGGATACTTTCATGTAGATGATGTAGAGAAGGAGCTGGGTGACTGGTCCGACAAGATTAAGCTATCAAGCAGGGGATATATGCTTGGATATTATGACCTCAAATCCCCTGGAGTCACCGGCTTTCATAGATTTCTTTCAAAGGTAGGCGACGGACTGATGAAGATGAAGATAGTGAAGATGGATTTCTCAAATCAGTAAGGGAAATAGGCATGTATTGGGACAGAGTAGCAAAAATATATGACCTATTTGAAGGTATCGTAAACAAGAAGTGGTTGCAGGCAATGTGATTTTAAATATTGGCTAAAAGGTCTTCCTGCATGCGCCGTTGTAGGGCTGATCGTGGAGCTGCTTGCATAAGCATATAGAATGATGCAGATGACATCTGCTACGGCAATTTGCATCCACGCCTTGTGGTTACAGAAAAGGCTTTTTCCTTTGTGAAAACAGCCTTTTTTTATGGGTCACTATGGATAAAATATAGTGCATACTTTAGATTTTCACATATGCCCACTTTGGATTTTCATATATATTGACTTTAGATTTTACATAATATATACTGCCGGGAAATAAATTCTTACGGGATCCAGTCAATTTAAACTTAAGAAAAATATGACGGATCCTTGAACCAGACTGCAATAACCTGGGGATAGTGATACTAAATGTGCAGTCTTTTATCTCGGAGATCTGACTATGAATTTGAATGGGATTGATTAATATAGGATGGAGAGATTGGGGAAAAATCAATAACGAGTGAAGGTAGGAATATGAAGGTAGACAGGATAATAAAAAACGCTATAGTTTTTACTTCGAACAGCAACAAACCGATGGCAACAGCTTTTGCTGTGAATAATGGAAAATTTGTCTATGTGGGAGATGAAGCTGGCCTTTCGGAATATGAAGGAGAGGTCACGGATTATAATGGGAAATTCATCATGCCTGGTATTATCGACAGCCATGTTCACATAGGTGTAGGCGTTGGAGTATTTTACACTGATGACAGAGAGTATGTTGAGGGTGACAGCAAACAGGAAATGCTTGATTTTATGGCTGATCATATTAAGCAGAATCCGGGTGAAGAGCGTTACAGATTCGAATTGGAACGAGACAGGCTGCATGGAGATGAAATTGTAAAAGAGGAGCTGGACTTGATCTGCCCTGATAGTGAGCTGCTCATTGTGGAAATGGAAGCTCATAGCATATGGGTAAATTCAAAAATACTGGAGAAGCATCAGATCACGGATAATACGCCGGATATTGTACCTGGACTTAGCTACTATGTGCGTAAAGACGGGCATGTGACAGGAAATATCTATGAATCTGCCAGCTGGAGAATCATTTTCGATCACTTGAAGAATTTGACTGATGAAGAAATAGAAACTGCTGTAACGCAGTGGATAAGTGATTCCGTAGAATATGGAGTAAGCTATGTATTTGACGCAGGTTACCCGGAATTCGATGATATACATGAACGAGTATATGCTTGTTTGAGAGATTTGGACAGGCAGGGAAGGCTTCCTGTTTATGTTGATGGATGTTTCGTGCTTACAAGACGAGACAAAATAAAAGAAACAATTGAGGAGACAAAACGCTTCAGACGTGAGTATAATACTGAGCACCTTAAGGTGCATACCTTGAAACTCTTCATGGACGGTACTTTGAAAATACAGACCGCCGCGCTGGATTCACCTTATATAGACACTGGTAGGATGGGAAGTACAATCTTTGAAAAAGAGGATATTGCAGAAATCCTAAAACTTCTCAATGAAGAAGGCCTGGATTTCCATGTGCATACTGTGGGAGAACGGGCTTCACATATTATACTTGACGGTGTAGAACTTGCAAAAAAGGAACTTGGTGATGATTTCCGTGTAAAGGTCACATGTGCTCATCTGGAGATACAGGATGATGAAGACCTTGACCGGTTTGCCCAGCTTGGTGTTTTCGCTAACTACACACCATGGTGGCATGCGGGAAACATAGGAGGTAGGCCTCTTGAAACGTGGAAGAATATGCTGGGAGAAAAACGTGCCCTTTCCATGTATCGCTGCAAAACTCTATGGGATACAGGAGCGATTGTCACTTTTTCAAGTGATGAAGTGTTCTTTGGTTATAACTGGAGCCCTTACCTTGGAATGGAGGTAGGAATGACACGTAATATCTCCGAGAAAACAAGGGCATATGATTTTGCATTGACATCAGAAGAATTCCCCAGTGAAAGTGAGAAGATGAGTATCGAAGAAATGATGCTTGGATATACGATTAACGGAGCCAAACAGCTTGGAATAGAAGCTTTCAAGGGATCGATAGAAGAAGGCAAGGATGCTGATTATTTGGTTTTTGAAAACAACCTGCTGAAAGCAGAACCTGAAGGTTTTAGTAATATCAGCCCAAGTGAAGTGTATGTTGTCGGCCGCAGATTGAATAACACATGAAAAGACGAAGTGATACCCCACCAGATTGGCGGCTTCGGCATTACTATTGAGGATTTGCTTCCTGACCGATGTTGATTCTTGCGATGAAGAGTAGTAGAATATCTCGGAAGTTTCTGTTTGACTTCAGATATGTAGACGCTTTTGGGAAAGGAGCTTTATTATGAAAGACAAAAAATTCAACACCTTAATGAAGTTTCACTTCATTTTGCTACTCTTACTTTGTGTCGTCACAGGGTTTGGTTTGGCATTCATACTCGTTAAGGGCATATCACTGCCTATAGGTATTATATTAATACACATTTTGCTCATTCTGTCGCTGCTATGTGGATTGATCTATGTGAAAAAGGATTATAAAAAGGATGCCTCGATTTACTACAAAGCATTTATACTGCTTACGGCAATTTCCGATGTAATTCTTGTTATCACTTCTGTTTCCAGTAGAGGGTTTGGTCTAGACGTTGCAATTATCTGTGTTCGCATTGTCGTTCTCCTTGTACTTGTATTTGGAAAGGATCTCGGAAAGAGAAATACATGGATTTTGTTCTACATTGTTTTGGCAATTGACCTTTTATATGGAATAATAAGTATCCCTCATAACTATCTCACTTCAATGGTTCTTGTAGATGTCATCGGCAAATTAGTTATCGACGGTACGATTGGACTTGCCATCCATGGAAAGTATGCGGATAAAGATGCAAGGTATGGGATGAAGGATGCAGAAACAGGTTTAAAGAAATAGCTGCGGAGTTCTGTGCACTATTCAACTCAGTTCATTTACTTCGGAACCTGAGACGGTAAGCTCATAAATCTATTATTCGCATAACCATACTGCCGTATTTATCCATAAATTCTTCAAGTGAGGCCCCATCGTACTCATAGCAGTAAGGGGCCTTTGTTATTTCGTTCAGAAGGCTAGTAGTAGCTTGTATTATCTCGTCGGAGACAACGGAATAGAGCCAAGGCCCCGTGGAGCCGTGATGGCGGCGGGGGCATTTAAGGAACATTTTCTTTCCGTTGCTGTATACTGCCATTTTAAATAGATGTTGGACAGAGGGGAGGTCGTCATCGTTAATTACATGAAATTTAATCTCCGGATTATCTGCAGATAGAGCAAGTGCGTTTTGAATGTGAAGCTTTCTCTCCTCCGGGGTCATCTTATATATTACGTCGGAAAAAATAATTTCCCCATCTTCCATATATTTCATGAGAGATGTCTTTGTTACAAAAAAATCTATAACACCCTTTTCAAAGGATTCTTGCCAGGTTATATGAAGCTGTTGGGCGGACTTCAAGGCAGCGCCAGAGGGGTCTATTTTCTTATATACCTTGGCAATATTAGGCCAACATTCTTCCGGAAGAAGAAATTCAAAACCGTGGGGTTGGAATATCTGATAGCCCGATAGTGCATAGAATCCGGTTCTATAACCATACTGATTCATTTTATCCGGGCTGGCGTGATGAATTAAAAGGTCGGTTGCTCTAAAGGATGGAAGCACCCGCTCATATATTTGATTTACTTCATCGGGATTTCGAATAACTGAAACCGTTATTATATGTCCATACTGATCCAGAGAGCAAAGTATAGCAACAAGATTTTTAATAACTATTACGTTCAAGTTATTCAGCAAACTGTCGTTGTAAAAATCAAAGGATATGTATTCCTTAGCATTTATAAAATAATATAGATTTTTAAGATTCTCGCTAGGGTTCTCCATGAATTTATCCATATTCATACCCATTCGTACATGTATATCGAAAGTTGGCATCTCTGATACGAAAACGTCAAAGTTAGAGAAATTTAAAAACTTACATATATCCAAGGTGCAGAGAACCTCTATACTGTTTTGGTCATCGCCGGTTTCTTGGGATGATAAATTCGCGCCCTCCTTTAGTATTGTCTCAGGAAGCCTTCTGTTAAAGAAGTCTGTAATTTCGCTGGTCCTAATAATAGTTTCGCCAAAGGCTAAATGAGAGGAGTGCTTTTTCTCGGCTTCTTGCTTTGATTCATCGAATGCTTTATTCAAAAAAGCAGTGATGTCCTTTTGGAGCATGTCCTTAAGTACGTCCTTCTTCTTTTTAGATGAAGTTTTCCCGGGAAACCTACCAGGGTCTTCAATCAAGTCATAGAAACTCTTTTCAGCTTCTATAGAGGAGAGCTCATCTGCCACAAGCCTTCCTATTGAATAATTAATCTCAGGCGCAACCCCGACTGCAGGAAGCTTATCCTTGTTGCACCATTTGCTGATATAGGAAAGATCATATCCTACTTCTTTTGCTATAACAGATAATTTAACTCCCGAAATATTTACTAAGGATCTTAGGGCTTCTCCGTATCTAGACATGGTTACTCCTCCTGGTAATAAAGAGTGAGGTGAAAAAAGAAAGCGTAACACTATTATTCCAATAGAATTTTATCAATATGACTTGCCTAAGTCAATTCAATTTGAATAAATATGAAATGCAACTTGAATTCAAGCTAGTCAAGTTGAATAAAAATGAGGCATGGGTCAACCAATTGTTTTGATTATAAGGAAGGCATAGAATGCAGGTGAAGAAAGAGATAGTAATGACGTAAAAGCCGAAAATAGTGATTATTGAAAGGTTAGGAGTAATTATGTCAGGTGTAAATTATAAGAAAGTAGGAATGGTGGGTTGCGGATTTGTAGGGGCAGCTTCAGCCTTCGCCCTAATGGAGAGCGGACTTTTCTCTGAAATGGTGATGATCGATGCAGTGAAGGAGAAAGCTGAGGGAGAGGCCTTGGATATCGGCCATGGTATGCCATTTTCCAAGCCCATGAGAATCTATGCGGGGGATTATAGCGATTTAGCGGACGCAGCAATAATAGTTGTAACCGCCGGAGCCAATCAAAAACCGGGAGAGACAAGACTTGATCTAGTTAAGAAAAACATAGAGATTTTTAGGAGCATCATTCCGGAAATTGCCAAGTATAACAAAGATGGAATTCTGTTAATAGTTGCAAATCCTGTAGACATACTCACGTATGCCGCCCAAAAGCTAAGTGGCTTTCCGGAAAACAGGGTTATAGGTTCAGGAACAGTGCTGGACACATCCAGGCTAAAATATTTGCTGGGAGATCTTCTTAAGGTGGATAATCGCTCGGTTGATGCCTTCATAGTTGGAGAACACGGTGACAGTGAATTCGCAGTATGGAGTAGCGCCAATGTAGCAGGGGTTCCCATGAAGGACTTCTTTGAAATGAGAGACATCAAAGACCACGAAAAGGTGATGACGGAAATTGCCGACGGGGTTAAGAATGCTGCCTACGAAATCATAAACAGAAAAAAGGCCACTTACTACGGAATAGCAATGTCTGTAACGAGAATTTGCGAAGCCATTATAAGAGACGAAAAATCAATTCTACCCGTATCAAGCATTCAGCATAACAATCACGGGGTGGATGATGTGGCCCTCAGTATGCCTTCAATAGTTGGGGCGGGCGGTCTCGAAGCGATTGTTCCAATAGAAATAAGCGATGAAGAAAAGAAACTTCTTAAGAATTCAGCAGACACTCTAAAGTCAGTAATTAAGGAATACCTGTAGCATATTGAGCGTGGAGAATGACACATATAGTCAGTTGTTAATTCAGTGAATTATTTACCATATATGAGGAGGTAGAGTCATGAAAAATATAGTTGCAAACAGAGATGGCGATAATGTTAAGATTACTATTTATTCTGCAGGAGAACCCATGTGGCAAAAGATAGTTTCTGTGGAAGACTGCGGCGACGTCGATAAAGTCAGAGAGCTTCTCGATAAGGAGATGCTGGGGCAAGAAGGTGGAGAGAGACTTGACTCAAACGAAATCGAGGAACTAAAGATTCAAATTAAAGAGGCACTATCTTAATTACAATATAATCTTTCATGAAGGAGAGCCTATTATAAATAGGCTCTTCTTTATTTTTTTGAGAAACATGATTCTATTCGTTATAAAAAGTAAAAAGGATAAATATAGATAACGGTTAGATAACACTAACTAATATTAAATATATAAAATAAAATATATATAAGACTAACAAGATGGAGAGGAAGGGTCCTGGTCTATATTTATAGACCCGATTATTTGAGTCGGGATTTACAGCATCCCTATGCAAGAGAAACGCTTACAAAGAAGGGATACGCACCCAATAATATGTATAAATGCCTGGCCCAGCTTGCCAGGAGGGTGAATTCCAAAGGTGAATTCCCTCATGAAATCGGTTTTTTCCTTGGGTATCCACCTGAGGACGTTTGCGCATTTATCAAGGATATAAGGAGGAAAACAAAAATGGCAAAAGTAGCAGTAGTATATTGGAGCGGAACAGGTAATACGGCAGCCATGGCTAATGCAGTAGCAGAAGGTGCAAAGGAACGTGGCGCAGAGGTTTCTGTATTTAGTCCGGCAGATTTTAATAAGGATATGGTTGCAGACTTTGATGCAATTGCATTTGGATGCCCTGCTATGGGTGCGGAAGTACTCGAAGAAAGTGAGTATGAGCCTATGTTTACCGATGTTGAAACAGTTCTCAGCGGAAAGAGAATTGGACTCTTTGGTTCATATGGTTGGGGAGACGGCCAGTGGATGAGAGACTGGGAAGACCGTTGCAAGGCTGCAGGAGCCAAGCTTGCGACAGCTCCCGTTATGGCCAACGAAACACCGGACGACAGTGCTCTATCTGAATGCAGGTCTTTAGGCTCGATGCTTGGCTAAACTGGATGTAAAGGTGAGCTCCGCAGGGGCTCACCTTTATTTGATTTAATAGAGGTTTTCATTTTGGAGAAATCATATGGAGAGGAATGAGAAAAAACAAAGCGACCTTGCTATGCTGCTAAACTATACGGGTAATTACAAGTCTCTAACCTTTATGGGTTTATTCTTATCTGCTATTGCTATGATAATGGGAATGGCTCCGTATATTTGCATTTGGCTTGTGGCGAGAGACTTAATAAAGGTCGCTCCCAATTGGACAGAAGCAACTAGTATATCAGGCTACGGTTGGATGGCCTTCGCTTTTGCCGTTGGGGGAATAGTAATCTATTTTTTCGCCCTTATGTGCACCCACCTCGCCGCATTCAGAACGGCATCGAATATCAGAAAGCAGGGAATGGCGCATCTCATGAAGACACCCATGGGTTACTTTGATAACAACGCATCGGGGCTCATAAGAAACAGACTTAACGGTGCAGCCGCTGAAACCGAGACGCTCCTCGCACACAATCTTGCGGATATAGTTGGAACGGTGGCCATGTTCATCGCCATGATAGTTCTCATGTTTGTCTTTGATTGGAGGATGGGCGCTGCTTGCGTTCTTGCTGCAGTGATCTCTGTAGTAGCCATGTTCTCCATGATGGGTGGAAAAAATGCGGGACTCATGGCGGAATACCAGGCAGCCCAGGATGTAATGAGCAAGGCGGGGACGGAATACGTGAGAGGAATTCCGGTAGTTAAGGTGTTTCAGCAGACCGTTAATTCCTTCAAGGCTTTCAAGAAAGCAATTGAAGATTACAGTGAAAAGGCCGGATATTATCAAGGAGTTGTCTGCAGAATTCCGCAGGCGATAAACCTTACGTTTACGGAAGGGGCGTTCATATTCCTTATCCCGGTCGCACTATTTATTGCGCCTAAGGCACTCGAGACCGGAAGTTTCGCCGAGTTTGTTACGGACTTTGCTTTTTATGCTGTTTTCTCCGCTATTATTTCTACAGCGCTGGCAAAGGTGATGTTTGCAGCAAGTGGAACCATGCTCGCAAGTGCAGCAATGGCAAGAATAAGTCATATTACCAATGCGCCAATTCAGAATGTGGCGGAATACCCGGAGTCCATCAACGGAAACTCCGTTGAGTTTAAGGACGTGACTTTTAGCTACGATGAATCAAAGGCGTCTGCCTTGAGTAACGTGTCCTTCAGAGTAGAACCCGGAGAGACCGTGGCTTTGGTTGGACCTTCAGGTGGAGGTAAGACTACGGCGGCAAGTCTCATCCCGAGATTCTGGGATGCCGGCTCAGGCACAGTGGAGGTTGGAGGAGTCGACGTTACAAAGGTTGACCCAAAGGAACTGATGAGCAAGGTTGCCTTTGTTTTTCAGAATAATAGGCTCTTTAAGACTTCTATCTTAGAAAACGTAAGAGCAGCAAGACCAAATGCATCCATAGAGGAAGTTGAGGAGGCTCTTAGACTGGCGCAATGCGACGATATAATAGCGAAGCTTCCGGATGGAATTGATACCAAGATAGGTACGGAAGGGACATACTTGTCCGGAGGAGAAACCCAGAGAATCGCAATCGCAAGAGCGATTCTAAAGTACGCTCCAATAGTCGTACTTGACGAGGCTACGGCCTTTGCCGATCCCGAGAACGAACTCATGATTCAGGAAGCGTTTAAGAAACTCATGGAAGGACGCACTGTAATCATGATTGCCCACAGACTTTCAACTGTGGTTGGTGCAGACAGAATCATCGTCTTAAACAACGGAAGAGTCGAGGAATCCGGAACCCACGATGAACTCGTATCAAAGGGCGGCCTGTATTCCCGGATGTGGGAGGACTATAACAAAGCGGCCCAGTGGAAAATCGGTAAAGAAGGGGAGGCGGAATAATGTTCGGAGAAAAGTTTAAAAGAAAGTACGCCTTAAGTGACCAAGGAATTATAACTACCAAGAAGGGAACCTTCTGGACCGTAGTGGTGAATTTGATCGTGATGGCCGGTATGGGAATACTATATCTTCTCATGTCCAGATTTATGGAAACATTGACCGGCGGAGCAGAGCTTCCGGGGCCGATGCTATTCATAGGCCTAACCATTGCCTTTGTAGTCCTTTCGTTCGTGACCCACCTGGAACAGTACAAGGCGACATATGGTCTCGTCTATGAAGAAGTCGAAACCATGAGACTGGGACTCGCTGAGAGATTGAGAAAGCTTCCTCTTGGTTACTTCGGTAAGCGAGACATTGCGGACCTGACGGAAACCATCATGGGTGACGTAAACAGAATGGAGCACGTCTGGTCACACGTCCTCGGCTATCTCTATGGATCATATATATCTACGGGGATAATCTTCGTCATGCTGATGATATATAACTGGAAGCTTGCAATAGCATGCCTCTGGGGTGTTCCTGTTGCCTTTGCTCTTTTATTCGGAAGCAGAAAGCTGGCCAACAAAAATGCAGAGATAACCAAGGCTGCAGGTCTCGTGGTTTCGGACAGCATGCAGGAGGCGCTAGAAAACATCAGGGAGATTCACTCCACCGGTCAGGAGGAGAGATATATAAACGAGCTAAATCAAAAGATAGACCAGCATGAATCGACAATGATACGCGGGGAACTGGCGACGGGATTGTTCGTTAACGGTGCGAGCGTAATCATGCGCCTTGGTGTCGCAACGACGATTCTTGTTGGAGCGAATCTAATACTTTCGGGAAGCATCGACTTCATGGTTCTATTCATGTTCCTACTGGTTATAACCAGGGTCTATGCGCCATTTGATCAGAGCCTGGCACTCATTGCAGAGGTATTCCTGTCACAGGTATCTGCGGACAGACTCATGGAGATTTATGACGAGCCGATACAGGAAGGCGTGGAGTCGTTCAATCCGTCTGGACATGACATAGAGTTCAAGGACGTTCGCTTTGCCTATGATAATGAACAGGTCCTTAATGGAGTAAGCTTCACGGCAAAGGAGGGAGAGGTAACAGCTCTCGTTGGTCCGTCGGGAAGCGGAAAGAGCACCTGCGCTCGTTTGGCGGCGAGACTTTGGGATATAGACGGAGGCTCAATAGAGGTCGGTGGAGTCGATATCTCGGCCGTTGACCCGGAGGTTCTCCTCACGGATTATTCCATGGTATTCCAGGACGTTGTGCTCTTTGATGATACCATCATGGAAAATATACGTCTCGGAAAATTTGGAGCAACGGACGAGGAGGTTCTTGCTGCAGCAAAGGCAGCGAACTGCGACGAGTTCGTAAACAAGCTCCCGGAAGGATATAAAACGCCGATCGGAGAGAACGGAGCGAAGCTCTCGGGCGGCGAGCGCCAGAGAATATCCATTGCGAGAGCACTTCTAAAAGACGCGCCAATCGTTCTCCTCGACGAAGCGACCGCGTCCCTCGACGTTGAAAACGAAACCAAGGTACAGGGCGCACTCTCGAGGCTCCTCGCAGGAAAGACGGTCCTCGTAATCGCTCACAGAATGAGAACCGTCGAAGCAGCGGACAAGATTGTCGTTCTTGATAATGGAAAGGTAGTCGAAGAAGGCTCACCCAAGGAACTCAGAACCAAAGAGGGAAGCGTGTTCAAGCACATGGCAGACCTTCAGGCAAAAGGCGCAGCCTGGACGGTATAGATTATGAATCTATCTTGCCGTTATACTGCAGGCAGAGCATAGTAAGGTCGTCGAACTGAGGAGCTTCACCAACGAAGTCTTCTACAGCAGAGGTGATGCCTGAAAGAATATCTTCGGGTGATTTATTCTCCGAAGAACGAAGGGCGATAATCATTCTGTCCGTGCCGAATAATTCTTCGTCTTTATTAGTGGCTTCAGGAACTCCATCGGTGTATACAAATATCTTGGATCCTGGAGTCATTTTTAATTCATATTCCTTATACTTCATCCCTTCCATAGCGCCTACTACGACACCGTGCTTATCCTTAAGGAGTTCAAATCTTCCGTCGGCGTTTTTGATGGCGGGATATTCGTGGCCCGCATTGGCGCAGACCATATCACCTGTGGTTAGATTAAGAATTCCTAACCATACAGTTACAAACATTTCATCTCTGTTGTTTTTACATATTTGGTCGTTTACCGTTTCCAAAATCTCTTTGGGGCTAATACCCAAAAGAGCGGTATTCTGAATAAGAGATTTAGATACCATCATGAAGAGAGCTGCGGGAACACCTTTTCCGGATACGTCTGCCATTACCATTACAAGATGGTTATCGTCGACCAGGAAGAAGTCGTAGAAATCTCCACCAACTTCCTTGGCTGGGTTCATGGAAGCGTATATTTCGAAATCGCTTCTATCAGGGAAAGCCGGGAATATATTTGGAAGCATATTCTCTTGAATATGCTTGGCCATATTTAGTTCCGTCTCTATGCGAGAAGTTTCGGTTTTCTGGGACTCGTATTCTTCGCTTTGATCCCGAATGATAGCACCGAACATGTAGGCTCCTGCTGCAACAGTGGCAAAGATGACGAACTGGATTCCATAGAATAATCCCTGAATCAAAATAGCGATTATCGGAGCTATCATGTAAACCCAGAATGCTATGCGGACTCTTGGTTTAAAGTTTTGACGGTATTTAACGAGAAGATACATATCGAAAATAAGCATAAGAAGGGGAGCCAAGTTGGACAAGAGATATAGTCCGCCCCTGTGATAAACATTGGATTCATCAAAGTAAAAGACGCTGCCGTTTGCGGTTCCAACTATTAGAATAATAGTGTGGAGGATGAGTAGTCCCTCTAATAGTATAAACCCGGGTCGAGTGCTTCGAGGCGAATCGGCTGCGTTAAGCACCGCAAGAGACATCATGTTGGACATGAGCCCTGCTGTTAACATCTCTACAAATGTAATGGTATAAAGGGTTTTGGTGATTCCTTCTCCCGGATGTCCATTTAAAAGTTCTCGCACAAGGTGATTACTAATGTAAACAAGAACGAAGAAAAAGAAAACCTGAAAATACCTACGTATCTCCTTGCTTATGTGACCTGAAGTGGTAATTTGAAAAAGACAGGTAAGGCAAAGGCTGATTCCCATTGCTATAAAAAAATGTTAAGTAGTGTAATCCATGAAAAGGTGAAACTCATACTATCCTCCTCGTAATCTATCTATGCAAGAGGAAGAATGGCTTACGGAAGAAGAGTATATAACCTTCAAAACCATTCTCCAAAACCTCTTGGATGGAGATTGGGGCAATTAGTGAAATATAGCAGAGCAAAGATAAATTCAATCCTGCGTAAATATTCTAATTTGTGAGCACCTCGATTTTGGGGTGCTCTTCTCTTATGATGCTGTCAGTTGTATATAGCTTTGTAATGATATTTAGTAAGTCGCTTTTTATGACAGTGTTTTCGCAGTGAGATACATAAACGTAAATATCGTTTGCGCCCAATTCTTTTAATAACTTGGCTGCAGTATTAAGAGTATTGCCGCTGGAACATATATCATCGACCATCAGGATGTCCCTACCCTTAATTTTCTCAACATCCCCCTCAATCTCGAGACTTTTAATAACGCGCGTTGTTTTGTCGCGACTCTTCATGCCATATATAAAGTCGCGGTCGGTTTTATCGGCGTAACGCTTAACTGCACCCTCATCGGGATAGAACATAATCGTTGAATCATCCAATTTATCTAAAACTGCTTGAATATATTTCTCAGGGGTGATGACAACTATTCTATCGATTAAAGCCTCGCTTACTATCGAGTGTGGATCCAGAACAACGACTCGCTTGAAATTCAAGCTATTTATTATTTCTGAAAAATACTTTAGAGAAAAGACATGATTGTTCTGCTGAGCGCGGTCTTTTCTGGCGTTGGGTATATAGGGCATGTGTAGCTCAACGTCGTCGATTCCCTTTGTATGTAAATGCTTTGCGAGGTAATAAACAATAATTAATTCCTCGTTATTATCAAAACGCCATTCGATGACATTTGTTTCTCCGTGCTTAAGAAGATCGTAATCAATTTTGATATCCAATGCTCCATCGGAAAAATACTTATGATTTACGCTTACATTATTTAAGGCTATCATTAGAACTATCTCCCTTCGTTGATAAAATTGATATTGATAGAATTTGATATTCTTAACAAAATTCGGTTGAAATTATTATCCTAATAACTAAATATTACGTTAATAGATAAGCTTTTGTCAAAACAAAAATCAATGCGGAATTATAATTCCATCAAAAGTCTTTAATAATATGTCCTTATACCTTATAATATGGGCGTGATTAATATCACGATGCATTTAAAGTAGATACTGTTTAGGCTATTAGGAGACAATGCTGATGGAAAGACTTATGGACGCAATCGTTAAGCCGGAAAGGGGGCCGGGCTTGGAACTCAGGAAGGTACCTGTGCCGGTACCTGGACCGGGAGAAGTATTAATCAAGATTCACAAGACTGCAATCTGTGGAACCGATGTGCACATTTATAATTGGGACCCCTGGGCAAGAGAGCACATTAAGAATCCGCCTATGACAATCGGACACGAATACGTGGGTGAAATAGCAGAACTTGGAGAAGGTGTCACCGGACTTACAATTGGCCAAAGAGTATCCGGCGAGGGACACATTACCTGCCACCACTGCAGGAATTGTCATACGGGAAATATACAATGGTGCAAAAACACGATTTCTGTTGGTGTGGATCGCGACGGTGCCTTTGCCGAATATGTTTGTATACCGGAAAGCAATGTCATCATTATCGAGGAATCTCTTCCCGAGGATGTGGTGGCATTTTTTGATGCTGTAGGAAATGCGACGCACACAGCACTTATGTGGGATTTAATCGGTGAGGACGTTTTGATTACGGGAGCAGGCCCAATAGGAATAATTGCAGCAGGAATCTGCAAATATTCAGGAGCAAGAAGAGTAATCATTACTGATATCAATGAGGATAGGCTGGAACTCGCAAGAAAGATGGGAGTTGATGCAGCGGTGAATACATCAAAGGAGGACCTGCCGCTCGTAATGAAGGAGCAGGGCTTGGTCGAGGGCTTTGATGTTGGACTCGAGATGTCCGGTTCCGAGGATGCCTTTAAACAGATGGTAGGAGTGATGAGAAACGGTGGAAAGATTTCTCTCCTTGGAATAGGGAATAGACCGATTTCTATTGACATGAATCAGATAATCGGTAAGGGACTTACTCTTCAAGGAATCTACGGTCGTCAAATGGACAACTGGCATCAAATGAGCTATATGGTCCAAGGAGGCTTGGATTTAACGCCGGTCATCACTCATAGATATAACTATAGGGATTTTGAAAAGGGCTTCGAAGCGATGAACAGCGGAAAGTCGGGAAAGGTTATTCTTGATTGGAGCAAATAACACTGGCTGTACGGCTGATTTAACCGAAAGGACAATAGTAATGAAGAAAGCGATAGAACAATTTGAAAAGGAACTTGAAAGCATCCGCGATGCCGGGACATGGAGGGAAGAACGGGTAATCACAACGCCCCAAAGATCCAGAATAGATACTACGATGAAGTCGCAGGTTGTCAATATGTGTGCCAACAATTATCTTGGACTATCGGACAGCAAGGATTTGATTGATGCTGCCAAGGCCAGTTACGACGATTGGGGATTTGGCCTTTCGTCGGTTCGCTTTATCTGCGGAACACAGCAGATTCATAAAGAACTTGAAAGAAAGCTTGCTGACTTTGTTGGAACTGATGACGCCATTCTCTATTCATCCTGCTTTGATGCGAATGGCGGACTCTTCGAAACCTTGATGGGTGAAAACGACGTTATTATTTCAGATGAACTTAATCATGCTTCCATAATAGATGGCGTTAGGCTTGCCAAGGCGAAAAGACTTAGGTACAAGAATAACGACATGGACGATTTGAAATCTAAACTCGATGAAGCGAAGAACGCGGGAGCTGAAAAGATAATGATTGCAACCGACGGAGTTTTTTCGATGGATGGATATATTGCTAATCTCCGGGGAATTTGTGACCTTGCGGATGAATACGATGCGCTTGTTATGGTGGATGACAGCCATGCCGTGGGGTTCATGGGTGCACACGGAAAGGGCACTGCGGAATATTGCGATGTAATGGGAAGAGTTGATATCATTACCGGAACATTTGGTAAGGGACTTGGAGGAGCCTCCGGCGGATACACCGCTGCTCGTCAGCCTATAGTCGATTTGCTGAGACAGAAATCCAGACCATATCTCTTTTCCAATACCGTTGCTCCGGCAATATGTGCGGCAACGCTAAAAACATTGGAGCTATTAAATGAATCGACGGCACTTAGAGATAAGGTTCATGAAAACGCACGCTACTTTAGAAGTGAAATGGAGAAGCTGGGTTTTGACTTGCTCCCGGGTGAACATCCCATTGTTCCCGTAATGCTCTATGACCCGAGGGTTGCTCACGAGTTCGCGAGACGCATGCTCGATAAGGGAGTATATGTTGTCGCATTCTGTTACCCTGTTGTACCAAAGGGGAAGGACAGAATCCGCACTCAAATCTCCGCAGGTCATACGAAGGAAGATATCGACTTTGCGGTAAAATGCTTCAAAGAAGTGAAAGAGGAAATGGGAATATAGATTATTATTATCAGAATAATAGTATTTTTTACAAAAGGGTTGAATAGGCTGATTCTACATGATAGAATCAGCCTGTACTAGAAAACTAAATATCGTAAACGGTGCCGAGTTCTCTTGTTTTGACAATCAATTATTTCAATTCGAGTTTGAGAACCGGGTAAAAGGGAAACAGGTTAGAATCCTGTGCGATCTCGTCACTGTAATAGGATAGTGCAGAGTCAATATGCCACTGGTTAATCCGGGAAGGCGGCTATGTGCAATAACCCTTAAGTCAGGAAACCTGCCGTTTGCAAGTGTACGTATGCAGCTTAATGCCGGCATAAAATCACGAGGAATTGATTGTACAGAAAAAAGTCTTTTTGTTGTCGTGATTTTTTACATATGTCACGACGAGAAAAAGGCTTTTTGTTTTGATGATAGTTGCGTGCGTACCATAACCGAAAGGAGAAGACGATGAAGAAGAAACTAATTATGGCACTTGCGTTGGTACTTGCGCTATCAATGGCATTTGCAACAGGATGCAGCAAAAAAGAAACAGCTGAAGAAACAACTGAAGAAACAACTGAAGAAACTGCTGAAGAAACGCAGACTGAGGAAACTACCGAAGCCGAGACTGAGGAAGTAGCTGAAGAGGAAGATGAAGAAAACTATGAAACAGGAGACGCCTCTCTCGACAATGCTCGTAATCAGAACGAAATAGGAGAGAAGGAACTTCTCGTAGCAAGCTTTGGAACAAGCTTCAACGATAGCAGAAGGCTAACAATTGGAGCTATAGAAGGTGCTCTGGAAAATGCACTCACGGATTACAGTGTAAGACGTGGCTTCACAAGCCAGATAATTATCGATCACGTAAAATCCAGAGACAATGTTGCTATCGACAATATCGGTGAAGCTCTTGACCGTGCTGAGAAAAACGGAGTGAAGACTTTGGTTGTTCAGCCGACACACCTCATGAATGGATTTGAGTATAACGATCTGGTTGATGAAATCGGAACAAGAGCGGATGCTTTTGAGAAGGTTGCAATCGGACAGCCTCTTTTGACTTCGGACGATGACTTTGAAAGAGTTGCAAAAGCTCTCTATGAAGCAACAAAGGAATATGACGACGGCGAAACTGCAATCTGCTTCATGGGACATGGAACGGAGGCTGATTCAAACAGCGTATATTCTAAGATGCAGGAAGTTATGGACAAACTTGGATATGCAAACTATTATATCGGAACGGTTGAGGCTGAACCATCATTAGAGGATGTTATGGATGCCGTTCAGAAGGGTGGCTATAAAAAGGTAGTCCTTGAACCTATGATGGTTGTCGCTGGGGACCATGCAAACAACGACATGGCAGGTGATGAGGAAGATTCATGGAAGTCACAGCTTGAGAAGGCTGGTTACGAAGTAACCTGCATTCTAAGAGGTTTGGGAGAGATTCCTGAAATTCAGCAGATTTACGTAGAGCATGCACAGGCAGCAATTGATTCACTTAAATAAGGTAGCAAGCGACAAATGAAAAAGAAATTCACCATAGCGTTAATACTGATAATTTCAATGTTTTGCTTCGTTGGGTGCGGGCCAAAGGAAGGCTCGACCCAGGAGCAAAGCACCGACACGGAAGCGGAAACACAAGAAGAGGAAGAAAGTAAGGAAGAGAATAAAGAAGAGAATAAAGAGGAAGCCGAAACTACAAAGGTGGCCGATTCGTCGGAAATGACCGAGGTGGAAGATGTGGTCCAGGATTGGATGGTTCCAATCCCTGGAAGCGACCTTGTTGACGGATCCTACGATATTAACGTAGACAGCAGTTCCTCCATGTTTAAGATTGAATCCTGCAAGCTCAATGTAAAGAACGGAGAGATGAGTGCAGACATGACTATGGGAGGAAAAGGTTATCTCTATCTCTTCATGGGAACGGGTGAGGAGGCGGTTGCCGCTGACGAATCTGAATATATACATTTCACCGAGAATTCGGATGGAAATCACGTATACACTGTTCCTATTGATGCCCTTGATGCAGGTATCGATTGCGCCGCTTTCAGCAAAAACAAGGAAAAATGGTACGAAAGAACCCTTGTCTTTAGAAGCGATTTGATACCGGTAGAAGGATTCCGTGACGGAATAATCAAAACCGCATCTACGCTTGGGATTAGTGATGGTGAGTATCAGGCCAACATAGAATTAAGCGGTGGTTACGGGAAAGCAAGTATAGAATCTCCGACAAAGGTGAGATTAGAAGACGGAACACTTATTGCCACCATCACGTGGAGCAGTCCTAACTACGATTATATGGTTGTGGACGGTGAAAAGTATTTGCCGATAAATACTGAAGGGAATTCTGTTTTTGAGATTCCGATTAAGGCAATCGACAGATTTGTTCCCGTAATTGCCGATACTACAGCCATGAGTCAGCCCCATGAAATAGATTACATGATAAGAATTGATTCAGCATCAATAACCAATTTGGAGTAATACTCTTAATATGAAAAAACTCTTTTCATTCTTTTTAACGATCCTCCTTTGCTTCTCGATTCTACCTATTACGAGTTGCAAAGGAGGGTCCTCCGAAAATGCAAAGAACCAAGACCAAAATGCTTCCTTTGAAGAATGCGAAGTTATTCCCTTAAAATATGCAAATCAATTTGCAGTTGAGAGGTATGGAAGCGGAGCAGAAAAGGTCTTGGTTCTTCGAATAGAGGATGGACTTAATTACATAGTGCTTCCCGAGGGGGTAGAACCTCCCTCGACAATCGGAGGTAGCGATACAAGTAAATATACAATTATAAATCAGCCGCTTGATTCAGTTTATCTCGCGGCTTCTTCTGTTATGGACTTGATTTCTGCGATGGATTCCGGTGCGGATTTATCCCACGTTAAACTTACTTCAACAAAGGCTTCAGACTGGGGCATTCCGGAAATCAAAGAAATGGTTGATAACGGAGAGATAGCCTATGTCGGTAAGTATAACGCACCTGACTACGAAGCTCTCTTGGAAACGGAATGCGACCTTGCTGTAGGTTGGAGTCCATGTACGCAGGCTTTCTTGATGCAATCAAACAAGGTGAAAAATTAAATTAAGTGATTTGTGGAGACGAGGATATATGTCTAAGGTAATAATGATACAGGGAACCATGTCGAATGTCGGTAAAAGCCTGATATCTGCCGGACTATGCAGAGTGTTTCGGCAGGACGGATTTAGAGTTGCTCCATTCAAGTCGCAAAACATGGCGCTAAACTCATTTGCAACACCGGAGGGTCTTGAAATCGGCCGGGCGCAGGCCATGCAAGCGGAGGCATCAGGCATAGAGCCATCGGTCCTCATGAATCCGATTCTCTTAAAACCCACCGGGAATTCCTCATCTCAGCTCATAGTGAACGGAAGATCGATAGGAGATATGACGGCAAGGGAGTATTTTGCATTCAAGACCAGTTTAATTCCGAATATCAAAGAGTCGTTCTATAAGCTTGCTGAAGATAACGACGTTATCGTTATTGAAGGTGCAGGATCGCCTGCAGAGATTAATCTTAGGCATCAAGACATAGTTAATATGGGGCTGGCAGAAATGCTTGATACGCCGGTTGTTTTAGTGGGCGACATCGACAGAGGCGGAGTCTTTGCTCAGCTTCTTGGTACCTATCTGTTATTCTCAGACAAAGAGAGGGAACGAGTAAAGGGCCTGATAGTAAACAAATTCCGTGGGGATAAAACTCTACTTACCCCCGGCTTTGAGATGATAAAGGATAAACTTCCTGTACCATTTATCGGCGTCATTCCATATGAGAATCTCGGATTGGAAGATGAGGACTCTCTTTCCGATAGACTTGTTGAGTCTGATCCGAGAAATGCCAAGGAAATAGATATCGCAGCAATAAGGTTGCCATGGCTCTCGAATTTTACGGATCTGGATGTATTTGAACAATTTGAACGAGTTTCTGTCAGGTATGTGAATCAGATAAAAGATTTTGGAAATCCTGATCTCATCGTTATACCCGGATCAAAAAACACGATAAGCGATTTGAGATGGCTTAAGTCAAGTGGAATGGGAGAGTTGATTGTTAATCACGCAAATTGTGGAACTCCGGTTATCGGCATATGTGGAGGATACCAGATTTTAGGTTCATCTGTTGAGGATCCACTGGGAGTAGAGGAAGGAGGAACAGAACAAGGATTAAACCTTCTTCCTGTTAAGACAATCATGGCAGGAGAAAAGAAGACTCTTCAGTTTGATGGAAGCTTTGTTTCCGGAGGAGAATTATTTGATGAATTAAAAGGCCTTAAATTAACGGGCTACGAGATACATATGGGGAGCACCGATGTCTTTTATGACAAAGCAAAACCATTTACGTCGGAAGGAACCGGAATATGCTTTGGCAATATATACGGCTCATATATTCATGGGCTATTTGATGAGAGAGGCGTGGCATCGACGGTTGTAAAATGCCTTTCGAGAAGGAAGGGGTTGGACTATCCGGAATCTGAACTCGGGATGGCCTTGCCCCGAAGAGAGTTCAAGGAAAAGAAATACGATGAACTCGCAAATCTAATCCGAGGAAATATCGATATGAAGTACATCTATGAAATGATGCAGTTAGAGGTGAAGCATATTGGATAGGCCGAGGGAAAGACTTAGATACGGATTTACGACAGGTAGCTGTGCTGCTGCCGCCGCAAAGGCAGCTACATTTATGCTTCTGACGGGAGGAAGAAAAGATAGAATATCGATTGAAACTCCCAAAGGTATTATTTTTGATGCTGAGATTTTGGATATAGAAAAAGATAGGAATAAAGTTAAATGTGCGGTCCGAAAGGACGGTGGCGATGATCCGGATGTTACGACTGGTCTTTTGATATATGCAGAGGCCACCAGGATTTACGATTCCATATATGAGATTGCGGAAAATGCTGAGAGAAATGACGAAGTCAATCAGATAGAAATAGTAGGTGGCGATGGAATCGGCTTGGTAACAAAGCCGGGACTCGACCAAGCTGTTGGTAATCACGCTATAAACTCTGTTCCAAGGGCGATGATAGAAAAGGAAGTAAGAGAGGTCCTTAATCTCTGCGATCCTGAATGCGTAATAAGGATTACAATATCTGCACCCGGAGGGGATGAGGTGGCAAAAAAGACCTTCAATCCAAGACTTGGAATTGAGGGAGGAATATCGATTTTGGGAACCAGCGGTATTGTTGAACCGATGAGCACTGAAGCTATTATAGAAACAATCAGAGTAGAGATGAACCAAAAGAAGGCCGAGGGTTACCGGATTATTTCCATGTCACCAGGAAACTACGGTTTGGATTTTATGGCAAAGGAATATGGATTCGATTTGGAAAAGAGCGTAAAGTGCAGTAACTTCATCGGCGCGGCATGCGATATAGCATCGGAACTTGAATTTGAGGAAATGCTTTTTGTTGGACATGCAGGGAAGCTTGTAAAAATAGCCGGCGGTATCATGAATACGCATTCCAAAGAGGCTGATTCGCGAATGGAAATAATAGCAGCTTCCTCCATTGAAGCTGGCGCAAGCTTGGAAGATGCAAAGAGAATTCTAAAATCAAATACTACTGAAGAAGCGTTCCAAGTATTGAAACGGAAAGAAAGCTCATCGCTAATAAAGAAAACTTCGAAATATATCGTGGACAAAATTGCGTACTATATGGATAGGCGTATGCAGGGGAGTCCCAAGATTGAATGTGTAATGTTCACAAATGAACTCGGAATTCTGGCGATGACGGATGGAGCAGCTGATCTGATAAACAGAATAAACAATGAGTACAATAATTCAACTCAATCAATTGATAAAAAATAGAGGATAGAGGAAATACTAATATGGAAAGCAAAGTGTATTTTGTTGGCGCTGGGCCGGGAGCGAAGGATCTCATTACTGTGAGGGGAATGGAACTAATCAAGAAAGCCGACATGATAATCTACGCAGGCTCGCTTGTTAATCCCGAGCTCCTGGAATATGCGAGACCTGACTGTGAAATCTTTGATAGCTCAAGAATGACACTTGATGATGTCGTGGATAAATATATCTTGGCCAAGGAAAGAAAGCTAAATGTTGTAAGACTTCACACAGGGGATCCCAGCCTTTATGGGGCGATAAAAGAGCAGATGGATGCGCTTGATGAACTAAGGATTGAATATGAGGTGTGTCCTGGCGTCAGTGCATGCTTTGGAGCTGCAGCAAGTATGAACCTTGAATATACTCTTCCGGGAATTTCGCAATCTCTTATTATTACGCGAATGGCCGGACGCACTGCGGTTCCTGAAAAGGAGAGCATAGAAGGCTTTGCGGCGCACCAAGCGACAATGGCGGTTTATCTTTCCGCAGGTAATTTGGGAGAACTTTCAAGGCGGCTGATTGACGGAGGCTACGATGCCGATACTCCCGCGGCCATAGTATATAAGGCAACGTGGGAGGATGAGAAGATTGTCACATGCAAAGTGGCTGAACTCGAGAAAGCCGCAGAGGATAACGGAATCAAAAAGACTGCGGTGGTTTTGGTAGGAAATGTTGTATCGGGAGAAGGCTACGAGAAATCAAAGTTATATGACAAACATTTTTCAACGGAGTTTAGAAATGCAGATTAGAATAGTAAGCTTTACGAAAAAAGGCAGAGAACTGTCCGAAAGAATTGAGAAGGCTTTTCCGGAACACGTTTTTCTCAGGTACAAGAAGGGCGAAGATAACCTGACTGAGTTTACCGAGGCGGCATTTAAGGGTAATAATCCTCTATTATTTATTGGGGCAATGGGGATTGCGGTTAGAACCATTGCTCCATTTGTTGAGGACAAGCTAAAGGATCCGCCGGTAATAGTAATAGATGAACTGGGAAAACATGTGATACCAATTCTTTCGGGACATATAGGAGGAGCGAATGAATTGGCGCTTTCTGTTGCCGAAAGAATTGAAGCAATCCCTGTTGTCACCACGGCAACGGACTTAAACCAAGCATTCTCAGTGGACTTATTCGCAAAGGAAAACAATCTCGAAATAGTTAATCGAGAAGGGATCGCCAGGACCTCGATGAAAGCCCTTGAGGGGAAGCCCATAACGATATCGGTACAGAATTATCCGCCTAAGAATGATGTGGACGTTATGGTCTTGGATGGACTCTTTATTAAATCAGGCCTTGTTGTAGGGGTTGGTTGCAAGAGAGGAAAGACCACGACGGAAATACAAGCATTCGTAGATGAGTGCTTGGAAATGATTGGAGCAACAAAATCGGATATAAGCGCTATTTCGTCTATAGACATCAAAGCGGACGAAGAGGGGTTGATAGAGCTAAGCAAGGAACTTTCGGTACCCTTCATAACCTTTGAAAAAGATCTGCTGGAAAAAGTTAATGGCAGCTTCTCTTCGTCTGACTTTGTAAAGTCGAAGGTTGGTGTCGACAATGTATGCGAGAGGTCGGCTGTACTTGCAAGAGGAAAAGGCGCGGAGATTCTTTTGAAAAAACAAAGTAGGGACGGGATCACAGTCGCCATTGCTGGAACAAAAAAGGACAACAAAACAATCTACGTTGTGGGAATGGGTCCCGGAACGGAGAAGTTGATTACTCCGGAAGCAAAGGAGGCATTGGATAGAGCCGATACCATTATTGGATATACTGTTTATCTTGATTTGCTAAAGAACAGGTATCCTGAAAAGGAAATGCTTTCGACACCTATGACTAAGGAGGTTGAGCGCTGCCGTATTTGCTTTAGAGAGGCAGCCAAAGGTAAATCCGTCGCAATGGTTTGCAGTGGTGATCCTGGGGTCTATGGTATGGCTTCAATAATGCATGAACTGCTGGATGAAGTTAATGGTAACTTCAGAATAAAAGTAATTCCCGGAATCACAGCAGCCATGAGCGGTGCAGCGATCTTAGGTGCACCCATAAACCATGATTTTTGTGTAATTAGTTTAAGTGATCTTTTGACGCCATGGGAGCTGATAGAGAGACGACTTAGGGCTGCCGCAGAGGGCGACCTTGCGATTGCAATATACAATCCGTCGAGCAGAAAAAGAAACGACTATCTTGGGCGAGCATGCAGCATTCTTGCTGAAACGATAGAATTGAACAGACCATGCGGCTACGTCAAGAATATCGGACGGGACGGAGAAACGTATAGAGTTTGCAGTATGGCGGATTTGATAGAAGCGGAAAGTAAAGGCGAAATAGATATGTTCACTACGGTTTTCATAGGAAATTCACAAACAAGAATTATAGGTGATAAGCTTGTTACTCCAAGGGGCTATTTGAGTAAACCGGGCGTAAGTAACGAGAAGATATAAAAAAAGGAGACATGCGAGAGTACGATGAAACGCATACTGATTTTTTCCGGAACAACTGAAGGAAGAACACTTTCCGAGAAACTTGTGAGCATGGGAATTTCGCATACCGTTTCGGTTGCATCGGAATATGGCGAACTGATGATGCATGAAAGTCCGCTCGTTAGCATCATGCATGGACGAATGGATGAGACACAGATGGAGAGCTTTATTTCAAATCACATAGATTTGGTTTTTGATGCCACGCATCCATTTGCCGAGATTGTATCAGAGAATATAAGAAAGGCCTGTGATGCCGTCGGAGCCGTGTATATTCGCGTTGTCAGGGATTATGACAGTCTCGTTGATTCCAATAAATCGAAAACCGAGTCGAATGAGAATGTAGTTTTTTTTAATAATATCAGCGAATGCATTCATGAACTTTTAAAGACGGATGGAAATATTCTATTAACGACGGGAAGCAAGAGTTTGAAAGAATTCACTTCATGCGATGAACTCAAGCATAGAATCTTTGCAAGGGTTCTTCCTTCTGCTGAAAGCATCAAGCTATGCAATGATGCCGGCTTATTCGGCAAAAGCATCATAGCGATGCACGGTCCGTTTTCCGAGGAAATAAACAGAGCAATAATAAATCAATATGATATAGGAATACTCGTAACAAAAGAGACAGGAAACGCAGGCGGATTTCCTGAGAAGATTTCTGCCGCCAATAAGGAAGGGATTAGAGCATTTGTCATTGGTCGTCCAAAGGAGAAGGAGGGAATCTCATTGGATGAGGCTATCGAGCTTTGTGAGAATACTCTTTTCGATAGTGCGACCGAGTTTAATGCCCTCTATTTAGAAAATGAATCTCCTGCGAATGAACGTGAACTTGTTACTCTTGATATATCGCTTATTGGAATAGGTCCGGGAGCAAAAGAGTATCTTACGATTAAGGCTGCAAAACTGATTGATGATGCGGATTTAATTTTTGGTGCACCCAGGATGATTTCCGGTTATGAGAATAAGAAATGTTATCCGTATTATCTCGCAAAGGATGTTCTTCCTATATTAAAGAAAACAATCAAGGGGACCATTGAATCCACAGGTAAAGGAAAAAAGGCACATCAAAAGAGAATAGGAGTAGCGATACTCTTTAGTGGCGACAGCGGATTCTACAGTGGCGCAAAGAAGATGAAGGTTGGGCTTGAAGAAGGTTTGTTGGATTTGGCTTCCGATGGTTCAGTGCTGTATCGAATAGATATGATTCCGGGGATTTCATCGCTTTCATATTTTGCTTCGCGACTCGGCATCGACTATTCCGATTCAAATCTTATGAGTTTGCACGGTAAAGACTCAGTGAATGATGAACTAAAGTCCCTTATAAACGAAGTTAATAAAAGCGGTTCGGTGTTTACTCTTCTGTCGGGCAAGGGTGATATAGAAAAAATCCTTGATGCTGCAGGGAAAGGATACAGAATTATAGTCGGTTATAATCTTTCGTATGATAATGAGATGATAGTGGATGTTACAAGCTGCGAACCTAAAGAAGTATCGAAGCTGGCAGATGGCTCTTATGTTGCATATATAGATAAGCTTTGAGATGAACTTTGCATAGCAACAAAGTAACCCAATATGGATGACGTGAAATCGAATAAATGATGGAGTGATATTATGAATGAGCATATACAAGGAGAGGCCTTGATTCCCATAATTGATGACGATGATTTTGAAAGAGGTAATGTCCCGATGACAAAGGCCTCTGTTAGGCACCTTAGCATCGCCAAGCTTGAACTTGCAAAGAATTCCGTCCTATACGATATCAGAAGTGGAACCGGGTCAATCGCTGTTCAAGCAGCGCTCCTGGATAATAGCATCAAAGTATACGCAGTAGAGAAAAAGGCGGAGGCGGTGGAACTGATCGAAAAGAATAAGAAAAAGTTTTTCTGCGACAATATCGAAATAGTTAAAGGTGAAGCTCCGGAGGCTTTGACCGGTTTAATGCTGCCGACTCACGCCTTCATAGGAGGAAGCGGTGGTAATCTAAATAGCATTTTGGATATGCTCAAAAAAATGTCGCCTGGCATAAGAATTGTGCTTAATGCAGTAAGCTTGGAAACAATATCGGAATTGATGTCCATAATAAAGACTTTCGAATTGGAGAACCTCTCGCTTGAACAGGTTGCGATAAGCAAAGTGAGAGAACTTGGAAATTATCACATGATGTCAGCCGAGAACCCCGTATTAATTGCTGCATTTAACCTAAGGTAAAAGAAATGAGAAATTCTAAACGAATAATGATCGCCGCAGCAAAAAGCGGAAGCGGCAAAACGATTTTTACCTGCGGGCTCCTAAGACTCCTAAAAAGGAGCGGCTTTGATGTTGGTTCGTTTAAATGCGGGCCGGATTTCATAGATCCTATGTTTCATCGAACCGTCCTCGGAGTAAGGGGCGGGAATTTGGATCCTTTCTTTTGTACACATGAAGATTTGCAGAACCTTGTTGCAAAACGAAGCGAGGAATATATTGTCATGGAAGGAGCCATGGGAATATATGACGGGATAAGCGGCATGGGGATTAATGGCTCCTGCTATGAGGTTGCCTCCGCGACACTAACGCCAATCATACTGATAATTGATGCAAAGGGGATTGGATCTACGATTGCGTCCCTTATAAAAGGTATACTAATTGATGATAAGGAAAAACTGATTTCCGGAATTATTCTAAACCGCGCATCAAAATCGTATTTAGAGTCAGTTACTCCATTGATAAACGAAGCAATCAGAGAATCAAAGTCAGAGGCCGTGATTATCGGAAATATTCCGAGTGAATCGAGTCTTAAGCTTGAAAGTAGGCACCTGGGACTTAAACTTCCCGAAGAAATCAACGACATAGGTGAACAAATTGACTCTTTTTCCGACCTCATTTTCAATAATTGTTCCTTGGACAGTATTTTAAGTATAATGAAGGAAGCGAGGGATATCCCTACTAACGCTTGCTATTCAAACGATAATCAAAAGATATTAACCGGCAGAGTAAATGAAAAGCTACGGATGGCAGTTGCAATGGATGAGGCGTTCTGTTTTTACTATGAAGAAAACCTTGATGCTCTACGAGATGCTGAAATTGAGGTTGTGCCATTTTCTCCACTCTATGACAGCCATCTTCCGAAAAACGTAAGTGGTATTCTGATAGGGGGAGGGTATCCCGAACTGTATCTCAGGGCGCTATCAGAAAACCGTTCAATCAAGGCTGACATAAAAAATGCAATTGAATCAGGAATGCCGAGCCTTGCAGAATGTGGCGGATTCATGTATCTTCTTGATTCAATCGAGGATGAAGAAAGAACTAAGTGGCCCATGTTAGGTGTAATAGAGGGCGGCGCCTACAATACGAATAAGCTATCGAGGTTCGGATATATAGAATTAAATTCTGTCTCCAATGGCTTAATCCCATCAGGGGAGAAAATCAAGGGACATGAATTTCATTATTTCGATTCGACAAATAATGGTGAATGTATTTTGGCAGAAAAGGCCAGTGGGACAAAGTCCTGGAAGTGTTGCCATATGAATGAAAACCATATTTGGGGATACCCCCACCTTTACTATCCCTCGAATCCGGAATTCGTCGAAAGATTTGTAACTGCTATGCGTTTATATAATAGTTCAGCATCAGTAAAGTAGGGTGAAGATAAAAAGCAAGATAATGGATATAGAGATATGGACAGACACGGTGGAAACATTTTTGACAAAAGAATAGAACATGATTTCTCGGTTAGCCTATCACCGCTTGGTATGCCTAAAGGAGTTGAACAAGCAATCAGGGATTCGATAGAAGCTTTTTCATCTTATCCGGATACGAATCAAGTGAGACTTCGCAAGGCCCTCGGCAAAGCGTTGAATGTGAAATGGAACGAAATATGCTGTGGTAATGGTGCTGCTGATTTAATCTACAGGATTCCTCGCGCGATAAAGCATTTCGCAAAGCGAAGGAATGGACTAATCGTCGCTCCTGCGTTTGCGGAATATGGGAGAAGCCTTGAAGAAAGTGGGTTTCAAGCCCGATATCATATTCTTGATGAGTCGTCCGATTACGTGCCGACGGATTCGCTCATTAAAAGAATAGAAGATGAGAACTACGATGTGGTTTTTATCTCGAATCCCGCCAACCCGACAGGAAGGGCTTTGTTAAATGAATATATGAATGAGTTGGCGTTGGTATGCGAGTCTAACGATACTTTCCTCGTAGTTGATGAATGCTTTATTGAACTAACGGACTCACCTCAGAACTATACATTGATCAATGAAATCGAAAGACTTCCTCATTCGGTTTTATTAAGATCCTTTACTAAGACGTTTGCAATGGCCGGACTTAGGCTGGGATATTGCATTTGCGGTGATACGGATGTGGCTGCTGCAATAATGGATTCAGGCCAGCCTTGGAGCATATCCGCTCCATCGGAGGCTGCCGGACTTGCTGCACTTAAAGAAAAAGAATATGTGAGAAATGCCGTCATGCTTATTTCAGCGGAAAGAGCAAGACTTACTGAAGCCTTAAGGGCTATGGGCCTAAGGGTTACAAGTTCCGATGCAAATTACATAATGTTTAACACTAAGGGAAGCGCTTTTGATGGGATGGACATAAGAGAACTCCTGATAGAGAGAGGCATCCTGATAAGGGATTGCAGTAATTTTATTGGACTGGAAAAAGGTTATTACAGGATTGCAGTAAAGGGACCGGAAGAAAACAAAAAACTTATTGATGAACTTAAAAGAATTATTCCTGGGAGCGTATCAAAATGATTCCGGAAATAGTCTATATCCTGATTGTAGGATTTGTTCTTGACATCTTGTTTGGTGATCCCGACTTTATTCTTCATCCGGTCGTGATAATAGGAAGACTAATCAGCTTCCTTGAGAAATCCATTCGTGGATTCTTGCCCGGAACAAAGACGTGGGAAAGAGTCGGTGGACTTATTTTGACAATTCTTGTTGTTGGGATATCAACCATTGTCCCATTCCTTGCAATTACCATTATAGGAAAGCTATCGCATATTCTTAGATTAATACTTGAACTGTTTTGGTGCTGGCAGCTTCTTGCCATGAGAAGTCTTAAGAAGGAAGCTTTATGGGTTTATGACAAGGTGCAAGACGGGGATTTGGTCGGTGCCAGAAAACAAGTGGGTAGAATCGTAGGAAGAGACACGTCGAACCTATCCATGAAGGAAATCATAAAGGCGTGTATTGAAACCGTTGCCGAAAGCACTTCTGACGGTGTGATCGCACCACTTTTCTTTATGGTGATTGGCGGTGTGCCATTGGGTTTTTTCTATAAGGCAACCAATACTTTGGATTCAATGGTGGGATATAGGAGCGATAGATATCGCTATTTTGGGACCGCGTCTGCGAGACTCGATGATGTCCTCAATTTTATTCCTGCCAGATTGACAGCCTTGTTCATGATAATAGCATCAAAATTATTGGGGCTCGATTCCGGAAATGCCATCAAAATATGGAGAAGAGACGCAGGGAAGCACCTAAGTCCCAATAGCGGAAATCCTGAGTCGGCGTGCACAGGCGCCCTTGATATTGAGCTTGGAGGAGATGCTTATTATTTTGGTAAAAGGTATGAAAAAGCCACTCTTGGCGATCCTATTCGTGAACCCGAGGCAGAGGATATACTGAATGCGATCAAGCTGATGGAATTATCTTCAATTATCTCTTTAATCTTTTTTGTTCTGATAAGGACTATGGCAGGCATACTTCATTTTTAAATTGGCTTTAGCTCTACTTTGATAATATCTTGCGAATTGATTCTTTCTACATTAAAATTATATAAGTGAAATTCGAGTTTTCTATGCTTAGGAAAGCACTTCAGAAGGAGATTTTTGTGAAAAAAAGAATACTTGTAATAGGAACCGGTGGAACCATTGCTTGCAAACAATCTGAATCAGGCCTTATCCCTGTAATTTCAGCGGAGGAACTCGTTACTCATGTTCCGGATGTGACGGAGTATGCTGATGTTGAAAGCATACAGGTTTGTAATATTGACAGCACCGATATCGTACCATCCGATTGGGTGAGTTTTGCCGAAAGCATAGAGCGAAAATACGATGATTTCGATGGATTCGTAATATGTCATGGGACGGACACCTTGGCCTATACGGCAGCAGCACTTTCTTATTTGATTCAGGATTCCGTTAAACCAATTGTGATTACCGGAGCACAAAAACCCATAGACGCCGAGGACACGGATGCCAGGAGAAATCTGAGAGACAGCATTTTATATGCGAGTTCGGAGCTCGCATCCGGAGTCGTTATCGTTTTTGATGGCAAGGTTATTGCGGGAACGAGGGCCAAAAAAGAAAAGAGCAAAAGCTACGATGCGTTCACGAGCATTAATTTCCCGAATCTTGCAATCATTCGGGATGGTCGCGTGATTCAATACATCACGCATAGCGCCTTTGATGCTGCCGATTCCGGTAGGGCAATAGCAGCAGGGAATGCGGCTGCAACACATTCCGCTTCAACCTTCTTTAATAAGGTAAGCGACAAGGTCTGCACATTAAAATTGACGCCCGGATTTGACGGCTCTCTTCTACCGATATTATTCGATAAATATGATTGCCTGATAATCGAGAGCTTTGGTGTTGGAGGAATCCCATCATATCTGATGCAGGAATTTGAAAAACAGATGTCCCTCCATAATACCTTGGTTATCGTTGCAACCCAGGTTGCAAATGAAGGAAGCGACATGGCCATCTACCAGGTTGGGCATGATGTAAAATATGACTTCGACTTGCTTGAAACATATGACATGACCTTGGAGGCTGCATTTACAAAGGCTTGCTGGCTTCTCGGCCAAGATGGAATAAGCAAAGAAGAGTTTAAAAACAAATTCTACAGTCCGATTAATTATGACATCACGATGTTTTAATAGCGTTATATGAAATGATGTTAGATATATATTGAGGAGAATTATATGACGAAGGCTGACAGATATCTGATTGAAGATATTAAAAACATTTTGGAAAATGGATATAAGGACATCAACCCGAGACCGAAATACGAGGATGGAACTCCTGCCCATACGATAAGCGTCAACCATGTGACGAGAAAGTATGACTTAAGCAAGGGTGAATTCCCCATCTGCACGCTCAGGCACCAGGCCTGGAAGACCGGAATTCGCGAGATAATAACCATCTATCAGCATCCGACTAATGTCATCTCTGAAATGGAGGAAATGGGAGTAACTTGGTGGGGTCCTTGGGACATAGGTGACGGGACCATCGGTCAAAGATATGGAGCCACAGTAAAGCGTTACGATTTGGTAAATAATTTGATTTCGGACATCAAGAAGGATCCGTATGGTCGAAGAAAAATCATGTCGCTCTGGCAAGAGACCGACCTTAGGGAAACCGACGGATTGGCACCATGCGCATTTCTTACAATATGGAATGTGAGAAACGAATTCCTGGATATGTGCCTGGTTCAGAGAAGTGGAGATATGCTGACCGCTTCAGGTGCCGGCGGAATAAATGAGATTCAGTATGCGGCGCTTTTGATGATGATTGCATGTGCGACGGGATATAAGCCCGGTGTCTTCACTCACTTTGTTGCTAACGAACAAATCTACGATAGGCACATAGAGAATGCACACGAAATGCTTAGACGTGCAGAAGAAAAAGGTACGGCAGAAGGAGGAGACAATTCGGTCCTGCCTGAACTTAAGCTTAACAAGGAACCTGGATGCGAGTTTGCGGATATCACGCTCGATGACTTTGTCCTTGAAAATTATGAACCGATGAAACCTCAACTAACATTTGAACTTGGAATCTAATTTGATAGGGAGAAAATACTTGGTTATAGAGAATATAAAGCCCGCGGAAATAGAGAAGAGAAGCTTTGAAATAATAGGGGACGAGCTTGCAGAAAAGGGAATCAGCCTTGATGCGGAATATGAACACATAATAAAGAGATGCATTCACACATCGGCTGATTTTGACTATGCGGAGAGTCTGTATTTTTCGGATGGCGTTGTAGAAACTATTTCCGATGCGCTCCAAAAAGGCTGTGTCATAATTACGGATACCAAGATGGCACAGGCGGGAATAAACAAAACGAAGCTCGACTCATTTGGAACAACTACGATGTGTTTTATTGGGGCTGAGGATGTTGCGCGCGATGCCAAGGAACGAGGTGTGACAAGGTCCTACGTTGCCATGGAAAGAGCACTCATTTTGGACAGGCCGGTAATCTTTGCGATAGGGAATGCGCCTACTGCTCTCTTTTCCATTCTTAGGATGATGGAAGAGGAAAGATATAAGCCCATAGCTGTAATCGGCGTTCCCGTCGGATTTGTAAATGTGGTGGAAAGCAAGGAACTGCTGATTAAATCCGGTATACCTTGCATAGTAAATCGAGGACGCAAAGGCGGAAGCAATATCGCTGCGGCCATAGTAAATGCGATACAGTATACATTGTAAAAAGCAGCGCGGAACAGCTTAATATAGCGGAGGAATGAAATGAGAGATGTATTATTGGGAAAGACGGGCATAGTTGCACCGCAGAATGGATTTGGCGCACTTCCGATTCAGAGAGCAACTGATGAAGATGCAAGGGCAATACTCCGTAGGGCTTATGAGGGTGGCATGAGATATTTTGATACTGCTCGTGCTTATACGGATAGCGAAAGGAAAATCGGAGAAGCCTTTGATTTATCGAATCCGGAGTTCAGAAAGAATATCTATATCGCTACGAAGACAATGGGGCGTACACCTGATAAGTTCCGGGCGGATTTGGAGGAGTCGCTTGCAAATCTAAAAACCGACTATGTGGATGTTTATCAATTCCACATGGTTGATACATGCTATAGACCCGGTGACGGAAGTGGAATGTATGAAGCAATGCAAGAGGCAAAGGAACAAGGAAGAATCAGACATATTGCGATAACCACGCACAAGCTTCCTATAGCATTTGAAATTGTGGAGTCCGGGCTTTACGAGCTTCTTCAATTCCCATTCAGCTATCTTTCTGCGGAAAAAGATATTGAGCTCGTTAAACTTTGCAAAAAGAACGACGTTGGTTTTGTGGCAATGAAGAGCCTTGCGGGTGGACTTATAAACAAGTCTGAGGTCGCCATGGCGTTCCTCGCCGACTTTGATAATGTCATGCCTATTTGGGGTATTCAAAGAATGAGCGAATTGGAGGAGTGGTTGGCATTTATGGATGAAACTCCGGAGCTAACACCCGAAATCCGAGATTTTATATCAAAGGAACAAGATGAGCTTTCCGGAGATTTTTGCAGAGGCTGTGGATACTGCATGCCTTGCCCAAAGGGAATATTAATCAACAACTGTGCGAGAATGTCCCTCATGGTTCGTCGTGCACCTTCGGCATATTGGCTAAGCCCTGCGATGCAGGAAGAAATGGCCAAGATAGACGATTGCGTAAACTGCCGCCAATGCACCAAGAAATGCCCGTATGAACTCGATACGCCCGAGCTTCTTAAAAAGAATTATGCAGACTATAAGAAAATCTTGGCCGGGGAAATTGAAGTATAAGTAGGAGGAAGTATGCAAACAATTTATTTGGCCGGGGGATGCTTCTGGGGCCTTCAGAAGTTTCTCGATCAATTCGATGGTATCGAGGAAACAGAAGTTGGATATGCCAATGGTCCAACGAAGAATCCGTCATATGAGGAAGTGTGTAAGAGCAGCGGCCACGCGGAAACCGTCAAGGTTGATTTTGATGAAGAGAAGATATCGATCGATGAGCTTCTAAAATACTATTTCATGGTTATCGATCCAAGTTCGATAAACAAGCAGGGAAATGACGTCGGTGTGCAGTATAGAACCGGAATTTACTATTCCGAAGAGGGGCATATTTGGGGCATTTCTCGTGCAGTATCGGAAATCAAGAAGGAACTCGATAATAGCGGTAAGCCATTCAATGTTGAAATAAAGCCGCTGGAGAATTTCTATTCTGCAGAGGAATACCATCAAAAATATCTCGAGAAAAATCCCGGTGGATATTGTCATATTCCCGGAACCATGATGAATATAGCGAAGTAAGTCCAAGAGGTTGAGGCTTGAAATATAGAGAAGATAGAAGAGGAGAGCAGGTGTCCGTGCTTGGATACGGATGTATGCGATTCTCCAAAAAAGGAAATGGCATAGATATTGATAAGGCTGAAAAGGAGATAATGACAGCCTTTAATTCAGGTGTCAATTATTATGATACCGCATACATTTATCCCGGCAGCGAAGCATGCCTCGGGGAAATAGTCGAGCGGAACGGAATCCGAGACAAGATCAAAATCGCCACCAAGCTTCCACAATATCTTATCAAGAATCGGGCTGCCATCGATAAATATTTTGATGAACAGCTTAAGAGACTTCGCACTGATTATATCGACTACTATTTGATGCACATGCTTACGGATTTGGAAGCATGGAACAATCTCGTTTCACTCGGAATCAAGGACTGGATTGAAGCGAAAAAAACGAGCGGAGAGATTAAGCAAATAGGATTTTCATTCCACGGAAATACCGATATGTTTCTAAAAATTCTTGATGCTTACGACTGGGATTTTTGTCAGATTCAATATAATTATATGGATGAGGTGAGCCAGGCGGGAAGACGTGGACTTCAGGCAGCGAATACGAAGGGCATCCCCGTTGTAATCATGGAACCTCTTCGCGGAGGAAAGCTTGTTGACTTGCTTCCCCATGAAGCAAAGAACATAATTGCCAATCATAATCGCAAGATGACTCCGGCAGAACTCGCATTCCGCTGGCTCTGGGATCAACCTGAGGTGACCTGCGTTCTATCGGGGATGAACAGCACGGAAATGGTTGAGGAGAACTGCCGGATTGCCGATACATCCGGAGTAGGCGACCTGAGTGCGGAAGATCAAGCCTTGATTTCCGAAGTGAAGGCTTTGATTGATGCGACTACAAAGGTGCCGTGTACCGGTTGTGGATACTGCATGCCGTGCCCGAAAGGTGTTGATATACCGGGAGCCTTCAGATGCTATAATGAAATGTATTCCGAGGGCAAGGGAGTTGGAAGAAAAGAATATCTCCAGGTTGTTGCGCTGAGAAAGAATCCGGCATTCCCGTCGCAATGCGTTGCCTGTGGAAAATGCGAGAGCCACTGTCCTCAGCATATTAAGATAATCGAGGAACTAAAAAACGCCGACAGGGCGCTAAGACCGCTTCCGTATAAAATTGCCGCCGAAATAGGGCGCCGCTGGATAGTGGGAAAATAGTAGAAAAAGAGAAACTCATATTTAGCGGATGTTCGCCGCATACCAACTTAACATGAGCGTTGTAACTTGATCGTAACTTCTGACGCCTGCCTCCAAACCGTTGTAAATGAGGTAGGCGTCATTTATTTGCGTTTGCACCTCTGACGCCTTTGTTTCATATTTATCCCAGAACGCATTGTTGTCTTCGAGCTCTCTGATTGCATCCTTGGGTAATGTCTTTCTGATTCTGGAGAATTCATCGGGATTGACCCTGCTTAATTCGTTTCCGGCGAAGACCCAAGCCATCATATGTGCGCTTCGGTTAAACGCATGGTGATATGAATTTATGCAAGCAAGCCAACCGATAAAATTCGCCTCACCCTCGTCCATATATCCCTTTAAATGGGAAAGCTCATGGCAGGCGGTGAATGGAATATTGTATGGCGTCATTTCTCGGTTGTAGTTCGCTTCTATCATGAACGGCGAATAGATTCCGGTGACGCCCATATTTGAAAAGATTCTGGAGTTGAAGATTGGCTTTGGACGTGGGTAGAATCCGGCAAGGGATGGGTACGTTTCTCCGAGATTTTTCATTGCGTCGATTGCGACAGTCGCAAGCGCGTCTCCGGTTGGGTAATATGCTTCCTGATTTAAAAATCCGTCTCCATCAAAATATCCGTAGCTGAAGGTTGAGATATTGCTGGATGCGGTATCGTCTGAAATCGCCGGAGCCGTCGCCGCATGAATGGAGGATTTGTTAATTTCTTTTGCGGTGTATTCGCAGAAATCGATTAACAGTTCCTCGTCGGCCTGGACGATAGGTATTTTTTCTGCAACCGTAAAATTGATATTATAGTAATTGACTCCGCAATTCGCCGCATAAAGAAATGCAAGAACTGACGCAAGCAAAATGACTCTCTTGAACAAACCGAATATGCGTCGCTTTTTTGAAATTGCAATTATAATTATATCTAAAATCAAAATCACCGGTATGGAATATAGAAGAGCTTCCGAAAGCGAAAAGGGGAATATTCCTGCGAATCTTCCAAGCAGGTTTTGCCAAGCCGGATAGACGTTTTTGCTGTAAAAAGGGGCAAACCAAAGAAGTGCCCTGCGGACGTACATAAGTATAGCGGCCAGCGCAAGAAGAATCACGGATAGGATAAGCCAGCCAAATCTATGCTTTGTTTCATTTGCAGCACCGGTATTTGCAGTATCTAAATTGTTCTTTTCAAATTCAGCCATAAATTCATTATAACATATAATGTATTGCTATTTGTGCAAGAGAAGCTTTTGTGATAAAATCAATGTTACGAATTGTTTTAGATTAGATAATTTTAGAGATAAAGGATGGAGGTAAGAAAATTGTCTATTTTTGATAAGCTGACAGCCAAGCTAAAGGCTGACCCGAAAACTATAGTTCTTCCCGACGGACCGGATCCAAGAGTAATGGATGCCGCTGAGAAACTCAGTAAAGAAGGTGTACTCGGAGTAATCCTTGTTGGAACAGAAGAAGATTTTGCAGCAGCATCGAAGGAAGGCGGATACGACCTCTCCAAGTGCACGATTATCAATCCTGAATCATATGACGGCATGGATGAAATGGTCAAGGAATTCGTTGAAATCCGTAAGGGCAAGGTCTCCGAAGAGGATGCGAGGAACATGCTTCTTGCAGGAAACTATTTTGGAACAATGCTCGTAAAGATGGGTAAGGCCGACTGCCTGCTCGGTGGTGCAACCTACTCCACCGCGGACACAGTTCGTCCTGCACTTCAACTGATTAAGACAAAACCGGGTGCACATCTTGTTAGCTCCAGCTTTATCTTGATTCGTGGCGACGAGAGACTCGCAATGGGTGACTGCGCCATCAACATCGATTATCAGGATGACGTCGACAAGGACGGCAATGTTACATATACAGCTGCAGAAAAGCTTGCAGAGGTTGTTGTTGAGACAGCGAATACCGCAAAGATTTTCGAAATCGATCCGAAGGTTGCAGTTCTCAGCTTCTCGACAAAGGGCTCAGGAAAGGGCGCAACGGTTCAGCTCTCTCATGATGCAACAATCAAGGCACAGGAAATGGCACCGGACCTCGCAATCGATGGCGAACTTCAATTCGACGCTGCGGTATCTCCGGAAGTTGCAAAGACGAAATGCCAAGGCTCACCTGTTGCAGGTCAGGCCAATGTATTTATCTTCCCATGTATTGAGGCGGGTAACATCGGATATAAAATAGCCCAGAGACTTGGTGGCTTTGCTGCATATGGTCCGATTCTTCAGGGCTTGAATGCTCCGATTAACGACCTTTCCAGAGGCTGCGACGCCGATGAAATCTATAAGATGGCTATCATAACAGCTGCATTTGCATAAATGGAACGTAAATTGAATTAGTTATTGTTTAAGAATAAATGTCAAAGTTATTGTAAGGAGTGATTATTATGCGAGATTTAGAACTTAGAGCGCTGCATAGGCAGACTGCGGATTATGCGGACAAGGTTGTTACCGTGAATGGATGGGTAAGGACCAACCGCAATAATAATCACTTTGGATTTATCGAATTGAACGACGGAAGTTTCTTCAAGCCGGTTCAGGTTGTTTATGAGGCGGACAGTCTTGCAAACTATTCCGAAATTGCCAAGGTCAATGTCTCTGCAGCGCTTAGTGTAACAGGTACAGTTGTCCTGACTCCGGAAGCAAAGCAGCCGTTTGAGATCAAGGCGAGCGAGATTACTCTTCTTGCTGATACTGATCCGGATTATCCGCTTCAAAAGAAGCGTCACTCTATGGAATTTCTTAGGGAAATTGCGCACTTAAGACCGAGGAGCAATACGTTTTCTGCAGTATTCAGAGTGAGGTCGCTGGTTGCTTATGCAATCCATAAGTTCTTCCAGGAGAGAGACTTCGTTTACGTACATACCCCAATCATCACGGGAAGTGATGCAGAGGGTGCGGGCGAGATGTTCCAGGTTACAACTCTTGATCTTGACAATTTGCCGAGAGTTGAGGAGGGAGATAAGGCCGGAAGCATCGACTACGATCAGGACTTCTTCGGAAAGAAGACGAGCTTAACGGTGAGCGGACAGCTGGAGGGCGAGGCCTTTGCTCTTGCTTTTAGAAACATCTACACCTTTGGTCCTACGTTTAGAGCCGAAAATTCCAATACCTCCAGACACGCAAGCGAATTCTGGATGATAGAGCCGGAAATGGCCTTTGCAGATTTGGAATACAATATGGAAGTTGCGGAGGAGATGGTTAAGTACATCATCAACTTTGTTCTGGAAAGAGCTCCGGAGGAGATGTCGTTCTTTAATAGCTTCGTAGATAAAGAACTTCTAAGTCGCTTGGATAATATCGTAAACAGCGACTTCGGAAGAGTAACCTATACGGAAGCTGTTGAGATTTTAAAGAAGTCAGGCAAGGAGTTCCAATACCCCGTAGAGTGGGGCATTGATCTCCAAACAGAGCACGAAAGGTACCTGACTGAAGAAGTATATAAGAAGCCGATTTTTGTAACAGACTATCCCAAGGATATCAAAGCTTTCTACATGCGCGTGAATGACGACAACAAAACCGTCGCCGCATGTGATTTGCTGGTCCCCGGGGTTGGCGAAATCATCGGAGGGAGCCAAAGAGAGGAACGTCTTGATGTGCTCACCGCTCGCATGGATGAACTTGGACTGGATGCCGCGGATTACGATTGGTATCTGGATCTTAGAAAATATGGTGGTGTCAAGCATGCCGGCTATGGCCTCGGATTTGAGCGCATGATAATGTACCTCACCGGAATGAGCAACATTCGTGACGTACTGCCGTTCCCACGTACACCGGGAACTGCGGAGTTTTAAACGTAGTTTTAATTGAAAGGAGAAAAAAATGGGCCTAATTAAAGCAGCGGTAGAATCCGTTACAGGAGTATTGGCAGATCAATGGAAAGAGTATATCTATTGTGATTCCATGCCCAGTGATGTACTTGTCGTAAAAGGTCACAAGCGCACCAAGGGTGGAAACAAGGGCGATGACAACATCATCACCAACGGTTCCGGAATAGCCGTTGCTGATGGTCAGTGCATGATGATTGTCGAGGATGGAAAGATTGTGGAAGTTTGTGCTGAACCGGGTAACTTCACCTACGATACATCCACGGAGCCGAGCATATTTACAGGCACCTTGGATGATGCGATCCAGACAACATTTAAGCTCATTGGAAAGCGTTTCTCCTATGGTGGGGATACGGGTCATGACCAGAGAGTTTATTATTTCAACACCAAGGAACTCATGGATAATAAATTTGGAACTCCGAATCCAATCCCATTCAGAGTAGTCGATCAAAAGATCAATCTTGATACCGAAGTCGATTTAAGGTGCTCCGGAGTTTATTCATACAGAATCTCAGATCCGCTTCTGTTCTATACAAATGTATGCGGAAACGTGGCCGATGAATTCACAAAGGACCAGATAGAAACTCAGATGAAAACTGAGTTCGTAAATGCGATGGCACCTGCTCTTGGAAAAATAGCTGCGCTGGGGGTTAGACCAAGTGAGCTTGCCGCTCATTATGATGATATAACAAAGGCGATGAATGAGCAGCTTAACCAGAAGTGGAACCAGGATAGAGGTCTAAGCCTTGTATCTATTGCACTTAATCCAATCACCTTGTCAGCGGAGGATTCCGAGAGAATCAAGGCTGCGCAGACTGCTGCAGTATACAGTGACCCTGCAATGGGCGCAGGCGTGACAGTCCAGGCTCAGGCCGAGGCGATGAAGGACGCAGCTAATAATTCTGCAGGCGCGATGACCGGATTCATGGGAATGGGTATGGCTATGAATGCTGGAGGCGGTGCAGCGAATATGTATGCGCAGGCACAGAACCAGGGCCAGCCTCAAGTACAGCCGACCATGGATGTTCCTGCAGGAACCAATGCACTTGCATGGACCTGCGCAAAATGTGGAACTTCAAACACCGGAAACTTCTGCACGGAATGCGGCTCGCCAAAGGCGGTAATTGCACCATGCAGCAAGTGCGGATACACACCTGAGGATGCGAGCAAGCTTCCTAAATTCTGCCCGATGTGTGGAACCAAGTACGGCGAATAATTATGCTATTAAGGGACGGTTCCTTGATGGAACCGTCCCTGCTTGTTTTGACGGTTTGATATTTTGTTCGTATAAAAGGAGGTTGCGAGTTGAGCGCACTTCAACAATTTAAATGTCCCTGTTGTGGGGGCGCTATAGAATGGAATGCGACGTCCCAAAGCCTGAAATGTCCCTTCTGCGATACGGAGTTTGAAATAGAAACGCTGCAGGGATACCAGGAGGATTTGAGTCAGGATAATGTTGACGACATGACCTGGAATCCTGAGCCGGGCGACGAATGGTCGCAGGAAGAAGCCCAGGGCATCCAGTCCTTTGTTTGTGAATCCTGCGGCGGAGAAATCCTTGGGGACAAAAACATGGCCGCGTCGTCATGCCCATACTGCGGAAACCCGGTTGTGGTGCCCTCTCAATTCAAGGGCGACCTGAGGCCGGACTTCGTTATTCCATTTAAAAAGACTAAAGAGGATGCAAAGGCTGCTTATAGAGAGCATCTGGAAGGAAAGAAGTTTCTCCCCAAGGTCTTTAAGGACGAAAACCATATCGATGAGATCAAAGGTATTTACGTACCTTTCTGGCTGTTCGATGCCAAGGCGGAAGCCCATTCCAGATACAAGGGTACCACTACCCGCGTTTGGACGGACAGCAAGTATCAGTATACAGAGACCAGCTATTACTCGATATCGAGGGGAGGATATCTGGACTTTGATCATGTTGCAATAGACGGTTCATCCAGAATGGCGGATGACTTGATGGAGTCAATCGAAGCATTTGACTTTTCCGATGCGGTTGATTTTAACACTGCATATTTAGCCGGATATTTAGCCGACAGATATGACGTGACCGCCGAAGAGAGCATCGACAGAGCGAACAACAGAATTCGCACGACGACTGAGGATGAATTCATGAAGACTGTCACGGGTTACGATACCGTAATTCCGGAGTCGTCGAGCGTCAGGCTTAGAGATGCCAGAGCGGATTATGCACTCTATCCTGTTTGGCTTCTAAATACGACCTGGCAGGGTGAGAGGTTTACCTTCGCGATGAACGGCCAGACGGGGAAGTTTGTCGGAGACCTGCCGGTCGATAATGGTGCATATACCAGATCCATTATATTAACTGCGCTTGGAACGGCGGCTGCGGTCTTTGCGGGACTGAGCGCTTTGTGGTTCATGGGTTAGGGGGTGGAATATATGAGTGATAAACAAAGAAGAAACCCCATTAATAAACCTATGCGCGAGAGGTCCCTGGGCGTCAGAATTCTCGCAATCGTAATCGTTATTCTGCTTACTGTGTCCATGCTTGTTACGTTCCTTCCGTCATTTGTATTTGCTGATTCGGGAGCTTCATCTGAGGAATGGAATCCTGCTACCAGGCGAGGCGGAGACACCTGGAATGAACAAGGTTCAGATTCAAAGGGTTCGGCAAACGATAAGGCGGGCATTGAAGCGTCAATAGCTAAGCTCTTTGATGTAATAAACGTTGATGAACCAACAAGAGATTCGTCCGGTAGGGATCCGCTGGTTGTTGATGCTGCTGATATTTTGACGGATGAAGAGGAGGAGGAACTGACCGCAGGATTAGAAGCGTTTAGGGCCGAACAAGACTTTGATATCGTGGTTCTCACGGTGTATTCGTTGGAGGGCTACGATGTCGTGGATTATGCGGACATGTTCTACGATAACAATGAATACGGCGGAGGAGACGAGCATGACGGTGCGCTTATTATAGTGAGCATGGAGTACAGGGATTGGACCATGATAACATCCGGCTATGGAATTACAGCCATTACGGATTATAGCCTCGACCAAATAGAAGAGGTTGTTTTACCGGAACTGAGCGAAGGTAACTATCTCCAAGCCTTCGAAAACTTTGCTGATGAATGTGCCTACCGAGTTAGGGAGGCAAGAAAAGGAAATATAATCGATGAGTGGATAGAGGATGAACCGAGTGGCGCGGAGAATGCTTCGAATTCCAATGCTCCAGTCATAGTAAACGGCTCCGAAAACTCCGGTGGGCGCGGCGAATATCCGCTTGCAATGAACGCGGGTGCTGCCGGATTCTTGGGCGTCATAGTCTCCTTGTTCAGAAACATGAGGCTAAAATCAAAGATGAAAACCGTCAGGTACAAGTCACAGGCAAGGGACTATATCAGACAGGGAAGCATGGAGGTTACGGAGAGCAGGGATAGATACCTGTATAGAACTCTTAATCGCATTCCTATCGCGCGTGACGACGATGAACCCAAGGGCGGTCACTTTGGTGGAAGCACCATCCACATGTCACCGGGAGGCAACTTCCACGGAGGCGGCAAGCCGGGCAAGTTCTAGATTAATTCTATATATTTCTAGACATCTGCCGTGAGTCAGCTGTCTAATAGACGCACATCAGACAACCTTGATATATCAAATAAAAACAACCAGGTATTTGCCTGGTTGTTTCTCTATGTAAAGCATTAGTAATCCTATTTCGGGCATGTGATGTGCCCGATTTTTTCGATTGTATGGTGGAGCTCATCTGCCAGCTGATTCTTGGCGGCAGTATAATACATCTCCTTGCCCTCTCGGCGAGAAGAGATGAGTCCGCTGCTTTTTAGAAGCCGCAGATGGTGAGAAACCGCAGGGCTCGACATATCAACCATTGCAGCGATGTCCGCAACGCATTCCTCGCAGTGGCACAGAATCCAGAAGATCTGAAGACGTGTAGGGTCGCCGAGCTGCTTCATGGCATCCGCGACTGTCGTAATATCTTCTCTTGGTGGAATATGTTCAAAAAAATCCTCGCTCAGATTGCTGTGGTCATGCGGCAGAGTGATTTTGGCGCGGTTCTTTATGCGGCCATTTTCATGATCGTGGCCATGATCGTTATTCGTTACATGACTATGTCTATGCATATCTTCCTCCATGATTCCTAAATTGCATATCCTTAAATATTTTATTAATTTTTACGCTGACTCGTCAAGTCTAAAAATATATGAAATAATGCGGAAATATATGTTTGACATTTAAAGATAGAGGGGTATAATAGATTTAACGATTAAGTAATTGTTTAATCGTTTGAACGGTTTCATATCAGATTCAATTTGAGAAGCTGACAAGGATCAAGATCAATAGTTGCTATAGATATAAATCTTAAGCAATAGAAAAGCAATAGAAAATGAGGGACGCGTATGAAAAAGAAATATAAAATTGATGTTGATTGCGCTAACTGCGCAAATAAAATGGAAGTCGCAACCAAGAATACCGAGGGCGTCAAAGATGCAGTTGTGAACTTCATGGCGCTAAAGATGGAAGTTGAATTTGAGGACGGTGCTGACCCCAAAGAGGTGATGCCCAGAGTTCTGGAGAACTGTAAAAAGGTCGAGGACGATTGCGAGATATTTCTATAATTTTTTAGGAGAAGCAGGGACGGTATCCAAGAGGACCGTCCCTTGGTTGTATAGTATTAAGAAGTTAAGGCATGAACAAGAAACAACGAAAGAATTTAATACGTATCATCGCTTCGGCGGTTTTGATGATTGTACTGCACTTTGTTCCTGCAGAGGGATGGGTGCGGTTTTTGCTATACATGATTCCTTATCTTTTGGTCGGCTACGATATTCTGATCAAAGCAGGCAAAGGCATCAAAAACAGGCAGCCGCTCGATGAGTGTCTGCTCATGGTGATAGCAACGCTCGGAGCGATAGTGATCGCGCTCATAGATACCGGCGACTACGTGGAAGCAGTCGCGGTAATGCTGTTCTATCAGATCGGAGAATGGTTCCAGAGCTACGCCATCGGACGAAGCCGCAAGAACATAAGCGAGCTCATGGATATTAGGCCTGACTATGCAAATGTTCGGGCCGAAGACGGAAGCCTGGAGCGAGTCGACCCCGATGAAGTCGAAGTTGGGACAATCATAGTCTGCCAACCGGGAGAGAAGATTCCAATCGACGGCGTTGTTGTCAGTGGCCATTCGAGCCTGGATACCGCAGCGCTTACCGGAGAGAGCAAACCACGAACAGCGTCGGAGGGTGACGAGGTTATAAGCGGTTGCATCAATATGACAGGTGTTTTGGAAATCCAGACAACCAGGGAATTCGGCGAATCCACAGCATCAAAGATCTTGGACATGGTCGAGAACGCGAGCTCCAGAAAGTCGAAGTCCGAGGACTTCATCAGCAGATTCGCCAGAATCTATACACCGGTAGTCGTAGCGTGTGCGGTCGTCCTGGCGCTCGTTCCGCCGATTGTCGGCATGATGCTTGGAAGTGACGCGAACTGGAGTACCTGGATTTACAGGGCTTTGATCTTCCTGGTAATCAGCTGCCCATGTGCGCTGGTAATCAGTATTCCGCTTAGCTTCTTTGGCGGCATCGGTGGTGCCAGCAGGGCGGGAGTTCTGGTTAAAGGGTCCAACTATTTGGAGATGCTCTCGAATACCGATACGCTCGTTTGTGATAAGACGGGGACGCTGACCGAGGGCGTATTCAGGGTAGTTAATATCGAGCCTAATGATCCCAAAATATTGGAATATGCGGCGCTCGCCGAGAGCGCGTCGTCTCATCCGATAGCGAAGAGCATCGTCGACGAATATGACGGAGAGCTAAAGCCAGCATCCAGAGTTTCGGAACTCGAGGAGATTGCCGGAAAGGGAATTATCGCGACTATAGATGGGCAAAAGGTCGCAGTCGGAAACAAGAAACTCATTTCCTCGGTTGTAACGACGCCGAGCGAATTACTGGACGCTGATTCCAACGAGGCTAGCACTGTGGTCTACGTTGCAATAGATGGCAAGTACGCAGGAAAAATCCTGATCTCTGATGTCATTAAACCAACGGCAAAGGCAGCAATATCTGACCTCAAGGCCTGCGGTGTTAACAGAGTGATAATGCTGACCGGTGATCAAAAGAGTGTTGCCGAGCAAGTTGCGTCGGACCTTGGGATTACCGAAGTGCATAGTGAACTTCTGCCGGGCGACAAAGTCGGAATTGTGGAGACTTTGTTGGAGAAGAGGCCGGACGGCGACAAGGGCGCTCTTGCCTTTGTTGGTGACGGAGTTAACGATGCGCCGGTGCTTGCGAGAGCGGATATAGGAATCGCGATGGGAGCAATGGGGTCGGATGCTGCGATAGAAGCCGCCGATGTGGTTTTGATGGATGATGATCCAATTAAAATAGCGAAGGCAATTCGTATTTCTCGTAAGTGCCTTCGCATAGTTAAAGAAAATATTTGGTTCGCCATAGGCGTAAAGGTGATTTGCCTAATTCTTGGAGCGCTTGGAATTGCAAACATGTGGCTTGCAATCTTTGCTGACGTGGGAGTCATGGTGATTGCTGTATTGAATGCACTCCGTGCGCTGTTCGTGAAGAATGTATAGGCTTTAATCGTGCCAAGCCTTGTAGTCCGCAGGCAGTGCTTCCGGTATATTTTCCTTGATGTGATCCTTGATGGCGCGGTGCTTGCCGTCCAGAACGGCTTTAACCTGAATTGGAAGTCCGTATAGGTTGATGAATCCCTCGGCGTCCTTTTGATTGTAGGTGCTCTCACCAAACGATGCAAGGTCGGCATCGAAGAGCGAGTATGGGCTTACTACTCCGCAGTTAATGATATTACCCTTATAGAGTTTAAGCTTAACCGTTCCTGTGACCGATTCCTGCGTCTTGTCGACGAAGGCGTCCAACGCTTCTCTTAGTGGGGTGAACCACTGACCGTTATAAACCAGTTCGGCGTACGTTACGGCGAACTTTTCTTTTTCGTGGGCAGTCATTTTATCGAGGGTAATGCTCTCTAAAATCTTGTGTGCCTTGTAGAGAATTGTTCCTCCTGGGGTTTCGTAGATTCCGCGGCTCTTCATTCCAACAAGACGGTTTTCAACGATGTCCAAAATGCCGATTCCGTTCTTGCCGCCGACTTCGTTAAGAGCGTAGATCAAATCTTTGACCGACATCTTTTCGCCGTTAAGTGCGACGGGAATGCCCTTCTCGAAGTCAATCGTAATCTCTGTCGGTTCGTCCGGTGCTTGCATTGGGGATACGCCCATTTCCAGGAAGCCTTCCTTGTTGTATTGAGGTTCGTTGGCGGTATCCTCCAGGTCGAGACCCTCGTGGGATAGATGCCACAGATTTTTATCCTTGGAATAGTTAGTCTCTCGACTTATTTTAAGAGGAACATTGTGCGCCTCGGCGTAGTCTATTTCGTCTTCTCTGGATTTTAGCTCCCACTCACGCCAGGGTGCGATAATCTTCATATCAGGAGCAAAGTGCTTGATGCCGAGTTCGAAACGTACCTGATCGTTGCCTTTCCCGGTACATCCATGAACGATGGCGTCAACACCTTCATCCAATGCAACTTTTACGAGGGCCTTGGCTATGCATGGTCTTGCAGTGCTTGTCCCCAATAAATAATCTTCATAAATGGCACCGGCTTTTAGGGTGGGAATTATGTAATTATTAACATAATCGTCCTGTAAGTCCAATGCATAAAACTTTGAAGCGCCGGATCTTATGGCTTTTTCCTCCAATCCGTCCAGTTCGTCTCCTTGCCCGACATCGCCTGATACGGCGATAATCTCGCAGTTGTTGTAATTTTCTTTGAGCCATGGAATCATAACAGATGTATCCAGGCCTCCGGAATATGCCAGCACAACCTTTTTGATGTCTTCCTTCTGCATAACCACGTCCTCCTTTCCTATAGTTTTGTTATTGATAAAATCAAAATAAATCTGTCTGAAATAATATTCAAACACGTGAATAACTATACATCAAATAAAAAAGGCTGTCAAGGAAAATCAGAAATATATGTCATGTGAAGCATGTATAAATTAGATTTATTTGCGTATATATCCCACTACAGTAACACATCCATGGTATAATGCAAAAGATAAGGTTAAATTTTAAATAGGAGTTATTTAGGTTATTTAGCGAGAGAACTTTTACATTATGGGTAGGATTGCAGCTATAGCAGGTGGTAACCTGAAATCTACAGAAGCGCTTAATAGATACGCTCTTAGTATGACATCCAAGGACAAACCAAATGTCCTTTTTGTTCCGACTGCGAGTAGGGACGATCAGAAATACATCAAGGAATTTAAAGATGCGTTCACGGCTCTTAATTCAGAGGTTAAGACTTTAGAACTTGTGCGCGGAAGCTATACGGACTCCGAAATCGATAAGCTCCTCGCTTGGTCTGACCTCATTTATGTTGGTGGCGGAAATGCCGTATATATGATGAATCATTGGAGAAGTCTTGGCTTCAGCGAGAAGCTTAAAAAGGTTTTTGCGAGCGATGATGCAGTTCTAAGCGGAAATGGGGCCGGTTGCTCTTGTTGGTTCAGTTGTGGATATAGCAACAGTCAATATAATGATGGCGGAACGGATTGGCAATATATCTGGGCGGACAATCTTCTCGACCTGCAGCACAATGCGGTTTGCCCCCATTACAATGATGAGGACCGTGCGAACTTTGATAGAAGACTTTTGGAAAAGGAAATTCCGGGATTCGGATTAGAGGACAATGTTGCTTTGATACAGGTTGGTGAGCATACGGAGTTCATTGCAAGCCATCCAAAAGCAAGGGCGTTCTACCTGATTTATTTGAACAGTCAGTTGCTTAAAAAGGAAATTGAGCTAAAGTATATATAGAAGTATATATAAAAGCACGAAATATAACAGCGATAAACCGCGATAAACTACAAGGGCCACTCATTATGAGTGGCCTTCGTAGTGCGATGTTTATGTTTTTAAGAAAGAACGTTCAAAAGGAGTAGTTTCTGTCTCTTTTGATGTTTTAAGTATAGCGCCTGAATGTGTTGGTTCTGTTAAGAACAGTTATAATTCAGGTGCAATTTGCAAGAACAACTCCTTGATGTGTACTGCTTATACGATGATTTTTGAAAAGTTCGTGCCGCTTATAATATAGGGGTTTGTGGTGCCCGAAAGGGCTTCCTTATCTGCCTGAGTGCAAAATTCCACTAAGCGGAGACTTGGCTCCTTCCCATCATCTCGAGTTTTGCTTAATGTACCCTTTGATGTATCGTACCAGATGTCCCAGCGCTGAAAGGACTCGGCATCAGCAAAAATATCTATATAGGGACCGTGAAAACTGATGTCAAACCAGTCGGTTCCAAAGGAGTACGCACTGCATTCGAGTACGTCGTCCTTGAAACGACATTCCCTCGCAAAGAGTAAGCCGCTCGCAGGGTCTCGACCAATCTTCACTAAAACTTTGTTGGGAACTATAAACCAGGCACCTCCTTGGTTGATAGAGTCGAGCATCTCCCGCCTAAGCATTTCGTTTCCTTCAGTCTTATCTTTGTTCATTTTATTAATCCTCTCAACTTGAAACTTAATTATCGATATTATATCATCAATGATATCAACTTCAACTTTGGGAACCTGAATTCGGAAAAAACGCGTCTACTTAAAAGGAGAGATGGAATGAAAAGAATATTGTTGATTGTACTACTTGCGGTTTCGATGGTTTTTACAGCTGCTTGTGGTAACGAGAAGAATGAAACAGTGGACACTGCGACCGAAGAAGAAGGTCAAGATGAAGCGCAGGAGCCGGAGGATACTTCTGCGGAAACATTGGAGGATGAAGCCCCGGAAACGGAGAAGACTGAATGGGGTAGTGATGAATTCGGTTATATTACTCTGTCTTCGGATTGGCATAAGTTTATAACATCGGATGTATCCGCGGAGCAGAATGCCAATATGCTTCAGTGGCAGTCGAGCGACTTGAAGAAAATAGTGACACTTAGCTCCGGAAACAATTCTCCGGAAGATATCATTTTGGGAATCGCGTCATCTGAGGAACCGGATACCTATGCTGTAGATTTATATGGTGAAGAAGATGAAGATTATCAATTGGGTTATTTCGGTAAGTGGTACGAAGATGAAGATCTGTGGCTTCTCATATATTCTTTGAAAACAGACTACTCCGATAAAACATATTACTATTCATTTGAAGGTACCGGGTACGAGAATGAAGATGACTTCTTGATGGAAGCGCATGAAACATTCTTTACACACTCCGAATTTAAGAAGACATCTCTCTATCGTGGAATGTTTGAAACTGATTTGTCGGATACAGATTCAGATTCCGGTTCAATTGCCAATAGCGGAGCGATTGATACAAGTAATTACAAAGTAGGGGATAAGTACCCCATATATGACTTTATTACAGATGACCTGATTATTGAAGTGACAATTCCTGAGGGTTTCACGCTTGATCCGGAATATTGTACCAAGGACATTATGCTTCTAGACAAGGACGGCACATACGCGAGCATCTGGATAGATGGATATACGGATTTAGATGTCGAAGACTATCTCAAAGAAGGACACCTTGATGATGCAATATATGGGAGCTATTCAAATGTTTCAGCAGAAATGATTGAGGAATACAGTTTAAGCAATGGCTTTAAGGTTTATGTTTTAGAGATAAAGTATCGTGATGAGGAATATGACTTGGATATTCACAGATATAATATAAGCGTTCAGAAGTCTGAGGATGTAGGAGTGTCTATTTCTTTGTTTGACGATGAATTAGAGGAGCTTGGGTTCAAGTCAGTCAGAGAATTGTTGGATGTGCTGTTTGTTGAATGAGGAATGACCGTAGGTTTTCATTGTTAATGAATAGAAAATGTGAATAGTTATATCGAACGAGGCGGAGGATTCATTCCTCCGTCTTTCTATTATGCTTTGTGCTCTGAAGAATACGAGGATATTTAATTTAGGAGCTGCAAAAAATATTGAACACTTTACTCTTTATAATCGTTATATAATTAGAGAGTAATTTGGAAAGGGAAAGCATGCTTGAACAACTTTACGAAAAACTCTATATTGAAATACTCCGTTGGTGCACCAAGCTGTGTGGAGACAGTCATACTGCAGAGGAACTGGTTCACGAAGCGTTTTTGCGGGCAATGTCCAATGAGGAAACTCTGCTAAATCTGAATTTCAGGAAGCAGAGAGCATGGATGTATCGTACAACCAGGAATCTCTTTCTTGACCGACTGAAGAAGATGAAGAGGGAGTATCTGTATTCCTTTAGTGCCGATAATGGCGAAGAAAGAATCCTCGATGATGCTCTCGGCAAGGATTATCAAAATGGCCTGGAGGAGGAAATGGATGAGGGAAGTATCATCATGGAGATGATACTCTCGAGACTTCCGGAGCAGGAGCGAACCTTCTTCGTGATGCGGTATTTGATGGGATATAGTTCCAAGGAACTCGGAGAATTGTTTGCTCTGCCGGCAGGCACAGTTAGATCAAAACTGCACAGCGCGAGAAAAATGCTAAGAGACGAATTAAAAAAATAGATAGTTTAGGGACGAAAGATATAGGAGGACAATAAAAATGGCAAAGGGTGGAATGATGATTGTAAATGCTGACCTTTTGGATGCACGAAGAATAAACGAGGATAATTATAAGGATTATACAAGGATAATAATTAACTCAGACTTGGTTCTTTCCACAAGGAGAGCTAATGATGCAATGGCTGGCCTTCCATTGATTATGAATTGTGATAGGGTAATCGAACTTCCCGATGAATGCGAATATTCGCTGCTCCCGATTAATGGTGATTACAGAATAAGTGGGGATGTATCTGCCAAACCAAATACGATACTCAAGGTTGATGGTGACTTGGTAATTGAACCCAACGCAGATGGGGCATTGAATAACTTCTCGCACATTTTGGTTGATGGTAATCTGGTTTGTCCAAGCAAGCTGATGGGCGAGCTTCACAACCTCGTGGTATCCGGAGAAACATATACTTATACCGGGGACTGTGACATCAAAATAACCGAAGCAAAGCTAAAGGTTGATAGAATCTTTGTTCTAAGAGCAAAACCCAATACCATATACTTGGCCGAGAAGGCAGTCTTTATAACTGAGCCGGATATAGATGTTAAGAGCCTCGTGGAAAAAGGCGTGAGATTTTTGACGAAGGAGATATTCGTTAGAGATGAATATGTAGAGGCAAGTATAGATTTGGTCGGAGAGGAAACAAAGCTCTCGGTGATTCAGGAGGATATGCCATTTTTAGTGGGTAGCCTATCCTTGGATGAGAGATTTATCGAGACGACTGATGGATATGCCTATATAAATGGAGATTTCATAATAAAAAGGGAAAGTGCGCATCTGCTTCCTAAAATAAAAAAGGTAGTTGTAAAGGGAACTGTGAAGTTGGCCAAATCACTTGAGAGTGAATTCTCGAAACTGGATGTAACATATGACAACATTAAATTGAAAAAGGGAAGAGATATAGTGGGACAAGTTAAAGTGAGGATTGATAAGGCGCTTCTGGATGCTTCACCGGATGGTATATCTGTCACAGGAGTTACTGCGGTTACCCTCAGCAAGGATATTACGCCTGAGGAGATTATAGAGAAATTGGACTTCACCGGAATCGCAAAGATAAAATGTACCGAAGAGCAGGAAGCGGCAGTTGCTGCGGTGAGTGAAGGCGTGGCCAAGATTGGAAATTCAAGTCTTATGAATGAAGGCATGGATGAAGAAAATGGCTTTGGCGTCAAAGACGCTCTGGGAGAGGTATTCGGTGGAAGTGGCCCCATGGATATCATCAAAGGGTTTCTTGGTTCAAAAATTATAAACGCCGATGAATATGTGCTGTAGTAATATGGCTACATATTCTATGGAAGTTTGTTATAATTCGAAGGCGGTCACATGCATGTAAGTATTGCTATACTTCCTTGTTGGCAAAGCGAAAAGCCTCAATTAATAATGATATATAAGGAGATTTTAGGATAGGGGAATATTTAGTTTAACCTACATTTGCGAGGAACAAGAATGGGAAAAAGAACTGTGATAGTGCTAAACTTGGTTATGCTGCTTGTTTTGTGCGGGTGCGCAGGGACAAAATCTTCTGCCAACTACGAACTTGCGGAAATTCATCCTGTAGTCGGCAGACAGGGTGTATGTACGGAAGGAAGAACCTATTGGGTAAGCGGATCCGGTACCCTTGCAAAATACGACAGCAACTGGAACCTCCTGGCGGAAAACACAGAACCCTTTGAAGGATACACCTTGGAAGTTAATCATATTGGCGACATCGATGTATACAACAATGAGCTCTACCTGGGAGTGGAGTATTTTATGGACGGGGAAGGGAAGAACATACAGGTGGCAATCTATGACGGAGACACACTGGAACTAAAAAGAGTCTTTCCTTTTCGTCCGGATACCGGGCAGCTGGAGTGCAGTGGAATCGCGGTTGACCCCGATTCTCGAACAGTATATATGACATCGTGGATTGATGACGAATCCAGTGAGTATCTCTATATGTATGATCTTGATACAGGAGATTATACAGGAAAAGTAAAGATGGAGCCCAGTCCCAAATGGCTGCAAGGAATAGCCTATTACGATGGGAACCTATATGTAACGAGTGATGACGGAGATGCGGACGAGCATTCGCCAGATCACATGTACAGGGTAGATGTTTCAAAAAGCAGGGAGACAGGGAAGGTCAGCCTGGAAAAAACCTTTGATGATGTAACCAGGCAGGGAGAGATTGAAGGACTTACCTTTGATAAGGAGACCGGGCAGCTCATCTTGCTGTATAACAGAGGGGCAAGAATTGTTGCCGGAATGCCATCGGGTTTCTATGAAGGATATAGCGAAGAAATACACGAGGTGTTTGTATATGATATTGTCAAATAAAACTGCGCGTATTAAGAAAAAGAGGACTATATTAATTCTAGTTGTTCTTATATTTACGACAGTTTTGGCTTGCTTTGTGTGAACTCTTATTTGGAATTCCTGCTTGCTTGCAGTATCTTCCGAAGGCTTTCTTAAGCGCCTCGTGATCCACAGGGTTATCATCCATTGAGAAGATATAACCATCTGAGGGAAGACCGTTCTCGATTTGAAATCTCCTTGCCGTTTCTATTAGTTCTACGGCTTTGGAAACTAGTACCACGTGCCTGTCGCCGAAGGTTCCTTTGGTGTGGTCAACAATCTCGTCGCATCTTTCGCGATAGAATCTGCAAACCGTCGTTTTCTTGTTATGATATTGTGTAATTAGTGTATTGCTTTAATCTACATATTCGATTGAAATTACTTCACTTACCATATTTAAAAGAATGTCGTAGTCGCAATCCCCAGCGATTAGAAATACGCTGGTGCCGTTTTCTGCTACCAATGAATATATCCCCCCTTGATTTGTAACTATAACGGATCGACCATCAATATCTTCAATGGTTGTATTAGAACCATCATTCGGTACATTTAGATTTCCTTGGCCATCATCTGCGAATGCTTGCGAATAAATGATGGTTTTGCCTGAATCGTTCGTGTAATGTATTTCATAATGCAAGGGCTCTTCGACTTTCTGATCAACATGGAACCCTTCTGGAGTTGAGGGAGTGATAGCCTTGAATGAAGCCTGGAGAGCAGGGTCATTACTTCCTTCTGTAATTAGATTCCAGGGTCCATTCTGTTGAGTCATGTTTATTGGTATATTCTTTATGACGGCATAGACCGTGATGGACATACACAGGATCAACATTGCAGCTATTGCACCTATGGATGAACGACGAATTCTGCGACTAAAGATCGTACTGTACTTATGGTTAGACATTTTAGTCACCGAATCCATTCGGGTTAAAAAAGCATCCGAAAAATCGTGGGGTACTTTTGCACTGGTGGTTTCTATTTCTTGTAATTCTTCTTCAAATGCCTGTATAAGTGCGCGTTTTAGATTGTTGTTGTCTAAAGTAGTCATAGGGGTTCTCCTTCTTTTGAGATTTCTTCCATAAGTTTTACTCGAGCTCTTTGAATTCTCTTGTGAGCGGCAGCAATACTTATATTTAAAACAGTTGCAATTTCCCTTATGCTCATCTCTTGAACGACGTAGAGAAGCAGAGGATCTTTCAGCGTTGATGGTAGTTTTCTAACTGCTTTAAGGATTAGCTCATAACTATACTGGGCAAGAAATTCATCTTGGCTACTGCTGTAATGAAATGGTAAGCGTTCATATTCTGCAGAAATATCATCAACTAGAATTTCGCGATTCCGTTTCGCAGCCATGTTAAGACTTACGTTTCTTGCTATTATTGACACAAAACTCTTTGTGGCTGGTGAGTCGGAAGCACTAATTTTATCTAGGTTTTTTGATATTATAATAAATGCTTCTTGAACCGCATCTTCTGCAAGATGATTGTCTTTTAGTATATCCCTTGCTATGTAAAACATAAGGTTCTTGTACTTTTCATATACAAGTATGAATTTACTTTGAGGGGTTTCTGATTTTAATGATTGTACAATCATAAGTAGCATAAAGTAATACTCCTACTATTTTGAAATATTATTAATAATATCCTATTACTAAATATAACAATTCTGAAGCACTCTTTTGGACATTTTTAAATCATTCTTTTCAAAAAAACTCGGTGTGGGGGTTACTCTGATAATAGTATTCTTGTTTGGATTTCAGGGTGGGTAAAGCTCGTTAATCACCTCAAGGAAGCCGTCGCTGGCTCGAGCCCTTATGTAGCTCGCAGGCCAGGTAACAGGCGCGCGGCCTTGGCTGGTGATTTCCAAGAGCTCAGAGGAGAGAGATTGGAGAGGATTTATCCATGCTGCGAGATAGGGTGGAGCATCTTTAAATATGCTAAAGGTGCAATTAATACCCCGATTATGTTCCCAAAAGGTGCAATTAATATCCTGACAAAGTTGCCAAAAGGTGCAATTAATATATTAATTTGCTTGCCAAAAGGTGCAATTAATTATAATATGCTATTAGGAGGTGCGGAGAATGAGAAGAAATGCAATAGTAGCTTTAGAGGCATGGCTTAACAATAAAAGACGCAAACCATTGATTTTGTGGGGTGCGAGGCAAGTAGGAAAAACATATCTTGTAAGAGATATATTTGCAGAGGAATATTTTTCTAATTCATATATCTATATTGACCTTCGTGTCGAAAATGCAATAAAGGACTATTGTTCTGAAACAGTGGATGCTGGGGATATCATCAATTTTATATCAGTTGCAAAGAACAAAAAAATAGATTCATCAACGCTGCTCATATTTGATGAGATTCAAGAGTGCCCGGCAATAATAACGGCGCTTAAGTATTTTTGCCAAGACCATCGGGAAATACCGGTTATTGCCACTGGCTCAATGGTAAGAATTAAGCTTAAGCGTATGGCGAATAAACGTGGAGCTGGAAAAGAAGAACCGTTTTTATTCCCGGTGGGGAAAATAAATCAATTAACCCTATATCCAATGACCTTTGATGAGTTTCTGGTAAATTACAATCAAAGTCTGTATGAATATATAGTGTCATCATATAGAGCAAGGAAGCCTCTTGAAAGCAATTATCATGAGTTAGCAATGGATGCACTATATACATACTTGCTTATAGGAGGTATGCCGGAAGCAGTTGACACATATTTGGAAACTAGAGACTTACAAGAGTCACGAGAGGTGCTAAAGGATTTATATGACAACTACCTTGCGGATATGCAGCTGTATCAAGCTAGTCCTGAGGCCATCCTTAGATCCCAACGGATTTTCAATAACATTTATAGAGAATTAAATAAGGAGTCAAAAAACTTCAGTCCGGGAATTATCGAAAAAGGCAGTAAGGTTCGTGACTATTTGACGGCACTGGACTGGCTTACACTCGCTCATGTTGTATATAGGTCCATGCAATTAAAAGAACATATAGTATCGCCGCTATCTGCTGACAGTGACTCAGCATTCAGACTTTTTCTCGCTGATGCCGGTATGTTTGCGTATCAAAGCAATGCTACGCCCGAATCCTTTATTGAGAGAAACAGCAGAAATACGCTATCAGGTATATTTATTGAGAATTATGTAGCAACGGAGTTAGCGGCAAGGGATCTTCCTTTGTTTTATTGGAAAGGAAAAAATAATTCGGAAATAGAATTTGTTATAGAATCTGAAGGAAAATTCTACCCTATTGATGCTAAGAAAACAAAGGGTTCTCTTCCATCCCTCGAGAAATACAAGCAACATAACAAACTTGACTATGCAATCAAGGTTTCTGCTAACAATTATGGTTATAGCGAGGAGAATAAAATATTAACGGTACCCTTATATGAAGTCTTTCTTATAGCGGAAGACTTAAAAAAATGAAACCAGAAGAGAGAAGTCTAGGTAGAACGAGGCTAACGCTGGTTTTCGGAAAACAAGCGAAGAAAACAAGCGAAGAAAAACGGCGGACAAAAGCGGTGGATAAAACGGAGTTGAACAACCAAAGAATAAGAGAATTCTTTGGGAATAATGAATAATTGGGTGAACTAAAAGGCGGAGGATTATCCCTCCGCCTATCTGTTACATGCTTACAAAAGTATTAACAGCTTAGTTCATCATTGTAATCTGGTCAATTTTTCCTTTAGACCAGATAATATCGAGTTTTATATCGCCATCTCTAAAGGATAGTGACTTAAACTCAGTGGAAGTATCTTCATACTGATTTGATGGTTCACCGTATGCAGCAATGAAATCTTCTTCGGTGCTTTCCAGTGTTAGACCGCCAGGAAGAATGATAGCAGGTACAGTCTCAGAGCGATTGATTCCTGGTATGTCAAGGTAATCAATTGCACCTTCCAAGTAAGGAATAGATGATTCGGATACGTTTACAAGAGAAATCATTACATGGAAGCTGTTAAATTCATAACCCCATTTTTCCTTATAAACTCCCATGGCGCTTCCAGAAGTTGTGCGCGGGTTCAAAGTATAATCTTTATATTTCTCTGCATCTTCCGGTGTCAAAGACCATTCCGAAGGAATTTCATTAAAGCCTGTTCCGAGAGTGAATATATCTCCATCAATGGAAATCTGACCGGAGGCAAGAGTTGCGTCATTTATGGCACTTGCGTCTGCGTTGGTTTCCGTTGTAGCTGCAGGAGCAGCCTCCTCGGTAGTGGCTGACGCTGATGCACTGTCTTTAAATGTTGCAAGAACGTCATCAGTCTTGTCTTCTCCAAGGGTTGTAGCGGTGATTGCTGCAATAGCAGAACCATTCTTTAGGTACACCTGCTTTTGATACATATTCATATCACCACTCTTACTGGTTATAGCAAGCGTTACACAGGGTTTACCAATAAACTCCATTTCAGAGATTTCTGTGTTAATATCGGTTAGCCCTTGAGATTCTAAACTTGCCTTAACTGTATCAGCAGAGGCTTCAGCCAACTGCTTTTCGTTAAATAGTGTGCCATAGAGTTTGCCGATATCTTGAACTGTGATGTTGACGTTATTGAAGGCGTTTGCCCCCTCAATTGCCGAAACGGTATCCATAGCATAAAAATCAGTTACATAACCACTATCTTTGAACATCTCAACAAAGGATTCGTCATCAAAATTAGAAATGGCTAATCCCATAATTGTTGCAATCTCCTCTTTAGAAAGAATGAACCATTTTTCTGGGACGCTATAACTTAAGTCGAAATATTCATTAACATACTGGGATTCTGTTTGCTTTCCCAATACTTCTTCTGGAACATCAATTTCGGGTACAGTCTCCTCCGTCTCTTCAGCTTCTTCAGCTGTCTCTTCCACTTCTTCCTCTGCTGCCTCTGTTTCACTTGGTTCTGGTGTGGAATCACTTTTATTTCCACAGGCCGCAAGTGTTGCAACTAGAGTGAGCGTTAGACAAAGAATGATTAATTTTGAAAAAATTGTCTTTTTCATTTAATAACATAACTCCTTTCCAAATAACATAACGTTCGTATTATATTCGATATTACGAAGATATTCAACATATAGAACAGCGTGTAGTATTTCATTGGGAGACAACGAAGAAAGTAATGATAAGCTATGCGCCATTTTGGAAAACAATAAAGGAATCTGATGAAAACTGGTATACACTAACGCTAAACCATCATGTTTTATCCAGTACTTTATTTCGCTTAAAACATGATAAGGATGTCTCCACAAAAAACTTAAACGATCTTTGTCGCATTCTAAACTGTAGAATCGAAGATATAGTCGAATATATTCCTAGTGAGGAAGATCAAAAACTGTAAATCTAATCTAGTCTGATATCTCATTTATAGAAATCTAGTCATAATTAAATAGCTTGGATAAAAGTATAGGGAAATAAAGGGAATTTATTATTTTTTGTTGATTGTGTTTAAGCCGTCGTGATATAATGCCAATGTCCCGATTATCCAGGGACACAAAAAATAAAAATCAACGTCCCCAAAACGTTGAAAATTCAATGGTCCATTAGCTCAGCTGGGAGAGCGTCTGGGTGACAACCCGCGAAAGAAGAGGCGAACAGCCTTTTTATATCCACCGAGAAATCGTTGATGTTTCAACGATTTTTCTTTTAGGCTGTTCATATTTTGCCTCTCATTTAGAATAAAACAATTGAATACAACTGAATACAGAATTTACGAAAGTGCGTCGCAAATTGCACCATATATTTCATCACTGGTGCTTCGATCATAGCAGTAACTTCGGTACGTTGTCCGAGGGTCTCTATGACCGACTTGCTGGCAAATCGTATTGATATTGACGTGACTGTCTATTAAAGTGGAGATATAAGTTTTTCTTGCTTTGTGAGAGCTCTTTGTTGGAATTCCTGCTTGATCGCAGTATTTTCCGAATGCTTTCTTAAGAGCCTCACCATCCACGGGCCCCTCGTTCATGGAGAATATATAACCATCCGAGGGAAGATTGTTCTCAATCTGGAATGCCCTTGCTGTTTCGATTAGTTCAACTGCCTTTGGTATAAGTATTACATTTCTATCTCCGAAGGTGCCTTTTGTGTGGTCAACAATTTCCTTGTACCTTCCGCGATAGAACCTACTTACAGTTAGGATAGTTCCTTTGACATCTTCATATCTAATCGCACAAGCTTCTCCTACACGAAGTCCGGTTAGAAACATAAACATCACTGCTAAGGGTACCAATTGGTGGACTTTATGCTTTTTATTATTGAAATAGTCCCAAGCTATATTAAAGATAGCTTCTTGTTCCTTTGGACTGTAGACCTGAGTCTGATCCGGTTTCTTTATTTCCGGCTTGAGGACTCTCCGTCTATCTACCTTTACATCTCGTACCGGGTTCTTCTCGATTAATTCCTTATCCACTGCGTAATCCAAACCTTGGTTTAGGATAGTCATAAAATTTGCGTACTTATGAGCGTCCATTTCAAACTCATGAATCTTTCTGTGAATGAAGTCATCAAGGTCCAACTTGGTAAGTGTACGTATTGGCCGCTTGATAATTTCTTCGCCCACATAGTATCTTTTCCATGAGCAATGATACATTCCTATGGTACTCCGAGCGACTCTGAGAGACTTGTGCTCAATCCATTCGGGATAAAGCTCCTCCAAAGTAACATTGGTGTGGGAATAAGATTCATAATAGTCGCATAGGCTGATTTCCAATTCCGTCTTAGATGGTTTTACAAGCATTTTTCTTCCGTATGAATTGGTCTCATCCTTAACATAAGTTCTCCAACGACCATCCTTGCCCTGAAATATTCGATATGGATGTTTATTGAGTATTGAATTCCTCTTTGCTTCTTGCATGGATTCAGACACGTCGTTCATATTTATCATACCATTCTCACTTAGGTAGGACAATACTTCCTCCGACGTGAAGGGAAGAGGAGTAGCTGGCGGTTGGTTATTATTAACCTGCAGATTCATAGGAATCTCCCCAATCATTTAATCTCTTATTCATAATACATATCCTTTCGTTTTAAGATATCAAGAAGTTAATAAGTTTTCTGTACGCAGGAGCAGGGGGTTACCTTTCCAAATCCTGTTCCTTTCTTGACCTAATAAACTTCCTTTCCTTTTGCTCGTTTTTATATAGTTCTTTCAATTCATCAAAGAAGCCTTTGACTTTCTCGGGATAGAGTTTCATTCCTGCCACATAGTCCTTCACGGTTTCCTTAAATGATTCGAACTCCTCTTTTACTTGCTCCAATTTAGCCTCCAGCTTTTTAACTGTTCCTCTTAAATCGGAGATAGTCCAGGACTGGCTCGCTATGGTTCTATCCTTTTCAGCAATAACGTTTTCCTTATCCAGAAGCTGCTTTTGAGCAGCAATTCCTTTCTCGGCCAGGTAATGCAAGGATTCAAACTCATCCTGGGTGAGCTGAACTTTTCCTGTTAAAGTCTTCTTTCCGATGTCAGAAATGTCATCCAGCTTCTCCTTTAGCTCTCCGGCTTTCTCTCCGTACCGAGCGGAAACCTCAAGATTCTTTTCAATCTCTTTTAATCTCTCCGTATCCTTTTTGATTTTGAAATCAAGTACCTCGAGATGCTCTTCCGTGCTTCCTCTTTCACCTCTGACAAAGTCCGTATATCCGGCTTTCTTCATGTGATCAAAGAAGTCATCCTGGAGCTTACTATAGGATTTTTCATAGATTATTTTTCCGTTTTTGCTTCGGATTGGCTCACCGTTTTCATCAAGTTTCGGAAGGGACTTCCACTTTTTAGAGTGGCTAACTTGTGTAATTACTTCCTTCACTTGACCGATTTTCTCCGGATCCTTGCATCGTTTTGACCATTTAATTTCTTTTTCTACCGTGGGAATTGCTATTACATGAAGGTGATAATGGTAGACCGGTCTTCCCATTTCTTCGGTTACAGCTACGTTTAATTCGTCCGCATGCATCACTGCAGCGATGATATTTTGCTCGCCATAGAAACTTTTTGCGTACTCATATGCATCGCTATAGAACTTTTTTGCGAACTCATATCCACCGTTTTCTTCAAAGTATGTCGTGTTTACATCGAGCAATAGCTCGTCATAAACTTTCGCATCAGGCTTTAATCCTCGGGTAGAAATGAGTCCTTCTTTTTCCATTTGGTCGAACTTTTCGTTATATGTTAAGCCTCCGGTATCCTTAAAATGGATGTTGAGATGCGACATATTTTTATCCACATTCATGTTCTTGTAGGTCTTGTTTTGCCTCTCGTTATGCCTCTGGAATTTACCAACTCCGGCTTTATTTATCTGCCCAACTCGGGCGACACTGTAGTGTGTTTTGGCCATTATGTTTTCACCCCCTTTGCATTTTTCTTATTCGGCCAAGATGGGAGTCCGGGCCCATCCCGGAGGATTACACTCCTTTCTTTGAAAGTGTGTAACCCACTATGACACTTTCATGGCTTCGCCCTGCAAAGTGCCGTGGGCCAAAGGGCAGGCCCTCTGGACTCCCGTAGAAATCATCGAAGTCGTATTAGCTGCTTAGCCAATCTTTATTGACTTCTTGATTTCTATCGCTCGATTGCCAGTACCATTTATCTCCGATCTTGGTACTCTCAATCTCCGCGATTGCTTTTGCCCGTTTGATGGTCCCCGAATGGTAGCCGGCTCTCTCGAGCTCCGATCTACATTCGGAGGCAGGGTGGAGTTCTCCGTCGGATAACATCTCTTTGATGAACTCCACAGCTTGCTCTGTTTTCACAGCGGGTCTTCCCATTTGTCCTGCGGCACTAGAGAGAAGTTCGTCCGCAGTCATTTTCATTTCTTCGAGTAGGGTTATACCTTCGCTACTTACCGAGAAAGAAAAAGCGTTGCCTGTTGGTGCCAAGTTAGATTTCTGCTGAACCAAGATTCTTACGTCGTCTTGCTCGGGATGTCTTCCGATGATGAGAGTGCTTCTTGCGGCACCAACCACATCTATTGTTCCGCGGGTTCTATATAGAGCCTTTGATTGTTCGTTCTTATTCATGTGGTCAACAATTACGATGGCGCATCTATGCTCTCGTGCAACGTCGATCAAGTAATTGAATCTTGGTCTTACTTCATTCGCCTGGTTTAGCGAGCAATCTCCGATATATGCCGATAGGGGATCGAGGATCAGCATCTTTGCATCCGTTTTCTTAATTGCTTCCGCTATACGGTCATCTGCAAACGTGATTCTCTTTTCTCTTTCGTCAATGAAGAGTAGGTTGCTTGGGTCTCCGCCTGCTCTAAGGAATCTCGGGACAACCGTGTCATCCGCATCGTCTTCCGTAGTCTGATAGATTACCCTTTGAGGCTCTCTATCCGTCTCCTCTTCAAAGGGAAACGGTCTTCCGGTAGTCATCCTTGCAGCAAGCTCCAGCATGAAGGTACTCTTTCCATCTCCGGGGTCTCCCTGGATGATTGTTACTTTTCCAATCGGGATGAAAGGGTACCAAAGCCACTCAACCTCACGCACTTCTATGTCGCTCGCCTGGATAAGCTTAAGTTCGCATTCTTTCTCGCTTAACAAAATCTCTTTTCCCATAAAGTTTCACCTCCTTTCTTTTCTGGATGTAATTGCCCCTCTACTCTTAGGACACGGGAGAGGCAAAATATACCCTGTCGGAATTCGATTTAAGAATTCTTTAGAATTTGCCTCCCACTATTAGGTCACGGGAGAGGTAAAATATAAGGTGTCGGAATTCAATTTAAGAATTCTTTACAATTTGCCTCTCACCTATAGGCCACGGGAGAGGCAAAATATAAGGTGCTTTCTAAAAATTTTAGAATTCTTTAGAATTTGACTCTCACCTAACGGACAGAAAGAGGCCGTTTTTATACCCTGTTAGAATTCGATTTATGAATTCTTTAAAATTTGCCTCTCACTATTAGGACAGGAGAACCCCGGTTTTACACCCTGTCAGAATTCTTTTTAATGAATCTTTAGAATTACCCTCTCACTTATAGGCCACGGGAGAGGGCGAAAGTTTACATTGCTGCTAAAATATTCTTCTACCTATAAGCCACGGGAGAGGGTAAAATCTCACGCCTCATAAAAAACTTTTTAATTCACCTCTCACTATTAGGTCAGGAGAGAGGCCAAAATATAGGGTGTTTTCTAAAAGTTTTAGAATTCTTTGGGATTTACCTCTCACCTAACGGACAGAAAGAAGCCGTTTTTATACCCTATTAGAATCCGATTTAAGAAAAACTTTAGAGTTAGCCTCTCACCTATAGGCCACGGGAGAGGCAAAAAGTTTACATTTCTGCTAAAAATATTCCTCTACTATTAGCTCACGGGGGAGGTCAAAATTCTTACGCTCCATAAAAAAAACCTCTACTCTTAGGACACGGGAGAGGGCAAAATGTGGTAGTTCCCAAAAACCTTTAGAAAGAATTAAGAATTGCACCGCATATAATCCTTTGTGTGCTTTATACGGTTTCGAGAAAATTAAATAAAAAAGACCACTATAGTGGTCTAAATGAACAATCATTTTTATGCGGTATAAACATTTCCTTTCCAATCGCTCTCCTCTGAGCTCTTGGGAATCGCCATCCAAGTATGCACGCCTGTTAGCTGGCTTGCGAGCTATGGAAGGGCTCGCGCCAGCGACGGCATACTTGGGGCGCTTCAACAGGGGTATACCCCTGCAAAAAGGCATCATTTAGATGTCATTTTTTGATGTTTTTTTGATTCTAAGGGGTAGATAAATTGCTATATGTATGAAGCCTTGAATGGATTATTAACTTTCCTTATATCGATTGTTTTATGAAAAAAGGACCAGAAGGCCCTTTTCTATTCTTGTTCAAATATTTTATTTAGCGTTTTACCCATTCTTGTGATCATAGGTACTACCAAAGCATTACCCATGCAGAAATATCTCATCCTATCAGGCATCATTTCTGTCCAATTGTCATTGAAGCCTTGGATTCGCTCCGTCTCTAGCGGAGTAAGAAGTCTTAACTTCTTTTTCTTTGGGTCCCTAATCACATGAGTACTTCTATTTGTAGTACCTTCCGAGGTAAGCATGGTTCTTGCTGGTTTATCTAAAGGATCAGGGAAGGCAATTGCACCTTCGCTAAAAGTATATGTGTGTCCGGTCGAGCTCTTGCGTTCGATTCTCTTGGAGCCTTTTAAGTACTCCCACTTCTCCATCTTATCGTCAGTTATGTAATATTGCTCCGGTGCATCCTCCTGTACAATACTGCCTAAAGTTGTTGGTTCTTCCTCGACAGGCTTAGTGCTTATTGTGTAAACATTTCCCTGTGTCATATAGCCAGCATTTTCAAAGTCGAACTTGAATTTGTCTGAGACCTCAGGAATATCTTTATAGTTTAGTGAGACAATCTTTATTCTCTCTGAAAAATCCTGGATGGGGAAAGTTCTCGCGAAGAATCCGTCGAATCTCATTACATTGTACGGTTCAGCATCCTTCATCTGCAGACCATACTTCGTATCGTTACGGTATATGAAGATAAATGTTCTTCTTCTACGTTGCGCTGCTCCATATTCAGCAGCATTTACTATTCGCCATTCTGCAGAATAGCCTAAGTCAGCAAGGCATGCCAACATAACACCAAAGTCTCTGCCTCTTTGTGATGCCGGGGATTTTAGTAGTCTATCAACGTTCTCTAAAAGGCCGAAGGGAGCTTTCTTTACTTCAAGAGTGTCTCTAATCTGCCACCAGAGAACGCCTTTTTGTCCGTGTAAGCCTTTGGATCCCGGAAGCGGTCTTGCCACACTGTAATCCTGGCAGGGAAAACCTCCCACGAGAAGATTATGGTCAGGTATATCCTTTTTATTAACTTCGGCAATATCTTTTCCTGTATTATCATCAACATCACCAAAATGAATTGTGTAGCACTCATGTGCCCACTGTTTTTTTGCTCCTGGTTCCCACTGTGAAAACCAAACAGTTTCCCATTCTTTTGATGATTTTTCAAGCCCTAGCCTAAAGCCTCCAACTCCAGCAAAGAGCTCGCACATTGTTTTCTTCATCTGTAATCCTTATCCTTTGTATTATCCATGATCCGATTTTATCACATGGTGATTCGAGGATCAAGGTTTATTTTTTTAATTTATCTTCCAACTGAGATACTATATATTCATTGTTAAGCCAGAAGCTTTGTTTAGTCATTCTTCTTCCGTCCGGAAGCTCGTCAGAGTCACTTAGCCGCCCTTTTCCGAATACCTCACCATCCTCGAATACATAATATGTCTGCTGCGTGTGAGGGCGAATGTGAATTATTTCATTATCATTCTTCTTCGGTAGGTTGTTTTTTATAACGAGGCCTTTTCCGGTCTCTGTCTTATAGAACTCTATGCCTTCTTTAACAACATTTCTAATATTCTCCCAACCTTTTTTTACCGTCGTATTAAGATCGTCATAGGGCATGTTCCATATTTGTGCGCCTTTTAATACGTATTCCTCTCCAACTTTTCGGTAAACGGTAAATAAGAATTTAGTCTCGTCAAAATATGTAAAGAGCTCAGAATCTTCCCACGCCTCCGAAACAAGGTCCTTAAACTTCAAAGCAGGAAGGGGACTGTTCTCTCTCATATGTCCGTTTTCTTCTAATCTTATAGCCTTTACAACAATTTGCGCTTTGGCGAATTCTTCAGCCTTATTAGACTTTATGCCAAGCATTCTATATGTCAGGTCAATCCATTGAGCTTTATTATTGTTATATTCTCTATCAAAAATCCTACATAACTCTTTGTCAGTTTTTCCTGCATACTTGTTAATGCGAGATAAAATGACTTCTTCAAATGTCTTTTCTTTCAGTTCGTTAGAATCTGTGATGATTTTCTCATACTCTTCTTTTCCTGGTGCTATGTAAGTATTAAGCACGTATGTCATATAAGAGTTTTTATAACAAAAAGCTCTCTTCCTGGCTTTTATGTCAGGAGCATAGTAAGCTTGTGGAACTGTGCTTTTCTCCGCAGTAGCTCCCTTGGTACAAGCTCCAAGATACATAGTATCGGACTCAGAGAGCTCGTGAGCGCGACCAGCAGCGACCTTATCTGCAATAGTCTTATAATCTGACTCTATTATTTTAAGATCCTCGTCGGGTGGAGTGAATAGTTGAGCAAAGTGGATTCTATAATCTAAATTGTTTGGTAGAGCCTTATCTCGAAGGTAATAGATTAAAAGGATCAATTTACATTTATTCCACAGGTGTGATTGATAAAGAGATGATTCTATAGCCTTTTCATAGCTAATCATTGTTAAAACGAGTCTCTCTCCAGCTCTAAGAGCACCCTTTTGAGTTTTTTCAAAAGGGGACACCTTTAACTCTACCCCGGCCTCCGGGAAATCAGCTCTCTCATCGCTATTTACTTTATAGCCGAAAAACTTTTCTTCTATGAGATTGCCTAATCCACCTTTACGAGATTTATTTCCATAAGAGGCTTCATCTTCTTGTACTTGAGAGGGAGCGTCCCATGATTCAACCTCACGAAAAGTATGCCCGATAAGTTGCTGGGCATAATCTTCGATTGATTTTGCATCATTTTTATCATAAGTGTTCATAGGGCCTCCATGTATTGAAATTATATCACTTTTCGCCATCCAAGTCACACAAAAGAAGTACTACGAACATAATTGTGGTATACTATAACAAAGGTGTTATTAGTAAAAAAGGGATAGAACGGAGCTTTTTTCCGAGTGTAAAATGAACTTGAATATCAAATAGGTTTGTTATTGGGTGTCGATTCTAATAATATTAAGGAGAGAGAAACCATGAAGAAAAAAAGCCTAATTATATGTTTAGTATTGGTGCTAGCTATACTAACGGCTTGTAGTAATGGAAAGGCATTAGAGGCAGCAAAAACCGCAGTTGATAACTATAATGCTGTAGCAGAAGAGTATAATGGCAAAATTCAGTCGTATAATGATACGGTTAATGCATTCAATGCACAGGTTGACGACCTTCAAAACGTATTAAACAATGCTCAAGACATTATTAACAAGGGAGAGGATCCTTATGATGCAGCGACATTAGAAGCTCTTAAGAGTGCTATGAGTGACGCTGGTAATAAGATTGACAGTAAGATGGAGGTTATTGAGCCAGCAGAGATTCTAACAGTGTCAGAGGATGCCAAAAGTAGTGATTTAAAAACATTAACACAAACCGCAGAAACTGGCGCTGAAGAGATCGCGCAAAGGGAACTCCCGCCGCAATTAGATCTTCCAGACTATTCGGAAACCATATCGGCAATCACAGATGCACAGAAACAGTATGAAGACAGTATACAAAGCAATAAACAGATTACTGCACCGACAGATGAATTTGTTATGGAGAGGCTACAACGTATCGATACTATAACAGAGATGGCACCGGTCACAGAAGATCGCGATCCTAATGGCCAACTTAATAAACAAGGTGGATATATAGGGTGCATCTACTTTGCGGATTCCCAAGTAGATAGGTCGCAATTATATATTGAAGGGGATGGTAGTCCACTTGATGTGTGCAATGATGGTGGAGGTACTATAGAGATCTTCCCAAATAAGCAAGATGCTGAAAAAAGGAACGATTATTTAGCAACCTTCGACTCAGATGGATTTTTGAAGGTTGGATTACATTATGTAGTTGGAACATGCGTTGTTAGAACTTCTGACTATCTTACTGGAACACAACAAAAAGAACTTACACAAAAGATAACCGAAGCACTTATTGCAATTGATTGATAATAACTGATTTAACGGCAATATAAACATAACTGGATACCCAGAATTAAAGTGGACAATTAAACCCACCTTAAAATAAAAAAAGCATTAATTTTCGCTCCGAAAATAATGCTTTTTTATTGATTTATATCTCTTACATGTCCTTAGTAAGAAAGGAGATATTATGTCATACTACACAAATGAAGAATTGAGTAGGGAAAGAATGGGAATTTATTATTTTTTGTTGATTGTATTCAATCCATCGTGATATAATGCCAATGTCCCAATTGTTCCGGGACGCAAAAATAAAAATCAACGTCACAAAAACGTTGAAATTTCAATGAACCATTAGCTCAGCTGGGAGAGCGCGTGGGTGACAACCAGAAGGTCATTGGTACGAGCTAATGAGCAGACCTTAAAAGCGTTGAAATATCAATGTTTTTTCGAAGGCGGTTTTAAGAGAAAATTGACTTGTAGCACATTTGTAGCACATAAGTTTTTCATAGAAGGTCCGCTAGCTCAGCTGGGAGAGCGACAGGGTGACAACCTGTAGGTCATAAGTTCAAGTCTTATGCGGGCCACCAAAAAGCCTGGAATTTCAATGGTTCCAGGCTTTCTTCTTTTTTGTATTTTGTGGCTTGTAGCACATTTTTTTGGCTCTGTAGCACATTTTTGTTTGACCTTAAGCTGTTTCGCTGCTATCCGTTAGATAAAGCTGAGTAGGTTCTTTGATTAACCACGGGATATTTCCATTTGCCAAAAGCTCAACAGCACCTCTTCTATCTTCCTGCGGCACATTTATATAGTACTGCATTGTTGTGGAGATATCTGAATGACCAAGCAAGGTTGATGCTATTTGAATTGGTACATTTAAGCGGCAAAGGTTTGTGCCAAACGTATGACGATAAGAATGAAAACCTCGCTCCGGAACTCCAATTCGCCTATAGTATCTTCTTGCGGCTTTATCTGCATTACATAGATCGACAAGTGCCCCGGTGTCAGTTGTAAATAGAAACTCGGTTTCATAATGGTTCTTACGCATTTCTCTTGCTTGAAACTTTTGATGTTCCTGAAGAGCTATTATTACCGCAGAGTTAAGAGGAATCCTTCTAATTGATGCAGTTGTTTTAAGAGTCTCAATGTCGATTACTGTACCTATCTTCTTTCCGTCCTCAAATATGGGGCGCTTTGCGAGCTGCCTGCTAACGGTAAGGACATTATTACAAATGTCGGAGTATTTAATTGCAAGTAGCTCACTGATTCTGCAACCTGTATTATATGCCAGTATGATAAGAAGCTTAAGTCTGAACCGACTATCTGCTTTATCAAAGTTTGTCATTATGATTTCTATTTCTTCGTCGGTCCATACTTCCGGTTCAGAGGGAAGCAGTTTTTCAGCCTCCTTCTTAGGGACTGTTAGTATTCCGGTAATATCTCGTGCAAAACCTTCGAACTCAAGAAACTTATAATAATGCTTAAGCATTTTGTTAATTGTTTTTACAGCGGAGTAGGGGGCATCAAGTTCATTGTAGAAAGTTTGAATGGTAGACGCCGCCACTTTTTCCAGGGGCAGGTAATATAGATTAGATGGTCTAACATACATATTCCATCTTCCCAAATAAGTTTCCTTAGTCCTATCTTTAAGAGAGGGATCAGGCAAAAAGAACTTCTCAATCCAGGCATCTGCTACAATGCCAAAGATAAGATCCTTTCGGCCATTATTAAGAGGATCCCTTTCCAAATGCTCTTTTAATAATCTTTCGGCATCTTTTTTATTTTTCCCGTATACGGTTTTTCTTACGGGAACCAATTTGCCGTTTTCGTTAATTCTTTTCCCTATAACCTTTGTGAGCCTATACTTCTTGACTCCGCGTATGGTGCAGTTAGTTTTTTCAGCCATATGCTTACCCCCTTAGGAATCATTCTTAAAATATGATAAGTCTTTTATTTTATGTCTGGAAGCGAGCTAGTGTTGAGCTGTTCCATGACAGTAAGTTGTTGGACCACAAGTTCTCTAAGCATCTCCATGCGTTCTTTCTGCGATTTCTTCTGGTTAATTAAAATGGCATTATAACTTTCCAAGTTTGCAAGAACTAATAGCTGGCTTAAAGATGCGTGGTCCCTCATATTGCCTGTTTTACCGGGATTATTTTTCTTCCATTCCTTTGCTGTCATACCAAAGAGAACTACATTAAGCATATCTGCTTCATTGGCATACTTCATTGATTTCTGCCTGTCCGTTAGCTCGTCCGGAATTAGGTTTTCCTTTATAGCGTCCGTATGGATTCTGTAGTTAAGCTTTGCGATTTCTCGGTTCAGATTCCAGGCAAGAGATAGCCTATTGTTCTCATCGTCCTTTAAGCGTTGATAGTCTTCTATGATATAAAGTTTGAACTCGGGGGATATCCACGAAGCAAACTCGAAAGCGATATCTTTATGAGCAAAAGTAGCAGCGTAACGTCCTTGCTTACTCACTATGCCTATTGCATTGGTCGATTCAATCCATCTTTTTGGAGTCATAACAAACCCATTATCACCGGCCTCGCTTTTAATTGCCTCGAATTCGAGGTAATTAAAACCCGGATTGTGAATTGTTTCCCATAACCCCAAGAAGGACACCGTGCTTTTTGACCGCATCCAATTCTGGATTACATATCCGGGGTATTCACCTTCTCGTTTTTTTGCTATATCTGACAAAGAAATGAAATCGTTTTCAAAATCCTTGGTATATACTCGTATAGTTAATCCATCTGCATTAATAGTTTCTGTTTTCATTTTATTCGGCATAACGATTCTCCTCATTTATAACAGGTATTAATTTGGTTTTACTTTACGATTAAGTGTTTTAAGTTAATGCTTTCGAAAAAGGCTACTACTGTTTCTTCTTTATTTCTTCTTCTTGCATAACGAAGCAGCTTTACAACGTTAATCCTATACTTTGAAAACATATCCGAAATAGCTTCAGCATAGTCCCCGCGAGAGAGAATCTCTTTGAGGGTTCTATTTGAAAACATATCCACAATGAGTTTTTCAAGTGTAAGAGCATATTTTTCTGATGTCCCAGTAGGGGACTCTGTAATTAGCCTGTCCACAATTACAGTATCGTTTTCTCCGTATCTAAGAAGCTCTTTTTGCGTTGGTCTAAGCAGAGTATTTAATTCAAAATCGTGCTTAATTCCATCAAACACAAACTCACAACCACTATTCTCAACCTCAAGCATAATATAGTTCCTTGCAAGAAGGTGTCTAGTAAACTCGTTAAGTGCGGATGTCTCCCAAACTACAAATCGTAGATGAGGGAATTTATCAAGCATATAGTCAATTATGGTTTTTGCTTTATCGCTATAATCAAAGACATAATCCGAGAGTTTTGAATCATCTTTACTCGGCTTTGTATAGACATCTCTAGCAACATGAACTATGAGTCCAGATGCCGTCAGTCTATCTATAAGTCTACGCAAACTCGAATCACTAAAGCCGGGATCTGCATTATATGCTGCGGTTAGTATGTCTTCTCTTGCAAATGAAGTATCCGGAAGATAGTTTGTGATTTCATCATATTTACTCAAAATAAATACCTCCTGTCTATATCGGCAATTAT
>CAMYVY010000012.1 GCA_947302715.1 uncultured Clostridia bacterium
CCGTACAGTACTGCACCGCAATCTTTTGCCTTCATCCAAAATTTTTGTTACTTCTTTCAGCACTTTTATTTTGGGATGAGGGCTTTTTCCCTCCGTACAGTACTGCACCGCAATCTTTTGCCTTCATCCAAAATTTTTGTTGCTTCTTTCAGCACTTTTATTTTGGGATGAGGGCATTTTTTCCCCGTACAGTACTGCACCGCAATCTTTTGCCTTCATCCAAAATTTTTGTTACTTCTTTCAGCACTTTTATTTTGGGATGAGGGCTTTTTCCCTCCGTACAGTACTGCACCACATGTTTTTGCCCTCATCCAAAATAGTAAGCGTATTGTAGCAACTTCCCCTTTTTAAAATATGTTGATTTTGTGAAAAAATCCCCACATTTATATGGGGATTTCTAATCGTTGAAAATTCACGCTTTGGGGCATCAAATTGTTTTTTTGTCGGTATTTTTACCTTTGTTTTACCTAATGCTTCAACTATCGTCTGAACCCATTGAAATTCAGCGCATTTTAAATACTAATACGAAAAATGCCAGGTCACTTTTGTGAAGATTGTGTGAAGACCACAAACGTCATCTACTGATTAGAGTTTGCAAAATGCGAGAACGTCGGCTTACTTGTTGTCCGGGCGCAAACATTTTTCTTGTCCCGTGATGTTTACCTCAGTCTTTATATGTTTATGCCACGTCGTTTCGGGCACGGATTAGATGTTTATGTCACATCGTTTCTGGCACAGCTTATGTGTTTATGTCACGTCATTTCGAGCAAGAATTTCTGCCGGGGTCTTTCTCAGGGTTCCAAAGACCGGAAGCAGTCCGCCTATCAGATTGAAGAAGAGGACAATCAAAAAGCTTCCGAGCAAAATCCAAATATTCATCTTATACATACTCACTACTCCTGAAACCGCATGGAGTATATAGGCCATTGCCGCCATGCCCGGTACAGCAGTTAGAAGCGTAATGGCAATAACTTCCCCTGAGAACATTCGATAGATGTCAGCTTTCTTTAGCCCAACCGCACGCAGCACGCCGACTTCCTTTATTCGCGACAAGAATGATGCACGGAGTATCAGGTAAATCTCGATTAGCGAGATTGCGATTATTATTGCTGCCATGATTTCCACACGGATGATGTTTTGGTTGGCATTGGTCATATAGGCTGCCTTGGCTTGCTCGTAGTAGTCTATTACCTCGACTCTTCCATCATTGAGGGCGGCGAGCGTTTCAGCTTTAGCCTGCTCTATCGTCGCGGTGGATAAGGCACCGGGCTGCGAGCTTCCGGGCACCGCAGGGCAAATGGTGAGCTGTCCGTACTGAGGAAGCCTTGCCATGAGGGCTGTCCTGTCGTTGACATAATAGCCTATGCCGCCTCTCGCGTCGTGATAGAAGCCGGTAACCGTAAGCGGCTCTCCGTTTATGCGTAAATCAAGAGTATCTCCAACTTCCCTAATATCCATCATGGAATCGGGAAGCAAAACCTCGTAGTCATTTTCGGGAAGAGAGCCGAGCACAAGATACTTTTCTGCAGGTCGTCCCTTCGCCGCCAGCTTCTCTTCCTCTATGGCCAGCGCCTTATACGGGGCGAATTCATCCTCACCGGTCGAGAGAGGTTCCTGCATCACAGAAGTCACGTACATCCCCATATCATATAAGCAAAGATCCGTAAGCAAACTTCTATCGACGAACGTGCACGGATTGCCCGTGTCGCTGATTCCTACTATCGTAAGATCGGGAACATAGGAAGAATGCTTAAGAAGTCTTCCAAGCATATCCTCATATGTGTTGATTCCCATCTCCTTTGCGGCCCAGTCATCAAAGTAGAAACGCTCAACCGACAGCCTGTCTATCACAGCCTCGGTCGGGTTTTCCGGAAGCCTGCCCAGTATCAAATCGCTCTCCGCAAGTCTATCCTTATCCGTCACTGATGAATATACCGTTGCTGCAGTCCAAACCCCTTGTACATAATCATCTACAGGAACAGCAAAGGCAACTATGCTTCCACCGGGAAGAACATAGTCGACCGACGGGTCGTCGGCATAGCGGTCGTAAACCCCGGGAGTTGCCATCCCAACGTTAGCAGCTAAATAAGCCTTATCGGTCTCAATGAATGCATCGTCCGTAATCGAGTTCACTCCAACCACATTGCTTATGGCATAGATGATAAACATGGAGGCAAGAACAAAGCCGAGGAGCAGGATTTTCTTTAAACGAGAGTATCCACCTATCTTTATGAAGCCTGATTTCAGCGTTGTAAGCGGACCATATATCGTGCGATACTTCGGCTGCGAAGGAACTCCGTCCTGCTTGGTGGGGTCATTATACTTTGGGTTCGTTCCTCGATATACTTCCTCGTAATCGAATTGGTATTTATCCATTATCTCTCGTGACAGGCCTTCGTAATGCTCATCGAGAATCTCTACATTTTCCTGACCGAGAGTTAATCTGTCACTCGAATCGATATAGATATGTCCATTACGAATTATCACCTTTATAGGCGGAAGTTCATTCGGCGCGTCAGTATAAATCTCAACCTCCGGATTTTGACTTAGCTCCGTATGGTATGGCATATCCTTTAGGTATATGCGATTGTCGATTCGATAATCAAGGCTTCCGGCGTGGTCGTTCTCTCTGTCAGAGACAATGCGTCCATCAACAATTTCAATAATTCTATCGGCATAGAATTCAGCAATCTGTCTTTCGTGAGTAACCAGGATAACGAGCTTGTCCCTCGAGATTGCTTTGATGATGTTCATTATCTCTATGGTGTTTGTGCTGTCCAGATTGCCCGTTGGTTCGTCGGCAATTATTATCCGCGGATTCTTTACGATGGCACGAGCGATTCCTACCCTTTGACGCTCACCGCCAGAGAGCATGTTCACCGGACGATTCCTGTAACGTGCAATTCCGACCTTGTCCAAGATGTACATAACTCGCTCTTCGATGGCTTCCTTTCCGGTGAAGCCGGTCATTCGAAGCGCAAGCGCAACATTGGCAAAGACGGTCGCATCCTCAACCAAATTATAGTTCTGAAATATATAGCCTATCTCTGCGTTACGAAGTTCATCACGAGCACCGCTGGATTTTCTGGTCATCCGTTTTTCATCGATAAAAATATCTCCGCTATCCACATTGTCCAAGCCGCCGATGGCATTTAAGAGCGTGGTTTTACCGCAGCCTGAATTTCCGAGGAACGTAACGAGCCCCGAATTCGGGAGAGTGATAGTGGTATCGTCTATGGCTCTAATTTCGTTTGACTTCCTGCGATTAAAGTATTTCTTTACATGCTTCAGTTTAATCATGACTATACCTCCTCCCTATATGCATTCATCGCGGTTTTTTTGAACATTTGGCTGGAGTATCTATAGGCCAGGAGCAGAGTCATGGCCAGAACCACAAGGTAGAGAATCACGTAGTCTCCCGGTTCGATATACCGCACAAGCCTCACAAAATACGCCGGCATTATGGATGAACCAAGCGCGCGGACCTTGAGCATTATAGCGAGACACATTCCAAATGCGATATGGAAAACAACGAGAAGCTCCGCGAGCAAAGTGCCCGAGCAGGCGCTTCTGCTCCCTCCGAGCATTCTCACTGTCGAATAATAAACGTTCTGCGATTTCATGATGAGTTTGGTTATGAAATATATTACGAAGAACAGTATGGCCAGGAGCAAAACCAGGACCACGACTCTCATCGCTCCGACTAGCGCCTTCTCTATTGCACTTTGTTTGTCTGCCGTTTTGTTTAGATAGAGAGCCCTGTAACCTGCGTCTTCAAGTGCTGCCTGCGTCTCTTCTGAGTAATATGCACTATCCATAATTGCACTTACCTGCATCTTTTCGGACGGCGCATATAGCTCCATTATGTCCGCAGGGTTCACATAGATTCTCGTTTCGCCTTCGACGACATCCGTTATCTTTAAATCCTTTTCTCTATCAAAATACTTGCTGCGCGTTCTGAGCTTAAACGTCTCACCAATGGCATCATCATAAAGTGTGGTCCATTCGAGATCGGACAGCTGCTCGTTTTCGGGACTTACAGACTTTTCTTCCAAGATCATGTCGGCGATATAGTCCGGGACGATAACTGTCCCCTGAGGTACAGTCTCATCAACAAGAATCCAAACGTCGTCCCATGGTGGCTCACCGATGGTTAAAACCCGTTCATCTATCTTTCCTTCTATCAAGGTGTTTCCCACCAAAGCCAGAGTCTCAGTGACATCAAGCCCCTCCGGAGTCATCAAAAGCGCGCCCTCAAAATAGAGATGCCTACTCCACATGTTCCTCATTTCTTGCTCTGTGAAGTAAGCATACCCTACGATTTTTATCGGACATTTGAAGCCGTCCGCAGGAAGCGCGCCCTCGGAATATTGGATGTATTTTACGTCCTCATCCGCTGACGAAGAATCCGACATTATACTTTCAATTTTATTCGTGTGAATAAAGCCTCCCTCTTCAACCAAGAGAAGCGCTTCATCCGGGGCCTCGGGGAGTCGGCCTTCAATTATCTCCCTATCTCCAAAGGACTCAAGGCCAAGAACACCAACCGTGACCCAGAAATCGATTTCATATCCCCCCTCAATAGAAGCGTAGACTTCCGCTTGCGGGAGATCCGTAACTACAAACGAATTATCCATAAGGAGGTCGTTGGTTTCCAAGTGAGAGACGTGCTCAACCTCACGAATCCTCTCAAAGTCGGAATTGGTAAAGGGCTCACCGTCGGACTTTGTTAGGAGCATTCTTGTTGGCGAAACATCGGTGAAAATATAGCCAAAAGAATTATTACTGAGGTCGCTTTCCATGCCTTTATAGGCTGAATAACTGGCAAAGGTTCCTGTACTAAGAAAGATAAACACGAACAGCAATAACAAGAACTTTGCCGGAAGGCTAAATGCGTTTCTGGCACCTAACCTGAATGTATTTCCAACGGAAAGCCCGTCGTGGCGAGCTTCCTTTACCAACGATTTATCCGAGTGTTCCTTCACTTCTAAAGGGGATGCTTCACTGTAATCCAGGAAGGAGTTATTATCCCCAGGAGTTTCTCTCGCAATTCTTTTATCTTCAGCGATACGGCCATCGTGCATGCTTATCTTGCGTGTTACGTAAGGCTCCACCTGTTCATAATTGTGAGTAACGATTATTATGAGTTTTTCCTTCGAGAGACCTGCCAACAGCTTGATTATATCTGCAGCCGAAGCAGCATCCAAATTGCCTGTAGGTTCGTCCGCAACTATAATCGGTGTCTCCTTGGCAAGGGCACGAGCAATTGCAACACGCTGTTTCTGGCCGCCGGAGAGTTTACTTGCCTTGGTGTTTCGGTAATCGACGAGTCCCACCTTTTCAATGATTTCTTCGACCAGCGGCTGAATCTCGGACTTGTCATAGCCCGACAGCAAAAGAACCATCTCTATGTTCTGATAGACGGTATAATGATTGATCAAATTGAAGGTCTGAAAGATATTTCCGATGTAACGCTTCCTATAGTCCTCCATATCGGCACTGCCGTATCCGCTGGTTGGTTGACCAAAGATATACATCTCGCCCTCCTCGTAGGAGTCGAGACCGGAGATTACATTTAGGAGCGTGGACTTTCCGCTTCCGGATTCCCCGGTTATCGCAACGAATTCTCCGATTTCAAAATCCAGCGACACCTTGCTGAATCCGGCGGTAACCACGCCATTTGTGGAATAGAATTTAGAGACGCGATCAAGTCTAAGCATAACGTGTTCCTTTTCTTCATTCAACAATCCAAGAGTAGAATTCACTTTCTGTTTTTAACAAATCCAAGATTAATATTCACTTTACTGATTTTAATATATAAAACAAATACCGCAATCTCAATAGATTGCGGCGTTAATTAAAGCTCTCTAAAATAAATCGTAAGAATTGTAAGAATTCCGTCTATGCTCCTTGTCCATCTTCATTCAGAACTTCAAGCATTTCCTCGAGTGCGCAAGCAAACTCGTTGGGACATGAGCTCGGTCCACGGCACTCTACACCCTTTAGCATTCCTATCAATTCCTCCGGTGTGCGACCCTCTGCAAGTCGCGCAACTCCTGTAGTATTCCCAGGGCATCCCCTATCGAAGACGATATTTTTCACAACACCATCTTCATAGTCAAAGGATATAGCTCTCGCGCATACCCTTCCGCCCGTATCATAATCAAAATGTTTTCTCATCTCTACCTCCATTATATATAATCACGAGTATACCACAATTCGGTCTCATGTTATATACTCTCACCGTTCTATATGACTTCGTATCTACAACCCGGGAACACAGTATCAAATCGACAAATGCTCTTAAAGTCGCAGTATTCGCAAGGTGTTTTTTTCTTGTATTTCTTCGGAGTCAAGTCGATTTTGCCATCGGCTATGTCTTCGCAGAGCCTTGTGGCAATTAAATCAACTGTATTTTGCAATTCACCAAAGTCATCTTCCGACATTAGATTCTTAGTATATCGACTGTCCAAATTGCCTTTTCCTGTTCTTCTTAGCTTCACAACCTTTGATGACGAAGAAGCAAGCGGTTCACCTTCTTCATCAAACAGATCGCCCGCGATTTCTCTCAGAACCTTATCATTATCTATGATGATTCCATCCATGCGATAGGTATCGCGAAGCTTTTCTTCAAATTTCTCATCGCTGGAATCGGCACCCTTCAATTGCAGTTCAGGCTCCTTAATCAGGAAATAAAACACACCAGCAGGTTTTCGAATCGATTCCTGTGCCGCCTGCATGTACAGCATGAGTTGAAGTCTGTATCCACCCCTCACCTCATTCAGATCCAAGCTCTCCGCGCCTGTTTTGTAGTCAATAATCTTTACCCTTCCATCATCAAGAATATCAATGCGATCGATTTTACCCTGAATGTAAGCAGTACCTCCATCGATCTTCTTGATGATTGGTTTGAGCTCGGCGGAAGTGCCAAATCCAGTTTCAAATAAGCTTTTCTTAATCCGGCCGGCCCTTGCCTGCTCAACAAGCGTCCACCCTATAAACTTGCAGACCTTTACCGCACGATTAAACCTGTACTCTTCGCTCTCCGACTTCTTAAACAAGTGACCTCTATATTCATCTGCCCATTCACCGGCAAGCCTTTCTATCAACGAATCCGATTCGTCCCTCGTAATATTGTCCCACGGATTTTCATCTTTTGATTCGCCGACTGTTTCCATGAATCGTTGGAGTGTATTGTGGTACAGGTCGCCAATGTCTCTTGATCCAACTTCGTCTCTTCGTAATTCCTCAGGTCTTATGCCATAGCTCATAAAAAACGAGAATGGACATCTGCTATATTTCTCTAATGACGTCGGACTAAATCTGTAGACGTATTCACCGGAATCGTTCACGTATTTTGAATAGAGCCCAGACGCAATTTCTGAAGGAAGCGGAGTCTGTCTATTATCGAAAGCCAAGGCTCGCTTCACTCGTCCAAGAATTTCATCATCCGTTTCCGAAAGCCATTCTTCAACAACCCTCCATGTGAAGTGGGCGTCCAAATCTTCCGGGTTCATCCCTTGCATTCTTTTCGCGTCGGTATAATGGCGAAGAGTATTTAGATGGCCCCCGATATACCCCTTTATATTATTGGTGTTTGTTGGAGCATCCTTTTCTTTCAGGTTCGGGAAAATCTTATGAATACTTCTTATTATCTCTGATGGCCTTAGTTCCTCTCCTGAAAGACCAACCATAGAATACGAGAGCCACAGATGTTCAAGTGGTTTGGATAGGTTTCTGTAGATTGCGAGATTCTCCTCCATGAGCCTAAGGTCGCTGTCCATCCCCATTTGCTTTTCATCATTCGACAAAAGCTCGAGTTCTTCGGGACTAAACAAGATGTTTTCTTCGGCATTTCGCGGAATCATACCATCATTGGCTCCGATTACGATAAGAGCCTTGCAATCTCCACTTCTGGTACGCTGCATAGTACCAAGCAAGATGTCGTCTGCGGTCGGCGGTAAAACCCCCACCTCCAATTGTGACAATCCGGACCTCAGAAGTTCAGCAAAGCTTCTTCCGTCAAAGCTCTCATCGCTCATGATTTCCGTTATCTGATTGAAGAGGTTATCAACTATATCACACATCTGGCCGGTGGTTTCCGCCTGCTCGCGAAGTCCGGCCTCATTCTGTTTTTCTATGAGTCTTTCAATTTGGTCCGACAAGCTGATCTTGATGATGCCTTCATAATCCGTAGAAAGTATTTCGCGATACTTGTCGGCAAACTCGCCGTAGGTTTTGGAATCTTCAAAGACTTCCTTGACCGGCTCTATTATAGACATCAGCATCTGACGCGTGCTTTCGATTTCGGCAAGCTTTCCATCCGCGTACTTTGGTTCATGAAGGCCTCTGGTGAACGGCTTTGTCCACATGCTTCCCTTGATACTATACTTTGTAACATAGTTTTCGAGCTCGTCTATGTCCTCATCGGCGATTCCAGTCAAACCGGTTTTAAGCAATCTCATCATGTCAGGGGTACGATAACCAAATGCGAGTATTTCAAGAATCGCCAAAACATATGCAGCAACCGGAGATCCAAGCGCATCTCTTTTTTTGTCATCAAAGATGTCCATGCCATATTCGCTGAACACTCGACCTATTATCGGGCCTCCAACCTCTTGATCGTTGCATATTATCACGATATCCGAAAATCTATAGTTTTCTTCTCTTAGCAATCTGAGCACATGCGCTGCTGCTGCTTCGGCCTCGGAATACATATTCGGACAGCGGAACACATCTATTCCCGTTGGTTCAGCCTCGAACGGTCGGCTTCCCACGGAGAATATTTCTCTTTCCAAGTATCTCAAATCATCGGGTCTTCTGATCCGATACTTATCATCCCTTACATCATTTACGGAAAAATCAATACCCTCTGTTTCTGCTGACTTTATCAGAGTTTTCGTCATACGGTCCGAAAGGTGAAACAAATCTTCATCCCTCGATTCGTCGTCGTGAATCAAGTGAATATTTACATCCTTCGCCCTCTTGGCCAAGGCGATAATGAATCTTACGTTTTTGGGTGTATAGCTGTCAAAGCCATAAAACCATATCGTTGATTTTGAAATGGTCTGGGAGTTTGAAATCGCTTGTATATAAAGATCTATCAAATCCTCGTTGTCGGTATATTTACCATCAAGCTTTTCCTGGTACCTTTGGAATATCTTTGCCAAATCGTTAAGTTTATGAGCAAAAACGAGGCTGCCGGATTTTTCGCCATTTGCAGTATTTTTTTCTCTCAGTTCCATGAATGATTCCGAAGAAATCTCGTGCTGTTTTGCATGAGAGATAAAATCGTTTATGGCTTCAATAAACGTCTCCTTTTTACTATACCCCCTAAATGCCACCAGCTCATCATCCAATTCCTTTAGAATTCTCGATATGAGCATGTGCCTTCCGTATTGATTAATTACCGTATTTCCGGAGCTTCCGGCTTCATCAATGAGCTTGGTACCCAGTCGAGATATCCCCGTAACTTCAACGTCAAGAAGGACATCGGAGTTCAGTCTGTTCATAGCTTGACGCTCCGCTGCCAACGTATATTGATCCGGCACAATGACTATTGTCCTGCCGGAGCAATTATCGTAAATGAATTTCTCCTTGTCGATGGATTCTCGACTACGATAGATATTAAGCATATTTATATTATCTTCCAAAGATCCTCGGCTTTTTCAATAATGTAATCCGGGACGAAGGACTTTGATTCTTCCTCAGAAATTCCCTGAACAGCTACGCTCTCCAGCGTACCATTCGCAGCCGCAGACCATCCAACCATCACGGTTTTCATTCCGGCGTTTTTGCCGCAGCCCATATCGAAGAGACTGTCTCCAACCATTATTGCCTCATCGGGATTTGCTCCAAGTCGCTTTAAGCAAATCACCGCAGGTTCAGGATCCGGCTTGTGTTTGTCGGTATCCTCAACCGTAACAATCTCATCTACTATATCATCAAGTCCGAAAACCTTAAGTCCCTGCAAGGTTGACGCTTTAAGCCTTGATGTTACGATACCGAGCTTGAATTCATGTGCCTTTAGGTTTCGAATCAATTCGTCCATTCCCGGGAAAATACTTATCTCATCATTAAATATTTCCTTTTGATAGTTTCGATATATAGAGACCGTCTCTTCCAAATCCTTGTCCGGGAACGCCTTGGCCATAGAATGATAAAGAGGCTCGCCAAACGTGGATAGTATATAGTCTTCGTCTCCGTCTTTTCCGGTATAAGCTCTGTATACCGCATGCCACGAATCAATAATTAGACGATTGGTGTCAGCTATAGTTCCATCAAAATCAAAAATAATCGTATTTATCTTGCTCAATTTTCTTCTCTTCTTTCCATCAGCTTACTGTATCATCAGTTGCATTATCAATTGCATTTTCATCAATTTACAGTTTCATAGTGAGCGACACTTTACCCTTTTCCTTGTCAACAGACAGTATCTTCACCTTGACCGTGTCGCCGACCGAGACTACATCCATCGGATGCTTTATATACTTATTGCTTAACTGGGAAATATGGACGAGGCCGTCTTGCTTTATTCCTATATCAACAAAGGCTCCAAAGTCGACCACATTCCGAACAGTTCCGCTCAGTTCCATCCCCTCTTTTAAATCATCGAAGTCCCTTACATCGCTTCGGAAAACCACGGGAGGCGCATCCTCTCTCGGGTCTCTTCCCGGCTTTTTCATCTCGTCGATGATGTCCCTCAGAGTTGGAATTCCAAGCCCAAGGTCCTCCGCCATTTTACCGAGGCTCTCCTCGCGTTTCATTGCAGGATATGCCTGGAATATCTTTTCATCTATGTCTTTGGCACCGCCGCCCTTGATGTCTTCACCTGTTATTCCGGTTTTCTTCATCATCGCCTTTGCTGCAGCATATGATTCCGGATGAACTGCGGTTTGATCAAGAGGTTCGTCGCCGCCACTTATTCTTAAAAATCCCGCACACTGTTCGTAGGCCTTGGGTCCGAGTTTCGCTACATTCAGGAGTTCTTTTCTGTTTTTGAACCTTCCATTTTCCTCTCTGTATTTAACGATATTCTTCGAGACAGGCCCACTGATTCCCGCGACATAAGAAAGCAGCGAAGGCGATGCGGTATTTAAATCAACTCCGACGCGGTTAACGCAGTCTTCGACAACACCGCCAAGCGCACTGTCCAATTTCTTTTGATTCATATCATGCTGATATTGACCTACTCCTATGTGCTTCGGATCAATCTTCACGAGCTCTGCAAGGGGATCTTGAAGCCTTCGACCGAGAGACATTGCTCCTCTCGTTGTAACATCTAAGTCCGGATACTCCTCCGTAGCAAGTTTTGATGCAGAGTAAATTGATGCTCCCGCCTCATTGACGATTGTGTATTCAATATCAAATGAATTCTTTTTTAAATAATTTGCAACTACTTCTTCCGTTTCTCGCGATGCGGTTCCGTTTCCGATTACTATGACGTTGATTCCGTATTTTTCTATTATCTTTGTAAGAACTTTCTCCGTTCCCGCCACATCGTTCTTTGGTTGTGTCGGATAAATGGTTGTATATGCAAGCAGCTTGCCCGTTTCATCGATTACCGCAACCTTGCATCCCGTTCTGTAGCCCGGGTCGATACTGATAATTCGCTTCCCGCGCACGGGCGGCACCATGAGTAGTTTCTCAGTATTCTTTGCAAAGACCTTGATGGCTTCCTCCTCCGCTCGTTCCGTAAGGCGATTTCTCATTTCCCTTTCTACGGACGGCTGAATCAGCCTCTTATATGAATCCTCGACCGTATCTTTAAGAAGGTCTTTATATATTGATTCTCCACGGATTATTTGCTTTTCCAAATATCCGATCATTTCGTCCAAGGGTGCTTCCACATTCACCTTGAGTTTGCCTTCTTTTTCTCCTCGGTTAATGGCAAGAATCCTGTGATTTGGAATCTTTGATAGCGCTTCGGTTTTACCATAATACATATCATATACGGTTTTCTCTTCCGGGTCGGTTGCTTCCACCGCTATGCTTCCGTGATCAAAGGTGCGTTCCCTGACTTCCTGGATATTATCGGCATCATCTGCAATCATCTCCGCTATTATGTCACAGGCTCCTTGAAGCGCATCCTCGGGAGTCGGGACTTCCTTTTCGGGATCTACGTAAGGTTTCGCAAATTCCAAAGGATCTCCCGATTTCTCTTGCTGCATATTAATCATCATAGCAAGAGGTTCCAAGCCTCTCTCTTTTGCTTTTCCTGCCCTCGTCTGTTTCTTCTGCTTAAAGGGCTTATACAGGTCCTCAACTCTTTGAAGGACTTCCGCTTTCTTGATTTCTTCAGCAAGTTCATCTGTGAGCTTACCCTGCTCTTCTATCAAGCGGAGAACTTCTTCCTTGCGTTCCTCTAAGCCTCTTAGATATTTCAATCTCTCATCAAGGTCACGAAGAAGCTCATCGCTTAGACCACCGGTCACTTCCTTACGATACCTTGCTATGAACGGAATGGTATTTCCCTCATCTATCAAAGCCACCGTGTTTTCAACCTGCTTTACCTTTATATCAAATTCCTCTGCCAGTTTTTTAATTATGTCCATTTAATCTGTTTTACCTTTTCCTTTCGTGTCCTTACTAAGCCATGAATTCTGCAAGCCATTTGCGTCCCGTTTCGATTTGGCGTCGCACTTCATCCGGTGCCGTCCCGCCAAAAGATTTCCGTGCTTCCACGCAGGCTCTGATGCTGATGTCACCGAGCATTTTCTTCGAGAGTCGACTGTCTATTTTACTTAGATCCTCTTCCGTCAATTCTTCAAGTCCGAACTGATCTCCGCTTGATTCTTTCTCAGCGCCTTCCCGGAGTTTTTCTTCGCAAACTCTAACCATGCGTCCAACTATTTCATGCGCTTCTCTAAACGGTATGCCCTTTTGCGCCAAGTGCTCGGCAACATCCGTCGCATTTAGGAAGCCCCGATTGAGTTGAGCATTAAGTACATCTTCCCTAAATGCCGCTTGTTCTATCATATTGGCAAATATCTCTATGCTCGCTTGCCAAGTGTCGGCAGCATCAAAAAGTCGTTCTTTGTCCTCTTGAAAATCCTTGTTGAATGCGAGCGGTGTTCCCTTCATCACTGTAAGAAGGGCCATCAAATCACCATAGACTCTACCGCATTTACCTCTAAGAAGTTCTGCGATATCCGGGTTTTTCTTTTGCGGCATTATGCTGCTTCCGGTGCAGAAGCTGTCGTCCAAATCAATAAAGGAAAATTCGCTTGAATTCCACCAGGTGAATTCCTCCGCCCAACGCGAAATGTGCATCATGGAAATCGATGCCGCGTTTAAGAACTCTATCATATAATCTCTGTCACTCACCGCATCCATCGCATTTTCAGTCGGTCCTGAGAAACCAAGCATCGCAGCGGTTTCATGCCTATCTATGGGGAATGTTGTTCCTGCGAGTGCGCATGAGCCAAGAGGAGAATAGTCCATACGGTCATAGCAATCTCTAAGCCTCTCAATGTCGCGCTTAAACATTTGGAAATAGGCCATGAAATAGAAGCCAACGGTTATCGGTTGAGCATGTTGAATATGCGTGAATCCGGGCATCAAAACATCGACGTATTCCTCGGCTTTATTCAGAATCACTTCTTCGAATCGCGCGAGCGATGCAGCGATCTCGGCAATCTTTCTCTGAAGATAGAGTCTGCAGTCAACCTGCACCTGATCGTTTCTGCTTCTCGCAGTGTGGAGCTTTTTCCCGGTGTCTCCGATTAGATCGGTCAGTCTCGACTCGATTGCCATGTGAATGTCTTCGTCGTTATATGAGAAAAGTGGACTAATACCGTTCATCCCTGGAACTTCAACATAATCTCCCGAGCTATTGAGGCTTGCTCCTATCTCTTCTCGGATTTGTTCAAGTCCTCTAATTATCTCGTCACGTTCGTCTTCCGTAACTATCCCTTGATTTGCAAGCATCGTCACATGCGCGATGCTTCCGTCTATATCTTCGTTATAAAGTCTTTGATCAAAGCCTATGGATGCATTGAACTTTTTCACGAGTTCATCCATATCCTTTTCAAACCTTCCGCTCCAAAGTGCCGCCATAACACACCTCTTTCTCGTTATTTTTCACGCATTCTAGAATACCACTTGAAAGCCTATTTTTCAAGACTTCAAGGCATTCAGATATACCATCAACGGAAAGGGAATCTATCTACAATCCGATTAATTACCAAGAAAATGTAAATAGGGACGGTTCGTTTAGGAACCGTCCCTAATGCACTTTAGCATGTTATCTTTTATGAATCGTCGCTAAGACTATTCTAAATAGCAATATGTCGATTAGTCTCTAACGATTACTGTACCGTCTTTTCCTTCAAGTGCGGATGTTGCCTTGTCCAAAGAAGTGATGATTGCCTTCTTGGTTGGGTTGGCCTTTACGAACTTGATGGCAGCCTGTACCTTTGGAAGCATGCTTCCCGGAGCGAAGTGTCCTTCTTCGATGTACTTCTCAGCTTCGGAGATTGTCATCTTCTCTAAGTTCTTCTGATCCGGTGTATTGAAATTGATGGCAACCTTGTCTACTTCTGTGAGAATCATCAGATAGTCAGCGCCTACATTCTCTGCGAGAAGTTCTGCAGCAAAGTCTTTGTCGATTACTGCTGCTACACCTTCGAGCTCGCCCTTTTCATTTTCGATTACAGGGATTCCACCACCACCAACGGAGATTGTGATCGTTGTCGGCCAAAGTGTTCTAACTGCATCGATTTCTACGATTCTCTTTGGAATTGGGGAAGCTACTACTCTTCTCCAGCCACGACCTGCGTCTTCCTTGACGGAATAGCCCTTTTCCTCAACAAGAGCCTTTGCTTCCTCTTCTGTATAGAAGGGGCCGATTGGCTTTGTGGGGTTCTGGAATCCCGGATCGTTCTTGTCTACAACTACCTGGCTAACTACTGTGGCTACAGGAACGTCGCGGCCGCGATCCTTGAGGGCCTGCTTGAGAGCCTGCTGGATGTGATAGCCGATGTAACCCTGGGACATCGCTCCGCATACGTCGAAAGGCATTGCAGGTGTTACATCCTTTGCTGTTTCGGAAGCAAGAAGGATTCTTCCTACCTGTGGTCCGTTACCATGAACGACACCAACCTCGAATCCCATGCCGCTGATTTCTGCGATATGCTCACAGGTTGCTTTTACTACCTCCAGCTGCTGCTCTGCAGTTGGATCAGCTTTTCCGGACTGGAGGGCATTGCCGCCCAGCGCGATTACTATTTTCTCAGACATGTTATTTCCTCTCTGTAAATAAATACTCAAAAAATAAGATATACTCGGGGTTGGACTTCCGCAGTGTCGGTTCTTAGCGATTGCGAGCATACCCATGCGACGCAAGAGCTTAGAACCGCTACACGAGGACTAAGCGCAAGCGGTCCAACCCGAGTATTGTATTAATTTTTAACCGATTGTTGCTACAATAACGGCTTTGATGGTGTGCATTCTGTTCTCTGCTTCATCGAATACCTTGGATGCAGGTGAAAGGAATACTTCATCCGTAACCTCGCGGATGTCGTATTTAAGTTTCTTCTGCTCTGCAGCCATTGTTGTTTCGAAATCGTGGAAGGAAGGCAGGCAGTGCATGAAGATGCAATCCGGATTTCCTGTCTTCTTCATCATGTCAGCTGTAACCTTGAACGGTGTGAGGAGCTTTACTCTCTTTGGAATCTCTTTCTCTTCACCCATGGATGCCCATACGTCAGCGTAGATTACATCTGCTCCCTTGAGGCTCTTCGGATCGGAGCTGATTTCGATCTTGCCGCCTGTTTCCTTCGCTACCTTCTTTGCAGCGTCAACAGCCTTCTTGTCGAGTTCCTTTTCGAGTTCCTTTGGTCCATATGCTACATAGTGCATTCCCATCTTGGCGCAGCCATACATCCATGCATAGCTCATGTTGTTTCTGATGTCGCCGGAGAATACAACCTTGCACTTGTTAAGTGGCTTAGCAACGTGCTCTTCGATTGTCATGAGGTCAGCAAGAATCTGTGTTGGGTGGTCAACGTCTGTAAGGCCATTCCATACGGGAACGCCAGCGTTTGCTGCGAGTTCTTCTACAACAGACTGCTTGAATCCTCTGTACTCGATACCATCATAGAATCTTCCGAGAACCTTTGCTGTATCAGCGATTGTTTCTTTCTTTCCCATCTGGGAGCTTCCGGAATCGAGGAATGTAACTCCGCCACCTTCGTCCATTGCTGCTACTTCAAATGCGCAGCGTGTTCTGGTGGAGTTCTTCTCGAAGAGAAGTACGATGTTCTTTCCGGCGAGAAGATTGTTTCTGATGCCTGCTCTCTTCTTTGATTTAAGATCGTGAGAGAGGTCCAGAAGGTATCTGATTTCTTCCGGTGTGAAGTCCATAAGTGTTAAAAAGTTTCTACCCTTAAGATTGATTGCCATGAGAATTCTCCTTTCGCATAAACAATTGCTTATCTACATATATTATGTCAAATCATTGACACTTATCCAAGACTGTATTTTTGTTGATTTTTGAGTATTTATGAAGCGTACTGAAGCAAGTTGAAGTTGTCAGAAAAGTCAGTCACGACTGTCAAACCATTAGAGACGGCTCCCATTGGAAACCGCCCCTCATAATCAACAATTAATCTAAATCTTCCCTGTTAACCGGGCAAGACATGCAGCGCGGGCCGCCTCTTCCTCTGGATATTTCGGATCCGGCTATAGGAAGAACGGTGATGCCCTTCTTGTCCAAAAGGTCGTTTGTCACATAGTTTCTTTCGTATGTGACAACCTTACCGGGAGCTATTGCAAGCGTATTCGATCCGTCGTTCCACTGCTCTCTCTGTGCCGCCATCGGATCGTCACCTCCGCACCGAATGAGCTCGACTGCGGGGAGCTTTAATATCTTCTTGAGTATGTTGGGAAGCGTGTCGGTCATGGAACTGAATCTCACCTCTCCGCCCTTTGATTGCTTCATTTCAAAGACTCTTAGCGGATCCTCGATTTCCGGGTGAATGGTGAACTTATCATAGTCTACCATCGTGAATACAGTATCAAGGTGCATGAACGCTCTTGTTTTCGGAATGTCCAAAACAATTACACGCTTAAACTGATCGCTTTTCAGTATGTTGCGAGCAAATCTGTCGATTGCTGCCGCAGTAGTTCTTTCGCTCATTCCGATTGCGATTGTCTCTTTGTTAAGAACAAGAACGTCTCCACCCTCGATGGAATATTCCATATCGTAGTCGTACCACTGCTGATCTTGCTCATCGGCAAAGTCGCGATTGTATTTGTACATATACTTCAGAAGAAGCGACTCGCGTCTTCTGGTTGCTGTGCTCATATGATGGATATTAATTCCATCGCCTACGCAAGCACCCGGATCTCTTGTAAAATACAGGTTTGGCATCGGATCCATATAAAATGGATAGTCTGAAGAAATGTAGTCAGCAAAGGATGCAGACTTGAATTCCGGAACCTCGTTCTTCTTTACGCCCGCAATTATCTTTGCAATCATTTCCTTTGTATCCATCTGATATAGATAATCAAAAATGGCTTCCTCTGCCGCCGGAGAATTGAGGTTGCTCTCCTTGATGAAGAGTTTCAGGAATTCAGACTTGACTTGCGGATTGATGAGAGCCTTTGCAGTCTCCTCAACGTAGTAGACTACTTCAACTCCGTTCTCCCTCAGCAGGTTTGCGAATCCATCATGCTCCTCTTGGGCAATCTTGATGTAGGGAATATCATCGAACAAGAGTCTTGCAAAATTGTCCGGAACCAGTCCTTCTATTTCGCTTCCAATTCTGTGAAGCAGAACCTTGTTCAGTTTCCCTATTTCGGAATAATTGTGTATTCCAGTGCTCATAGGAACCTCCCGTTTTAAAAAATACCATTGTAGCAAATTCGAATTTCTTGCTGTTATCGTTATAGGAATTCTAATAGAACTCCTTACGATGATATTGTAATTTGATTTTATGCATTTTGTCAAACCCTTGATTTTACATTGTTTATACGGATTTATGCATAAAATTAAGGTCTCCGATGTATAAAATATACCTGTATTCTTGTATACATAATTAAATGGTTCAAAAATCCACTGATTCTAACAAAAGAGGCTCGATATTTACATCGAGCCTCTTCTTTCCGTTGGCAAGCCCCTCCCTTTGAGGTATAAGAGCTTTGTTTTTTATGCATTTTTTGTCCAAAAAATTTTTTATCGCATATCCGGTTTTTATCTATTTATCACATGTGGAGTGGTTTTCTTACATCAATTTGCCACCGTCGACAACAAGGTTTGCTCCAGTCACATAGCAGGCATCATCCGAAGCTGCGAACGCCACAACCTTTGCAACCTCCCAGGGCTCCGCTGCGTGCGGTATCGGCCCTGATGTCAAAGTCGCCTCAGGATTTTCAGCACCAAAGTCATTTCTATACGAATCCAAAGTATATCTAAGCATCTCCGTATCGGCAATTCCGGGCGACACGGCGTTCACTCTGATTCCGTCACGACCGTATTCTTTGGCAGCGACTTTGGTCATTCCAATTATTGCCCATTTGCTTCCGCCGTAAGCAACCTCATATTTGTATCCGGTCATTCCTGAGATTGAGGCAAAGTTTATTATTGCGCCTTTTTGTTGTTCCTGCATCACCGGAATTACATGCTTCATCATGAGAAAGGTTCCGTCAACATTGACCGCAAAGATGTTTTTGAAGTTCTCAAATTCCATGTCAGCGGTCATCTGGTATTTCCCACAGATTCCTGCGGTATTCACGAGAATGTCAATTCTGCCAAAGCGTTCCTTGGTCGCTGCAATGATTTTCTTCGCATTCTCTTCTTCTGTGATCGAGTCGGTCAAGCAGAGAATTCTGTCTTGATCGAGGCCAAGCTCAGATACAGTCTCTTCCAAACCTTTGATGTCAACGAGGGCAACATTCGCGCCATTATCATAGAACTCTTTAACTATTGCTCTTCCGATTCCTCCGCCCGCGCCGGTTACAATTGCAATTCTTCCCGTAAAATCCATCCTTCTCTCCTTTCCATTACATATACATATATACTCTTTTTATTACTTGTTGATTTGTATCCTTGCTATATTTACACTCTTGCCGTTTTGCATTCTTGCTGTTTGGCATTCTTGCTGTTTTACTTTCTCGCTGATTTGCGTTCTTGCTGTTTGGCATTCTTGCTGTTTGCTTTCTCGCTGATTTGCATTCTTGCTGTTTTTCTTTCTTGCTGTTTGCTGCTTGGAATTGCGTATCATAGATTATAAGTATAAGTAATTATTTCTGAATGTTTTTTGAGAGATTTCAACATACATATTATATCACATGGTATTAATCCAATGTAGTCAATTCTAATCATCATTACGAGTCGTGTATCACTCATAACTTACTGCAGGTAACTAAATACCGGGATGTGCCACAAAGCGTACTTAACTGCTATTTTCACAAAGCATACGCTGAGCCTCTTTAGATTAATCCGGGCCATCATATTTTGGAGTATTTTTGTTTTTTGAGGCTTTCGCTCCGGAGTATTTTTGATTTTTGATGCTGATACTCCAAAATTCTTATCTGTCCCATCATATTTCGGAGTATTTTTGTTTTTTGAGCCTTTCGCTCCGGAGTATTTTTGATTTTTGGTGCTAATACTCCAAAATTCTTATCTGTCCCATCATATTTCGGAGTATTTTTGTTTTTTGAGCCTCTCGCTCCGGAGTATTTTTGATTCTTGCTTAAAATACACAGAAGCGGCTTACTATAAATAGCTTCTGTCTCGTATTCACAGGAAGGTTCGTCATCAAAAGTAGCGCCTCTCACTGGAAGGGTCGCCATAAATGGTAGCACGCTTCACGCAAAGGCGCACTACCAAGGGCAATCCCTATAAGCAACTCATTTAAAAAACTTTAATACCCTTGATTCGATGAGTTCAATGATCTCTCGGACATCAATTTCTCCATCTGCGGTTTCTGCACTGATTATCAGGTTCCTTCCTGGGATAATGCCGTTAAGTGCATACACATGTAATTTATCGCCAATTGCATTGGCATAATCTTTGTTCTTCAGCATCCCAAGGTGTTCCCAGTACAGAGTCTTTCCTTGCGGCGTCATTATTTCAAAATCCGGATATCTTGCAGCCTTATAACCCGAAGCATCAACAAGGTCGATTCTGGCGTCGTGACGATATGGAATATTGTAGCTAGTCAAAGTATCGGCAATTATGACTTCTGATTTTGATCTAAACGAGTCACCACTCATGCTAAAATGCTTTTTGTCTTGATCAGCAGGGAGCGCTTCGTATGGAGCACGTGACCATTCCTCTAATTCTTTGCTTGACAACTGGTTATTAAACATACCGGTGTATGCTATGTCACTTAATCCGCCGCGCAATGAATTGTTGACCGAATCATAGTCATATTGTTCGTACCTTTTTATCACAGATTCTAATACTGAAACATTTTTTTCTAATCTGTTCGTAAGCTCATGCAGAAAAAATGCCCTCTTGACTTTTTGTGCATTTTTACCGCTTCCATCCCCAAGATTAATACTTATTGACTCTTGTTCTCCTTTTGCGTTCATTTTCTTGTATCGATAAGTATATGTGGTTTGGTTTTTTCCCGTGTATTTAACGACATGTCCTTTAGGGGGTTTGTCTCGCTTAGGAAGAATGAGAAGCAGATTCTTGATGCGCTCCAATTCCTTTTCTGCAAGTTGTTTAAATCTGTACATTTTACCTTCTTCTTTCTCTTTGCCTATATTTAGCGTCTCTGTTTGGCTGCATATTACTGCTATGTGTCTGACGTTTTTTGCTGGTAGGTGCTTGGCTGCGCATTGCTTCTATGCGTTTGCCCGCGTATAATTGCCAGAAAAGCATCTCGGGTCATCACATCTTATGTATTAGCGTACCACACGTTATATGGGGAAAAAAGACATTTTTGAAAATTTGTAGATATTACAAAACTCGTCCAGGGAAACGTAAGATTTAGCATCAGTTGTTTCACTAATGTATAGATTATTAATATCACATTGGGGAAAATATAAGATTGCGTTGTTTGAACTCATCAAGATTTATACGGGTTCAGAGCTCTTTTCCATGCCAGAAATCTATATGATTTATATTATTTTAGCGTGCCGGAACGCGATAAGAATTGAAGAATTCTAAGAATGCCAGAAAGCTATATTAGCTTTGCTCTTTCTTATCACAGTCTACATATATCGAGCTACCTTAATAACATGGCGACCCTTACGTGTGTCACCCATTTTCTCTATAAAAATAAATTTGCCGTGTCCGCGAGCAATAATAGTTTCGTTCGGCTTGGGCTCATAGCTTGTGCTCTCAACCTTTTTTCCGGAAGCCAAAACACCTCCGGATTTAACTAACAATTGTGCAGCGCTCCTTGATAAATGATATATTTTAGCTAACATACCATCGATTCTAACACTCGATACTATGACTTCTTCAATCTCAAGCTTCGGTTTAAACTGTGCCGAGACGGCCTTGATAGATTTACATTGGACTGTTGTGCGCCTTACGCGATCCAAGTTTTCGGATATGTATTCTGCCATGTGTTCGAGGACAAATACAACAGCTGTTTTTTCATCAACAAAAATATCACCGACAATATCTCTTTCTATCCCAAGGTTCATTATCGCCCCGAGGAAATCACGATGAGTAAGATTGTCCGCATACTTCTGATTAATCGGCTTTATCTCAAGGATTCTGATTGGGAAATCTTCATCGTATCCTAAATATGCTGTATTGCCAAATCGAACTACGGCACGTTCGCAATTCTCCACGCCTCCCCATATTTTTATATTGCTTGCTTCCTCTACTTCAAAAGCTAAGGCAATGTCGGATGGAGATAGAAAGTTGGTGTATAAATACGTGTCTGTCCTTCTACTTTTTGTTGCTAAGTCCCTTAATCGTTCTATCATGGTTTAAACAAAATTGATGGCTCCTTTTTCGTTCTTTGTTTTTCCTGTTTATTCTCACGGCGAGTGTGTTTAGTTCGCTAAATCACAGTGTCCCTTTACATGGTCAGTCGGCGGGCCTTTCCACTTAGTTAGAAATCGCGTCTGTAAAGTGTATTTTTGTTTTTATGTGCTGATACTCCGAAATATCTGTCTCAGTCATTGGATTTCGGAGTATTTTTGTTTTTTTGACCTTTCGCTCCGGAGTATTTTTGATTTTTGGTGCTGATACTCCGAAATATCCGTCTCGGTTATTGGATTTCGGAGTATTTTTGTTTTTTTGACCTTTCGCTCCGGAGTATTTTCGATTTTTGGTGCTGATACTCCGAAATATCTGTCTCAGTCATTGGATTTCGGAGTATTTTTGTTTTTTTGGCCTTTCGCTCCGGAGTATTTTTGATTTTTGGTGCTGATACTCCGAAATATCTGTCTCAGTCATTGGATTTCGGAGTATTTTTGTTTTTTTGGCCTTTCGCTCCGGAGTATTTTTGATTTTTGGTGCTGATACTCCGAAGTGCGCAGCATGCAATGTGGCTCTGTGTTTGATACTTGGCTATCATGCGATATAAGTCTGGCGTGCGATATAAGTCCGGCGTGTGGGAGCTTGTTTAGCGTGTGGCGTCCGTGCGAAAACGCATAGGAATAAGGGATTTAGAGTTGTTGCTCTCGATCAAAAATAACAAGCCCTATGGTGGTTGGATGGTCAAGGTATAAAGCGTTCCTGGAGGTCGGTGTGTCTAAAATCAGTTTGGCTATAAGCAAATCGCCGCCGGCACTTATAATCATGATAAGTCCCATCGCGAGTATCCAACCACTTTGAATGAACCACGCAACAATGCACGGAATAATGCCAAGTAATATGCACGGCATCAGCCCTCCCAGTAAGTAAGTATTTCGGGTTAAAGGTTCCTTGCATGTGCAGTAAGGATTCATAGTTCGCCAAATGATGCCAAATTCAACACTCTTTAGCTTACCTTTGGAGAATAGTCCCCATGTTATTCCGTGGATCAACTCATGAACGACAATTAGCATAATAAGGATTACAAAAAATATAAGGTAGTTTCTAAAGAACGTACTTGCGTCACCAATGCCATCCGCAAACAAACTCTTACCCTTAAAAAATAGCAACAGCAGATAAACCACAAGGAAAGGTACAGCTAAAACTATACCGTACAGAGTTCCTTTTATGTTTGCTTCTACAAGGTCCAACGTCAGGTCGCGCTGTATATAGCCCTGAGCCAGGAGTTCTTCAGAATTACTGTGAAACAGCTCTATTCGTCGTAACTCGTTTTTTGTTAATTTGCGTTTATTATTTACAGACATTAGTTTTTCCTGTTCAATTCATCTGATTGCATATTGCTGCCTTATGCATACTGCTTCATCATGCATATTGCTTCATCATGCATATTGCTTCATCATACATATTGCTTCATCATGCATATTGCTGCCTTATGCATATTGCTTCAAGTAGTGCTAATTCTTACCCTCTCTCAATGACATCGATAAAGCTGTCTAAAAATGATTGCTCACCAAAGGTGTTTAGTTTAAATATCATTGCCTGGCTACCACCTGAAGTTATTGCCGAGCAATGAATTGCACCACTTGGGTCCTGGAAAAGCGTTACGCTTAAACTTACTCTATTTGAACCGATGGCGCTATATCTTTCAAATACACGTACACTACACCTTGTAACTCCATCAGAGGAGTAGAAGTCACTGGCATCTTCCAAGTTTGCCGTGGCACTTCCGTTAATAATGCCTTTTTCTATGATTCTTAGCCAATCATCAAAATAACCAACTAACGTAGCTTCGTATTTTGCCATTCCATTTCCTTTCTTTCGCTATATGCGGTTCTGCTTTATTAAATACGCCTCTTTTTCGTTAAAGCGGTTCTGCTTTATTAAATACGCCTCTTTTTCCCTAAAGCGGTTCTTTTTTATTATATATGTATCTGTTCGCGATATGTATCTGTTCGCTATATGCCGTTCTTAGTGCCTCGCCTAACTCCGAATTTATCAAGGGTTTTATGATTCGTTTATGCACTTCCATTATATACTTACATCCCACGTATTTCAATTAATCCAAGCTTCCTTTCACTCCATCATGCCCGTTATTTCAAACCCACTGGACATTCCAGGCGCATTAGGTATCTCAACTACATCGGGGATTTCAGGAACTATAATCGAATAAAAAGGGACGGTTCTCCGACAGGGGTTAACCTGTCGGATGTGAACCGTCCCAGAGGGGGCGTATATATTGTAAATACCACTTTTGAAACTGCACATATTGTGCGTATTTGCATCTCTTTTTTCCACATCTTGTGGCCAAAGTGCAATAATAATATACCTAATTATTGATGAAAATGCAACCCCCTTTTGGGGGATTTTTTTGAGTTTCTCTCAATAAATCTATTCTGATATCTATTCTGAAATTCGCTCCGTAATGAGTTCCAATCTGTGCTCCTCATTCAATATGTCGCACATATCTAAGAATTCATCAAGCGGAACTCCTCTCATCTGCTGATTGGACCCGCGAACATTTATTGAGACCGTGCGATTCTCCGCTTCCTGGCCACCCACAACGATGATATATGGAACCTTCATGTTCTTGAATTCCTTGATTTTTGCATTCATATTCTTATCATCGTAGTCGACCTCATAGCGAATCTTGTTGGCGCGAAGGAGCTTCGTAATCTCCTCCGCATAATCGTTATGCTCAGTCTTGATTGGGACAACCGCAACCTGGGTTGGAGCAAGCCAGAACGGAAATGCACCCTTGAAGTTCTCTATTATTACAGCTATAAAGCGTTCAAACGAGCCGTATAGAGCGCGGTGAATTACAACCGGCTGCTTCAGGCTGCCATCAGGTGCAGTGTATTTAAGCTCAAAATTCAACGGAAGCTGGAAATCGAGCTGAATAGTTCCGCACTGCCATTCACGTCCCAAAGCATCCTTCATCTGGAGGTCAATCTTCGGTCCATAGAAGGCGCCATCGCCTTCGTTTATCTCATATCCCCCCTCGCCATACTTGGCATCAAGAATCTTTTTGAGGGCTGCTTCAGCAGTATTCCAAGTTTCGATATCGCCCATGAAATCCTCCGGCCTCGTGGAAAGTTCCGCTCTGTAACTCAATCCCAAGGTCGAATAAATTGTATCGGTTATCTCAAAAATGTCAGCGATTTCATCCTCTATTTGAGATTCCATGACAAATGTATGATCGTCATCCTGGCGGAATTCCTGCACACGAAGAAGTCCGTTAAGCTGACCGGATTTTTCCTTTCTGTGCAGAACCTGATTTTCCGACAATCTCAATGGCAAATCCCTATATGAACGCGTCTTTGATTTGAAAACAATCATCGCGTTAGGGCAGTTCATTGGCTTTGCAGAATAAATGTCCGCTTCCTCAACCGGCTTCATCTTAAAGGATCCATTTTCATCAAGAAGGATCTGTCCGTTCTCATCCCTGTCAAGCTCAGGAACCACAAACATATTATTTTGATAGTGAGCCCAATGCCCGCTTATTAGGTAAAGCTTTCTGTTGTTGAAGATAGGTGCGCAAATTTCGTTATACCCATGAGCATCCTGTAGTTCTCTGGAAAAATCCAAAAGAGTATTATATAGTCTCCAGCCATGCGGGAGCCAGTACGGCATACCCGGCGCAGTCTCATCAAACATGAACAGATCGAGCTGAGGCCCAAGTTTCTTGTGGTCGCGTTCCTGCGCCTCTGCTATCAGTTTCAGGTGATCCTTAAGCTGCTGCTTGTCGGGGAACGCATAGACATAGATTCTCTGAAGCTGGTCTCTGTTTTCATCGCCACGCCAGTATGATCCGGATGCTGATTTAATTTGAAAAGCTGCACCAAGAAGCTCCTGCGAATTCTCTATATGAGGTCCACGGCATAGGTCAACAAAGTCGTCTCCGGTGTAGTATATGGTTATTCTTTCATCTTCCGGAAGGTCCTGAATTAACTCGATCTTGAATTTCTGATCGTTGAATAGTTTAAGCGCATCTTCCTTGCTAACTTCTCGATATATCCATTCCTCTCTGCGCTTGATGATTTCATGCATTTTTTCTTCAATCAAGGGGAAATCTTCCTGGGTTACCGTCCTCGGAAGAAGAAAATCGTAATAAAGTCCATCATCAATCTGTGGGCCTATTGCATACTGGACATTTTCTTTACCAAAAATCTCAATTACAGCCTTGGCAAGAATATGCGCCAACGAATGTCTGTAAACATCATTAAAATCTTCTCTGCTCATGCTTTACCTCTATCTTTATCTTTGTATTCTTTTCTGCGTCGCTATCTTTGCATTGGTGTTTTCACGTTGGTATCTTTGCGTCGCTATCTTCGCATTGCTGTCTCCACGAAGTCATCTATGCGCTACTATCTCTGTGCTTCGTTACCTGCGCTCTTTGCTGCCTCTTCGGTTGAACCAGTTCCGGTGGTTGCTGCCACAACAGCAAGAACGATCATACCCAACATCGCAGCAATTATCATCATATTCTCAAAAGCACCCTGCTGTACTATTTTTTTCTGCGTTCTATCGGCTTTTCTTTGAAGCTTGTCAGCCTTGACCTGGGCTTTTGCAGCTTTCTTCTGAGCGTTGGTTATTTTCTTTAAATTCTTCTGTGCCTTGTCGGCAGATGCGTTTTTGGTAGCCATTTGCTGCCTCCTTAATATATCTATGAATCTTATTATCCTCTTTTACTGCATTGATTATTTTATCACTACCATCTAATTAATGGAAGAAGTTCTTTATTTTTTCTTTACTATAGGGTATAATCAGCGTAGTTATTTTCGTTTTTTCCCCCAGTTGGACCCCAACAAAAGAAAGGAAAGGGCGTTCCGCCCGGTTTTATTCTATGCCAAGAAAGAAAAAAGAAGAAATCTTAGAAGAAGTTATTGCCGATACCGCCGCAAGCTCTGTTGACGTGCCAGAAGAAGCAAAGACTACGAAGCGAACAACAAAGCGGACCACCAAAAAGACCTCTGCGAAAGCTACTGACAGGAAAAAAACATCTTCCGACGAGCCTCAGGATGAGATTCTGGACAATCTTTCAGGTGAGAGCGAAGACGTGCCTAATTCTGAGAGCACACCTAAAAAAGGAAAATCCTCCGAAAAAGATACCAATACATGTTCAGAGGCAGGTTCAGGTAAAGGTATAGATGCAGATGCAGGTGCAGATGCAGGTACAGATGCAGGTTCAGGTAAAGGTACAGGTGCAGATTCAGATACAAATGCAAGTACAGGTACAGGTACAGATACAGCTGCAGAAAAAGATAGCGTAGAAAAAGAAGAAAAAAATAGAAATAAAGATAGAGTTAAAATACAAAACAAAGATAAAGATTCGGCAATAGCTAAAGATACAGGTGCAGACAAAGATACCGATAAAGACATAGAAAAAGGCAAGGATCCGGAAAAAGAAAAAGAACCAGGTTCCGATTCTGATCGCCCGCGACCCGAGGTCACCGGAATTCTTGATATTGCAGAGGATGGCAATTTTGGATTCCTCAGATTTGACAATTTCCTGACGAGTGAAAAAGATATCTATGTATCACCAACTCAGATCAGGCGTTTTAATCTGAAAACGGGAGATAAAATTAACGGAATCTCGCGTCTGCCTAACGACGGAGAGCGTTTTGGTGCACTTTTATATGTAAACACGGTAAACGGCGAAGAACCCGGTGTGGCAATTAAGCGTGCCGACTTTTCGACGCTCACGCCTATTTTCCCCAACGAGAGATTGACCATGGAAATGAGTGCAAAAGAGCTTTCCATGAGGTTAATCGACCTGGTGGCTCCTGTAGGCAAGGGCCAGCGCGGACTCATAGTTGCTCCACCAAAAGCCGGCAAAACCACGCTTCTTAAGCGTATTGCGAATAGCATAGAGCACAACCATCCCGAAGTAGAGCTAATTGTCTTGCTGGTAGATGAACGACCTGAAGAAGTTACCGACATGAAGCGTTCTCTCTCCGGCGGTGAAGTCATCTATTCAACCTTTGATGAAAGACCTCAACACCATGTAAAGGTTGCCGAAATGGTTCTGGCAAGAGCTCAAAGACTTGCCGAACATAAAAAAGATGTGGTCATACTTCTCGACAGCATAACAAGACTTGCCAGGGCATATAACTTGGTCGAGCCATCATCCGGAAGAACTCTCTCCGGCGGCTTTGATCCCGTAGCTCTTTATAAGCCGAAGAAATTCTTTGGTGCCGCAAGAAATCTTGAGGAAGGCGGCAGCGTAACCATTCTGGCAACGGCGCTTATTGAAACAGGATCCCGCATGGATGATGTTATATATGAGGAATTTAAGGGTACAGGTAATATGGAGCTCCACTTGGATCGTAAGCTTTCCGAGCGCAGAATATTCCCGGCAATTGACCTTAACCGTTCGGGAACGCGTCGCGAAGATTTGCTCATGACCCAGGATGAGCTGGAAGCCGTCTGGATGATGCGACGCGCAATGGGCAATCTGCCTCTGCAAGAAGTTACCGAGACAATAATAGACAATCTATCTCAAACGGTAAGCAATGAAAACTTCATCCAAATAATAAAGAAAGTGTTAATGGGTAGATAATGGATTTAAGCAAAATATTTCTAAAGGATGCCTGTCCAACCTCCATGGGCGGTCAGGCAGTAATGGAAGGCGTTATGATGCGCGGAGAAAATCGCATGGCTATAGCGATTCGCGTACCTGACGGCAGAATACATATAAAGACTCAGCCGTTGGCAAAGCCGGGATGGTGGGTTAAGACACCAATTGTCCGAGGCGTCTTTGCGTTTGTTACATCCTTGGTAAACGGAATGAAGACACTGCTGTACTCGGCCGATGTTCTTGAAGCCTATGGAGCGTATGATGAACCGGATGACAATTCCGATTCTTCTTCCGACAAAGAAGAGCAAAGCAAGTTCGAAGCATGGCTCACTAAAAAATTCGGTGAACGCGCAGTGTGGAACATGGCGATAACCTTTTCGGTAGTTATGGCGATCGTTTTATCCGTGGGAATATTTATTCTCCTTCCGACCGTCGTCGTCAGTTGGCTCAAGCACTTCACCGAAAACGCGATCTTGCTTAACCTTGCTGAAGGCCTTCTTAGAATCGCAATATTTATAATATATATCGTGGCTATAAGTCGCTTGGATGATATCCGCACAACCTTCCAGTATCACGGTGCGGAGCATAAGACAATTCACTGCTTTGAAAACAATTTGGATCTCACCCCTGAAAACGCACAACAATTCTACACCCTGCATCCAAGGTGCGGAACGAGTTTCTTGATGTTCGTTATGGTAATCAGCCTGATACTGTTTTCACTGCTTGGGTGGCCAAACCTTTGGGTGAGACTTCTTTCGAGAATTCTCCTAATACCTGTTGTTGCCGGACTTTCTTATGAGGTCTTAAAGTGGGCCGGTCGAAGCGACAATGTAGTCGTCAAAATTCTCAGCATGCCCGGACTTCTTCTTCAGAAGCTAACTACCAGAGAGCCTTCAAATCAGCAGCTTGAAGTTGCCATTGCTTCCATCAAGGCCGTCTGCGTTCCAAGCGATTCACCGTACATAGAGGGAATCTGCGATAAAAACGCACACCTAATCGAACCACGCCACATCGGAAGCGAGCCTGAAGATGACACGGAATCACGACCAAAAGCTGCGTAGCGCTTAACAAACAAACAATCGGCCAACCATACGACCGGGAGATTATATGAGCTTAACAGTTAAACAAATAACCGATATTGCCGCAAAGCAGCTTGAATCATGCGGCATCAGCGATGCCAGAAGAGATAGCGACGAGCTATACTGCTTCATGGTAGGAATACCCTATTCCAAAATGTTTACGGAATATCAATACTCTCTTCAGGAGGTCCTCTGCGATAAGTATTTTCAGCTTATTGACCGAAGAGCGTCCGGAGAGCCTTTGCAATATATCATTGGAAGCACCGAATTTATGGGGCTTCCTTTTAATGTCCGCCCGGGAGTTTTGATTCCAAGGCAGGACACGGAGACCTTGGTGGAAGATGTTCTTGATGTCATGTCGAAGGGAAGTCTAAGAAACGAGCCAATCAAGGTTCAAAAGAAAGCATGGGATGTTTTGGATCTTTGCACCGGAAGCGGTGCAATTGGAGTCTCTATAGCAAAGATTGCCCCTGAACTTGGTATCAAAGCAAACGTAACCCTTAGCGATATCAGTAAAGATGCACTCTCAATCGCTAAGGAAAACATTCGTCTTAACGGAGTAGACAGAAGCACCAAAATCGTTGAAGGTGATTTGTTCGCGCCATTCGGAGGCATGCTTGGCTCCAAGAAATTCGATTTGATAGTAAGCAATCCACCATACATACCGAGCGATGTTATTCCAACACTTCAGAAAGAGGTAAAGGACCACGAACCGCTCCTCGCATTGGACGGTGGTGACGATGGCTTGGACGTGTATCATAGAATTGCCGAATCCATAGATAAGCACCTTAAAAAAGATGGTGTCCTGATGCTGGAAATCGGACACGATCAAAGAGACGATGTAGTGAAGATTCTTGTTGATACCGGACTGTTCTCGGATATTCGCAGCCATCAGGATTTGGCACATCGGGATAGAATAGTTTTCGCCGCAAAATAGCGCAAAATAGAATTAAAGATAAATGAAAGAAAAGTTGGATGTTTGAATCTATGCTTTGCGGTATAAATAACTAAAAGCAAGATGAAATAGTAAATATAATAATTATTTATAAGTTAAATGAAATATGGAGGTATCAAAATGTTGAAGGTTTATAAGTGCGACACATGTGGAGCAATTCTGGAAGCTGCAAAGGACGGTCACGGTCTCACATGCTGTGGCAAGCCGATGATTGAACTTACACCTAACACAACCGACGGCGCATTTGAAAAGCATGTACCGGCTGTTGAAGTTAATGGTAATACTGTAACCGTAAAAGTGGGAGAAGTTGAACACCCGATGATGGATGAACACTATATCGCTCACATCTGGCTTGAAACAACAGGCGGAGTTCAGAGAAAGGACCTGACGCCATCCGACAAGCCTGAAGCGGTCTTTGCTCTTGCTGACGGAGTACAGGCAATTGCAGCTTACGAATATTGCAATCTCCACGGTTTTTGGAAGAAGGAACTATAAACTCTGCAAGCCGTAGTAGCGGCACCGTTACTCTGTGCGATTCTGTAGAATCGTAGAAATGAGCCGAAAATAAAAAAGACTTTTGTTGGAGTTGGTTAAACTCCCAAAAGTCTTTCTTTTTTTATTCGTGACGGAGTGCCTCTATAGGATCCAAGTTCGCTGCCTTCCTTGATGGAAGAATTCCAAATATGATTCCTATGGCCATCGAGAAAAGAACGGCCAATATCGATGCGGGCCAGCTTATGGCCACCGGCGTCTCATTAAGCTGAGATATCAGCTCCGCAAGTATTATTCCGGTTATCACTCCCAAGATTCCACCGATGGAAGTAAGCGCCACCGCCTCTGTAAGGAACTGCGTCATGATTGCGCGCTTTGGTGCACCGATAGCTTTCTTCAAGCCAATCTCGCTGGTACGTTCCGTAACCGATACGAGCATGATGTTCATAACACCTATACCACCAACCAGGAGCGAAATCGCAGCAATCCATATGAGCATTCGGTTAGTGCTTTGGCTTAGCTGCTGGATGTCGCGAGCTTGTTGCATCAAATCCTGGGACTTGTATTTATAGTCCGAATCCGAAGGCACTCTCTCATTTAGTATTGTTTCGGCGGCCTTTCCAACGGAAGTCATGTCGCCCGTGCTGGCAGCCCTTATTATCACGTTCTGCGGCTCATCATACTGATAGAGCAGTGGCCAAACGCTTTCAGGAACATATACCTTTCCCGAAGTATCCTGGTAATACATATAGTATTCTTCGATTGTCGTGATGGATAGTTCAAATGTGTTTTTCTCTCCAACCACACCGACGACTTCGAAAGGTTCACTTTTTATTTCCACGGTCTTGCCTATAGGATTCTCTCCTTGGAAGAGCGATTCGGAACTGTTTTCATCAAGAACGCATACCTTGCGGAAACTTGAAATGTCATTCTCCGAAATTCCCTTTCCTCTTATTACAGCAAGACCCGCAGTGCTGAAATAATTCGGTTCTATTCCATATATGTATCCACCGCTAAGCGAATCCGTCAAATGATATACGCCATCGTAGTCCTGGCGACGTCTATATAGGGATACGCTTTCCGCATTTTCGATTTCATCAAGTCGGCTTTTTTGATCATTACTAATTAGCGACAAGCCCGCGGGGATTCCGGAATAGAATTCATATTCCCAGTCGCCCTGATGAATTGAAACATTTACGTTATTAACTCCCGAACCGATTAAGTTCTTCTGAATCTGTTCGTTAGTTCCTTGGATTGTGGAAACAATGGCTATTATGGCCGCGATACCTATTATGATACCCAGCATTGTCAAAATCGATCTAAGCTTATGTGAGAAAATACCACGGAATGAAAGTCTGATGTTTTCTAACATTACCACATCACCTCCTCTTCCGAGATCTTAGTCTTGGCGCCCTCTTTTGCACCGTCACCATATGGGAAAGCGATGTAGTCGGCATCTGTTATTCCCTCAAGTATCTCGGTTACATATCCGTATTGGCCCTTGCCACATTTTACGTACTGCTTCGTCAAAATTCCTCCGTCGTCCTTCATCATGTATTTGCCTTGGGCGTCGCTTCTTATATATGCGTTCGGAATGTACAGAGCATTTTCCTTCTGTGCATTTGCATCAAGGCTCATCTGCAGCCAGTGACCAGCATCCAAATTTTCTGCATCGTTAAAGTATGCAAGGAATCCGTAGTAAGAGGAATTCTGATTTCCTCCATAATAATAACTTTGGTCAGCAGGGTAATCATCGATGGATGTAATCTCACCAACGTACGAACCACCGCTTTCCCAATCCATAGCAGTGATTTCCTGACCCAAACTTATCTTCTCCAGAAGCAGTTCGGATATGGTTCCCTGAACCACCACGCCGGAGCCGGCATCAACCTTTAGGAATGGCGAACCGTCCTGCGGAGGATTGTCGATGTCGTGGACTGTTGTTACGACGCCATCTCTCTTTGCTGTAACAACGCCGTCTTCCATCTGCTCTTCAAGTACCTTTAGATCAAGCTTGACTCGTCTGAGGTTTAAATCGAGATTCTTGATGTCTCTTTGCTTGTCCTGTATTGCTCTCGCCAATTCCTCAGCAGTATACTGAATCGGCTGCTCTGTGTTGAAATAGTCCGTTCCGTAATCGTAAGATGTTCCTTCGCCGGAGGTATCTTCTTCCTTGATGTTGGCATTCGCTATCAAGGTTGCAAACGGATCGTCTCCATCAGCCCTTAGTATCACATACCAATAAGCATCATCATCTTGCTCTTTAATTTTCTTTGTGCTTAAAGTCATAGATGCCAGAAGGTCACCATCCTTGGTATTTCCTTCCCTAATTTCTATGACAGCATAACGGTCCTCTTTTTTTCTAAGCGCATTAAGGAAGGAACCGTAGACAACACCATCCTCGGTTACCATATATCTATAGGGGTTATTGATGGAGCCATCCTCCGGTGGTTCAATAATGTCGTCGATTTCCACGACATCTTCTCCACCGTCGGTATTGTCGTTGTTATCGTCGCTGCCGTCGTTATTGTCGTTGTTATTATTATTATTGTTATTATTATCGTTGTTGCTATCGTTATCGCCGCTTGTATTGGCATCACCTGCATTGCTGCCGGAATCACTTCCAGTGCTGCCACTTGCGTCGCTGCTTCCTGATCCTTCACCTGCAGTATCGCCTCCGTTGCCACCGGATTCGGTACCAGAGGGATCGGCTTCACTGCCACTTGTTTCCCTGGTAATCTCTCCGCTTACGCCCATGTCGGAGCCATTGTGATTGTTAATCACGGTCACAATCGGACTAAGATAATAGTCATTAATATTATCGTCGTCCAAATAGTTCCAGGCATCCTTAACCTTTTTATGCTCAGGCTTTTTGATTTCGGGCTCCTCGGGTTCCTCCGGGTCGGTTGGAGTTTCCGGGTCCGGAATAATCGGAGTCACATAATCGGGAACAGGCGTGGTATTATATAGAGCATTTAACTCAGCCTGCGCAGTATAAAGATTATTCTCCGCCTTTTCGACTGCAACCCTTCTGATCTGTAGAGTTAATTCCTGACTCGCCATGTCATAGGCCAAGAGTTTATCTCCCTTCTTGACCTCCTGACCTTCCTTTACATAAATCTCGCTAATAATCTGCGTAGCGTCGGGGTAGATGCTTTGACTGTCTTCGTCGTAAACCACACCGTCTATCGACATGGAATCTTCCATATAGCCCCAATTGAGATAGCTTACAGGCACAACATCAACCGTGGTATTTGCGGTTCTAAATCTTTTGGCACCAAAGAATGCACCGACCAAAAGTGCAACTATAACTATGGGGATAATGATTTTCTTTTTACTCATTTTCATTTCCCCCTTCCGTTAGTCTGCCGTCAATTATCTTGACGATTCTTCTGGCATTCTGGGCAACATTGGCGTCATGGGTGATCATGACCACGGTCGTCCCTTTTTCATTTAACTCGCCAAACAGTTCCATTACCTGCTTTCCGCTGGCCTGATCAAGAGCGCCAGTGGGCTCATCGGCTAAAAGCACCTTCGGATTGTTTATCATGGCTCTTGCTATAGCCACCCTTTGCTTCTGTCCACCCGAAAGCTGAGTCGGAAGGAACGTAGCTCTATCTCCCAGACCCACATTCTCTAAAGACTCCATGGCTCGCTTTTGGCGTTCACTCTTGCTGATTCCTGCGTAGATGAGCGGTAGCGCAACATTATCCAATGCTGTTTCCTGGGGCAAGAGCTGGAAGGTCTGAAACACAAACCCAATCTTGTTCAACCTAACCTCTGAAAGCTTGTTCTCCGAAAGGTGAGATATATCCTCTCCATCCAGAAAATACTTTCCCGATGTCGGCCTGTCCAGGCAGCCAACAATATTCATCAGGGTTGATTTACCTGAACCACTGGGGCCCATGATGGCAAGGTATTCACCTTCCTCAACCTGAAGCGTAACATCCTTCAATACCGGAACTTCAACCTCGCCCTGCCCGTAATTCTTGTATATGTTCTGAAGATCAAGTATCATCCTATTCGACCTCCGCCACATCGGCAACCCTCATGCCTTCTCTGAGGGTCTCATCCGGCCAAGCAATTAAATCATCGGGTTCAAGTCCGCTTACTATCTCCACGGTATAATCAAAGTCGTCGAATTCGCCAAGTCCCAAGGTTCTCTTGGTGAGTCTTCCTTTTCGACCAACCCACGCATATGCCGTTTCTCCATCTTCTTCATAAGCTATGAAGCTTTGATCGATCCAGATTCCCTCCTTAGCGGTAATCTGTCCCTGACCATAATCAGGTTCAATATATACATGCTGTCCAAGCATCAAACCTGTAGTGGAATCAAGCGTCACATAGAAAGGATACGATGTGGCTCTCTCTCCACTGCTGCTGTCATAATACATATATTCGCTTCCCTGCGATTCCGTAGCAGGTTCTGTTTCTATTTTGGAAATCATTCCGGTCCATGTCTGCTCCTCGTTCACCCTGGAGCGGATGATTACAGGCATTCCCGAAGAAAGCGTGGCGATTGACTGCTCGCTGACCTTACCTTTTACTCTGAATTCTCCGGTTTCACTCATGGTTATTACAGGCTGCTCACTGCCGTTGGCATCTTGACCTGTCTCATTGACGGCTTTGATGACACCGCTGATTTCAGATCTGACTTCCGCTTGATCTATCTCTTGCTGATATTTCTTCAAATCCTGTTGCTTCTGCCTAATTTCAAGTTGGCGCTCGCTTATTTGAAGCTGAATCTCGGTGCTGTTTCCTTGGCTCTGAAGGAACGAGATTTCATTGTTTAATCCTTCTATGTCAAGCTGAATGCTGGCTATATTGTTCTCACTTGAACGCACGTCATATTTAAAGAGCACTGTACCCTTTGTCACAATATCTCCAACCTTAACATAAACGGCTTCCACCTTGCGTTCGGGATCCCGTTTATACGTAATCGCCTTCTGTGATTCTATAACTCCGCCGTAGCGATCCACTGTAAAGTCCGTAGAGGTTAGGGTCGATACCTTTTGGGCATAAACCATCTCTCCGGAATTTCCGCCGATAACCGGGAATAGTCCCTTATAAATCGCGAACAACAGTGATATAGCTATAACCACTATGGCTGCTATGATTACAATGATTAGCTTTCTTCTTTTTGTCATAATTCCTTCCGCCTTTTGATAAATTTACAATTCTAATATATTATACATTTATTTGACGATAATTAAATAGCGGATATGTGAATATTTTCTTATCTTTTTCTTACACCCATCTTGTTCATTCTTTTTCTTATTGAACAAAAATGGTAAAATACTTGTGGGAAGTGTATGGGATGAACCGGCCACAAGGCTTGTTCAGGCGCGATTTACTTGATATTTTGTCTATGCAAAGCAGATTTTAAAAAGAGGTAGACTATGAATGTAATGAACGAATACAGAGCAAAGCTGGTATCTCCCGAAGAAGCTGTCCAAGTCGTAAAAAGCGGAGACTGGGTGGATTATGTGACAAATGTCTGCTTCCCATCTTTGTTGGATGCAGCACTCGCAGAGCGGCGCGACGAGCTCTTTGATGTAAAAATCCGAGGGAATCTTATCTTTGGCCCCATCAAAACCGTCGAAGTGGACCCAACTCGCGAGCATTTCTGTTACAATAGCTGGCATTGCTCTGCCTACGAAAGATCCCTGAGCGATAAAGGTCTATGCAATTACATCCCCATGGTTTTTAGGGACTGCACAGAATACTACCGTGTATTTCTAACGGTTAATGTTGCGATGATGGCCGTTCCTCCAATGGACAGCCACGGTTACTTCAATCTCAGCTGCGCAACGGGCGTTGCCAAAGGCATATTGGATAAGGCCGACATCGTTATTTTGGAGGTCAACGAAAAACTCCCTCACATCTACGGCGCCTTTGATGAATCTATTCACATATCTGAAGTAAATTATATTGTGGAAGGTGACCATCCGGACCTTCCGGAATTCCCGATAGAAGAAGCGAGCCCGTCCGACATCGCAATTGCCGATGTCATCCTTCCATATATCAAGGACGGTTCTGCCCTGCAACTTGGTATCGGCGGTATGCCAAACGTAATCGGGCGTAAAATCGCAGAATCCGACATCAAGGATTTATCAATGCATACGGAGCTTTGCTCGGATGCCTATTATGAACTCTATCACGCCGGAAAAATAACCAACCGTCAAAAACGACTCTTCCCGGGGAAGGGCCTTACCGGCATAGTCTTTGGTTCCAAGAAGCTCTACGATTGGGTGGACAAGAATCCGGAGATTTTAATTGCTCCCCTGTCATATGTAAATGCGCCGGAGCATATAGCACAACTGGAGAACATGGTTTCAATCAACAATTGTATTTCAGTGGATTTGTATGGGCAGGTTAATGCAGAAAGCGCAGGATTTAGGCAGATAAGCGGAACCGGAGGACAACTTGACTATCTTACCGGCGCTTCAATGGCTCGCGGAGGGAAGGCCTTTATATGCATGGAGTCCACGTTTACTGATAAGAAGGGCGAAATGCATTCAAATATTTTGCCGCATTTCAATGGCGAAATTATCACGGACCCGAGGAGCCAAACTTATTTCATTGTGACCGAATACGGTGCGGTCAATCTCTGCGGACGCAGCACCTGGGAGCGCGCCGAGGGCCTCATATCTATCGCACATCCTCACTTCAGAGAGGAACTCATTCAGGAGGCTGAACGCCAAGGTATCTGGCGCTATTCCAACAAGCGCGATCGCTAACCTGACCTCTAACCTAATAGTGTGTGGGTGGATCGTAGTATTCGAATATAACGGCGTCATTTTCCACCTTGTCCGTTATGGGAGTGCCGCCGAGGCGCTCGGGGTGGCTTGTCCATACGATGTGCATGGCTCCAAGGAGCTTGGTCAATTTAACCGGCCAAGGCTTCTTCCCCGTTTTATAAGCGATGAAATGCGGCCTCGTCAGCATGTTAAACATACATCTTGATGCAAAGAAGCGACCAATCAACGGTATGTTCGTTTCATATTCACCAAAGTTATATGCAAGTTGCCCACGGAGAACTACCGGGGCATATTTTTTTACCCAGCGGACGATACTTGGATCAAAACTCTCTACGCAGTAGTCTCCCACATAAGGAGCAAGTATGTCCATAGTCTTTTTTGCAAGAATCTCTCCCCTGTCTCCCGGCTTGATTTCAACAATCACCGGGGTTCTTCCATCGATTGTGGAGAGTGCTTCTTCGAAAAGCGGAATTGCGTGTTCCGTTCCCCAAAGCTTCAAATCAGCAACCTCATCAAAGTCCAAATCCCCTATCAAGGCATCCACTCCACAGGGGCGCATTAGATTTTCGTCATGTAAAACAACGACTTCTCCATCCTTGGTGAGTCTAACATCAAGCTCAATCCCATAGCCCGCCAGGCACGCTGCATCAAAGGCGGCAAGCGAGTTTTCAGGAATGGTGTCGTCTTCTGTATGGAGACCTCTATGAGCAAAATACCTGTTTAAAAATGGCGCCTTCATTTTTGTCGTGGCTTTGCCCGGGGCAACCAAAATAGCGACATAAATAATTACCAGTGCTAAGAACACAATTAGAAGAATTAATACTTTTGCTGCAAATGGCATAGCTGCTCTCTTTCTATAATTATCGTTCCGGTTATTCGTCTACATCCATGGCTTCCAGCCCGGATTTTGTCTCAGGTTTCGAGTCACCATGCTTTACGCCTATCATGGTTAAGATAGCAGCTCCGGCAAATATCGCTGCATACGGGAAGAGGACCGTCATGCCCATCTTGTCCATCAAGAAGCCTGAAAAGATTGGGGTTATAATCTGTGCAGCCATTGACGCAGTATAATAGAATCCGGTAAATCTACCAACGTCACTCTCTGAACACATTTCCACAACCATCGGGAATGAATTTACGTTTATGGTTGCCCAGCCAACACCCGCCAAAGCGAAAAGAAAATTCATAAGCAAGGTGGGACTGGTTGCGCGCATTGTTGCCGCTGCCCCGAAGGCAACGGTAAGCATGACAATTCCAGCTATAATCGTTTTCTTTCTTCCGATTTTTGATGCAATATTTCCGACAGGGATATAGGAAAGAATCGCGGCTATCTGCGCAATAATCAATGTGAGATTGTAGTCCTTGTGAAGAATTGTGCTTGCGTAAACGGAATACTTTGATGTTACGGCGTTGTAACCCATAAACCAAAGGACGATGGAAATAAGGATCAGCGCAAGCGATTTCTTTTCCTCAGCGCTCAGCTTTCTTTTGGGGCTTAATCCGGAGGTGGCTACAGTATTCTTAACATCTCTGGAACCTTCGCCCTGGACATTGGTATCGCTCGCCTCTTGGTCCCAGTCGGGAATACCGCTTCTGAGACTCGCTTCGTGCATCTCCATTACGAAGCGTGGTTCGTTTACCTTGATTTTGAAAACCAAAAGCGCACCAAGCATGATTAAAGCTATCACGCCAAAATATGGTATATAGGCCATGAACGAATTTTTAGCTGACCCGGTAGCAAAGACGATTCCAAGGGCAAGAACCACAATTCCACCGGCTGCGCCCATGAGATTAATCACCGCATTCGCCTTTGATCTTAAAGGCTTGGGTGTTACGTCCGGCATCAAAGCCACCGCAGGAGATCTGAATGTCGACATAGCCAAAAGTGTAATTAGGAGCAATACGAAGAATATTATGAGCGTTCCGGGATGACTGCTTGTCGTTTCTTGAATCACCCATTGCCTGGCCGGAACCACATAGTTTGTATAGTCTGGATTTGTAATGGTTGCTGATCCCGATGAATTCGGGTTTGGAATTGTGCTTGTTATTCCCTTGAATTCGCTCTCCGTAAATTTCTCCGACAAAGAGAATTTCTCGCCCGAGGGCGTCATGAGTTCATCCGCCTTCGATGCTTCCTCATAGATTACAGCCAAGGTATCTTCGTCATCGACTTTTGAATATTTTTCGATGTTTTTTAGCTGTGCAGCATCCACCAGCGAAAGAAGCACGAACGCAATCACGGCAACAATTGTACCTATCAAAATGAAAGGCGTTCTTCTTCCCTTCGGGCTCTTTGATTTATCCGAAATCGCACCGAAAATTGGCAGCATGAATATTGCCAGGATATTGTCCAAGGCCATTATGGCTCCCGACACCGTTTGGGAAAGGCCAAACTTATTGGTTAGAATCAAAGGTATTGTGTTGTCGTAGGCCTGCCAAAAGGCGCAAATAAGAAAGAATGCAAATCCTACATAAATTGTACGTTTGTAATTCAGTTTCATATAAGCCTCTCTTGATTATGGATTGCTGATGAATTCAGATTTACTCGATTCCGGTGATGCTCGCATTTTCAAGTCTTGTGACTGCCGGGATCAAAACATTGTTGTACTGTCTTTGTTCGACAGACATATACATCTCCTTTACGAAGTCGCTCATATTTCCTGATACGGAGCCGCCCGTCACAGGAGTGACTTTTTCTCCATCGTGCCAGTAGCCAAGTCTTATTTCACCCGCGATGTCTCCGGTCGTCGTGTCGCAGTCAAAGCCGGAAAATTCAACTACTTCCAGGTATGGACCTGTCCTAAGTTCAGCTGCGGTTTTGGTCCCACCTGAGACCGAGAAATTATAGACGTCGGAACTTCCACTTAGACCCAGGTATTCGCTGAACTGCCTGGAGCCCCAGAAGTTCTCAGGGATTCCGTCCTTGATTAAATAGCGCTCTCTGATCGGCGCACCCTCGCTGTCATACAAGAAATTCATTGATGAATTCGCGAGCTCCGGGAGTACCTTTAAAGTAAGCTTGTCGCCCTTGATGTCGGATGCGATAGGTACTCCGAGTTCACAGCTCGATATCCCCATGTATTTGTTTGCTGCCCCCACGCGATAGAGGAAGTAATAGTAAATAGATCTCGAATCAATAGTGGACATGATGAGAGGTGCGGTTTTTATCGCCGGAGTGTCTATTGCGATGAGTCTGTCCTTTCCCATTTTAAGAAGTTCCTCAACGTCATATATGAGAGCGTCTCTATCGCACGTCCCTCTCTTATAGAGTCGGTATAGTTCGATCTCTTTGTATTCGTCTTCGCATTTCCTATCACTATCGTCACGGCAGTCATTATCCGCAGCATCGGCTTTGTTCATGGCTGCCGCCTCTGCTGAGGCTTTCGGATAGTTCCTTGCATTTGTTACGACCTCGAGCATCGAATCGGGATACGAAAAGCTTAAGTTGATTCCATTGGAATTAACAAAATGCCTGTCCTTTTTGCTCACGAATATTTCATAGGAATTGATGTCCTCGGTTTCCGTTTCGCTAACAGCATCAAAGGCCTCAATGAAGTCCTTGGATATCTGTGCAACATCGATTGCGTGATCCGGTTTTTCGTCCGTCGAACCACTATCGTCCGGCTTATTAAGTTCGTAGTACGGATTCTTTACGAGCCCTGCCTGATAAACAAGGTCGTCTATCATCTTCTTTATCTCTTCCTCGCTCGCTGTCGGAGGTATATTACCTACCGCGTTTCCGAGGAACTTCTTTTCATTCATATCCGAAGTATCTGCATCAGCGTTTTCTCCCGGAATCACCTTGAAGACCTTAACCTTATATTCAGTTAGTTCCTTTGTTCTGTTTTGGTCGAGCTTATGACGAATGAAATAAAACTCCCAGCCCGTTTCCTTTGTCTCAGTTATTTCGTATCCGTCGGCACCGGATGTCTTTAGTATTTTTTCTATAAGTTTAATCTTTTCAGACATATCGTTTCTCCGTTCTATTAACCCAGACGTGCTCTTGCTTTTAGATAGGGACCTCCGTCGGCGACCTTGACCCATTCCTTATGACCCTTGCCGCAACCACCGTTTCCGGGGACCTTACGGTCGGTACTTGCCATCGTGATTGAACCCAAAAGGTCGGGAACGTAGCCAGTCATAACAATCGGAGATACCATCTTGCCTGTCAGCTTGCCGTCCTTTATTTCAAACCCACGGCTTACGATGCATTGAATTCCCCAGTGCTTCGGGTCTTCCATTCCGCTTTCCATTCCGTCGAGCAGATATCCGTAGTCGATTGATTTAATCATGTCGTCCAAGCTGTCGGTTCCTGAATCAAAGACGGTATTTGTCATTCTGGTATAAACCTTGTGCGAGTAGTTCTCTCTCTTTCCGTTCCCCGTGGCCCCGGTTCCAAGACGCACAGCGGAAAGCGCATCACAGATTCCCGTTTTCAGGATTCCCTTCTCTATTTCTATTACGTCGCCCGCCAGCGTTCCTTCATCATCAAAAACATAGGCAGCCACGCTCTCTTCGCATTTTGCCCCCTCATGCATCGTGACAAGGTCTGAACCTACTCTCTTTCCGATGTGTTCCGCTCCGAGCGCTCTTTCCTTAACGAACATGTCCATTTCTACGCCATGACCAAAGGCTTCGTGCGCGATGAGTCCTGCGATTTCAGGGGTTGCGATTATGTCGTACTCACCCGGTACGATTCTTTCAGCATCCAGCATTGCACTTGCATCCTTCGCTGCCTTTTCTACAAGATTCTTTAATTCAACAAAGACTTCAGGTCCGCAGCATCCGGATACCCCCTCATAGGAGGCCTTGTTGTCGCCATCACGGCCACATAGCACAAGTGCCGACCCTTCCGAATAGACATAGCTCTGTCTCAGGAATCTGTTCTTTGTTATGAACATCTTCGATATGTGTGTGCTCTGCCCGCTTACCATGCATTCGATTGCTTCCGAAGCGGCAGCCATTCCTCGATTTGAAATCTCGGTAAACATTTCAACCAAGGACTTTACATCCGTCTCCTCGGGAAGTTCCTCTGTTTCCTTTTCAAGGAAGAGTTCAAGCGGCTCATCCGGGAGGACATCGGTTTCGTAAACGGCAGTACCTGTAGCTTTAAGAACACCAAGCTGCTCATCGAGAACTTTGATGATATGTTCGGAAAGCTGAGCCACATCGCTCGGTCTATCGTTAAATGCGTACTCGCTATAGAGCCCGTCCTTCCTCACGCGGATAACGGTTCCTCGTTCTGTAGTCATGTTCTCATTTGAAACGGATTTGTTTCTCTGTGAGATACGAACCGCAAGACCCTTGGAATCCGTGGATAATGCGCTGACGTAATCGTAGCGAGAACCCAAAACTCCCACCAAGTCCTTGATGGCGGGAGCAATTTCATTCAAGTAATTTGAAAATGGTGCTTTCATAGATTAGTCCTTTCTATTCGACTATTAACCTGTCTGTATGGTAAACCACCAGCTCGTCACCTAACTCAACGCGGTAGTTCTCATTGGGTACAATGGTGATATCGCCGCGCTTTGCTACAACCAGAACTGCCTGATTCATTTCGAGAAGCTGAGCCGCCGACATTCCTATCCATCTGCTATCAAGTCCTACCTGAAGCGTATGGAGGTGGATGTCGTCAATCATGGACGTACTCACCTGCGCCTGGGTATACTGCTCAACAAAACCGGCAGAGATGATGCCCGTTGGAATTGCAACGGCTCCGACGCCCAGGAACGAGATCACTATCGCCATCGCGCGACCGAGAGTAGTAACAGGACTTATGTCGCCATAGCCGATGGTTAAAAGCGTTGACATGCTCCACCAGATTCCGGAGAATGCGTTTTTGAAATATTCTGGCTGCGCCTCGTGCTCCACGCTATACATGCAAAGCGATGATGCGAGCATGAGTACAATCACTATAAAGACCGACGACAGTATCTGGTTTTTCTTTTCTACAATTACACTTGCAATCACGCTGAATGAATCCATGTAGGCATTGACCCTAAACAGCCTCAGGATTCTTACGACCCTTAGCATTCTGAATACGGCAAAGCCGCTCAGGAAGAATGCAGGAATTATTGTTAGAAGCTCTATTATTCCTTCAAACGAGAAAATGAACTTCAGAGCGGCCTTGCCCCTGGATAGCCCGGGATAGAGGTAGTCGGAAGTGTATATTCTTAGTATGTATTCCACGATGAAGATAGCCACCGTCACGACCTCTACAACAGTAAGCAAAGTATTGTACTTCTGCAGGTTCTCGAAGGTCTCCATGAACATGGCGATTATATTTAATATGATGGCGACTACTATGAGGTAATCAAAACCACGGCTAACGCTGTCGCTCAGGTTGCCGATTTCAACTATCTCGAATAATCTTTTTCTTCCGGTGGACTTTGTCATACTATCATCACGGGAGCCAATCCTCGAATTGGCAGGCCCCCAATTATCAAAACCAACAGCTTATGCCGTTGCGGCCTCCAGTGCAATTTCAATCATGCTCGTCATGGAGTTTTGACGTTCCTCAGCGGTTAGAATGCCGGGCTTTACAAAGGAGTCGGAAATCGTTAAAAGGCATGCGGCCTTCTTTCCCGTTACGTTGGCATTGTGGAAGAGTGCGAAGCTTTCCATTTCTACGACGCTGCATTTTTGTTCGCCGACAACGACCGATAGGTAATCATTGTCCGGGCTTCGATAGAAAACGTCGGCCGAGTGAACCTTTACCGTGGTCATTCTCTTTCCGTGCTTTTCGGCTGCCGCCTGAAGCTTTTCGTTTAGTTCAGGGCTCGGATACATCGTGTCGTCCTCACAACCGTTCTGCGCCTTAGCGAAGCTCGATTCGCTCCAAGCACATTCTGCCATTACGACGTCGTTTAGGACCAGGTCCTCAACATAGGATCCGGTGGATCCGACGCGAATGATGTTCTCAACGCCAAAATGTGTGTAGAGTTCATATGAATAAATACCGATGGACGGCATTCCCATGCCACTTCCCATTACGGTTACTTTCTTTCCGTTGTATGTTCCGGTATAACCCAGCATTCCGCGGATTTCATTAATGAGCATTGGGTCCTCTAGGAAGGTCTCGGCAATCATCTTTGCTCTTAACGGATCTCCCGGCATTATAACGGTTTCTGCAATCTGACCTACTTCAGCTTGAATATGTGGTGTGGACATTAGTTTCTCCTCTCTATAATTACAACTATAAATAAGCATCAAAAAACAATCGGGGGTTATTTCCTCCGATTGCTATTCTACCATAATAATGTACTTATTTAAAGGATTTCACTATCCACAGGATGTATACCTCAAGCCTTTTTTTGTTCCCTGCTTTTAATGCTTCTCTCCAAATATTCGTTATGCTCTCCCATTCCTACTGCAGGGTTGGGTGTATATACCGGAAGGATTTCGTATTGTGCTTTATCAAGATCTTGATAATCCTTTGATTTGCAATCCACAAGGAACAGCTTGGCCATGTCATTAGGCAGACTGTAGAACAGCGTCCAGTTTTCCTTTTGAAAAAATGTGTTTAGCATTAGTTTACCATCTGATAAGGAAATGTTTGCGTTGAATCCATTCACACTCCCTGTGTCATCTAGCAATCTAGGGGATATTTCTATTGGTAGTTCCCCATTCAGCATATAGTTAGCTAACAGCATTATTCTATCCAAGTCGGCAATCTCAAATTCCTGTTCAGTCCACTCTGTACTATACGATTCCCCACTCTCGTTAATTCTTGTTATTCCGTACTTTTTCTCTTTATAATCGACATCTTCACTATTCAGCGCTTTATCTTTTCTTTTTTTACAAATATCTAAAGCTCTTTTATAGTCACGTTCGAAGAAAGCTAAAAGGATTTCATCACAGTTTATCGTTCCCTCTGAGTCATCTGTAATCCTTATGAGGCGATCAACTTCTTCCTCGTTTCCATTGTTCTTCAACAGATAAATGTATTTTGTAAGTAGTCTTGAAAAATACTCCTCATGGTCCCAAACATTATTACCTATCCTTTCCAGTGTATCTCTGATATTTTGAATTAGTATATTTGCCTTTTCCTTTTGTCCGGTTTCATAATATCTGTTTAGCAACGCAAGGGTGTTATCAGTAAAATACGTTTCTCCATAAAACCCCAAGTGACACAATATTCCATTGAAAACCGCAGGAGTATCCACCGTATGCACTTGCTCATCAAGTAGATTATATGCTTGTTCTGAATCCTCCTTATCACCCTCCAACAAATGCTTAATTAAAACGCCATATAGACTGCTCTGTATGACTGACAGCGTCTTTTCACCTACGGTCTTAATCTTTTTTATCCACTCTCCAACAAGTTCGTAATATCTTTCTCCTTTTCCTTCTGCTTTTATTTCTATTGCTTTGAGCAACCAATTGTCTACATTGTACATGAGAAGAAGAAGCATCGCGGCCGTATTAAGTGAATCCTCATCACCTTTTTTAATGTGGAATTCTATAACATCATATAGTTTTACTAAAAATTCATAAAATGGCTCTAAGTGGTTTTTCCGCATATGATGACCGCCAGGGAATAATATATAAGTCAATAATTCTTTAAGTTCTTCGTAATCATCATCGTCACTCTCCTCTTCCCAAATGTTATATACGGGAGGTTTAAGCGGCACTTGTTTGTTTTTGAATAATTCAATCGACTCGTTTAAATATCTGATTTCGTTTAAGGTTTCATCTTCCTGATATCTTCCCGTTAGAATTTTATCTATCATATCTGTATGGTCTATCTGACCATACAATCCACCATATGGGTTTTTTATTGTATGTCCGTATCTCTCTAGAGTCTTGAAATAGTTTCTACTCATCTCCAAATGATTAATTCTCCATCTTGTTCTAAGATAGAAGAAAGCCAATCTATTATATATCTTCTCACGGTGACAAGTATCAGGTTTCTTACCGATGAAACTCTTGTACCATTCCATCACATATATGGTAGGCATCTTATCCGCCCACTTTTCCATTGTTGAATAGAATGGCTTCCCAAGGGACCCAGGCCGCATACTATCAAGTATTTCGAAGCGCTCATTTTCCGTGGTTCTAACTTCCATGAGGACTTCGAGCCAGTAAACACCCTCTTCATCTATCTTTTTTAATGATGCTTTTTCTTTTATCAACGAAAACAATTCTGTCCACCATGCATCATCGCTTGCAATCTGGCTAAACACACGCCCCCTGCAAAAACGTACAGCGCTTTGCATTATCTCTATATCGCAGCTATTGTCTTTTGTCTTTGCAGCATCCACTATAAGTCTTGGTAGGTCCTTTGAAATCTCTTTCCACTCTTCTCCCTCTAACCATTCGCCCAGCTCTTCCATTTTCTTTCTAATTGCTTCTCCACTTTTCATAGTCTTCATCTGTCCTTCCAATCTTACTAAATGTAACCTTTGTCTGTTGCTATTTAATTTTATCCTTGACGTGATGTCATTGTCATTGAACCTTCAGTTTACTCAACCGTCAGTTGATTATTCCTCTATATAGTCGAACTCCCCGTCGATGACGAGGAGTTCGTTGATATCAATTCCCAGTATATTGCATAGTATAAGTTGAGTTTCGATGGCGGGTATTGACTTCCCACTATACCACTTATATATTGCTTGTTCTGTTGTTACGCCGGTTATTTCCATGATATCTTTCACCGAATAGCCCTTTGCTTTAATTTGGCTTTTGATGTTGGCACCGGTCTTTTCCATGTTTATGGAAATATCTATCCGTTTTATCGGACGCTTCCTGGAATAATCGTTTTTCACTGGCATCACTCCCTTCCGCTTGAAACAACAGCATGTATTATATCACACGCAAGAGTAACATTCACTAAACCTACAGTTGATTTTTCTCCGATTTATCTTGATTGGATGATACCACCAATTACTCTTTTATTCTAAAAATGAGGTTGTAAAAGTGTCTGATTGTTTAGTTTCTCTTTTATTCTATCGACAACTGACTGAGGCTCCAACACCTTGATGTATGGGCCAAATGAAAGTGCTCGAATAGCGATTTCAGCTTCATCCTCTGCAGGATAATCAAGCGTAATTCGATACTTGTCACCACCAAGATTTTCAATGCGATTCATAAATTGAGAAAAATGAGCAGAAGCCCTCCAACGAGCATTTCGTTCATCAGTTATTTCCAAGACAAGGGTTCTCATCTCTCTGGAGTAACCGCCCCTTTTGGCCGGCGGAATTGATTGACCTAAATCGCAACTTTTGATGGAACTAAGATTTATGATGAAGGTATCAACCGGTATAATACTATCGGAATCAGAGTCAAATTTACTTGCAATAAGCCTAAATCTATCATCCCGAGCCGAGTACTCTAATTCGCGCGGAATGCAATTTGTGGAGATTTCTTTATTGCCACGAGTAATAAATGTTATTCGCAACGACTTCTCGTTTTTTATTGCATTTAATATCGTTCTAAAATGCTCTATATATTTCTCATCGTAATAATCATCACCGTCGGAATATTTCTCCATAACGATAATGTTTGACGGATTGTATAATGGCTCAATACCTTCCAATCCGTCAGCAGAAATATCAAAAAGCGCTATCCTTGGATCCAACAGCATGGTTTTCATCCATCGCTTCTCCAAAAGGGTAAGAGGCATGTCAATCATATCCTCTATCATTGTGTAGTAGATTCCCTTTTCATTCGTGTCGATGAGCCTAAACTCAGGGAGCCGGTCCATGAATTCCTGGATCATATCCGGATCCAAAAGTATTTCGCTCACTGTCTGCCTAAGCACCTTCTTGTTTATCTCCTCATCCCAGCTACGTTCAAGTATGGCTCTCATCGCTTTGTAGTGGAGACCGTATATTTCTGAAAAAATCTCACTCATCGTTCTTAATACATCTCCTTATAAAGCTCTATTTCACGATTCCATTCATCAAGAAAAAAATTATCATCGGTTTCTATTTTATCTATGCTACCAATAAAGCTCCTAAGAAACGGCTTGACCGTGCGTAAATCAAATGTCTCGACTGTGAAAAGATATCTGCCCTCGCCCAAGTCATCAATTCTCCCGATTCTCTTTTCGCGATAAAGTCTTCTAACCATATGTTCAGTATTTCCTTGAAAGAAAAACTCAACTCTAAGCTGCTTTAAGTCATTAGCATCTCCAAGCGCTACATTCCAAGCATATTTGTATAACTCATCTGCTTTTTCTTTTTTTGAATCAAAACTCTTATCGGTTTCTTTGGGTTCAACACTATTTATTGTATCAAGTCTATAGACCCTTATTTTTTCACTTGCGTAATTATACGCAACCAAGTACTGCCGTCCACTCTCGGCACTTATCATTATTTGAAGCGGAAGTAAATCGGCTTCAAACTCCTTGCTTCTGTCCTCCTGGCTAAAAGCTGTAATTCTTGCTCCACGCTTCTTTTCTATACACTTTATAATCTCAAACAGAACAATGCTATCCATAGCCGGAAACATGAAATTATGCTTCTGTCTAATAACCGATTCTGATTCTTCAAATTGTTCCAGAATATACGAACCAATCAACCCAAGAGGATCAGCCTCTGAAAAAAAATCCACGGCATCACGCCATTTATCCAAATCAACTTTATCCTCTGAAGCCCTATACCAAATTCCATCTGCGTCTCTACGCCCCGAAACGAGAATACCTTTTTCTACATACTCGTTCACAACATTCTGCACAGTTTGTTCAGTGTATCCTGCGCTTTCACCATCAGAAACATCTGTCTCGTCAAGCTCGATTACAATCTTTCTAATGGTCACTTCTCTTTCTTTTGCTAATTTTGATAGCAATGCAAAATGAATGCGAAGAGATTCCTTATTCACTTGCTTGAATTTGAATGTTCTGTATAACGGGTTATGGTTTTCATCCCAAGTATCGAATGCGAGATAGGGAACGCTCTTGGGTCTTTTATCCTCATAGAAATAATCACCAAGCCAATAGCGGATTTGATCTCGTTTATTGTACTTGGTGTTGGATGAGCCATAATCATTCATACTTTTATATGAATCAATATAGAACTCTCTTACATATTCTCTTATATCCTCGTAGGATCTTAAGTTGGTTTTCTTTCCCATGGTTGATAAACATCAATTATGATTTTACTTACACCTTGTAATGGTATAAGGATATCATTTTTTATTAGGATTGCCAACTTTCTTTCTCTCTTCAGATTATATAACACGGTTCCTTTCTTTTACTTTTCTGTTTCTTCTATTCTGTCTAGCCATTCATGCACTCTCTCAACAAGCTCTGTTTTTCGTTGCTCATAAGCAACATAATTTCTTCCCTTTTCTGTCAGGCTTACTATTTTATCTACGATAAACAAAGACAACGCTAATAATGTAAGCACCGATAAAACCATATCGTAAATATCAACATAATATCCAAACATCCCTATATCATTCCTCTCTCAACTCACCTTTACTGTCCTATAATACATCTTGATGAAAGGATATCACTTATTTTTTCTCAGTTATAAAAATGAGGTTGGAGAATCAAAATAAATACCGCCGGAACTATATTATCCGGCGGCACTGTTCATTATCTAATTGACGATTGGGGTTCCCCTGATACTTATTACTTGATATGTTGTTAACTCTCTTCTGCCAATTTAATATCCTCGAATGAAAATCCCATCTCTACAATATCGTCTACGCTCATCTTTTTAAGCATCTTTTTAATATTACTTTGTCTTTCTTCTGCACGACCTTCTGCACGGCCTTCCTCATACTTCTCATCCATCTTCTCTTCAAAAGTCATATACACTTCCTCCAATTCCGGACTCATCTTCACAACTTCCATTTCACTATATATTTTCTTTGATAATCTGCCTTTTGGTTTCCCTGTTGCGACAAACCCCATTAAATCCTGCATATCATCTGAAAGACTGCTTCCATCACCAAATGCATTTACAAATACTTTTACCGCACCATCACCTAATTCTATATCTTTATTCTCCTGGCAATAATTCTTAAAAGTATACTTTCCTAAGCTCTTCCCAAATAAATCGAATGTACAAATGAATATAACATATGATTTTCTAAGTTCGCGATACTTATTTCCTCTTCTAAGTATCTTTCTATCAATCATGCTCTGATAATATCGACTTCGCAGCTTAAGGTTGTCTTGGTTTGATGTTTGCATTTCTATTTCATAGACAGATTCATCATCCTCAAAATAAACGTCAAACCTCACACCTTTTCCATTTCTGTTCGGTCTTACTTCAGGTTGTTTACTTATGTGAACTATCTCTTTTACCTTTAAATCAAGGATTGCTTCCGTAATCTCTTTACAGAGATCCGGATTACTTGTTAATACATGACTAAAAACAAAGTCATCTGTAAACTGTAAATCTTGAAATGGGCGGATGCTTTTTGTCTTCATTTTATCACTTCCTTTCTGCAGTGTAAACAAAGCTCTTCCTAATTTACGGCCAAAAACGACTAAAGGGACCCTCCGCTTGGAGAGTCCCTTCGAACTTGACCTATTTATACTTATAGCGTTATTTTAGCCCTTTCTATACCTTATTGTCAATAGTTCCCATATGGGGAAAGTAAGGGGGGATTATAATCAATCTATATAATAAAAATCACGTTTTCCTTATCCAATTATGTAAACACTGTCGAGGGTAAAATCTAAATAACATACGTTTTAATACTAACTCTATGATTAGACAATCATCCTTAAATTCAGTCTCTTTCTCTAATTCATTTTCAAAAACTAACCTTTCTGTTGAAACTGCTTCTTCACAAACGCCATAATCCCTATCATCATTAACCAAAGCTGTCTTCGGAATGTAAGGAGTTTTTCCGGGATTACTTGTATCAACTAATACTTTGCCATCATTCTGGGCAAGGAGTCTCAAACCATTTCTGTAAGCAAAATCATCAGCAGCATAAATGATTTCCGGTACAAATGCAATTAAACCATCCTTTGTACTCACATTAGCCATTTTTATTTCATCACCATAGTAATTAATACTATTAATCAATTCATTACATGAATCATCATCAAAAACAACATTCGAAAAAACCCTCCACGCCTCTTCTATATATGAGTCAGTTCTTTCATCACCAAGAATCAATCTATATTCCTCAACTGTTTCAACAAAAAAATCATAGGCCTCCTTTTCAGAATCAGAAACTCCTTCACACCCATCATCAGCAAGGCTGTAGTCTGAGCCTAGCATCCCAAATACTGCTGCGATTACTAACCCTAATGCAATTACTCTTTTTACACTACTCATTTTCAATCCTTTCCTTCTTCCATCCATAATTACCATTGGTTTTAGTCATTATCTCAGAAGTTCACTCATAACCTCTTCCGGATTGGATTCCACCCATGACCACTCTTCTGTTTGCGAATCATACTTGTCACCATATATGCAGTGGTATTTATTGTCATCACCAAAAAAAGCAACCTGGGTACCAAAACGAGGTCTGCTTGCCTTCCCGGGGTTTATTCTATCCTTTGGCATTGGTATATCCACGGAAAAACACTGGATGTACTCAGCATCCTTACACTTCTTTAAATTGGAATACCAATTCCAATGATTTGATATTCTGAATGAATTCATTGGTTTGCTATAATATGAAATCTGATGCAAAGTCCCCTTTGGACATAGATACATAGATGAATCTTTGTTACATGATCCAACAGATTCATACGATGCAGTAAGCAAGTATTCAAGCTCTTCAAAACATTTCTTGCATTTGTCCATTTTCCTTTTATTGATTTCCGCATAATTGTTTGTCATTTCATTTTCCTCCCTAATAAAGCACTTTCGTTTATCTTGATGAAAGAATACCACCTATTGTTTCTTTGTTATAAAAATGAGGTTGTAAAAACAAAAAAACATCGCCGGGTTTATTTTACCCAGCGGTGTTTTCAGCAATTCCTTATAGGTACGGTACCAACACAAGTGGTGCCTATGGAAAAGCCGGTGGAACCCATTTGGATGAGGTAGTGTCAATTCCTTATAGGTACGGTACCAACTTTTGGAAGGAGGATATATGTACAGGTATGAACTATATTTAAAGCCGTCTAGTGTCAATTCCTTATAGGTACGGTACCAACGGTTGGGAAGGGCGATAGTCACAGCTATCCTGTACACAACCGTGTCAATTCCTTATAGGTACGGTACCAACTCAGAAGATAAAAAAAGACTTAAGAAAGGAGGTACGAAAAGTGTCAATTCCTTATAGGTACGGTACCAACCTATTATTTGACGAATTAGGCATAATAGATTGGAGATGATACAGTGACAAGAATGTGTCAATTCCTTATAGGTACGGTACCAACGGACGTTTAACGTCCGAACCAACAATGAGAAATGGGGGAACCGTAGTGTGCCAATTCCTTATAGGTACGGTACCAACACCCTGTTCTCGACGATAACGGAAAGCCTAAGAAGGAAATGATAGCGTGTCAATTCCTTATAGGTACGATACCAACACGCCTCCTTTTATTTTTTGGAAAGGAGGGTACTGCGTATGTACTAGTGTCAATTCCTTATAGGTACGGTACCAACTCCTTACCGAATCCGTTCAAGAAGGAGTCCCTTACTATATTGGCGGCATTCTAAGGTGTCAATTCCTTATAGGTACGGTACCAACCAAAATATTTGCATAATTTATATAGTTCAGCTCGTAAGTTTGGGTGTCAATTCCTTATAGGTACGGTACCAACAAACGAACGACAAGCACAGGGTCAAATTCTCTAAATAAACTCCTGAGGTGTCAATTCCTTATAGGTACGGTACCAACTACAGTATTTTCAACGATTTTGAGAAACTATAATCTCCAAATACGTAGTTGGGGGTCCAAAAAGTCCGTCGTCCTCTAAATAGCCGAATTCCCAAAGCATTGAAATAATCACTTATTATTTTCAGACAACTTTGGACAATGGGTTGACGGAATCTTTATTAGTATACTTGTACGGCTTATACTTTTCACCGTGCATAAAATAATTTGCCAGCTTACGAAGTTCCTGCTTGATTTTGGTATCGTAGGAAATCGTCCTTCCATTCTCTGTTAGTTTTTGGTAGAGTTTACGGTTGAATTCACCCAAGAATATTCTTTTGCCTATGTTCGAAAAGTAGACCGAGCCATCTTCGCCTCTTTCAAAGTCTCTTTCTATATTTATAACTCTTCTGTTGATTAAAGTAAAGATGGTTCTGTCAACTAGTATTGGTTTAAACAGATCGGCTACATCCAGATTTAATGTCTGACTTCGCTTATTGGTTGAATGGACAATGCCTACTCTGATATCCAGCGATGTTTTATATATTTCCATAGCAATTCGGTTATACAGAATTGTATTTCCGAAGCTAATCATAGCATTAAGAGGGTCTCGTGGGGGCCTCTTGGTTCTTTCCTTAAACTCAAATCCAGGTACATGGATTATTTCATTAAACATTCTATAATAGCTCTGGCGACATCTAGCCTCAGTTAGAAGAAGCGCGGTCATATCTTTAGCTCTATTAATTTCATCCTTGATTGCAGTGTATTCTTTAAGCCATTTTGCTAACTCCTTGCTCTCACCTCGTCTGTTATAGTATTTTATATTTGCAATTATGTTGTGAACGTAGGCAATTTCCATCGACTTGGCAAGCTGCAAGCGTTTTTTATCATTTAGATAAACCTCTGCTTGCTTTAGCATCATTTTACCCTCGGTATCATTTCCAGTTCCACAGAAATGTCCTACTATATTTCCGTATTTATTTACTAGGGCAAGATATATCCTCTTATCACTTAGGAACTTGAAAAAATCTGATGAAAAAGTCACGTTCGAATAGATTGAAATGGAATCCGTCGCCTCAACCGGAATGTATTTCTTGCCATCTTTATTTTCAAAAAGTATTGTGTAATCTCGTTTTGTTAGAATACCATCATTTATCAGATGATAATTTCTATCGATTCTCTGGATTCCATCTCTCTTCCATCCATTATAAATACTCTTGGATTCACGTCTTTGTTTGAAGGCAGTAACGGCGCCACTCTTAGGGTCAAGTTCAAATTGATAGCCTAGGTAAATGTCCTGAAGGGCCTTCTTCACTCCACTCTTTTTGATATTAATATCCAATCCAAACTCGGTATGGAGTATGTGTTCGGTCTGCTCGTAGCATGTGACGGCATCATCATAATCCTTAAAATATATGTTTATATCATCGGAGTATCTGCAGTACTTATATCCATGATCCATATAGTCTCTATCAAGCGATGCCAGATATAAGTTGGCAAAAAGCGGACTTATCGGGGATCCCTGAAGTATCCCCTTCTTTTTTCTGACCAGCCTACCGTCCTCTTCTACTTTGACGGTTAAATATCTTTGGAGTAAAGAAACAAGTTTTTTATCTGAAAATGTTTTTGCCATCAGTGATTGCATCCTTGATAGTGGAATAATATCAAAGTATTTTTCTATGTCTATGTTAACAACCCACAGATAACCACACTCAAGATAATCGCACACCTGCATTATTGCAGTGTTTACTCCCTTGCCCTCTCTAAAAGCATGGCAGTTATCAGGAATGAGACTGTCGCAAAGAGGTTGGACCGCCTGAGATATTGTTCTGAGGATTAATCTATCTATACTGTTCATGATAGATATGCTGCGCTTCTTCCCCCGGTAGTTTATTATCTCTACATCATATACAGCGCCGGGTCTATATTCTCCCTCATTCAATAATCTTATTATTCGTTTACCATTAATCTTCCAATAATCCGGGAGTGATGATAGCGGTATTCCATCCGGCCCACAAGCATCACGTCTTCCGCCCAAATCATCAAGCGCATTCTCGAAATTCTCTTTCGTTAATATTTCTTCTAAAGAGATGTCTATCATTTGGATCCTCTTGCTTTTTTAGATTATATGGATTTTCCGTGATTGTGTTCGATGTAACCATTAACATATATTGGAGTCTGTGACGTGATAGCCTATACGCTCTTTGGATGTATACTTTAGCGATTGGAGTTCATATATACTGACTCTGTCTGCTTCAGCGTCTATGATTCTTTTTATTTCATTTTTAAGTTTATTTAGATTTCTCTCGGTAATGGTTCCCTCAAAAACTGAATTCTGCTCATGAGTTAAATACTTTCTGCAGGTTTTCATCACCTTGGCGACCCGCTTCGTATTCACATCATATGTTAAGATAACAAACATATCTCACCCCACTACTCTGCATATTTTTCTGTGACTATCCTTCTTGCCGCCTCGCCCTCTGCAATGACGTCGAACATTCCGAAGCCTTGGGCGTTTTTGGAACCTAGACCGGTGTTGTAGAGGAAGGTGAGGAGTTTTGGATCGCCCTGTAAGTAATACTCTCCTTTCCAGCCGGAAAGCATGGTTCCTTTGTAATCCGTTACAATTTTGTCTTTTCTGGTTACTCTGATAGGCCTCATAACAAGTTCAGACGGTGTATCATCTCCGAAAAAAGCCTTATAGCGTTTGGCCGCATTCTGTTTTGTAATTTCATAAAAACCAATTTGTTCCGGTGTGTAAAAATAAGTTTGCTTCGTGTCATTATCCGTTGAATAAGTGCAAATAGGCGCCTTCATTTTTATCAGTATTTCTTTATCTTGAAATACAATCAAGCCAATCCTTACCTCCACATTTTTGATTGTCTCTTTTCCAAAACATATTCCTTTTTGTAAGAAAAGTTCGCCTAAGAGATTAATCATTCTAGCATCAGCACTTCTAATTACCCACTCAAGTCTATCTATAAAACAAATACGCTTTCCTGTGACAACATATTTACCATGTAGCGGACTAAACGTAAACGGTTTAAAAGTTCGCCCAAGGTATTCATATCCTGTGTCATGGACTTCTATCGCCAGTTCTTTATTCTCTGCCAATGCTGAGTATATAATGCCCTGCAAGATATGATTGTAGTTTAGTGGTAGTTCAACTCGCCCGTTACTATTAAATGTAAGTTTCAGTTCCATAAATCACACTATTTCACAATCTCGTATATAGTTACAATGCCTTTTCTCGTATTAATAGTTTTGGGTAATACTTTTATTGTGTCACCCTTGCTATAGCGTTTACCTTTTAGAAACTTGGCTTCAATATATCTATCTTTATTGTTTACATTAAAGTAGATGCAGCCGTCTTCTTTTACACGATTCACCGTAGTAATGATGGGCAAGGCATCTTCTTTATTGCGGCTATTGGCGCCTTCTTCACGATTATTGTTCTGTAACTTCTTATTACCTTTCTTTTCGGAGTGGCTACTACTATTACTATTACTTTCGCTTCTAGTGTCTTTAAGATCAAGTTCAAGTGCATACATATACTGCCTGTAAAGCATATCTGTCCTTTTAGTCGGCATACCATCTCTTATCTCTCTATGTTTATCAAACTTGGCGTGATTATTGGTAAACCACTCATAGATTGGATAATCACCATTCTTATCAGGTTCATTTGCACGTGGATAGTCTATATTGAATCCCTTTATTCTCTCAAAATCAGTCATTATTTTGTAGTTGGCTTCAGTTTCAGCTTCAATCATTGGGAGGCCTATGTTAGCAGGCTGCATCTCATACTTAATAGTTTTATACGTATCATCCTTTTCAATCGAACGTATTTCTACAGAATCAACCTGTATAGCAATGCTGCCATACCCAAGTGGTTTAGCGCCGCCAAGTTTATAACAAAGTTTTTTTGTTTCTATTGGTTCATCATCGCCTGCTTTAAGGACGTATACTAAAGTGTTCAGTTCTTCTTGCGTAATGTTATTAAAATATATTTCACCCTTGAATCTTACATTCTTTTTTAGAGGTCTAATCGTCTCATTTATGTTCGTTGCCTCCTCCTCCTTGTATTTAAATTCAGGATGATGCCAATAGAATTTACGGCCATTAATTTCCGGAGTATACGGGACTACCTTCCACGCTTTATCCACATAGTAATCATATGTCCAAAACCATGACTTGTTCGGTCTCCTTATATAGAATTCCATATTGTTAATCTTCGGTGAACTTAAAGTCGGCAATGTAATAATATCATCGTAGTATTTATTCCAACCCTCGCTGTCATGTAGCATAGCGTTATCAACATTCAAGTCAGCAACCCTAACTCTTGATGATATTTTTAAATTCCTTCCGACTTTCCCGAATAATCTACATGCGGGACATAGATTATTCTTATCTGCACACGCCTGATGCTCATGCTGCTTCTTAAGAATATCTATTAATTTGTTCCTATATATTTCTCTAGTGATACTTGCAGGTGATAGCATTACAAAATCTCCCCTTGCATCACTATAGTAAACAGGAAATAAATCTTCTCCCTTCCCCTTTTTGAAAATTTCCCATTCATCTCTATACTCGTTATACTCTGATTCTCCGTTATCCTTATATGCTTTAAGAACCTTCGATAATGTCGACATCTCATTATTGCTGAGAACTTTTATTTCTTCCCCTTTAAGCAATACATGAATATTATGTTTTTCCTGGTATTTGCGGTTAGGCCTGGCTTGTTCTGGGCCCATTTCACCTTTTATGATATATCCTACTTCCATAGTTTCATCATCAATTGTGCTGATTTTATCAACAATTGGTTTTATATTGTAACCACGTTCAAACACCTCAACATAAACCTTTTGCCCTTCTTTATACTTCTCCGTCTTAAATATTGGCTCATAGCCTCTCTCCGTACTCCCTTTTCCACGAAGAAGGCAATCCTCTGCTTTATAAAGCTTAAATGTTCCGTCATCATTCCTTTCCAACAAGCCGGCCTCAAAGATATGCCCCGTCCTTTTACTTAGTACTTCCTCATCGTCAACAAATGACATACATGAGTTTGTGATTATTTCATAATAGTTTCTAAGCATTCCACGAATTTCGCTTCCAGGAATAACCGGCTTATAATAACGTGTCTTTAAGGATTCCTTTTCTCTAGATAAGTCGTTATACGAAAAGAAATCATATGATTTGTGATCTTTGATTCCCATCTTAAAGGCATCCTCGTTTGATGTATTGGGTATGAATAGTGGTGTTCTTGTCATCAGTGTATAGGAAATAACACCTGTTAGATTTCCGGGTTTTACCTCTTTCCTGTCTGGAACATGTTTTTCTAGTGGTATGAAATTATATGGATTAACAAAACTATTCCCTGCCATATTACTTCCCTCCCATCATCAAACGATAGTCGTCAATTAAAGCCATGCCATTTCCCTCATCATAGAAAATGTGATTTAGGATTATTATTGTTTCTTCACTACCCGTGACAATGCATTCTTCTTTATAGACATTGTCATTTTGCGTCTCATCAAAATCAGAAATATACTCAATTATTCCATCAGCAAATCTCTTGCTCTCTGTGGAAATTGCCCTATATTCTTTTTCCTTACTAAAAAGATGCAGTTCAAGTAATTCCATACCAGATAGTTTTTCTTGAACACTGTCAATAGACTCATATTTCTCGAAAAGAACAGCTTTTCTTGTATATGCTAGCATCTGTCCGGAATGGGGTGCGTAGTGGATTTTTATTAACTCATTTATCTTCATGGGAATACCCTCCTATTAATGATTCATATAATGCATTTACATACTTGTCAGCATGACTGGTATCGTCAGAAGAATTTAGCCTCGTAAATACACCTCTCCCTACGGCCACCTGGCCACCTAGAGCAACTATCCCATTCTCTATGTCGCGAGTTACCAATTCCATCATTCCTCGCAATGCATCGTACTCGGGTCGGATATCTATCATATACTCAAGCTCCGTATTGCCTCCAAAATAGGATATTTCAGAATACAGAGCACTGTCCTTTGTTCCCGAAGTAAACCTATTGATATTGTTTCTCGTCATAGGTATCGCAATAGAATCCTTTATTACACTCTCCGAAATGACTATTCTTGATTGATGGGCATCTTCTCCTTTTTCACTGCCAAACCAGTCATTAATTAATCTGCTGATTTTTTCACCATCGACACCTATATCTTTAAGTATTTGTTTGGCCGAAGAGCGTATCGCTCCATTCCAGCTAGTTCCAGGAATAATCGGTTCTCCGTTGCTCGTTATATGTTCGTAATCCGCTTTATCCGGTTTAGCCGAATACCTACGAATACTAATACCACCTTTTAACCTCAATGGCAGCCTATGAATTGAGTATTTTTCAACGTTTTTCGTTTTATCTTTTTTCCATTTCTCAAATGTGGTAAAGCTATCACTTGTTGGTCCATTTTCCAGGTAGTCAAGCCAAGCCTCTCTATCTTGTTTATAAAATTTATCAATAGAAACAGCATCAATCCTGAATCTGCCATATCCTCGATTTTTAAGTGAGCCTATCCTAACATCGCCATCATCTATCGCTATAAAAAGATTGTTCATTATGTCTTCTGCATCGAACAAATCTCCCTCACGACTTATAATCTCAATGCGAAGGCATCCTTTTGCACCGCGCTCAATTATCTCCACATCAAATTTGTTGTCAACATCCTTATCATCTTTAAGGCTAACCCGGTCGCGTATCGACACTGTCAACGTTGAAGGCTCAAAATATAAATCCGAAATATACGCCGAGCTCATCCGTCCTTTTTCGGAATCCGAGAACCCATAGATGCTTTCCTCGTCACGCTCGTCCCCAATATAATTTCTGAAGGCCCCAGCAAACGATGTCCCTGGAATAAAGACCTCTCCACTTCCATTTCTGATTACATCAGAATCTGTTATATTGGATATCCCAGAACTCACACATATTGGAGAAACAGATGTTAAACTCAATTGATAGTAAGCCCTGCTTAGTATCTCTTTATTCTTCTTACTCTCTACCATCAGCTATTTCTCCTCTCATTATGTATTTGGCCTGCGTTAGATATTCCTCCAAGAATCTCATCTTGATTTCCTCTTCATCTGCGAGTCCTTCGCCTGCAATTGAGTACTTCTCTTTAAATATCTCGATTAAGTCGCTTGATTGACTAACTCTATCCATTATTCTTTTTGCAACTTCTGCCTTTTCTTCCTTTAATCTTGACTTTTTCCCGTAACGATTGTCTATCATTTCATTTATTTCTTCTAAACTCTTCGCCTCCTTCATCATAAGGAGCATATTGCTAACTGTAGGTTTTGCAGCAGGTTTCTTATATAGGTTGGTCTTATTATCATCGCTCACCGCACTGACTGCATAAGATTTAACAAATGAATTCAAGATTGGTCGAATTAAATTCTTTGAGAACTCAGATTCTGCCGACAAAGTTATGGAAGCCCCTTGGTTCTGTTCCTCATCAATGCTTCCAATGTATTTAATATCATCACATATTTCTCGGATATTTATTTCACCATAACCCTCCGAAGTTCTTTCGCCAATATGCGCCAATTCCGGGAAGCTACGCTCCTCATCAAGTTTTATATGTATTGCCGATCCCTTATCAAAGGCTAGGATTGTTGGTTTCCTCTTATTCCATGTGACATTGAATCCACCTATTGATGTGTATCTTATATAAGAACCGATACACGTATCATCGCCTATATTTAAGGCAGATTTTATTTCACAAATCAAATCTCTCGAATCAACAGATGCCATTGCTTTCTCATTGTAAATAATAGCAGGCGATAAAAGTTCTACTACGATGTTCCTTGCCTTAATCTTATTACTCTCACTATCATCTGTTTTCTTTGTGTCTACTACTTTAATTTGAACTTTTCCATATTCTGAAGACTTGGAGTATCCCAGATAAAAATACTTTTTTCTATTAAGCAAATTATATATATCCTTTATTTGTTCCTCGCTCCCATTGATATATCCAATGAAGGATTGGCCACCTACAATACTATCCATTTGGTAGAAATCAGCATTATTATCTGCATTAGATTGTGCTCTACCTATCGATTTATCCTCTGGCCTTCTATGATGGTATCGTTCCTCAGTTAAAACATCTGCTCTATATAATTTATCACCATCAAGGTTGACATAGCAGTGTTTAAACTGGTTGAGTTGCTTACCTTCTATCCATTCTATGTCTTTCTTTCCCTTATTTTCTACAAGCTTATTCACAAACAGTTTTTTATCATTCTTAATATTGTAAAGATAAACTGGTGCTTCTTGGTATCTTTCACCATTCTTAGAAACGTATGCGTTGGAACATATTAGCTTACCTTTGTTTATAAATGATAAATAATCCTCATCTATATGTTCGGAGATAAGACCTAAAATCTTTGAACCATCGATGTAATCCAATGTCGTTGCCTCTCCATTGTTAACGCTCTTACATATGATAGGCTCCATCAATTTAATTTCATATTTTAAAGACGTTGCTCCGCTGACTAATTCCGCATTGGCTCCTTCTAAGCTGTCCTCATTTGAATCCTGTAGAGAAACCTTAACTTCACCCATGCCACGTGTTCTGGATACACCCATATGGCGCAACGCCCTACAGCAACGTTCTAATTCTCCGTAATACCTATCATCGACTTCAACGTCAGCGACAAATACGAGACCTTTGTTTGCAACACGGATTGTTCTTAGGGAATGATCCTTCGCAATTCCTGTTTCATAATCAATACTTGTTTGGGAGCGGATATAAGAATAAACCCCAAGAACATTTTGAGGATGTACCACAACATGTCCTTCATGCTTTCGTACAAATTCTCTTTCCTCATCATAGTTATCTATGTATGCATTACCTAACCTAAGTAAGGCTCCATTATTCATATTGCCTGCTTCGCCAAATAATATTTTCTCCGATATAGTATCATCCCAGTCATTGAGTTCTATAGCACACTCCCTGAGACAGCCTCTAATTCTCTTTGCTGGAATGTATGGAAATCCATATTTGTCGAAACAAATATCCGTATCAATCATACTGTTATATGAACTGCCATCTGACACGCACAAATCGCTCATCAATTCTATTTTTAATTTGCAATTTCTCATGCCTGTACCTCCTTGAGAATTTCTTCTAAATCTTGATAATAATCAAGAACCTCCAATGCATCATAAAATGTCGCAATCTTTGTACCTTTTTGCTCATCGTCCCCAACATACATCTTGTTTAGATAGGCTTTATTTTTATCATTTTTCGCCCTGGACAAAAGAAATGCTTTAAGAATCTCCACTTGCTCCTCTCCTAGTGGATACGTATTTCTTAGATCCTTAGTAAAAGACCTTGGTATATTATTCTCGTCAAGAAAGTATTTTATTTCATTCTTAAGTTCTTCAAAGGAAATCGTTTTGTGCTCCAGTTCCTTGAAGCGCGTGCTCTCCTTCTGTAATTCTTCAGACGGAATATAATATGGTCTTTTTAGCAGTTTTTCCCCTCTAGAAGTAATGTATTCTTCGTTTCTCAGCTTATTCAGGTTTAGCGCCTGAACACTTCTGCAAAACTGAAAATCCATCCAATTACCTACCAATTCATTATCCTTGTACTTTTCTTCTTTCGCTCTGTCCTTCGCACTATCACAACATGCTTCCGCAACTCCATATGCGATATTAAAAGGAAAATGACTATTGTAAAAAGAGACACCCGCGCATGCTGTGAACTTGTATTTATTACCTTCACTTTCCAACATTCCATATTGCGAGATTCTCTTACAGAAATACTCAACTGTCGCCAATGCGATTTTAGCATTACATACATACGTTATATCATCACCGGCAACTATCACTTTCATCAACCACCATTTATCTTTTTCACGGTTGGTATTAAAAAGCATATGCATCTCCTCAAATACTTTCTTATATGAATTATTAATTGAGAATGATATCTTTCTTATTGTATTTATCGCTGCCGTGTAATTATCTATACCTTCAATCAATTCTTTAATTCTCTGCGCCATATTATTCCCATCTATATGGACAACAGCAAGCATGCTACTCTCACCCTTTTGCTCCACATAGCTATCAAACATTTTCTTAGATAGGTTAAGGTTCTTTCGCACTTTGTCTGCAGCATCCTTCTTCAATTGAGATTCTTTACTTATTCCGCTTAGTGTGATGGGGAATCCTGTTTTTGCTTCCACGTCAACAATAGGAAGAGCATCTAACGGCTTTGATACCTTCATACCGTCCTTTACCTTAGTCATCTCATCTCTGAGGTTCTTATAGTCCGTATAATAGTTATTTGTCTTGGAGATGATAGCAGTTGCGAGCTGCAAAGAATATGTATTATTCAATGTGTATCTGGACATACGCTTACTCACCTCTACCGCAAGTTCCCTGTCGCGAAATCTAATGTACGCATTTCCTCCACCTATATATAGTACTTGAATGTCATTAATCTGGTGGTCGTCGTATTCAAACGGGCCTTTATCATCATACCATTCCAGGCTGGCAATTAAAGACATGTTCTCTTTCACATCATCTACAGCGCTTCTTAGGGCGTCCTCTATTATATTCTCCACGATAGAGGAAGCCCCAATAGCATCCTTTAACTTTGAGGTCCTAAAAATATAATCCTGAATTCCTCGAACATCATACATTGCAATGACTTGATTATTTATCATCCTGTTTCTCCTTTTTAAGTGCTTTAAGAAAGGCTTCTTCCATTATATTATTCCATGGGCCACTTCTTCTTTCTTTTTTTCTTTTTGTCATTTTTCTATCAGATTTGCTATCTTCTTTAGTTATTTTCTTTTTTATTATTGGCTTTATCGTATCTATATTATTAGAAATTATATAGTCTTGTAACTCTTTGCTCGATTCTAAACCACCTTCTATAATAGACTTAATTGTTTCAATATCTATTATAATTTCTTTATCTTTAGTAACTCCTTTTCGATTTGCTAACCACATTACTTTATTATACTCATCACTTAAATCCTCCTCTGATGCATGTAACACTCTATTTCTAATTACTTTCATAACTAAGTAATATGTCATAACCATAGATAGCTTTTCTTCTATTGGCTGTTCAATAATTGTTTCTAATTCCGTTATTGCCTTAACTTTCTTGGAAAGGGTTTTTAACTTTTCTCGACATAAATAATCATTAACTTTTTTCTCTGCGCTTCTACAATAACCCGTCCATGTCGTTTGTTCAGCATATCCTCTATTATGAAAATAAATATCTGAAATTTCTGTTGTCAAACTGCAAACGGCTTTTTCTACAGCGGGAGAAATCATTTCATTACCGCTTAAGTATTTCTTTTTTAAAGTCTCCAGACTCTTCCCCTTCGTTTCTTCTATAGATTTCTTATTATTCACTTTTAATAGATACTTTATATATCTCTCAAATGCGACTCTATCCTTATCTACAAAAAAGGCATCATAAAATTTCTCATAAAAAACATCTGCATACAGATTGGAATGCTTCTTAAGATCCTTTTCCGTCATGGATTTTTCAATATTAAAATAGTCGAGAACATTGGGTATCATCTTTTTTTCAATATAATATTGCGGCATTTTTTCTATGTATAGAGTAATAGCTTGTTGAATCATTCCGTTATCCATACACCATTGAATAACATTGGGGTATTCAAGTTGGAAGCCATTATAATTGTTAAGATGCATTTTCTCTTTTATCTTAGGAATAAGGGTGCTAAACATATGGTTAAATAAGCTATCCTCCGATAGCTTTTCAACTTCTACTTCAGAGTAATAATTACTTGTATTATATTTCGTAATAATGTTATTTAAACTGCCTATAGAAACACCAAGATCCTTTACAGAACACAATTGAACTCCTTCCGAGAAGTCCTGAATAGTTTTTAGAATGTTTCGGTGCTCTTCTTTTGTAAACCGAGCATCTATTTTGCGAAGAATATTTGTATTGCCAGATGACAGAAATTCACTTACCCCATTTATCATTTGCATCATATCGTATATAAATGAAATATCGTGTATTTCTTTTGCATTGTACTCAGAATATACAATTTTCTTGCACTCTATACCATTAAAATCTAAGTATCTGACTATCATTGTCATGAAAAAGGCAATATCTCTCATCCCTCCTGTATAATCTATATATACATTAATGGACTCAGCCCCCGAATTTCTAACTTCGTCAAAAAAACGAACTATCCCATCATAGATGTTTAGAATCTTGGCTTGTCCCTTTCCGCTAGGATTGTATTCTATACTTTTAAATAGCACTTCCTCTTCGCAGTATTCTGTAAAGAGATTAATAAATCTTTCCCTTGTAGTCATACTAAGACCGGCAGATTCTAATATATTATCTCTTACTTCTGGTGTTTCTATGTATATGATATCACTAATAGGGTTACCTTCGTTTTTCGCTATATCAATTAAGCACTTTACCGGTGCATCGTTAGAGTAAACTCCTCTGTAGTCTTTACTATTGGCATAGTTATAATTCGATTCGCTCAGATCCTTTATGAATGATTGATAGCTTAAAAATGTTAAAACTACATTTCTATTTTTCATAAATGACATTTTATATAGTCTCCTTTTTTCAAATGTGTAAGTTCTTATTAACTCCCAAACACCTTCCTGCATAGTTCCACGAACTCCGCATACGCTCCCTTTGTTCGTTCGTCGGCTTGCATACTTTCTAGAGCTTCCACACTTCCCATATAGTACCATCGTTGCTTCTCATACGGAGCGTTGAATCTTTCCCAGAGCTTTTCACCTATTCTCTCCAAATCATTTGCCATGCTTCTTATATTCGAAAGCTTGTCTGCGAGTATGAGACATTTTACTTCGAAGGTTTCATTTTTTAGATGCTCATTTGAGAGTCTTTTTCTTTCCTCCCATGATAGACTCTTATCCTCGCTGTGCGCTCCAACTAGTTCTGCCACCTTATCCCCAAATTTTATCTGTATATCCTCGACACTAACGTTCGTATCCTCAACAACATCATGAAGGACTCCTGCTATTAGCAAATCTTCATCCGCACCCATTCTTGAGAGAATTGCCATTACCTCCATCGGATGAACTATGTAAGGAATGTCAGTACCCTTCCTCACTTGTCCGGAATGCTTAGCAGTAGCAAGTATAATCGCCTCATTTATCAAATCAATTCTCATCTTAAGTCCTCCTTTATACGTTAGGTATATCTAATACTCCCTAAACTTAACGAATTTAAACCTTGCGAGCTTACCTTCCGATGTTTCCATAACATCACGCTTGCTGCATGCAGCAAGTGCTATCACACCTCGATCTTTCAGTCGACTTACTACTTCAAAACAAAGTGTAAACTCTCCTTGGCAAAGAACGGCAAACGGATTGCATGTTAAAATCCTTGCCACACATTCGTTAGCAAGTTTCTTTATATCCTCTTCCGTATACTCAGGGTGAACATCGGGAAACGGAATATCGAGAATGCGTCCATATTTCTCCGCTTCTACAGTCTGCGCTTTATCCCACTTGTCAGAAGGATGATTGCTGAAGTTCACAAATGTGCTCATCACATATCCTCCTTCCAATTTCGCCAATTCTTGTTGCGGGGTTTGTCTTTTGGGGTTACATGTGCTCCGGTTTTAAAGCGCACAACAAAATAAGGTTTCGATGCCTTTGCTGCATCAACTCCCTTTATAGTTCCAATATGTGTTTTCTTACCCTTTAGTCTCATGTAGACATTGTCCATAAACATTAGTAATCTAACCTCCTATATTATATACCGAATATTCTGTTAAATCTACTGTACTTACGGTTTAATCAATCTAAGTTGTCAGCTATACTATCTATAGAAATAGACATCCTTCATCAGCAATTCCTTATTGGAAAAGCCACCACTTGTAGTCATTACAAGTATTACTCTTCTTGCAGCGGATATATCGCATTTGAATTCTACCGGTCCAGTAAGCCTGTTCATGTTTTCCTTTGAATAGAGAATATTACCCTTTTCATCCCTAACAGAGAAGGATATCTTGCTTCCTGTTTCAGTTTTATCCCCTACTGAAAAGGTACCGCAAACTACTGAAAATCCTCCATCGTAAGCTATGAAAGCCTCCTGATCGATGAAGGCATTAAAATAAAGAGCCTCATCTCCTGAATAATCGTTTCCAAAGGAATCTATTTTTCTGTCTCCATTTAGAGACTTTCCATTATATGAATCAATCATTTTAAGAGAACCGATAGAAACCGGTTTCTTCTCATTCAATTCTTTTTTTAGCTCGGAGATGGTGTCACTGCCTCCGATAGCATCTTCAGCTTTTTTGATGAGTGCATTTGCTCCATCAAAATCAAAAGCTGCCAAGCATTCCTTTACAGCACTTGTCAGGTATCCATTAGCAGAAACCTCTACTTCTGCCTTTTTGCTTATCAAGGAATTGCTATTAGGAATAGTCTCCAAACCTTCCTTAATTACATCAACTGCTTCGATGCATGCATCGAAGTTTTCAGGATTACCCACTTTGCCCAGAATGCTGTCCTCCAACTCTTTTGTTGCAGACATCAAGAGTCCCTGGGCCTCCCTATACTTGATGCTTTCCACATCTATCGAATTAAGTGCATCTATAGCCCCTTCATAATCCAAGGCACTTAAAAGGTTGACGGCTTTTTCCATGCCATCAATGTCGTCGATATATTTCTGGCTCTTTGATGAAACACTATCAATACCGAACTTTACCAGTTCCTTCATCTCTGCCTTCATTTCATCATCCAACAGTTTCCCAGACTTATACTGCGACTCAATATCTTTTAGATACGAAAAGGCCTTGCTTCTGAAATAATCTTCAGCCAGCTTCTTGCCGTCTATATCCTCATTGAAAAGTTCCAGGGCCGTAGCAAAGTCGCCCTGTTCCAATGCATGGTACGCCACTACCGCAGGATAGAATCTATAAATAGAAATACCTATGAATGCTATCAGGGATAGCACTCCCAAAAGGAGTATTATAGTGAGCGAACTCATTTTTCTCCCCATGGGTTTTCCCGACTTCTTTTCATCAAGGTCATTGAGTCTTGCGGCCCAGAAATCAGCAGTATCAAAATTCTGTTCGACACCGTCTCCTGTTTCGAACATTTTGATTAGTTCTGCTACTGCCGCTCTGTCTCCCTTGTTTGCCTTCTTTGTAAGATTCATAACCTTTGTCATTTCTTTTCCTCCTTCTATCTCTGCTCTTTTCTTTACAACAAAATAATACAACCTCTTTGGAGTACATATCCAAAATGAGGTTGTAAAGTTTTAGACAGAGTGTGATTTATATTTCTTGGTGGGTTTCCCTAATCTCTTTTGTTGTACCTCTTGACGACTAAATTTAGTAGGAGTCCACATAGAAGTGTAAGAATTATAATCATTAGTATCAGAACCATTACGCATGTGAGCACATGCACTATATCGCTTGCATATATAGCTTTTTCATTGTCAGTTAGTTCTCCAAGCTGAGGAAATGCGGCCACAACAGCCCCATCAGAATAGGTTGCCGCCCTCTTCGGCAAGGATGTAATATCCATAATCGATCCAAGAAGATCCATTCCCCATTTACTTGTTACTCCGTAGGATATCGTTTTCTTCCATCCTTTAAGTGTGAATAGAACTCCGCTAAGAACCATTTGAAAGACTATTATTAGTGGAGCAAACAAGTTTGCTATTTCAGACTTAAGTGCGACAGTGGATACTACAAGACCAAGAGCTGAGGATGCCATCATTATGAGCATCAAGCTTAGCCATATGGCCACCATAGTATTCCCAAACAGGACCGGATATTCAACAAAGTCGAGGTTTAGATGCCAACTGTAAAACGCAGTAAACACCAGCGCCTGTACTGAAACTATAATTAGTTGAAGAATCATGGTTGATGTTGCAAAGGCGTAGTTGTTCATTCCTGTCATGAGTTCACGTCTTATTATTTCTCTCTCCTTACATACCAAGGTAAGGGAATTAAACATTCCCATATAGATTGCAGCCGCAACAATTATAAAAATCGTGAACCTGGTTTCCTCGAATACTTTTCCGATTCTGTCGCTGTTACAAAAAACAACTATAACCAAGGCTATTCCCGCCGGAATTGCAACACTGATTAATAGTCTCTTCCAGTCCTTCAAAAAGGCTGCAAGTGTTCTACCGAACAGTATCCCTGTTTGTCTAAAAAAGCTTCCTTTACTTCCCATTCTCCTACCTATAACTCACAAATCATGGTTAGATTTTTATCTTGTATTTTTCTCTGCACTTCTCGGATAGTTCCTTTGCATGTTCCTCTACAATAGGATATGCATCCTCAATTTCTTCCACACCGAAGTATTCCCTTAATTCCTCAGGTGAACCGTCAAAGCATAGTCTTCCTCCGGGTCCAAAGAATATAATTTTATCATATTGATTTATATTTTTTATAGTATGGGTAATCGCAATCAGGGTTTTCCCCTGTTCCTTACTCAAACTCCGCAGCAGGTTAACAAGCTCTGTCTCTGTATGTGGATCCAGACCCGATGTTGGTTCATCCAGGAAGATGATTTGCGGTTCAGAAATAAGTTCCTGCGCAATGCTTGCCCTCTTTTTTTCACCCCCTGATAGAACTTTCATATTCTTCTTACCGTCGCCGGGATTGAATTTTAAATCACTCAGAGTTTTATCAATCCTTTCCTGGATTTCTTGGTTGGTAATGTCCTTTTGAAGTCTAAGCTTTGCAATATATTTGAGTGTGCTATTCAGCGTTAGGGTCCCCCTGAACAAGTCGGTCTGCGGGACGTAGCCAATTTTGCTGGATAAAATATCTTTGTTTTTTATCGCATCGATTCCGTTTATTCGAACCTCACCTTTTTGAATCGACCTATAGCCTATAACTGCGTCCATAAACGTCGTCTTTCCGGAGCCGGTCTTTCCAAGTATTGCAACAAGACTGCCTTCAGGAATATCGACATATACGTTATCGAGTATAATGTGCCTTTTGGGAATTCCGTCCATTCTCCAGCCACCGCAGGTTAGTCCACGCACCGAAAGATAGTCGCCTGCTATAGGAGTGAACACTTCAAGCATGGAAGCATTGTTAGATGCAATCACCCTTATGTTTCCAAACGAGATACAGTCACCATCTTTAAGCTGCACATTTTGGTTCCTGATTTCAGCATCGTTAAAATAAGTTTTGACGCTTGATTTGATTGGCCTAAAAAACGCTCCATCATCTGTCCTCTCAAATCGTCCCTGTCTCAGTGCCACATTTACACTGTCAACAGTAATATTGCAATCAGCGGATCTACCGATTGAAAGAGTTTCTCCCTTATTTAAATTGTATGTTTGCTTTCTTTGATCCATCTTATTTTAAGTTTCCTACATAATTCGGACAAATATTACATTGGTTTTCACTCTTTTTGGCATGAATAATTGTATCCTTTTTCGATTGTTTCGTAAAGCCTCTGTCCTTACCCTGTCATGGCACCAGAAGGGTTCCCCTAAGATGCATAGTTTACAGACAAATAAACTCTGTGTTATCATCTGAACCGAGTGAGGTGACAAACTATGATCAGTCAAGAGAAAATTGAATAATTTTCAGAATCGTG
>CAMYVY010000013.1 GCA_947302715.1 uncultured Clostridia bacterium
CTGTTATTTCGGCCTGTGGTACACAGATTACCATCAAAACTGTCTCCGTGGTACACTATTAAAGTGAGGGATGTTATTCTTTTGGCGTTTGCCTTGATTCCTGGAAATTGTAATAGAGAAGGCCTGCCACAACCAATATGCAGCCTATAATGCCCCATACTGTCGGAACTTGGTGAAGGAGCACGAACCCAAACATAGATGCGAAAACGCAGTCGGCTGTTTCCCAGGCGGAAACATAGACGGAATCCACATGTCCAAGGCATAGATTGAATATGGCATGTGCTCCTATCTGACAAAGAATGGTCATGGCAACTAGAAGAATATAATCCATGGGAGGGTAGCCGAAGAAGGGCGTTCCCGTAACTATCATCGCTATCAAAAAGCAAAACCAACAGTTGGCGAATAAAATAAATACATATAGGCTTCCGGACATGTTTTCTCTGCCCTTTTCTCCCAGCGCAAAGTATAGTCCCATGCACACGGCAGACATTAGCGCAAATACATCTCCCGTAAAATGCCCCTGGCTCAGGTTGCTGTAGTCAAGACCAGCGGTTACGCATGCACCAATTATGGCCACGGTGATTCCGGCGATCTGCTTGATTCCTATTCTCTTTTTATATACAGCAATAGAGATAAAGACTACAACCAAGGGATGAAGTGCACCCAGAATTGATGCGCTTGCAATATTGGTCAGCTTTACAGCATTGAACCAACAAAAGAAATGAGCGAAAAGAAATATCCCGGCAAAGCACGCAAATGCAAGGTCCCTTCTCCCCGGCTCTTCACCTTCGGCACTTCCCGGTGCTTCAAGCCCTTCTATTAAAGTCTCACTTCTGCTTCCTTTTTTCCTTCTGCTTCGATGCCACTTCCTGGTGTTGGTGAGGATCATCATCAGTTCCTCGCGCTCCTTTAGGAACACGGGGATAGCGAAAAAAGGAAGGCCCATTGTAAGCCTCCAAAATCCAATGGCAAGCGACGGTGCAGTTATCGTCTTTCCAAGCACGCCCGATGTTGCACCACAGATAACGCCCAGTACAACCAGTATGCGTGCGTACCTTGATATAAATCCATCGCTGTTAACACCTGCTTCAGCCTTATTTATCGTCTTCAATTTCTTTATCTACTCCAACAATTATTAACACGTTTCACAATGTATTATCCACAGTAAACCACAGGTATTTTACCACAATTCTCATTTGTAACAAGCCATATTATTAAAACATGGATTACTTCTTTTGATTGGCACCCAAATCGGTAATTCCGGTTTTGACGTCAAGGGTCGCTTAACAAAAAACATACATGTAAGCCTAATACTATGGTAGAATTATGGAAACGAAAGTATCAAGACGGAGGTGCAACATGAGATTCTTTATCGCAGACGCTTTTTCAAATGAGATCTTTGGTGGGAACCCAGCGGGGGTGGTTTTGATTCCGGAAGGCTGCGATTTCCCCGACGATGAAACATTGCGAAAAACTGCGGCCGAGCTCAGATATTCGGAAACGGCATTTATCAAAACTGCCTCCGGCGGCAAAAGCGAGTATCAAGTAAGATACTTCACTCCGGCAGCCGAGGTCGACCTTTGCGGGCATGCGACTATCGCGAGTTTTTATTGTCTTGCAAAGGCCGGGCTTCTTACAAAACCTCACGACACTGCCACTACATTCATTTCTAATGCCACAGCACATACCAAGGCAGGTGATATCGAGATAACAGTCCAGTACGGAAAAAGCACCGCCGATGACACAAGTGAACCCGAATTTGTGATGATGGATATGGCGGAGCCAAGGCATATCGCCTCAATTCAGGATGCGGTGGAACTCGACAGGCTCTACGATATCATGGGAAGCGAATTCGATCAAAGCCTGGGTCTTTTTCCGATGATTATTTCCACGGGACTTCCGGACATCATTCTACCCGTTTCGAATGAGGCCGATCTGCACGCATTAAAGCCGGACTTACAAGCATTGACAGAACTATCAAAGGCATATAACGTCACCGGAGTTCACGCCTTTACGATAGCGGAAAATCAAAGCGAGCAGCAAACGGATTTGGTATGCCACGCCAGGAACTTTGCGCCGCTATATGAGATTGACGAAGAAGCCGCTACCGGAACGGCGAGCGGTGCTCTTACATATTATCTGTGCCTCAACCAAAAAATCGGCACCAAGGCAACGTGCCGATTCATTCAAGGCGAAGCCATGGGAAGGCCATCCGAGATTCTCACCACCCTGGATGCAGGAGAAACCTGTAAGATTAGAGTAGGTGGAAAAGCTGCAATCCTCGCCGAGGGAGAAATAAATCTATAGGCCACGAATCATGACGTTAAGCCATTTCTTTGAAATATAGCGCTTGGTCAATATGAAGAACTTGGTCACCTCTTCTAACCGTACTATTGCCACAGCCCAATGGATTGGAACCTTCCAAACCATTGCAGAAATAAAGGCAAGCGGAACAGCCACAAACCATACGCAAAAGCTTTCAGCTAACATTGCGAAGCGAGTGTCACCGCCTCCTCTAAGCGTCCCGGTAATGTGGATTCCGTTGTAAAGATGCAGTCCCAGGAACGCACCAATTACCAGGATAACCTTAAATGTATAGACCTGTCCGACTGCAGACAGTCTGAAGAGGTGAGCCAGCGGCCAAGCTACTATCATGAGAATTGCACCAAGGGTTACACCCAGGATTGTCCCAACCTTGAGGAGGTGTTTGGACATTTCCCAGGTTTCTTCTCTCTTGCCCTCGCCCAGCTTCTCACCGACCAAAATCAAGGTTGCATCTCCGATACTGAATCCGGCAAAGGAGAATATATTCGCTATTGTGTTCGCCGCCTGGAATGCAGCAAACTCAGTCGTTCCTATACGGTTAAACGCAGCGACATACATCGACTGGCCCAAACTCCACAACAGCTCGTTTATCGTTGTCGGGGTCGCATTCTTAACAACCCTCTTCACAAAGGCTTTCTCCCATCCGAAAAAGCTTAGAATATTCCCTTTGAAGACATTGTTGTTTCTCGAGGCAAAAAACAGCATCAAAACCACATCGAGTCCCCTCGCTATTGCAGTGGCCAAGGCAGCCCCGGCAACACCCATCTGAGGCGCGCCGAATTTTCCGAATATCAGAATGTAATTTAAAAGCGTATTCGTTGTAAAAATCAGAGTACTTGAAATCATAGGTACCCTGGACTGCTGGGTAGCTTTAAACGCCATCTCCAAAGGTGCGGATATGGCAAGAAAGAAAAAGTTGAAGCTATTTATTCTTACATATTCCCTTGCCAGTTCGTGAACAGCCGGATCACGGGTATAGAAGCCAAGGATACTATCTACTCCGAAGTAAACGCCTAAATAAAACATGAGCGCCACACTCGCCAGTATGGTTATATCCAGTCCTGCGACTTTTCTGATATTCTTCATATCCCCGACGCCATAAAATTGCGCCATAAAAGTGGCTGACCCACCGATCAGCCCAAACAGGAACATAAAATGTATTGAGAAAATTTGGGAACCAACTCCTACAGCAGCGAGCTCCGTCTCCCCCAGGAAGCCAACCATCAGATTGTCAACCATGCTTAAGGTGGAGGATACAATGCCCTGTATAGCTATTGGAATTGCAAGTCTTGCTAATTTTTTGTTGAGTTTCTTCTTGTCTAATACTATCTCAGCCATTTTTAATCATGTGCCATTATTACGCGCTTTCCCGCTTCCTCCAGAAGCTCCATGGAAAGCTCATCAGGATATCCTTCTTTAACAACGATTTTATCAATTCCGGCGTTTATTATCATCTTTGCACAGATAACGCAGGGTTGATGGGTTATATAAATAGATGCGCCTTCGATGCTTTGACCGAGGGTAGCCGCCTGGATTATCGCGTTTTGCTCGGCATGCAGCGCTCTGCAGAGTTCATGACGCTCGCCGGACGGAACCCCGAGTTTTTCTCTAAGGCATCCGCCGAGGTCCGCACAGTGGGATAGCCCCCTTGGTGCTCCATTGTAACCGGTGGCTATAATGTGCTTATCCTTCACTATCACCGCACCCACATGGCGACGCAGGCATGTCGACCTTTTGGCGGTAAGTTCTGCCATCTCCATAAAGTATTCATCCCACGTGGGACGTTCCGCTTCACCGACGGCACCGGAGCTAAGGCCGGCAGAATTCTCATCATCAAAAGCAATATCTCTAAAATACACGACTACACCAAAATCCTTCTCTATTAATCTTTATCCAATAATTCATTCTATATTACATTCTCATTTTTTGCAAATATCGAGCCTCATACAATGCTTGCATAATCAGGAATCTCGTCTTTATCAAAGTATATTACGGCGAGATAGAGTCCCTCTGCAGGGGCCGTATGCCCCGCCAATCTTCTGTCCTTCGCCTCAATCGCCTCGCTAACGGAATCCGGTTCGCGTTTTCCAAGGCCCACCTCGACCAAGGTCCCAACTATTATTCTCACCATATTGTAGAGAAAACCGTCACCGGTAACTTCTATGACCAAATCATCTATGTTTCCATTTGAATTTGAATCAGCAGATGTTATTATCTTCAAGCTGTAAATGGTTCTTACCGTTGTCTCTCTCGGGATTCCACCGGAAGACTGAAAGCAGGCAAAGTCGTGTACACCAACGATATGTCCTGCAGCCTCCCTCATCTTTTCTACATCAAGGGCGACTGCTGCTTCCGAGTCATTTTCCTCATCGTTAACAGCTTCTCTAAGTCCATCAACAAAATAGCAGTAATTACGCCTAAAGATATCGGGCTGCCCTGTGCTTAATATGTATCTATATGTCTTACCCTTACAATCAAAGCGAGCATGGAAGTCCTCGGGAACCTCTCTGCAATCCACAATCCTAATGTCTCCCGGCTTCGTTCCAGCCCCGGTTCTTCCCTCTGAAAGAAGGTTGTTTACTGCAGCTTTGATGTTGGCAACAGGTATTCCGAAATCCCCGCTGAAGCTGCAACACTGGCCAAGTGCATGAACCCCGGCATCGGTTCTGCTTGTTCCGTTTACGTGGACATCAAAACCGATCACCTTGGAGAGAGCCTCTTGAAGTGTGCCTTGAACGGTTCTTAGCCCCGGTTGCTCCTGCCATCCGTGAAATGCGCTTCCGTCATATTCAATTGTTAGAAGAACGTTTTTCATACCCAAAGAAAGAGTTCATCAATCATATAATCAGCGACATATCCCAGAAGAAAACTATGTATGCGGCAGCCGCCGCAGCTATGTACGGAACCATCGGCTGGGTGTCGGTCTTTTTCATCTTCTTTCGTGCAAGCTGCACAACAAACCAGGCGGCGCTTACCAGAGTTGATACAACAAAGATAAAGAGTATTCCCTTTGGACCTCCTATCAATCCAAGGACGGCATAGAGTTTAATATCTCCTCCTCCAAGAGCCATCTTTTGATAGAGGAGCCTTCCGACCCCTGCGATTATTCCCATTAGCGCAAAGCCTATCAGCGCGCCGTAAACCGCCTGAATCCAAGATGAATGGTATTGCAAAAACCCTAAGCCTGTAACCGCAAGTAAAATAAGCAGCTGGTCTGGCACTATTCTATACTTGATGTCTGCAATTGAGAGTTCCAACAGAATCCAAAGAGCGATGGTTCCCGGAAGCGCAAACTGCCAGTCATCCACCGCCATTTTTATATTCAGAATAACAAAAGCCATGGTAAATATATATTTCCAGGGATGGCTTTTGACACGCTGAACGTAGGGATCCTTCATCTCCGGAGTGGGTTCTTCGCCGTAGTCACAAAACCACACGGCGGGCATCTTGTTAAAAAAATACACTGCCCCGTTCCCCTCGAGAATTCCGATTAGAATCGCCACAAGGCACTTTATAATTTGTAGTGATAACAGTATCGTTCTCTCGCTCATACTTCATACTACCATAATCGCCATTTATCGTCCATTATAAAATGCGTAGCACCCCCTCATTTCTCTTTATAAATCATACGATACGCAGTACTGTAATCTGGGTGGAATAGTAGGCCTTGGACGATGAAATATTAGCCTCATAAAAACAAGGACTTTCGGGAGTGTGATGAATTCGCCCTACGGGCTCAAACAACATCACACTCCAAACGAAAGTCTCATTTTCATTTCGGAATATTTCTATTTGTAGCTGTTGATTATGCGGACAATCACATCGTGGAGGAGTTCCACCGTATAGTCTCCCACAATCGGTTCGAGGTGCGATTCACCCACTCCCGAATCATCCGTCAGGAATACGTAGGTACCGTCGGTCGCAATTGCAAGCGCACGTCCGAAGATCTCGGTATCTCTTTCAGCATTTGATGCAACCACAGGAACCAAATGGATTCCTCTCGCTGCTGCCGATCTCACTGCTCCGTCAATCACACCCTCGGTTCCGTAATGAGGAGGAGCATCAAAGATCAGGAAGGCGACCTTGTTGCAATCTTCTCTCCATTCATCGTTTGACGTAATGGTTTCGGCGAGGATATCCGCTACAGCTTCAGGAGCATCTCCTCCACCGGACGCATATTCATCGCTGAACTGCTTCTGAACTGTCGCAAGGTTCTGTGTGAATTCGTTGGTCTTGGTTACATATTCATCCTCCGCATCCCTATAGAAGTTCGTGGAGAACCAAACGGTGCTGTCGGCGGTTTCCTCCGCAATCGCAGCGAAATCCATCTGTAAATACGCAAGTTCATCTCCCATGGATCCGGTGGTATCTACAATAAACATAACCTGAGTTTCGACCTTGTCCTGAGCCCTCTTTGGTATAACCATGCTAACATCATCAAGGATCGATACGGAGACAGACGATTGAAAGTCCTCTCCACTCGATACCGCAACTTCGAGCGCCGCTTCGACTTCGTTTGAAATCACGTAGCCCGGAGTCGTTCCTTCCGGATAGAAAAGATAGCAGACTCCGTCCTTATTGGACTTCGCCGTCCATACGTCTTTATCATATTCATCGTAGAGCGTAACCTCTTCGCCCTCCAATGGATTCCCCGATTCATCCGCCACGGTGACTTTGATGCGGAATCTTGGATCGATTCCGTATGATGGGAATTCGATTATTCCGGAGCTCACGAGATTTGTGAAGAAAGGCCAGTTATCGTTATCGCGCCACTCGGCTGCAGTAAGAACAAAGGCTTCTCCCTGGGATGGCAGCTCATCTATGTTGATATCAATATCTCCATCTGTAGGCTCACCCACGATGCAGGTCTCACCTTCCGCGGCAGCCTCCACCGAAGCATCTTCTGCATTCGTATCCGCTTCCACTGATGGCGAGGCAGCTCCGCTTGCGTCAGTCGCCTCTTTAGCTTCATCGGATTCCATGGCTTCTTCCGTCACAGTTGAAGATTCAGGTTTTTCTTCTGTCGTTGAAGCAAGTTTTAGACCGAAAAAGTTTTGAGCTACAGGGATTCCAACAATAATCGCCAGGACAACGCATGCAATGGCAACGGAGATTTTCTGGAGATGCTGACTGTTAAAGCCTTTTCCCTTTCTTATCTTTGACTGACGCTCGTTGTTCATTGCCATCTGAACCCAACTGTTTCCCTTGTAGCCCGGCGGTATTATTTTCTCATAGTCAGCTTCCTTGACTTCGACCTCGTTATTCTGAGCTTCTTCCACATATTCATCTTTAACAAGACCAATTGCATCTTGAAGTTTTTCACTCTTCATATTAAAATACCCTCTTTTTAAATGTTTCTCAGTTGAACATTCTATTTATCAGATGATGATTCCTTGCTCTTCCAGGAAAAGTCTAAGGTCGTCCCTCGTCCGCTTCAGCGTCATCTTGACCTTGCTCTCGGTAAAGCCAAAGCGATCCGAGATTTCCTTAATGGAATCAAAATACCAATACCTCGAGAGAAAAATCTTTCTCTCATCTTCGTTTCTCTCTGATAGATAGGTTTCTATCAAAGTTTTCAGTTCCTCTGCTTCGAGTCCTTCATCAATTTTTCTCCCATCCGGAATCACTTCTTCAAATTCGTCCAGTGTTAGAATTGCCTCCCCTCCGCCTCTTTTCTCGGCATAGTGCGCGCGCAGTTTTTTTAAAGACAGATTCCTGGTAATTCGCGCAAGAAAAATGCGAAAGATGTTCGGTCTGGTCGGCGGTATGGTATTCCAGGCGCCCAAATATGTGTCGTTTACACATTCCGATACATCCTCGGGGTTATCTATGATATTTCCTGAAACCTTCCTGAGATACGGATCGTATTTATTCTGAGTCTCCAGTATCGCACGCTCATCGCGTGCAAAATACAAATCTATAATCTCAGCATCGGATTTTTTGTTCATAGTACTATTGTTCATCATTCATCATCCTCAACGGATTCCCTTCGGAATACCAAGAGACAACCCACAAGGAGCCGTCTCTAACAAAAGGCCTTTCACCTATACAGTACCCATAAGAGAAGATGCGTCACATCTACTAACTATGATTTATGTAATCTGTTATATTCCTTAATGCATCTCTCAACGCATTCCACATCGCTTTCACGAGGCACATAGCCGTCAGCGTATTTTTGCCAGTTCAGTCTTCCGAATCCGCAAGCCATAATAAGAGTAGGTCCATCGGCAGTCATTATAGCTTCTTCTATGGCAATATTTCTGTCTTCGATTATTTTATAGTCACCTCCCTGTTTTTCAACATAGAACGCTATCTCGGAAGCGATTTTATCAAAGGGCTCTTTTCCCGGATAATCAGCGGATATGTACGAGAGCTTCGCTCTTTGACCGGCTATGGTGCCAAGTTCTTCTCTTCTTTCAAATGCTTTTTCACCAACACTACCGAAGATAATCCTCGTATTTTTGGAATGCTCCGGATAGTCCTTTTCCATGGCACTGAAAAGACTTTCATAGCTGAGTTTGTTGTGAGCATAATCGACCACAGCAACAATTTTCCCATCATCACTTGAGAAGATTTCCATTCGACCATCAACCTTGGCGTCTTTGATTCCTTTCTTTATCAGGTCAACCGGCTCACCGAGAATCAGGCATGATGCTATTACTGCAGTGGCATTGGAAGCATTAAACCAACCCGGAATGGATATCTCAAATACTTCATCCGTGGGCTTTTCACCGTCATCAAAGTAAGAGCTCTTGATCGTGAATTCGGTATATCCTCCATTTTTTCTTATATCATGGCAGTAAAAATCCGCACCTTCGTCGTTCAAACTATATGTTATTACTTTCTTCGCATTTGACTTGGCATATTCGAGCACTCTATCGGAATAATCCATATCAAGATTCACAATGCCTACTTCCGTTTGCTCGAAGATCTTAAGCTTTGCCGTAAAATAGTCCTCGAAGTCCTTATGCTCACTTGGGCTGATATGGTCGCGGGCAATATTCATAAATGACGCGACCTTAAACCTTGTTCCGTCCGTTCTTCCATATCTGAGGCCTTGACTGGAAACCTCCAGTGCACAATGTTTCACATGATTTGAAACCATTTGCGCAAGCCACTTTTGTAAATCCGGTGATTCGGGCGTCGTATTAAAGCTCTCTTCTCTTTCCTTACCATCGAACATCTCAATTGTTGAAATGAGTCCACAAGATTCTTCCCAAGCCTCTATTGTGGATTTAAGCATATGCACGAAGGTTGTTTTTCCCTTTGTTGCCGTAACCGCCGCAATATCAATCTTTTGCGATGGATAATCGTAAAACAGAAGCGCTATTTCTGTCATAGCCTTCCTGACGTCATCAACGATTATTGCCGGGATTTCTTTTGGCAGATTTTCATATCGCTGTTCTGAAACGTATGCAACTGCGCCATTACCAATTGCATCTACCAGGTATTTGGGATTGAATGTTGATCCTTTGCAGATAAACAGGCATCCTTCTTCAACCTCTTTTGAGTTAAATGAAATGCTCTTTATATCCACTTCGGAACAATCATGAGTATCAAACAATATACCCGCTTCTTTAAGCGAATTAATACAGTCTTTTATGGTTATCATTTTCTTTTCTATGTCGAATTAAAAATATGATTATATGCGAACGTTACTAATATATATGAAAGAGATTCAATTTTCAAGATGTAAGAGATATTCGAGCATTTTGTTCGCAACTGTGGTAGAATAGCGATAAAAGAATGATAGGAGTTATATATGAATTTACAAATAGATTCGAGAAAAGTAAAGCCCGGAGACATTTTCTTTTGTATCCCGGGTTCCTCCTTGGATGGACATGACTTTGCGGAGGATGCCGCAAAAAAAGGTGCATCAATTATAGTTTATCAGCACGACATTCTCTTCCATCAAGATGGCGGAACGGCATACATCAAGGTCGAAGATACACTGGCTGCACTAAACGAGGCGGCAAATTCTTTTTTTGGATTTCCGAGTGAGAAGCTCAAAATGTTTGGAGTTACCGGAACCAACGGCAAATCCTCCATCGCCTATCTGATTTCCGAAATCTATTCGAAATATGCCGCTCCATGTTCCTATATGGGAACCATCGGGGCCAAGCTCGGACAAGACTCCAATTCCGAGGAATCAAACTCCTCTACGGAAAAGCGCCATAATTCCTATGGCGTCAATCTCACCACCCCTGGAGTTCTTGATATTCACAGAATTCTATCCGAAATGCTTCACGATGGTGCAGAAGCAGCGTCTATAGAAGTTAGCTCTCATGGGCTGGTTCAAGGAAGAGTGGATGCAATCGACTTTGACTATGCCATCTATACCAATTTAACTCCTGAGCATCTTGATTATTTTAAAGATATGGACACATACTGCGACTCCAAGGCTTTGTTCTTCAAGATGCTGAAGCCTGATGCCGTAGCAGTTATAAATATCGACGACAATTACGGAAGTCGAATGATAGATGCCTGTGCAGGAAGAGTTGTAACCTATGGAATAGATAACGACTCAAATCATACAAAAGATAAAGTTGATTATCTGGCCACAAACATAGAGTATTCCTTTGAAGGTATGGAGTTTGACATATGCTATAACGAAGGTGAAGCAAAGAAATCATGTCACGTAAAGACCAACATGCACGTTACGTACAATTTGTATAATCTCCTTGCTGTAGCTGCGGTTCTCCATCAGGCCGGGCTCGACATTAATGATGTCTTATCCGAATTTGAGAATGTTCCCTCGATCCCCGGACGCATGGATATAATCGATGAAGGTCAAAACTTTAAAGTCATCGTAGACTATGCCCATACCGATGACAGTTACAATCAGCTTCTTCGCTACGTTAGAGAAGAGATGCCAGGTGTCAACAGGATTATTACAGTCTTTGGTGCTCCCGGCAAGCGCGACAAGGACAATCGAAAAAGATATGCAACCTGGGTCGGTAAATATGGCGATTATTCCGTTTTGACACAGGAAGATCCCCGCGACGAGGAACCGAGTGAAATAGCAAAAGAAATAGCATCATTCTTTCCCGACGGATATCAATACGAGTTCATCGAGGATAGATATGATGCTATCGAAGCTGCCATTAGGATGGCAGAAGAAAACGATGTGGTTTTAGTTCTCGGAAAAGGTGCAGAGAACTATCAAGATAGAATGAACGGCAAGGAGTTCTGGATGGGCGATGACGTCGCAGCCAGGAGCATTCTAAAAACTCTAATTAAGCTTTAGGGCCAGCGGCGACAACGTCGTCGCTCATATGCGTATACTGCTTGAAGTTATCTATGAAGCTTTCCGCGAGTTTCTTGCAGTTCTCCTTATAGGCGTTCTTGTCCTCCCATGTATTTTCTGGAATGAGAAGTTCGCTCGGTACGCCCTCAATAGTTGTAGGCACCTGGAATCCGAATGTCGGGTCAACGACGAATTCGGATTTTTCTATTTCTCCCGTAAGAGCCGCCGTTACCATGGCTCTGGTATAGCTGAGCTTCATACGTTTACCGGTTCCGTTCCAGCCCGTGTTAACCAGGTAAACATTTGCACCCGACTTCTCTACCTTCTCCGCGAGCATCGCCGCGTAGACCGATGGATCGAGAGGAAGGAATGGTGCTCCGAAGCAAGTGGAGAACGTCGGAACCGGCTCAGTGATACCGATTTCGGTTCCTGCTACCTTTGATGTAAATCCTGAAACAAAATAGTACATCGCCTGGTTCTTGTCGAGCTTTGATATCGGTGGAATTACGCCGTAAGCGTCTGCAGTCAGAAAGATAACCGTCTTTGGTACGCTTGGGCTCATACCCGAAAGCTCAGCGTTTGGAATAAATTCGATTGGATATCCGACGCGGGAATTAACCGCCAGCGAATCATCAAAGAAATCAAACTCCCTGGTATCCGGGTCCATCACAACATTTTCGACAAGTGCGCCGAACTTGATTGCGTTATAAATCTCGGGTTCGCCTTCCTCTGTCAGGTTGATGCACTTCGCATAGCAACCGCCTTCGAAATTGAATACGGAGTCGTCAGCCCAGCCGTGTTCGTCGTCGCCGATAAGCTTTCTGTTCGGGTCTGCCGAAAGCGTGGTTTTGCCCGTTCCGGAAAGTCCGAAGAATACGGCGCTGTCGCCATCATCGCCTATATTCGCCGAACAGTGCATCGGGAATACACCCATCTTGGGAAGGATGTAGTTCATCACGGAGAATACGGACTTTTTGATTTCGCCCGCATACTGGGTTCCGCAGATGATGACCTGTTTTTGTTCGTAGTCTACCAAAATTGCCGCCTCGGAACGTGTTCCGTCGATCTCGGGGATGCACTTAAATCCAGGCGCAGCTATAATCACATAGTCCTCTTTGAAGTTTGCGAGCTCGTCCTCTGTCGGTCTTCTCAGAAGCTGATGGATGAATAGATTCTGTGACGCCAGCTCGTTAACAATTCTGAAGCCCTTGGTATATTTGGGGTCCGCTCCAGCAAAACCATCGAAGATAAAAATCTCCTTGCCCTGCAGATAAGCGATGACCTTGGCTCTGATTGCGTTGAATTTTTCTTGCTCTATCGGTCTATTAACACTTCCCCAGGCAATGTCGTCATGGACGCTCGGTGTGTCGACTATGAATTTGTCGTTTGCGCTTCTCCCGGTATATTTCCCCGTCTTGACAACGAGGGCACCGGTATTCGAAAGCGTACCCTCACCCCTTCTGAGCGCATGCTCCGTAAGCTGCGCAGGCGTCAGGTTTCTATATACTTCCTTGGCATTGATAATTCCTAAATTCTCAAGACCATACATACTCATTGATAATCCTCCTATGCTAATGCAGTTTTACGGTATTCCGTTAATGTAGTTTAGAATATTCGCTTCTCTTAATAAACCACGATTATTATAACATTTTTTCTCTGTTGGGCAAACATGCACGTTTTCGCAATTAAGGAAGAGCACAGGCCTGTTTGCCTGTGCTCTATTTGTCTGTACTTGATTTGCCTGTGCTCGGTTTGTCTGTGCTTGATTTGCCTGTGCTCCGTTTGCCTGTGTTGTTTATGCAGCGTCCTCGTATTGCAGCTTGTATAGCTTGTAGTAGATGCCTCGCTGCGCCAGGAGGCTTTGGTGGTCTCCGCGTTCAACGATCTCGCCCTTATGCATGACAAGAATATTGTCGACATTTCTGATTGTCGATAGCCTGTGTGCCACGATCAAGGTTGTACGGCCCTCCATGAGCTTACCGAGAGCATCCTGAATTAGGATTTCTGTTTCGGTATCTATGTTGGCTGTTGCTTCGTCCAGTATCAAAATGTCAGGCTTAAACGCAAGTGTCCTTGCGAACGACAGCAGCTGTCTTTGTCCGGCGGAGAATGAAGCACCGCGTTCGATGACCTCATGCTTATAACCATCCGGAAGCACCTCGATGAACTTGCTCGCATTAACTGTCTCGGCCGCGGCACGAATATCATCGTCGCTTATGTCGTCCATCTCATTCAGGCGGATATTGTCCTCCACGGTGCCGGAGAAAAGGAAGACATCCTGGAGCATCTCGCCGATGTGACCGCGAAGGTCGTCGAGCTTGATTTTCTTTACGTCTACCCCATCTATTAATATCTGGCCTTTCTGGATGTCGTAATATCTGCATATCAGATTCTGGATGGTGGTCTTTCCGGCACCCGTCGCACCAACAAAGGCTACGCTTTCGCCGGGGTTCACCTTGAACGACACGTCTCTCAGAACCCATTCATCATCCTTATACGCGAACCAGACATTCTTGAATTCTATTTCGCCGCGGAAGTGCTCCATGTGAACTGCGTCCTCCGCATCAACGATTTCAGGTTCCGTATCGAGGAGCCAGAAGATTCTCTCCGCGCATGCATTGGCCGACTGGATGACGTTGAATTCTTCGGCAAGTTCCTGAATCGGCTGGAAGAACTTAGCGATATAGCGCTGGAACGCCACCAGGGTACCGATGGTTACCACTCCTTCGACCGCCATATGACCGCCGAAGAATATCAGGATAGCGAGCGACGAGATGTTCGCAACGTAGGAAACAGGGCTATAGAAGGCAAATGCCATAAGCTGCTTCATGTTGGTTTTTCTGAGGTTCTCCGTCTTGGTCCTGAAATCGTTTTCGACGTCCTTTTCCGCGGTGAACGTCTGAACGACCTGAATACCCATGATTCTCTCGGCAACAAAGGCGTTGATGTCCGAGATTAACGCTCTGACTCGTCTATATATTTTCTTGGTGGTCACGGTGAATATCCACGTTACAACCACGATAAACGGAATCACGATAAAGATATACAGAGCCAGCCTGACATTGTATGTAAGCATTGAATATGCAACGCCCGCCAGGATGAAAACGCCTTTGATTATATTTACAACAACCTCGGTAAACAGCTCGTTTACGGTCTCGCAGTCGTTTGTAACACGGGTTACCAGGCGCCCCACAGGATTGTCGTTAAAGAAGCCTATGTGGAGTTTGGTCAGATGTCCAAATAGATCCTCTCTCAATTTGAAGATGATTTTTTGTCCCACCATCGCGAGAATCATTGCCTGCAAATACGTAAGGCTGAATTCACCGACGACTGTGCCCAGGTACAGAAGGCCCATCTTGATTACGCCCTCTCCGTCCTTTGCTATAACAAAGTTATCGACGGCATTCCCAAGGATTCTCGGCTGCATTAGTTCGAGCCATACGGTCACCATGATGATTGCCAAGGCCAAGGCAAACCAAGGGATATGCGGCTTTCCATATTTCAAAAGACGCCAGAAGGGGTGCTTGGTCTTGCTCTTCATCACGGCTTGATCTTCTTGGTATTGATCGAATTCGTTCATAGACCGTACTCCTCCTCTCTCATCTTTTCCAGGAGCTGTTTTTGATAGAGGTCGGCATAGAAGCCATCATGCGCGAGAAGTTCCTCGTGTGTACCCTCTTCCGTAATCGCTCCATCCTCCAAAACTATGATGTGATCCGCATCCTGAAGCGTGGACAATCTATGAGCAATCAGAATATTCGTCTTGCCCGCACGATACTTTCTGATATTATTCTTTATCTGTTCTTCTGTATCGGTATCTACCGCCGAAAGCGAGTCGTCCAGAATCAGAACCTCCGGATTCAGGATCAAAGCTCTCGCAATCGAGATTCTCTGCTTCTGCCCACCTGATAAGGAGACACCTCTCTCGCCTACCATCGTCTCATAGCCAAGTTTGAAGTCAACGATGTTGTCGTGAACACAGGCAAGCTTTGCAGCCTCCTCGATTTCCTCCATCGTTTTTGTTCTGTCTCCAAACGAAATATTATTGGCTACCGATGCAGAGAAAAGGAAATCATCCTGCGGAACATAGCCTATCGTATTTCTGAGGGTCCTTAGGGGAACCTTTCGGATATCCTGTCCGCCGATTGAGATAGTTCCCTGATAATCCGGCTCCGCTCCCATGAGGTCAAGTGACTCTCTCTTCTTTCCTGTTCTATCCGTATCGTTATCAAAATCATAAATACGCATCAAAAGGTCTACCAGCGTTGTCTTGCCGGAGCCCGTTCTACCAACTATTCCGAGCGTTTCTCCTTGCTTAATCGTAAAGTTTATGTTCTTGAGTACGTCCTTATACGTTCCGGGATATCTAAACGTAAGGTCCTTAACTACCAGGTCACCGGATAGCGAGTCGTTCTCTCCATCTTCGGCTTCCCTTCCTACATCCGGAATATCCGACTCAGTCTTCATGACCTCCTCTATTCTAGCGAGCGACGCCGAGCCTCGAGTAATTACATTTATGGTTCTTCCTATAGCTGCAATCGGCCAGACAAGCATATTAAGATATTGAATAAACGCCGCCAGATCGCCGACGCTGATTCTTCCATTGATCGAGATATATCCACCGTAGGCGATAGCAATTGCAATGGAAATCCCGCTTATCATGCGCATGAACGGGAACATCATTGCGCCTACTCTGGTTTCTCTTATGTTGGCGGTTCTCGATTCGGAATTCACTTCGTAGAACGCGCGACACTCCTTCTCTTCCTGAACAAAGGCTTTGATGACTTTGATGCCGGACAGTTTTTCCTGAATAAAGTCAGAGACCTTGGCGAATGCCTCTTGTCTGATTGTGAATCGCTTATGGATTTCACTGCCTATGAACCTCGTAACAAGGCCGATTGCAAGAAGCGGAATAATCGCAACTATCGATAGACGAAAATCGATATTTACGATCATCTTGTACATGACTACGATTCCGATGGTTATAGTGTCCAGGCCCATCATGATCGTAACTGCAAAGACCATTCTGATAGCTTCGATGTCGTTCGTCATAAAGGCCATTATCTCTCCGGCCTTGTGTTTGTGGAAGAACGATTTCGGCAGAGTCAATAGATGCGAGAAGAGATCGTTTCTGATATCTCTTTCTATCTTTCTGGCGGAACCGAAGATGCAGTAACGCCAGCCGATTCTACCCAACAAAACAACCAGGGCAATCACTAACATGGTTAGCAATGCCCTGGTAAAATCAGCTTCCGTAATGCTTTTGTCATCGATCGCGTCGATGATATCACCGACGATGATTGGAACTTGAACCTGAGCAATGTCGATTATAACAAGAATAGCCATCCCAAGTAGATAGCTCCATTTATATCGAGCAAAGAAACTTCTGGCATATTTACTTCTGACAAAGTCCATCGCGCGAGCCTTGCGCTCTTCTTGAGGCATGATGATAAAATACTCCAAAACAATACCGAGAATGGCCTCGGCAGAATACCGCTATATGATATCACAAAATAACGACAATATACAGTAGAATTATCAGCGTAATAATAATGGCAGTCCCAATTGGTAACTGCCATAAAAACTACATCTTTATTTTGTATCATCAAATCAGTGCTGCATCGAGGAGTTTTTTCGTGTATTCGTGCTGCGGGTTTTGATAGACATCTTCAACTGCTCCCGTTTCCACGACTTCACCTTTGTACATGACCACAACTCTGTCGCAAATCGAATAGCATACATTCAGATCGTGCGTGATAAACAGATATGACAGGTCGAGTTCGTCCCTCAGCTGAAGAAGCAATTTAAGAATTTGCCCCTGTATTGACACATCGAGGGCAGAAACGGGTTCATCCGCTATAATGAGCCTCGGTCTCTGGATGAGAGCGGTCGCAATTGAGACTCTCTGCTTTTGTCCACCGGATAATTCCCTTGGTTTACGAGTAGCCAGCTCACGTTCCAATCCAACGCGTTCCATCATTTCGAGGACTCGCTCTTTTCTCTCCTTCTCGTCATACTTTCCAAAGAGCCTGAGCGGCTCCTCTATGATCCATCCAATCGATTTTGCCGGATTAAGACTGCTAAACGGGTCCTGAAAAACCATCTGAGGACGGCGAGTATAGTGGATTATTTCACCGGTAATCTCGGCATCGTCCAGCATTCCGAGGACCGCCTTGGACAATGTGGACTTGCCGCATCCGGATTCTCCGACCAGGCCCATTATTTCTCCGTGCTTAATATCAAAGCTGACGTTCTTCACCGCCTGAAATGCGGATTTTTGACCGAAGACCGTCGATGTCCTATATGTAACCGAAACATCGCGAATGTCCAGGACGAGTTCGCTTTGTTCGGTGCTCTTATCAATTATACGAGTGTCATGCTTCATTTTTTACTTTCTCTCTTGCCGGAATCGCAGCAATAAGCCTTTTGGTATATTCATGCTGCGGATTCTCAAACACCTCTTCGGTTAAGCCCTCTTCAACGATATCTCCTCGATACATAACCGCCACACGATCGCATAGATGCCTGATTACTCTGAGGTCGTGACTTATCAATAGAATCCCGATTCCGTAATTCTCGCTTACGCTCTTTAGAAGTTCCAGGATCTGCGCCTGGACGCGAACGTCAAGCGCTGTCGTTGGTTCATCACAGATGAGAAGCTTCGGATGAATGACCATCGCGGACGCAATCATCGCACGCTGTCTCTGTCCGCCGGAGAGCTGATGCGGATACTTGTCGTAGGTTGTCTCGGGATCCGGAAGCCCCACCTTTTCCATCGCATCAAGAGCCAGAGCCTTTCGCTCTTCCTTCGTCTTGTTCGTATGGAGTTTAAGTGTCTCTTCGATTTGGTAACCCACCTTCATAAGAGGATTAAGGCTCGTCATCGGCTCCTGAAATACGACTCCGATCGACCGTCCCTGGATGCTTCGCATTTCCTCTCTGGAGCAATTCCTGAGATCCTTTCCGTCAAAGAGAATCTCACCATCCATCTCGACATTGTATCTTTCGATGAGTCCCGAAATCGCCATTGCAGTTACGGTCTTTCCGCTTCCGGATTCACCGACCAGGCCAAGCCTTTCGCCGCGGGCCATTCTGAGGTCGATACCGTGAACAGCTTCTTTTCCGGTCGAAATGAATTTGACCTTTAGGTCCTTGATGTCGAGCATCGTGGGTCTTTGGTCGTCGGGAATATTTCTTATCTGAGAATTCACCGCATCTTTGATTCTTCCTACTATATTATCAGCCATTGCGCTCACCTCCCAGACCTTCGCCCAAGAGCCCGAAGCCCAGAATCAAAAGTATTATCACGATACCTGTGGAGATTGCGTACCAAGGCGCGCTCGAAAGATATCCCTGCGCCTCGTTCAGCATTCTGCCAAGGCTCGGATCCGGCGGCTGCACGCCCACACCCAGGAAGCTCATCGATGCCTCTGCAAGCACCGCATTATTAAAACCGATAGCTATCGACGAGAGCAGGACCGGAACTATATTCGGAAGTATATGAACAAACAAAATTCTAAAATCCCCTGCTCCCATAAGCCTTGCGTTTCTCACGTAGTCGGTGTTCTTTTGACGAGCGACCTCGGTTCTTACCAAACGCGCAAAACTTGGAATGAACAGTATTCCGAGTGCAAGGATTATGTTATACTTGCCGCCTCCAAAGATTGCAATCAGCACCAGCGCAAGCAGTATGCTCGGGAAAGCGAGAATAGTATCATTAACTCGCATCAGGATTTCATCGAGCCAACCGCCGTAATATCCGGTTATCAGACCGATTATTATTCCAACGATTAGGCCTATCGCAACTGTCGTAGCCGCGATGAGGAAGGTCGCTCCCGCGCCCTCTACAACTCGCGAAAAGATATCTCTTCCGAAATTATCGGTTCCAAAGAGATGCGAAAAGCTGGGGCCTTGCATCTTCTCCGCACCGCTCATTTTGTTCGGGTCGTACGGAGTCCAGAATAGTCCGATGATAATCACCAGCAGCATGATTCCCGTTATTATGGCGCCGGCCTTGAAATGTGAATTGGTTCCTTTGATCATGGCGCCTCCTAACCCAGTCTCACTCTGGGGTCAATGTATTGTGTTACAATGTCCGCCAGGTAATTCATGAATACAACAACGAAGGCGATTATCACGACGATGCATTGTGCAACGGGAAAGTCCCTGTTGCCGATGCTCGTTATCAAAAGTCGTCCGAGTCCCGGGAGCGCGAAAACCTGCTCCACAACTATGGAACCGGCGACGATGTCAGCCAGCGTCATGGCAATATAGGTAACCGCAGGTAGCAGCGCGTTTCTGAGAACGTGGTCTCTGATTACGTTCCAACGCGAATTCCCGCGGCTGTATGCTGTTCTGACATAGTCCTTGTCCATCTCGTCCTGAATGGACGCCTGAAGGAGCTTTGCTGTCTTGGCTGCCTTGGGAAGAGAAATCGCAAGCGCAGGGAAAATCAAGTAAAGCAGGCCTCGACCGAAGTCTTCTGAGATGGGCACGTAATAGCCCGGAGTGAAGAGTTTCAGAACCAAGCCAAAGATATACGCGAGAAGCATACCAAGGAAAAATGGCGGAATCGCCATGAGTACCTGATTTAGAACTACGCTGATTCTTCTAAAGATGGGACTTTGATAGCGGACCATGATTATTCCGAGGGGAATGCTAATCACGGTAACGATGATCCACGAAAGAAGAGAAAGGACCGCAGTCAAAGCGATCTTCCCGTGAAGAACTTCACTAACCGGCAGGAAATAGCTATAGCTCATTCCGAGATCGCCGGTCACAAGACCTTTGAGCCATCTGAAATAGCGTTCCAGAATGTTGCCATTAAGGCCGAGCTGCTCTCTTAGGGCCTCCGCTCTTTCCGGCGTATAGTCAGTTCCGAGGATCTTCGTCGTCGGGTCCCCGGGAATAATTTGAAAGGCCAAAAAAGCCAAAAGGGATATAAGAATTAATGTTATTATCAATATCCCCGTTTTCTTTAATATGTATTTCATATCTATTTAAGGCGTATACAGGTAACAGCCCGGATAGCTGGTCCTCAGCAATCCTTCAAACTCTTGCTTCGCTGTCGCTCGCAAATCGTTATACGAATTGTGGCTAGCCAATCGAGCTTCGCTCTCTTGGGCCACAATTTCGTAGCTAATTCCCTCGAAGCATAGCTTCGGGAAAGTTTGCTTGCGGAGGCTGCCCAAACTGTTCCTGTATACGCTCTAACTACATAATTCGAAATGTTTTATCGAAAATGATTTTGGTACTTAACCTTAATACGGTATTGGTGCTTACTCGGTCTTGTAAATTGTCGAGAAGTCACAGACGTAGAGCGGATAGAACTTGAAGCCCTCGTATCCCTTTGCCAGTGCAACAAAGGATGCTACGTCCTGAATATAGACGTTTGCTGCTTCCTCAGTGAGGATCTTTTCACATTCCTTGAATGCGGCAGTCTGTGCAGCGTCGTCAGTTGTGGACATTGCTTCTTTGAACTTTTCGTCATATGCAGGGCTGTTGAAGTTAATCATGTTCTTTCCGTTGTCGGACTGGAATCTTGCCAGTAGGTCAGAAGCTGCAACGCCGTGAGCATCAAAGCTTACGATGGTGGCTTCGAACTGTCTGCCGCGATATGTTTCCTCGAGCCAGGTTGCCCATTCGACCTGATTGATCTTTGCGTTTACGCCGATCTGTTTGAGCTGCTCAACTATTACCTGGGCGGTGTCCACATGCTGCTGCATGCTGGATGGAACAGTGATCGTGAATTCAAGGTCGCTCTTTCCTGCTTCAGCAAGGAGTTCTTTGGCTTTGTCCGGGTCATATGGATAGAAGTTTGTAAGCTCATCCATGAAGTATTTCTTGAATGCAGGGAACATGCTGCTTCCGAGAAGCGTTCCGTGTCCATCGAAAGCGATGTCCAGGATTTCCTGCTGGTTGATACCATAATTGAGTGCCTGACGAACCTTTACGTCGGTGAAAGGCTCGAAGGAATTGTTCAGATAAAGTGCCTGTACAGCATTGCTGCTTCCCTCGAGGATATTCATGTCAGGGAGTTCGTTTACCTGGCTGGAAATAAGGTGTGTAGCCATCTGGACTGCGCCGGACTTGAGGCTTGTTACCAGGGTTTCGGCATTGTCGATTACCTTTAGGGTTACCTTGTCGAGGTACGCAGGCTCGCCCCAATAATCCTCGAACTTCTCGAATACGATGCTCTCGAGAACGGTTCTGGATGCAAGCTTAAACGGACCTGTGCCAACTGCTTCAGTTGCAGGATCGATTCCCTCCGGGATAATTGCCGTTGTAACATGTGCCAGGAATTCTGCGTCCGGTGCGGACAGAGTTACGGTTATCGTTCTTGTTGTATCGTCAGCTTCGACTGCTGCGATACCTGCAACGTCGCTGACCAGCGGTTCGCCGCCGAGCAGGCCTGCTGCTCTTGATAGAGAATAAACTACGTCCTTGGTCGTTACTTCATTTCCATTGTGGAATTTGATACCTTCTCTAAGGACGAATTTGTATACGTCAGCGGTATCGTTTACCTCATAGCTTTCAGCAACTGCAGGAACGATGTTTCCTTCGGAGTCAGGCTTTACCAAGCCTTCAAAGACATTAAACAGGACCTCTCTTGTTCCCGCGGACGATGATGATACGTGGGGATCAAGACTTGCGTCCAGGTCGTTCGTGACACCTACTATCAGTTCTCCTCCCATTACGGGTTCACCTGATGTAGTCTCACCTTCTGAGTTTCCGCCACCATTTTCGTTTTCTTCCTTCGGTGTATTTCCCGCACATGCTGCCAGTGAAATCACCAGGATCAGTGAAAGAACGATTGCGAAAATTCTTTTTTTCATTTTCATTTCTCCTTTAATCCGATATTCGATTGTATTCCCTTCCGGTATCCGTTCAGAAAATCGTTTCGGACTCTGTTTCGATACTTGTTTCGAAATCCGTTTCGGACTCTGTTTCGATACCTGTTTCGAAATCCGTTTCAGACTCTGTCTCGATACCTGTTTCGAAATCCGTTCCCAAATCCGTTCCGAAATTCGTTCCAGATCCCGTCTCGGGGTTGCGGGGTATTGGCCTATCGGGAGGTCCAATCCCCTATTTTCGGGGAAATAGTAGCATTTTCACATACCAATGTCAAGTGAATTTTTCTTCAGAATTTGCAGCAATTCCCTTCGGTGGTTTTATAGCAAGTACGCAGTGTCAAGACACCTTCTTTGTGACTATTTATCACATCCTCAAATGCAACACTAAGCCATATTCTTAACTACTTGCAGATATTTCAGGCAAGCCTGAGCACCAACGTGTACCACACCCTTGTTTTTTGAGCCTTTGGTACATGGATTACCCTCGAAACCCCTTTGGTGGTACACAAAACTACCTGTGTTCAGCTTGTTCTGTGTACCACGCCCTTGTTTTTCCAGCCTTTGGTACATGGATTACCTCCCAAACCCCTTTGGTGGTACACGAAACCACCTGTGTTTTGCCTGTTCTGTGTACCACACCCTTGTTTTTCGAGCCTTTGGTACATGGATTACCCCCAAAACCCCTTTGGTGGTACACAAAACCACCTCTGTTCAGCCTGTTATGTGTACCACGCCCTTGTTTTTCGACCCGTTGGTACATGGATTACCCTCAAAACCCCTTTGGTGGTACACGAAACCAACTGTGTTCTGCCTGTTCTGTGTACCACACCCTTGTTTTTCAAGCCTTTGGTACATGGATTACCCTCAAAACCCTTTGGTGGTACACGAAACTACCTGTGTTCAGCTTGTTCTGTGTACCACACCCTTGTTTTTCGAGCCGTTGGTACATGGATTACCCTCGAAACCCCTTTGGTGGTACACGAAACTACCTGTGTTCAGCCTGTTCTGTGTACCACGCCCTTGTTTTTCGAGCCGTTGGTACATGGATTACCCTCGAAACCCCTTTGGTGGTACACAGATTAGCTACTTTACGAAATGATAAGATGCGAAGCACCCCAAAGAAAATGGCATAGCCATTACTGACCATGCCATTGGTTTATCTGAGCACGTTTTCTGAATACGTTTTCTGAACACGTTTTCTGAGCACGTTTGCTAATCTTCTTTTGGTATGCGTTTACTGATGTACGTTTACTGATGTACGTTTACATTGGTTGTTGGTGCCGGGCCTCCGAATCCTGCTTCGCCGAGGGCTGCCGGGATTGCCTTCATCAGGTCAAAGTAAACATCCCAATAGTTCTCGCTCTTGGTCCATGCACGTGCTGTGTAGGAAAGTCCTCCCGGAACTCCTTCCAGCGGTGATGCGAACGGAGCCGGATCCTGTAGGACCAAGTCGTTTTTGCTCATGGTGCTCTCCATGAGTTCCTTTACCTGGTTGATGTCGCAGCCGCCCGAAACGTTGAACTTGAGGTCAACTCTTCTCTTTTCTTCGGCGCTGAAGTTCTGGATATTGGAGTTCATCAGTGAGCCGTTAGGAATTGTGATTTCCTTGTTGTCGAGGCTGTTTAGGACTGTGTAGAAAAGGTTCAGGTCCTTAACAACACCTTCGTCACCTGCTGCTACGATGTAATCTCCAACCTTGAATGGTCTAAAGAACATGAGCATGATTCCGCCCGCCAAGTTTCCGAGAGATCCCTGCATCGCCATACCAACTGCTACGCCGCATGTTGCGAGTACAGCTACAACGGATGCCATTGGAACACCAAGTACGCTTATAATTGAAAGAACAAGTACAACGGTTAGCACGATCTTGATCAGGTTTCCAAGGAAAGACCTCGTTGTTGCGTCGAGTTTATCCATGGCCTTGGTGCCCATAATCATGTTGGTTACCTTTTTTACAACAATGGATCCGATGATCCAGATTAGTAGGGCAAGAATTAGTTTGCTACCTGCAGTCGTTGCAATTTCAACTGCTTTGTTCATGAATTCATTCATCTCATTTCCTCCTGTGAATAAAGTTGTGCTATTCTATCATATTTTGTGCACTATTATGTTACTAATCACAAATATCTGCTTCAGCAAAGCTGTCTCATCAAAGATAAACCCATCAAAAATGCCACGGCAGATATGTCGCGGCAATGCTACTTCAGCAAAGCTGTCTCATCAAAGATAACCCATCAAAAATGCCACGGCAGATATGTCGCGGCAAAGCTAATTCATCAATGATATTGCATCAATGATATTGCGGCAATGCTAATTCATCAAAGCTGTCTCATCAAAGATAACCCATCAAAAATGCCACGGCAGATATGTCGCGGCAATGCTAACTCATCAATGATATTTCATCAAAGATCGTGACCTTTACAGGAGGTGATTTTCGATAACCTGGATTTCGGGCTTGAAGTCCTCGATTTGGAGATAGTATTCCGCAGTATCGAGGAATGCCTGCATGGGAGCAAGGCCGATAAGTTCGGAGCCAACGACAGAAACGCCGTACATCTTGGCCTCGGCCTTTACGAGTTCCATGACTCTGTAGAGTGGGGTCACCGCATAGTCAGTCATGTTGATTGAGACCTGGGCGATGTTTCTGTCCTCGAGCATGACGCCCATGGCCTTAACCGCATGAAGACCGCCGCTGGACTCTCTGATTATTTTTCCGATTTTTTCGGCAATGCTTAGATCCGAAGTCCCAAGGTTTATGTTATACGCGATTAGTGGCGGCCTGGCGCCTACGCATACGGCACCGCCCGTCGGATGGATTCTTTGACCACCAAAGTCGGGAATCCAGTCGGGGTCCTTGACCTTTTCAGCCATACCCTCGAACTGGCCTTTTCTGATTGCTGCAAGATTTTGTCTGTGCGGAGCTGTCGCCGATTTCTCGTATAAAAAGACCGGTAGATCCGCTTCCTTGGCGATGCGCTCTCCGACTCTGTTCGAAAGCTCAACGCATTCATCCATCGTCATGTCTTTCAGCGGAATGAACGGCATCACGTCGACGCAACCCATCCTGGGGTGAGCGCCCTCGTGCTTAGTAAGATCGATTAATTCGACAGTCTTCTTGGCGAGCTTGACGCTTGCATCTTCAACAGCTTCCGGGCTCCCCATATATGTAATTACTGTTCGGTTGTGATCCTCGTCGGACGAATAATCCAGGAGCGTGCAGCCGGGGGTCGTTCTAATTTCATCGATACAAGCCTCGATGATATCTTTGTTTCTACCCTCGCTTATATTAGGTACGCTTTCGACAATCTTCGCCATTACTTTTTCTCCTTTACTATTAAATCAAAGTCGTGCTCCACTATCATTCGATATTCAAAGTCGCGCTTCGCTATCATTCGAAAATCAAAATCGCGCTTCGTTATCATTCGATATTCAAAGTCGCGCTTCGCTATCATTCGAAAATCAAAGTCGCGCTTCTATCTCCACGAACAAAGACTCCGCAAGCCTGCTTCCTCTTGCCAGGAGTGCCTTCCCTTCCTTCTCAAAGAATTCTCTGAGCTCGTCATCGAGGCCGGGGATGTTGATTTTGACATTTAACCATGCGCCCTTGAGTGCCGAAAGAAAGTTTAGCGTTGCTACACCAAAGTCGCTGTCGCAGTTCGTATTAAAAGAATCGATTAGTCGCTCCGCCAAGGAGAGTCCTTCGACCGAGAGTGTCATCACCTTGAGTGGAACCTTGGTTGCTTCGAGGGTTCCGGCCTTGATAGCTTCCTTTCGAAGCATTTTTTCTTGCTCACTATCCTTCGGCAATTTGAAGGCGTCGGACACCATGTTGAACGCTCTGGTATCCTCGTCTATCAGGTCAGTCAAATCATTTTTGAGGAGCTTGGCCTTTGCTCCAACCTCTCTGCAGATCTCATGGTGCTCTTCGTATTTTGGATTCGAACTGGTGAGGTCGCATACCATCGAGAGCAGCGCAGCTCCCTGAGCGCCGCAAAGCGCACTTACTGATCCACCGCCTGGTGCCGGGGACTCAGATCCGAGGACTTCCAAAAATTCTTCTATCGTCTTATTCTTTAGCATTCGTTCTTCTCCTAGTTTGTTTTCAACTGTGGGACTCCGGCCTTAATCACATATTTCGTCAAGTTGGATTTTTTCTACAGCTTAGTTTACTTACGATTGTGGGACTCCGGATTTAACTACATATTTCGTCAAGTTGGATTTTTCTACAGCTTGGTTTACTTACGATTGTGGGACTCCGACCTTAACTACATATTTTGTAATGTTTGATTTTTATCTACAGATTAGTTTACTTATGATTGTATGACTCCGGCCTTAACTACGCACTTCGCCAGGTTTGATCCGAATCTGTAGCAAACGGTTTCGAAGTCCGACGCATTCCAGATTACCAGGTCGCCCTGCTTACCGACTTCCAAGGTTCCCAGCTTGTCGCCTCTATTGCATGCGCAGGCTGGGTTAATCGTAACTGCTGTCAGAACCTCCTCCGGCGTTAATTTGTATTTGAGGCATCCGATGTTCATGACAAGCTGCAGATTCAGCGACGGACATGATCCGGGATTAAAGTCACTTGCCATCGCAACAGGAATCCCCTTCTCAATCATCTGTCGTGCCGGTGCATATGTTTTCCCTAAATAGAATGAGGTAGCAGGTAGCAGCATCGCAGTCGTCTGTCCGTCCCTTAGCGCATTCATCCCCTCTTCAGTAATCGCTATCAAATGTTCCGCGGAGTCCGCCCCTAGCTCTCCGGCGAGCTCGGATCCACCTATGGCGTCAATCTCGTCCGCGTGGATCTTTAGCCCGAAGCCGAGGCGCTTACCTGCTTCCAAATATCTTTTGCTCTCTTCTCTATCAAAGACCTCGCTCTCGCAAAATACGTCCACGTACTCGGCGAGGTTTCTCTCCTTGATCTCCGGCATCAGCTCATCGCAGAGCCAGTCAATATATTCTCCGCCTCTTCCCTTGTATTCCTCGGGTACGGCATGAGCTCCCATGAACGTCGGAACAATATCCATAGGATGATCCTCTTGCAGCTTATGAATTACCTCGAGGGCCTTGATTTCATCATCGCGGTTTAAACCATAGCCGCTCTTGATTTCACATCCGGTTACGCCGAGCGACATCATTTCGTCCAGGAAGGATTTCGATTTTTCGTATAGCTCTTCAAAGCTCGCCGCCCTGGTTTTCCTGACGGTGTCCATTATGCCGCCACCCGCTCTCAGTATATCCAGATAGTCGGCTCCCGCGAGCTTCATGGCGAGCTCGTGTTGTCTGTAACCACCAAAGACGAGATGCGTATGTCCGTCAAAAAGACCCGGCGTAACGAGCATACCTTCGGCATCTATTACTGTATCAAAGTCATCCGCATCAAGATTGATTGCATCAAGATTTCTCACATCAAGATTGCTTGCATCAAGACTGTTTGCATCCAGATTGCCCGAATGAATATCACTGCTTCCAGAATCACTCCCATGAATAGCCGCGATAACGCCATCTTCAATAACAATCGCTGCATTGAAGAGCTTCCGATTTTCTCCTTGGGAAGAACCCCCATGGCTGTAGCTTCCAACAGGGGTCTGAAGAGTTCCGATATTTTTTATAAGAGTCTTACTCATATCTTCCTCTCTATTACTTCAGTGCCTCTTCGACGACTTTGTTCACCAAATCATCGGATGCAACATAAGGAATTGTGATGTGCCCCTTGCCTTCGTATCTGTCATTATAGTTCACCGCTGTCTCGACGGCGTTCTCGTTTCTGGCCCAGCTGCGTCTTGCAACTCCGCCCATTACATCCCACATCATTGCGGAATTGATTATGTCGTCGGTTCTTTCGCTTCCGTCGAGGACCAGGCCGAAGCCTCCGTTTATTGCCTTTCCAATTCCCACGCCGCCGCCATTGTGGAGCGCGCAGAGGCTCATTCCTCTTGCGGCATTTCCGGCAAAGCACTGGACCGCCATATCTGCCATGACATTGCTGCCGTCCTTGATGTTCGATGTTTCTCTGAACGGCGAGTCGGTTCCGGAGACGTCGTGATGGTCTCTTCCCATCATAACCGGGCCGATCTTGCCATCGCGTACCAGTTTGTTAAATGCGAGCGCGATGTCCCTGCGGCCCTCTGCATCCTGATACAGAATTCTCGCCTGCGTTCCTACGACGAGCTTGTTCTTTTCGGCGTCTCTGATCCAAACCCAATTGTCTCTATCCTGCGCACGGCGCTTCGGATCGATGCAGTCCATGGCCGCCTGGTCAGTAATTCTAAGGTCTTCGGGCTTTCCGGACAGGCATACCCATCTAAATGGACCATATCCGTAATCAAAGAGAATCGGTCCCATGATGTCCTCAACGTAGGACGGCCAAATGAATCCATCCTTGTCGTCGACACCATTCTTGGAGATTTCTTTGATGCCGGCATCGTACATGGCCTTCATGAACGAATTGCCATAATCAAAGAAATACGTTCCGCCTTCGGTCAGCGCTTTGATCGCCTGGTAGTGGCGCTTGAGCGATTCGTCGACCATGCGGCAGAATTTATCTCTGTCCTCGTGGAGCATCTCCGTTCTCTCTTGGAAAGTGAGACCGACCGGGCAGTAGCCGCCGTTATATACGTTGTGGCAGGAGGTCTGGTCGGAAAGCAAATCGATTTTGAAATCCCTCTTAACCGCGGCCTCCAAAAGGTCCACTATATTTCCGTGATATGCAATTGAAATTGTTTCCTTTGCTGCTCGTTTTTCTTCGGCGAGCTTGAACACTTCGTCCAGGTCGTCCAGAACCACGTTCACCCAGCCCTGGGCGAGCCTTGTTTCTATTCTGGAGCGGTCAACTTCAGCAAAGACACCAACGGCGTTTGCGATATTCGCCGCCTTTGGTTGAGCACCGCTCATTCCTCCGAGTCCCGAAGAAACAAAGGTATATCCTGCGAGATCTCCGTCCTGAGGAACACCGAGTTCCTTTCTTCCCGCGTTCAAAATCGTATTAAATGTTCCGTGGACTATTCCCTGTGGTCCTATATACATCCAGCCGCCGGCGGTCATCTGTCCGTAGTTTGCGACTCCCATCTGCTCGGCGATTTCCCAGTCAGCCAGATTGTCGTACATGCCAACCATCATGGAATTTGTCAGAATTACTCTGGGCGCATCCGGCTTTGATGGAAAGAGGCCCAGCGGATGACCGGATTCAACAACCAGGGTCTGATCCTCGGTTATTACCTCCAGGTATTTTTTGATCAATCTATATTGGAGCCAGTTCTGACAAACCTGGCCTGTCTCTCCATAGGTTACGAGTTCATATGGATAGAGCGCAACCTCGAAATCCAGGTTGTTGTCTATCATGACCTGGAAGGCTTTGCCCGCCAGGCAGTTGCCCTTGTATTCGTCGATGGGCTTGCCGTAGATTCTGCCTTCGGGTCTGTAGCGATAGGCGTAGATTCTGCCGTAGTTCTTTAACTCTTCCATGAATTCAGGAGCAAGTGTCTCGTGAAGTTCTTCCGGCACATATCGAAGTGCGTTCTTTAGCGCAATCCTGGTTTGCGCCGTGGTAAGCCTATATCCCCTGTCCGGAGCTCTTCTGATTCCCTCCTTGAATTCAGGATAATCGGGAAGTACGTTATCTAAGCAAATTGTCATTGATTTACCGATTTCGTTATTGCTAAGCATATCCTTCTCCTTTCACTACTCTTCGCTGTTTCTTCGCCTATTCTCTTCGCCTACTATTTCTTCACTTAACTACTTCATTTTTCCGGCTATTATCTTCGCCATTCCTTTATTATTTCAGAGAAATGACCTTTTCCACTTCGTCTATGATTGCACCATCCTTTACGAGGGAATCCATATTGGCAAGTTCGTCCATCATGATGATATCTTCTTCCATCGGCTCGATGGTTTCCCTTATGTGATTATATGCAGCCCTTGTCGCCGGAGCCAGGTTCTCGATTCCGTTTTCACCGAGTTCCTGTCTGAGCCAGATTGCCTGAGCAGCACACATTAGTTCAATTCCGAGAACCTTCTGCGCATTGTCCAAGACCATTGCTGCGGTTCTGGCTGCGGTGGTTCCCATCGATACGTGGTCCTCCTGATTGGCCGACGTCGGAATGCTGTCAACCGATGCAGGATGTGCGTAGATTTTGTTCTCCGAAACCATCGATGCTGCAGCATACTGCGCAATCATATAGCCTGAATTGATTCCACCGTGTTTGGTAAGGAAGGCGGGAAGCCCCTCGGACGAATCGGAATTTACCAGTCTCTCTATTCTTCTTTCCGAAATATTTGCAAGCTCGGAAATCGCTATCTTCAGGAAGTCAAAGGCCAAAGCCATTGGCTGTCCGTGGAAGTTTCCGCTGGATATGACATCATCCTCATCAGGGAAAATGAGCGGATTATCCGTAACCGCATTTATCTCTTTGGAAACAGCGTTATATACATAGCTTATGGCATCTCTGGATGCACCATGAACCTGGGCCGCGCATCTCTGTGAATACGGATCCTGAATCTTCTTTGGCTGAACCAGTTTGGCATTATGCGAACCATCCAATAGATTTCTAATATTCTCCGCAGAAATTATCTGACCCTCTTGACCCCTAAGCATCATCGCCTTTTCGTCGTAAGCCTTTTTGATTACATGCATCGCTTCTCCGGTCATCGCAACCGCGATATCCGCTATTTTTTGCAGTTTGAGCGCATCCCAAAGTACGTTCACTCCGACTGCGGTCATCATCTGCGTGCCATTGTTTAGAGCAAGACCTTCCTTGGCCGCAAGTTCAACCGGCTTAAGTCCCTCGAGTTCCAACGCTTTGGCTGTCTCCATAACTTCGCCCTTGTATTCGCATCTACCGAGTCCGATGAGACCGAGTGCGATGCAGGATAGCGGAGCAAGGTCGCCGGAGGAACCGACGGATCCCTTCTCCGGGACTATCGGATGTATCTCTGCATTTAGCATATCCACCAAAGCCTGAACGGTGGAAAGCCTTATTCCGGAATGACCGCGGCTCAGGTTGTTTGCCCTTAGGAGCATCGCTGCTCTGACATACTCCGATGGATAGGCATTTCCGATTGAGCAGGTATGGCTGATAATCAGGTTCTTTTGGAGGAGAGCCGTCTCCTCGGGCGAAATAACGATATTCGCGAATTTCCCGAAGCCAGTCGTTAGGCCGTATATAACCGCCTTCTCCTCAAGTTTCTTTTCGACGTATGCGCGAGATTTGTTGATTGCTTCCTTTGCTTCTTCTGCAATAGCCACCTTTTCTCTGCCTCTGCATACGCGAATGATTTCTTCAATAGTCAAGCTCTTTCCGTCAATTACGATTGGCATACTCCCAGGTGCTCCTTTCAGCTAAGATTCGGCCTCTTATAAAAAAATCCACGTTTAAGAGTTTTCCCTGTCAAACGTGGATCGAGGCTTTCGCCTAATACATTACCATATTAATTACTACCATCAATATATGAATAATTCTATACTATGGTCAAGAATGTGTCAATAAAAATCAGGGGTTTCGGCAGCCAAAAAAGCTTCAAATTTCAACGATTTAAGCCGTCACCGCATTAGTATGATAAAGTGTGCGGGATGAAGCTTGTTTCTTTGGAATAGCGATACGAAAAAACTAACGAGCGGGAATCATTCCCACTCGTTAGAAAGAAACTACATATCGATTGTCTTATAAAACTTCAATTATGCCTTTTCTACATTCTTGCCTGCAGCTTTGTTCGCAGCCTGCTTACGGAATGTGCCAAGTCCCTCGATGATGAGGATTACAGCGAGAACCACCATGGCGATAGCGAATACGATCTGGAAGTAATGTCCCCACATAGGTCCTTCCAAAGTTCCTGCAGCGAGACCTTTGAACTTGTTTATTATGGTCATGCAGAGACTTGTTAGTGTTGCAACGAGCATGAAGGCCATCGGGAAGAAGAACATCTTGTTGTTCTTGCCGATGTCGCCGAGCCATGCAGCAACTGCCATGAGAGCGATACCTGCGAGGAGCTGGTTTGCGGCTCCGAAGAGACCCCAAATCTGGCTGAGGGAAAGTCCGCCCAATGTGCATCCGATGATTACCATGAAAGCTGTTCCAAAGATTGGGTTTGCAAGGATTCTACGAATACCTGTTGCATCTCTGAAGGAAGCCTCACCATCGTTCAGGAAGAGTTCGCTGAACATGAAGCGTCCGAGTCTTGTTCCCGTATCAAGAGATGTGAGAGCAAATACCGATACTGCCAATGTGAGCAGTGAGTAAATTGTTCTGTAGATTCCTGTAGCTTCTCCACCGAACATGAGCGCGATTCCGCCTGCAAATGCTGCTGCAGGAGAACCGAATTCACCGGCGGTGTACTTGTTGAATACCATACCTACTGCTATAAGGGAGATGATTCCCAGCGCAGATTCAATAAGCATGGATCCGTAGCCGATTGGCTTTGCATGAGCTTCGTTGTCAAGCTGCTTTGATGATGTACCTGTGGATACCAAGGAGTGGAATCCGGAGCAGGCACCGCAAGCAACTGTGATGAAGAGTGCCGGGAACATTGTTCCTACGCCCGTCTTCCATCCTGTTACCATCGGAAGCTGGAATTCTGTCGTTCCCGCGAATGCAGAGAAGATGATGCCAATTACGGCAACGCCCATCATTGCATAGAGCAGGAAGCTCGAGAGATAGTCACGTGGCTGAAGCATAATCCATACGGGAATCAGCGATGCAATAGCAATATATATACCAATGATGAAAATCCAGGTGGTTCTTCCGATTGCAACACCAACATTCATACCGATTGCAATAGCTGCGATGATACCAATAATTCCAACGATTGTTGCCGGACCGGTCTTGAGACCAACCTTGTTCGTTAGGATACCGTAAATGATAGCCAAAACGATGAACAGGATTGAAATCATGGATGTGGTCTGGTTTCCGTTAGGATCTGTTGTGATTCCGCTTACTCCGGCGTCAGGAGCGGTAAAGAATGTACCTGCTACTACGTTTACGAACGAAGCAATAACCAGGATAAGTACCAAGAGAGCAAAAATTGTAAAGAGCTTCTTGGTTCTGGTTCCCATGCTGTCTCCGATAACTTCGCCGACGGATCTTCCGCCATGTCTTACGGATGCGAACAAGGAACCAAAGTCATGTACTCCTCCAAAGAATATACCGCCTAATACGCACCAGAGAAATACCGGTAGCCATCCGAAAACAGATGCCTGGATAGGACCGTTAATCGGACCTGCACCTGCGATGGATGAAAAGTGGTGACCCATGAGAACAGCAGGTGGTGCCGCAACATAGTCAACGCCATCTTCCTGTGTGATTGCGGGAGTTTCGCGCGAGGGATCTATTCCCCATTGCTTTACCAACCAGTTACCATAGGTAATATAGCCGATAACTAATAAAATAATTGCGGCTACGATGATAAGTAATGCTGTCATCCTTCTCCTCCTTATTTAAGTCTTTCTAAATATCAACTCATTACTGAATTGAAGATAATATATTATTCACGGTCTTCTTCAGGTCGCTTCCTCGGCGGTTACTCAGGACGCTTCCCTTGGAAAGATCGCAAACTACCAATCTAAATGCACTGTATCCCTGGAATCCGAAGCTGTAACTCTGTTGACGCTTCGCCTTTTTGATGAGCGGCTCACATGCAGGCTCTACGTTGTCTGCAACTATGACCAAGGTCACATCGGAACTTCTGTGGTTTTCATGTGGCACCACTCTTTTCATTCCATCACCCCAGGCTGCTTCTTCCAGCAGATGAAACAGTTCTTCGCTCAGGTTCTCGGTTTTACGAAAATAAACGAATTCGTAATTCTCCGTCTCGAATACCTTGGCTTTCTTTACAAGCATGTACTGCATATCCTTGCCACGGTATGTCGCTTCAACATCGAATGGTTCAATTGGATCCGTGGTGTTGACGTCGTAATATCTATAAAAGGAAGCCACTATTCTATCAAGAACAATATGCCTATCCATGTTTTATCCCTTTAATCATTTTGCGGGAACATTAAAGTCCGTATCTGGACAACGTTCCTTTAAATCCTTCATGAGTTCGATCGCAGCTCTTTCCCCGGGGAGCTGGATGACGGCAAGTTCTTTCTCACCATCGCCGATAACCAAATTCTCCACTCTGAAGTTCCCGTTCCCACAGCACATCTTGGCCGGGACATTCATTACCCTTCGGAAGCAATTCTTGATGTCGGCATATGGAATGTAGTAATTCTTTAAACCCGCACGAAAAACAAAATTGTCTTTTCCAAGTCTAATTACACCAATCTGCCTGGCATTCCTTTTTTCTTCATCAAGGATTTTGCTGTCTACTATGGTTTCTGTTAGCGGATAATACGCCATATATAATCCCCTCTCTATTATCGCGATGATTGGATTCCCCCAAGGACTTAGCGAACACATATTGTAAATAAGGTTCAACAATCAAATAAAACACACATACCGCATATGGTATGTGTGGCAATAATACTATAGCCCTTATTACTATATTGTTACTTGTTAACAAAAAATGTGTTTTGATTTAGTCAACAACTACAATCTCTGTAATTACAGGCTGGTTCTCAGCGGGGATAGTACCATTATTGTCAATCGGCTGAGCATCGCTTGCAATTTTATCCGCAACGTCTTGACCCTCCGTTACAATCCCGAATGCTGCATAGTTTCCGTCCAGGAATTCTGAATCAGCAACGGTAATAAAGAACTGAGAACTGGCACTGTTCGGATTCTGTGAGCGAGCCATGGATATAACGCCCTTCTTGTGCGAGATATTGTTCTCCACTCCATTAGCTGCAAATTCACCCTTGATGGTCTGATCGGAACCACCGAAGCCGTTACCCTGCGGGTCACCGCCTTGAATCATAAAACCATCCATAATTCTGTGGAATGTGAGACCGTTGTAAAACCCGTCGTTAGCAAGATTTATAAAGTTCTCAACCGTGATTGGGGCTGTATCTCCATCCAGTTCCAGCTTAATCGTTCCATAGTCTTTGACATTGATTTCTACGTGATGCATTCCATATCCTCCTGTACTTTCTTCACTATTATCTTCACTGCTTGCACTGCTTTCAGTGCTGCTATTACTATCTTCATCGCTGCTCGTACTGCTACTGCTCATTGTTGTGTTGCCGCCATCGCTATTTGAATTTCCGCAGCCCGTAAAGGCGAACACAAACAATAGCATTACGACAACTAAAATTACCTTTTTCTCAATTCCTCTTTTTCCAATAGAATTAATTGACTTTCTCAACTCCCTATTCCTCCTATTCGCCTCAAAGTTTAATCCCCGTATAGGTGATTTTGTTTATGAACAAGATTTTTTTGAGGTCGAAATGAATCTCTTCGCCTATCTCCATGCGATAGTTCGGAAGAAGTACCACAGCCTCTGCGGGGCTAATCCCCTCAATCGCAAGTTCACGATATTTCTTTTTTTCTTTTAAATAATCGCGATGCGAATTGTCACATGTCCTTATAAAGATTTCCGATACATCAAAATCAGAGGTATCAGAAGTTGCAACCTCGACTACTATATTACGTTTCTTCTTATTTTTCAAGAACTCCCATAGATTCGGAGATACGGTTACTTTTCTTTCCGCCATTATTTTCCGCCATTATATTTTGCTTTCACATCATGCGCTAACAGCAATTCACAGCAAACTAAATAATTGCCACTCTATTATACTTCATATTGCTTCAAATGGAAATTCAATATATACTATAGGGGTAGTTAATTCTTTGACAATCATATTATTCTTTACTTCTTTTTTATCATAAGAACACGGGGAGGTTTTTATGAAGAGACTCACTATTCAGGCCCCGGACTTAAGGCAGCAGACCTTGGATAACCTGGGCCGCAGATTCGTTAAGCGCATTGAAGCATCGCCTCATGGTCTTTGTCCTGTAGATGTGCTCTTAAGCTATCTCAGGCTTTGTCATGCGCAGTCATGCGGAAAATGCACACCTTGCCGCGTCGGTCTTTGGCATCTTACCTTGATGCTGAAATCCATCAAAGAGGGTGAGGCAACAATGGAAACACTGGACCTCATCGAGCAAACAGCCAAGAATATCAGTGATTCGGCAGACTGTGCCATCGGCTTTGGTGCCGGCGACATGGTCTTAAGTGCTTTGGATGGACTGAGAGAAGATATGATTCATCATATCGAATTCGGTCGCTGCCTCTACGGAATTGAGGAGGCCATTCCATGCACCTTTGTTTGTCCCGCTCATGTTGATGTTCCGGGCTATATCGCTTTGATAAAAGCGGGCCGCTATGAGGACGCAGTACGATTAATCAGGAAGGATAACCCCTTCCCATCTGTATGCGGATATGTCTGCGAGCACCCATGCGAAAACAATTGCAGAAGACTTATGGTGGATGATGCAGTCAATATCTGCGGACTGAAACGGTTCGCCGTTGACAATGCCGGAGAAATCGAGACACCTAAGAAAGAAGAAGCTACAGGGAAGCGCGTTGCAGTCGTCGGCGGAGGACCCGGCGGACTTACATGCGCATATTATCTGACTCTAATGGGTCATGATGTAACCGTTTACGAGCAAAGGTCCAAGCTCGGCGGAATGCTTAGATACGGCATTCCGGATTACAGACTGCCTCAGGACATTCTCGACAAAGATATCAACTATATCATAAACACGGGAGTGAACGTAGAGCTTGATACCAGCGTCGGAAACGATATCTCCGTTGATGAACTTAAAGAAAAATACGATGCCGTCTACCTATCCATAGGAGCTCACGATGATAAGAAACTCGGTGTTGACGGTGAGGACGGAGAGAATGTAATCAGTGCAGTAATGATGCTCAGAAATATCGGTGAAGGAAATGCACCGGACCTCAAGGGAAAACGCGTCTGCGTAATCGGCGGCGGAAACGTTGCGATGGACGCCGTAAGAAGCAGCCTGAGACTCGGGGCGAGCAAAGTAAGCTGCGTCTACAGAAGGCGTATCGATGATATGACCGCACTTCTCGAAGAGATTCTGGAAGCCGAGGCGGAGGGTGCAGCAATCAGAACCTTGATGGCACCCGATCACATCGAACTCGACAGCGAAGGAAAAGTCTCTGCCCTTTGGGTAAGGCCGCAGCTGACGAGCTTCATCGGTCAAGACGGTAGACCAACGGTTGTCAATTCCGATGAAGACCCTGTCAGGATTCCATGTGACTACGTCATCGTAGCAATCGGTCAATCGATCAACGCCAAGCCATTTGAATCCAGTGGACTACAGACCAAACGAGGAGTAATCCAAGCGGAAGAATCCAGTTTTGTTACAGGAAGCAAAAACGTATTCGCCGGCGGCGACGCCGTATCCGGTCCTGCCACGGTTATCAAGGCTGTTGCAGCGGGTAAGGTCGCAGCCAACAACATCGACTATTTCTTGGGATACTCCCACGTCATAGAAACCGATATAGAAGTTCCGGAACCAAGGATGACAAATATTCCGCCGTGCGGAAGAGTGAACCTGCCAAACAGACCGATAGACGATATTGAAGGCGACTTTGATTTGGTGGCAATGGGTATGACCAGACAGGCCGCCGAGCAGGAATGCGAACGCTGCCTGAGGTGCGACCACTTCGGATTCGGAAGTTTCAGAGGAGGGAGGAATCTATCATGGTAAGTATCACGATAAACAATATGCCTATTCGCGTAGAAGAAGGCACAACCATCATGGAAGCCGCAGAATCCAATGGTATTTCCATACCCCATCTCTGCTATCTTAAGGAGATAAACGAAATCGGAGCATGCCGTATGTGCTGTGTTGCGGTGGATGGAGAAAAGGGTCTGGTACCATCCTGTAATACTGCGGTAAAGGACGGAATGGTAGTCCACACCAATACCAAAGAAGTCAGAAATGCAGCAAAGTCAAATCTATGCATGATACTGAGCCAACACGACAGCAAATGCTCCATGTGCGACAGGAACGGAACCTGCCAGCTTCAGGCTCTTGCTCGTGAATTCGATATCTATGAAAACTACTTCCCTGCGGATATTCCATCGGACCACGAGAGGGAATGGCCATCCGAATTCCCTCTATACAGGGATGCCGGGCGCTGCATCAAATGCATGCGATGCGTCCAAGTCTGCAAGAAGGTCCAGGCGCTATCGATTTGGGATCTAACGGGAACCGGTGGAAAAGCAAGAATCGACGTAAACCAGAGCAAGGCAAACAGCATCACGGAATCCGACTGCAGCATCTGCGGACAGTGCATCACCCACTGCCCGGTCGGAGCGCTTAGAGAAAGAAAGGATGCCAACCTGGTTCAAGCAGCAATCGACAATCCTGAAATTACAACCATCGTTCAGATCGCGCCGGCGGTAAGAACTGCCTGGGGAGAGTCACAGGGCGTAAGTCCGGAAGTTGCGACCGTCAATAAACTCGCGGGCGCACTAAAGGCCATGGGCTTCGATTATGTATTTGACACCAGTTTCTCCGCCGACATGACCATCATGGAAGAAGGAACCGAATTCCTCGAAAGGCTTCAGGCCGGTGACCTAAAGAAATATCCGATGTTCACAAGCTGCTGCCCGGGCTGGGTAAGATTTATCAAGTCCCAATATCCGGAGCTTGTTTCTCAGCTTTCCACATCAAAGTCACCGCAGCAGATGTTCGGAGCGATAATCAAGACCTATTACGCCAATAAGCTCGGAATCCCGGCAGAAAAAATCTGCTCAGTCTCTGTAATGCCGTGCGTATCAAAGAAGTCGGAATGCGATATTCCGGTTATGAATGACAGCGGATTTAAGGATGTTGACTACGTTCTTACGACTCGAGAAGTAGTTGGTCTTCTCGCTTCAAACCATATAACTGCGGAATCCGCACCCGAAGCTCCATTCGATAAAATCATGGGAAGCTATACAGGTGCCGGAGTCATCTTCGGAGCAACGGGCGGTGTAATGGAGGCGGCTTTAAGATCCGCATACTATTTCGTAACGGGAGAACTCCCACCCGTCGACGCATTTAACTTTGTTGATGCCGGTTCCTCAAGGCCGTGGCAGGAAGCGGAATTCGATGTCGCAGGAACGAAGCTGAGAATCGCAGTTGCGAGTGGACTCGGAAATGCGGATAAGCTATGCCAGGCTATCCTGAGCGATCAGGTCCACTACGACTTTGTTGAAATCATGGCATGTCCCGGAGGGTGTGCGGGAGGCGGAGGACAGCCCTACCGCCTGGAGGATATTGAACCGGCGGCAACGCGCGGAAAGGTTCTCTACGACATAGACAAGAAGATGGATCTCCGTTATAGCCACGAAAATCCGGATATCATCGCACTCTACGATGAATTCCTGGAAAAGCCAATGGGAGAAAAATCCGAGCATCTTCTTCATACGGACCACTTCGCTTGGAAGATGCCTACCGAAAAGGCCAGAAGCGAAAGTTAGTTTATTGATTTATCAGTATCAAAAGAACATCAAAAAAGTCAGGGACGGTTCCAAATGGAACCGTCCCTTCACTTTGCTTATTTATGTGTATAGTGTACATGGAGAAGTTCATGTTCTCTTCCGTTTAGAACGGTACTATAGAGTTCCTTCATGAGAGGATTGTCCTGGGACCTCTTGATGGTGCTTACTCTATCCGCAGAATAGAGTCCCTTCCCTCTTTCCGTCTTTGCTTCAAACGGCATATAGGGTTGTCCGGCACCGCTTACGCAACCTCCCGGGCAGGCCATAACCTCTACCAAATCATAATTTGCTTCACCCGATTTAATCTTCTCGAGAAGCCTGCTCGCGTTTGCAAGTCCGCTCACGACAGCTATATGCACTTCTCTTTCTCCGTGCATTACGGTCGCTTCCTTTACGCCATCCATTCCGCGTACACCGCTATAAGAAATACCTTCAAGCGTGGTTCTCGAATTATCCGTAGAAATCTTTCTTAGAACAGCCTCGGTTACGCCACCCGTTACGCCGAATATCACACCGGCTCCTGACATGGTTCCAAACGGCATATCTACGGATTCGGGTTCCAATTCATCAAAGACGATTCCGGACTCCTTGATCATGCGGATAAGTTCCTGCGTTGTCAGAACCTCGTCCGTCGCAGGACCGTATTCCGTCTTGAATTCGTCTCTTCTGCATTCGAATTTCTTTGCGGTGCATGGCATGAAGGCCACATGGTAGTGCTTGGTTTTTCCTTCCGGCAGATTGTCTCTATAGTATTCCTTGATCGTGGCACCGAACATGCTCATTGGTGAGCGGCAGGTTGAAATATTCGGTAGGAATTCCGGATACTTCTTTTCGACAAACTGAACCCACGCAGGACAGCATGATGTGAATAGCGGCATATTTTCACCCGTGGAAATCCTCTCCACGAATTCGTTTGCTTCCTCAATCACGGTAAGATCCGCACCGGTCGATGTATCAAAGACCTCATCGAATCCCATTCTGTGAAGTGATGCCACTATTCTGCCCATAGCGTTTTCACCATCGCCTATTCCAAGGTCCTTACCTATCGCAACTCTTACAGAGGGAGCGATTTCACAGGTTACGAATGTGTCTTTTCTATCCACGGCATTCCAGACCTGCGTCGTGCAGTCATTGATTACGAGAGCTCCCGTCGGACAAACCGCGGAGCACTGTCCGCATCCAACGCAGGATGTTTCTGCGAGCGGTCTTCCAAATGCTGTGCTTATTTGCGCCTTTGATCCGCGATAAGCAAAGTCGATAGCCCCGACATTTTGAATCTCGTTACATTCTCTTACGCAGTCACCGCAGAGTATGCATTTGCTCGGAGTCCTTACGATGCAAGGAGAAGACTCGTCAATATAAGTCTCTTCCATCGTGAAAGGCTGCGCATTCGGGAATCTCACTCCTCCGATATCGAAACGAACGGCAAGGGTCTGAAGTTTGCACTTTCCGTTGTTCGCACATGTCGTACAGTCCCTGCAGTGATTAGCAAGAAGCAGTTCAAGAATCATTCTTCTATAGGTTCTTATTCTTAGCGTATTTGTAAAGATCTTCATTCCATCGCGAGGAGCGGTTGAGCAAGCAGCCATCAATCGTCCTCTTTCATCCTCTACCATGCACATACGGCATGCACCATAGACGGAGAGATCTGAATGATAGCAAAACGTAGGAAGCTTAATACCTATCTTCCTGCAGAGTTCAACCAAGTTTTTTTCACCCTCGATGGCGACGTGGGTCCCATCGATTATCATCATTTTTTTCTTTTCCATGATTATGCCCCCTCCCTGATAGCGTTGAAATTACAGTTTGAAATGCATGCACCGCACTTGATGCAAACGCTTTGGTCGATTTCATACGGGTTCTTTATTTCACCGTGAATCGCTCCAACCGGGCAGTTTCTAGCGCATTTGGAGCAGCCTTTACAGAGCTCCGGATCTATCGTATAAACCTTTAGCTTGCTGCATGCTCCTGCAGGGCAGCGTTTTTCGTAGATATGCGCCTCATATTCCTCTCTGAAATTTTTGATTGTGGAAAGGACAGGAGACGGTGCCGTCTTTCCGAGTCCGCAAAGCGAGGTATGCGATACCAGGTCAGCGATTTCCTCTAAGAGTTCTATGTCGCCATCCTCGCCCTTTCCGGCAACGATGCGTTCCAGAATTTCGAGCATGCGCAGCGTTCCCTCTCTACAGGGCACGCATTTTCCGCAGGACTCGTTCTGGGTGAAGTTCATAAAGAAGCGGGCTACCTCTACCATACAGGTCTTGTCGTCCATAACAACCATACCGCCGGAGCCTATCATCGCACCGGCCTCGGTAAGGGAATCAAAATCAAGAGGAATGTCCAAATCCTTTTCGGTTAGGCAGCCCCCGGACGGGCCACCTATTTGAACTGCCTTGAACTTGGCATCCCCTCTCATTCCGCCACCTATATCAAAGATGACATCTCTAAGCGTCGTACCCATCGGAACCTCGATCAAGCCGGTATTCTTGATGTTTCCGGTAAGAGCAAAGGCCTTTGTTCCCGGACTGCTTTCGACTCCTATCGAGCGATACCACTTGGCGCCCTTGCTTATAATTGTCGGAACATTGGCGTATGTCTCCACGTTATTCAGGTTGGTCGGCTTTTCGAATAGTCCGTGTTCAACTGTTCTCGGCGGCTTTACTCTCGGCATTCCGCGCTTGCCCTCGATAGATGCGGTAAGAGCCGAACCCTCTCCGCAAACAAAGGCACCTGCTCCGCGGTTAATGTGAATCCTGAAGCTGAAGTCCGTTCCGAGTATATTGTCTCCAAGTAGTCCCAGTTCTTCAGCCTGTGAAATTGCCATTCTAAGCCTCTCGACTGCAAGCGGATATTCTGCTCTAACGTAGATATATCCCTCGTTTGCACCTATTGCAATTCCGGATATTATCATACCTTCGAGCATTCTGTTTGGGTCGCCCTCCATAATCGAACGATCCATGAACGCACCCGGGTCACCTTCATCTCCATTGCATACGATGTATTTAGGGAATTCCTTCTGCTTTCTACAGGAAGCCCATTTCTCGCCACATGGGAAGCCACCACCTCCTCTTCCTCTCAGGTTTGATTCCGTTATCTCATCGATAATCTCTTCGGGGGTCATATCAAAGAGAGCTTTCTCCATCGCGGAATAACCGCCAACGGAGAGGTAGCTTCTGATTGAAGTTGCGTTAATCTGACCGCAGTGCTCCAGGACGAGCCTCGTCTGCTTTTTGTAGAATGGAATTTCTTCCTGCTTTCTATATATTTCGCCGTTCATCTGGTAGGCAAGTCTATCAATGGGCTTGCCGTTTTTGATTGTCTCTTCAACAATCTCTTCGCAGTCCTCCAGCTTTACCTTTGTATAGAGCCATCCCTGGGGCTCTATCAGGAGCAATGGACCGAACTCACAGAATCCATGGCAGCCGGTCTTCTTCAGTCCTACAACCTCGCCATGTGGTTCCTCTGCAATTTCAATATCCACGGGGATATTCTGTTCATCCATCAGTTCCTTCAACCGAGCGTAGATTTCAAGCGAACCTCCGGCAACACATCCCGTACCTCCACAGACCATTATCGCCTTGGTCTCGTATTCGGCTATATCTATGCACTCCCGGCGAAGCTTTATCAGGTCTTCTCTACTTGTAAGTTTCTTCATTACTTCGCCTCCTTTTTGCTTTTTTTCGATTTGGCAGCTTTGCTTTCCGAAGCACCTTCAGCGGATAACTCAGCGCGCAGCTCATTCAGAACTTCAACTGCCGAATCAGGGTCCATCGCAGGGTATACCTTTCCGTTAACTGTCATTACGGGAGCAAGACCACACGCGCCCAGACACGATACCGTTTCCAAGGTAAAGGCCAAGTCATCGGTCGTATGCTTGTCGTTTGTCAGATTCAATTCCTGCATCAATCTTTCAAGAATCGGTTGTGAACCTCTGACGTGGCATGCGGTTCCGTCGCAGCAGCGAATCAAGTACTTTCCCTTTGGTTCCAAGGAAAAATTCTCATAGAAAGTAGCCACACCATAAAGTCTGGCTTCGCCTACTCCTATCGCTTTTGATACATGTTCAAAGATTTCTTCGGGAAGATAATGATAATGTTCCTGAATGTCTTGAAGAATGGCTATCGTAGACAGCTCATTAAGAGGGTGCCGCGCCAAAATGGCGTCAACGACACCAAAATCAAAGTCCTGTTTCATTCTTTTCCTCCATAAGTTTCATTAAGCCCAAATCATTATATATGGAGGTATGAACGATATCAACAAGATTTTGTTAATTATTTGTCGAAGTTCAGATATTATATATATTTTCGTTTCCAGAGCCCAATAAATAGAGTTCTTCTATGTCGTGAGTCACAACTATTAGCGTGGGATGCGCCTTCGCACTGAGATCTTTGATGAAATCGATTGTTGATTTTTTGGTTTCTTCATCCAAGCCCTTAAACGGTTCATCCATCAAGATTATCTCCTTGCCGGAGAAGAGCGCTCGAAGTAATGATACTCTCCTTTTCATTCCACCGGAATATTCGGATACCGGCTTACCTATCGCCTCTGATTTGGGAATAGCGAGCCTGTCAAAGGCCTCAATTATTTCCTCTTTGGAAAAGCCAGGCTTGTAATTCGCATCTTGGTTTGCGCCTTCATTTTGGCCTCTTACGCCTGCTGCAATTAGGACGTTTTCTACTCCGTCCAAATGTTCAATCAAGCGATCTTCCTGGAATACCATAGCGATATTATTAGACCCTAACGGAGCGCACTCGCCTTTTTCGTTAACGATCGAGATTTCCCCACTATCAGGCTTTTCGAGTCCTGTGATAATCCTTAAAAGCGTTGTTTTACCTGCTCCTGACGGCGCCATAATTCCGCTGATTTCATGCAAACTAAAACTCATGGATAGATTGTCAAAAACAACCTTGTCCCCATAAGACTTCCGTATATTAACTATGTTAATCTTATCTTTTGGCATTTCCTCTCACTATGATAAAATCCATAATCCAAATAAATAGCTTCTCCATGAGTAAGCTCATAACTACTATAACAATAGTCCATGCGAAGAGATCCGGTGTTTCCAGATATACCTTTGCTCGCTGGAGCTTCTCGCCTATGCTCCCCTGAGGAACGCCTATAACCTCCGCAGCAGCACCCGCCTTCCAGGCCATTCCGCAAGCTGTCATAGCTGCCGACCTTAGATGCGGATACACGTCGGGAAGATATATGTGTCTAATCCTTTTCATTCCTCGAATGTCAAAGACATCAGCCATTTCCAGCATTTCTCTGCTCGTATTCGAGATACCTTCGAGGACATTGGTATATACAATCGGCATCGCTATCAAAAACGAAATCAAGATTGAAAGCGACTTTGACGGAAGAAGAATTAGAACGAGAATTATAAAAGAAACCACCGGTACCGTCTTAATAGTAAGCACCAGTGGTGAAATGAATTCTCGAAACCTTTGATATTTTGAGGCAAGGCCCGCAAACAAAATACCAATGGCAACCGCCAGGATATAGCCGATAGCGATCTTTGCTGTCGAATTTAAAACCGAAAGCCAAAAGTCGCTCGTCTGAACCAGTTCAAAACCGCACACCAAAACTTGCCACGGCGAAACAAGTATAAAGCTGTGGCCTATAAGCAGGCTAACGATATGCCAAATAATCAGCCAAGCGACTATCGCCCAAAGTTTTATCTTGCCAGATTTATTCATCCTTATTTTTTGTAGTAGAAATCATCTCCGGGAACTGCACCACCAACCGAAGCAGGGTCTCCCTCCGCAAGAATGGCAAGGTAGCCTGAAAGCTGCTGCTCCATGTCGCTTCCTTCAACGAAGGTAATATTGCATTTGGGAAGAGCCTTCACTGCAACCGCTTCCGGTACAATGTCATATGCCCCAACTAACGCAGCGGCTTCATCTACATTGCTGTTAACAAACAGTACGGAGTCGTAATAGTGGTTTAGGAAATCATCCACAGCATTCGGATTTTCCTCTATAAAAGCCTTTCTCGCAATAACGACTCCAGTAATCAGTGCAGATGGATTTTCTTCATTTTTCTGAAGCTTATCCCACTCTTCCGTCAAATCGAGGACAACCTTCAATCCATCACTCTTGGTTTGAGCAGTGGTAACAAAGGGTTGCGGGAGCATGGCTATTCCGCTTTCGTCCGCCATAAGCGCAGAGAGGCATTCCGCATGCTCGCTCTTCCATTCGATTGTAACATCGGATGCAGGGTCGATTCCATTTCCTTTTAGAATATAGTTTAAAGCAAATTCAGGGGTTGCCCCTTTTCCGCTGGCATAGATGGTCCTTCCCTTTAAGTCCTCAACGGCTTTTACGGTTTCCCCATTTTCAACGATGTATAATACACCAAGGGTGTTAATGGCGAGTACCTGAACCTGACCCTCGGTTTTGTTGTATAGAACCGAAGCGAGGTTCGCCGGTACTGCAGCAATGTCAACCGTTCCCTGAGCGATTGCCGGCGGCACTTCATCAGGGGAAGCGGCCAAATTAAAGTGATAGATATTGCTGCTTATTTCACCCTTGTCGACTGCATCCATCATCTGAACCATTCCCATCGCAGTCGGCCCCTTTAGCGCCATCACATTTACATCGATAGGAGCGACAGGTTCGGACTCTTCTGTTCCTTCCGTTTCTTCAGATCCAGCATCTTCAGTTTCCGCCGGTTCTTCTGATGTTTCAGCCTCCTCAGTATTCTCTTCGGAATCAACCGGTGTTTCAGCACTTTCGTTTTTGCTGCACCCCGTTAGCACCATTGACGCAATTAGTAAAAAAATTAAAGTAATCCCAATCAGTTTTCTTTTCATAATCGTCTCCATCCAACTCTATAGTGTTTTTAAATCTTCAACCGTTAGTTTATATTTTGTATTGCAAAAATGACATACGACTTCAACATCCTCGCCATCGTCAATCATTTCCTGAAGGTCTGACTTCTTGATCGTGGCAAGTGCCTTTAGCATCCTGTCCTTGCTGCAGTTACATTTAAAGCATACCGGCATGCGATAATTCTCGCGCGGTGCATCCGTCTCACCTTCCGATGATATCGAACTATTTTCGCCTTCCGTACTCAATTTGAAATCCATCCCATCGAGCAGATACTCCAGAATTTCTTCCGGATTCTTTCCTTCCTCCATCAAGGTCGTAACAGGGGGCATTTTCGAGATGCGTTCCTCCAATTTTGATATAACCTCTTCCGTTGCGTCCGGCATCAGCTGAATCATGAATCCACCTGCGTGCTTTACGGTTAAATCGGTATCAACCATAACGCCGAGCCCCACGGCCGACGGAGTCTGTTCCGACTTCGTATAATAGTATGCGATATCGTCCCCGATTTCCCCGGTCTGAAGTTCAATCTGTCCTGAATACGGTTCCTTTAGACCAAGGTCCATGATAATGGTAAGAGTTCCCGGGCCGATTGCTCCTCCAACGTCCAGTTTGCCCTTGTACTTTCTCGGGACCTCTACGTCGGGATTAAGTGGATAGCCCTTTACTTCTCCATGGCTGTTCGCAGTAACCGTCAGTCCCTTTATCGGTCCATCCGAGCGAATCATGAGCGTAAGAAGGTCGTCATTCCCCTTCATCGTGCTTCCCATCATGGCACCCGCGATCAAGAGTCTACCGAGTGCAGCAGTCACAACCGGTCTCGTATCGTGGTGGAGTCTCGCCTCTTCTACCGTTTCCGTTGCATCGACAGCAAATGCTCTTATCATGAGATCTGCCGCCGTTCCTCTAACTAGATAATCCATAATGTCCTCTCTTCATTTTATATTGACAAGGTATTATAACACATAAAGATAGTCTTGACTAAAGAAAGAGATTTCAGTCGGATAATTGCCTAAAACAAAGAGACGACCCTTAATAGAGCCGTCTCAAGTATTTGCTATATGATTATTTATTTTATTGCTGTGATATGTGGGTTTACACCTTCGTACCAGTAGAGGAATCCTTCCATGTCGATTGTGTCGCCAACGCTAAGGCCTTCAACTGCCTTATATACATCGGTGTCAGCTCCGCAGAGATAGGATTCAACTGTGAATGTATATGTTGCACCATCCTTGGAAACATCGAAGTAGAGGTCATCTCCCTGTGAACCGGAACCATCCCAGCTATAGAGGAATGCTACATCATTTCCGTCAGCATCCTTCTTCGGTTCAACTGTCATTCCTGTGAATGAAACCTTCTTATTCTGGTGATCAATGAGCTCATCCTTTCCGAGAAGAGCTGTTACGTCTTCCGGTTCTGCTATCCAATTTCCATCCAAAACTTCAAAGGTTGCGTCGATGATTTCGACTTCACCGGACCATTCTGCTTTGTAGCCTGTAACTTTGATTTTCTGTCCTTCTACCAGCTTTTCGTAATCCTCTTCAGAGCAAGCCATGTTGTAGAGGAAGTATGCTCCGTCTGCATCCTGTGCATAAACTGTTGCTTTGTCTTCCCACCAAGACTGTTTAGCTTGAACATATGCTTCAATTGTGACTTCACTATCAAGAGCAGCTGCAGCGTATTCCGCATAGGTCATAACGCCCTCGCCCTTTTCCTCTGCACCTGTGCTTTCCGTTGATGTAGCATCTGTGGTGCTTTCGCCACTATTTGATGAGTCTTCTTTCTTACTGCATGCTGCCATTGCAAATACCATAGCCACGCAAACTACAAGAACCAATACCCTTTTAATTGTCTTTTTCATCTTCTTTCTCCTTGGTCTTTGACCTATTTAGCACATATTCGAACAACCTCCCCGTTCGATAACATGCTTTACAACAACGCTATTATATCAAAACTATATGAAAAATAAATGATAATTTTATTTTTATCAAAGTTTTTTTCGATTTTTCTCTAAAATCCAATAAATTCCAATTAGCACCCAGGCTATAAGCAATCCTCCCAAGAGCGCTTTTGCTGTATTTGGAAGGGGTCCGAGGTCCTCAGAGCTCATATTGGGGTCGTCATTTCCCAACTGATCCAACCTATAGAGAGATTTTACATCCTCAAAAAGCCCATCAATATAGCCATCATCCACGGTCTGACCTCTTCTCACGGATTTTATTACATTCTCTATCATCTGTCCTGAGGCGTCTCTAAGCGATGTCGACCCGTTAAAAACCGGGGTTACAAAGGTGTTCTCCGTGTTGGAAATCAGGATTTCCGTGGCCTCTATCTTGGTCTTGTAATGCTCTTTATTATCAGCTCCGGCATTTTCAAGATATTCTTTGTATTCCGGGTCTTCCTGAGCCTTTATTGTCACCGGAACATAGCCTTCGGTTTTTGCATAAGCCATCTGAACATCATTCGTAAGCATGAATTGAGTAAAAAGCCAGGATGCCATGACCTCACCGTGGTCAGCCTTGTTGAAGATGCAGATTGATGGTCCCTGTGAGATGAGTTTTGGATTCTTCGGATCGAACTGCGGGACCGGATATGTCTTAAGATCAAATTCGACTATTTTGCTTTCGTGGATATCCTGCATGGGCGCATGGGAACCCATCCATGTTGCGCCTGCAGAGGAGTCAACAGCAAAGATACATTGCCCTGCGTTAAGGAAATTCCCGGGATAGCTGGAAATCTTAAAGGTTGAAAACGCACCGGTCTTTCCGTGCTTTGATAGCTCCAGGAGAAGCTCCCTCGTTGTGTCATTAAAGATGAGAATCTCCCCATCATCAGTCGAATACCCGGCGTCCTTTTGACGAAGCATTTGAATCATCATATTGTCCGTGGATTTATAGATAAAAGGTATCATCACCTTTTGGCCGTTAATAATGAAATTGTCGTCCGCATCCTTAGCCATAGCAGCTTCAGACACCTCGAATATGAAGTCCCACGTGATGTTATCTTCAGGCAGAGTGTATCCAAGTTTCTCCACCAAATCTTTGTTCACGTAACAGACTTCTGTCGATCTCATATATGGAACAGCATATTGGACTCCGCCGATTTTACATTCGTCCATGAATTTGGTGACCATCTCGTCGGCGGTAGGGCCTTCGAACTTCACCTCGCTTCCGCCGAGGCCATATTCCGGGCTCGCAATAAGTTCATCAAGTGGGACCACGACATTCTTTCCCGTCATGTATGTAGCGATATGATCCGGGTATGTGATGCAGACATTCGGAGTTGTAGATGTTGCAATATTGGTGATTACGTCGTTATAGATTTTTCCGTAGTCGGTATAGAACCTAATCTTTACGTCTATGTTGGGATAGATGGCCTTGAAGTCCTCTATTGCCTTTTCGTAAATTCCAGTTTGGGTCTTATTCGTGTCGTTCTTAGCCCAGAAGGTTATCTCGTAGTTTTTGCTTTCATCAAAGCTATCAGGCATCACAAATTCGCTCATGCCCCTGGAGCCGTGACACGAGGAGAGAAGCAATGCAGATAGAAGAATTACAGTTAGGATTATGGAGAACACCTTTTTCATCCCTTTGTTCCTCCCCTCGATACACCTTCCATAATCTTTTTGTGGAAGATGAGGAACAAAACTATGAGCGGAATTGAAATAACTACAACCGCAGCCATCATAGCGGGAATGTTTTCACGTCCGAAGCCGTTTTCTCTGATTTCCTGAATTCCGTTTGAGACCAGAAAATACGCTTCGTCGTCTGTTATCAGCCTCGGCCAAACATAAGCATTCCAGCATTCGATGACCTTTAGAATGCATACGGTGATTAATGTCGGTCTGCAGATTGGAATCATTACCCTGGTTAGGTATTTGAAGTCCGACGTTCCGTCAACCTTGGCTGCCTTATAGAGTTCATCGGGAACTTGCTCAAAATTCTCCTTCAAAAGGTAAATGTAAAAAACGGATGTGACCGACGGGAGAATAAGTCCAAGGAAAGTATTTCTGAGACCCCAGTCGGTAATGGTTACAAAATTCGTGATTATAACGAGTTCATTCGGAATCATCATTAGAGAAAGAAAGATGGTGAATACCAAGCTCTTTCCCTTGAAGTCCAATCTGGAAAGTGCGAATGCGGCAAGAGTGATAACTATCAGCATTATGGCAGTTGTCACTACCGTAAACACAAAAGTATTAAAAAAGTATCTTCCGAGCGACACCGTAGTAAAGGCGTCGATATAGTTTTGGAATGTAGGCGATGTCGTATAGAGTTTTGGTATGTATTCACCGTTATATGAAGCATACGTCTTAACGGAAGTCAGCACCATCCAGTAGAATGGGAACAAAACGACAACCGCCCATATACCGAGAAGTATATAGGTTAGAGTCGTTCTCACCTTTTGGCGAGTTTTTATTTTCTCCGTGTTTTGATGTAAGCTGTTATCCATATTACGAATAATGTACGTTCTTTCTACTTACCAAAAGATTTATAACCGTTATGGTAAGAACTATTGCAAAGAGTATTAGCGCTGCCGCTGATGCGTATGACGGATATCCGCCGCTATCTCCATACAGCATGTCGTAAACGTATCCTACTATGGTGTTCATTCCGGCGGCATTTAGGTTCGTTCCGAAAATCGCGACCTCGTCGCTATATGCTTTAAAGGCTCCGATAAAGCCTGTGATTACAAGGTAGAAAATCATGGGCGAAATCATCGGGAGGGTAATCTTGGTAAATATCCTTCCTGGCGGAGTTCCATCGACCTTTGCAGCCTTGTAATAGTCGGGATTAACTGAAGCAAGTGCACTGGTCAGAATCAAAATCTTAAAGGGTAGAACGACCCAGACGGTATAGATGCACATAACCAAAATCTTTGCCCAATACGGTCCCTCGATAAAGTCCACTGCTGTTCCACCAAAGGCGGTAATCAGCAAGTTCATGAATCCGTCCGAATACGGTGTCTTTTTAAATAGAATCATAAAGACGAGTCCGACCGCCAATGTGTTTGTTACATATGGCAGGAAGAAGATCGTCTGAAATAGCTCTTTGAGTTTTTTGATTGAGTTTAATCCAATGGAAATGAGAAGAGCAAGTCCCGTGGACACGGGAACCGTGATGATAACAATTATAAAGGTATTCTTGATTGCCTGTAAGAAATATGGGTCGTGTAGTACATAGCTATAGTTATAGATTCCGGTGCCGTTAAATGTTTGCGATGCGGAATTGTATCCCTCCTCGAAGGAATAAATAAGTACATCAAAGAGCGGATAGACCATGAACACACCAAGAAATATGATGGCAGGTAAGAGATAGAGCCAACCCTTCAGATTGTTTCTGTTCATTACGGGCGTGCCTCCTCATTCGGTTCATTCGGTTCATTCGCTTCAACGGAATTAAGTGCAATTCGCTCTTCGGTTTCTTTATCAAAGATGTGAACCTTGCTTGGTTTAAATGTGAAGCTTACGAATTCGGCAAACGGGTCAACATTGGTTTCACTATCTACTATCGCGCGTATTTCTTCTCCAAGAAAATCCGGATGCGACGCAACTACGCTCGTATCGCGCCCCATCACCTGAACGGCGATTCGCTTACATGTTAAGGTATCCTCATCTTTGCCATCCGTAACCGGAATAAAGCCTTCAGGTCGGATGCCAACATAGACATTCTTCCCTTCGAGAGCGGATACTTTTTCTTTTATCTCGGCATTTTCGCAATCAAAAAGTTCTGAGAGATGAAGCACCGGACTGCCCCCGATAAGGATTTTTCCGTCCTTGATGTTTCCGTTAAATACGTTAATTGGTGGAGTTCCAAGGAATTTGGCTACAAAAAGATTCTTCGGTTCATCATAGACATCTTGCGGCCATCCGATCTGTTGAACCTCACCCGCGCTCATAACGACTATGGCATCTGATATGCTCATAGCCTCCTCTTGGTCATGTGTAACGAAGACTGTCGTTATTCTCGTTTCTCTCTGAATTCGGCGAATTTCTTCTCTGGTCTGAAGTCTAAGCCTCGCATCAAGATTCGACAAAGGCTCGTCCAACAGTAAAACCCTCGGTCTCTTTACAAGCGCTCTTGCAATTGCGACACGCTGTTGCTGTCCACCGGAAAGCTCCGATGGTTTTCTGTCCATCAGCTCGTCTATCTGAACAAGGCGTGCAGCCTCTTCAGCCTTTTCATTCATTTCTTCTTTGGAAAGTTTCTGGTCCCCTTTTAGATTTTGCAGGGGAAAGATGATATTCTGTCTGACCGTGAGATGTGGGTAAAGCGCATAGCTTTGAAAGACCATCCCCACTCCCCTGGTTTCCGGAGGAAGATCCGTAACATCGTCCTCACCAAAATAAATCTTGCCGCTGGTTGGAGTCTCCAAGCCGCAAATCATATTAAGCGTGGTACTTTTGCCGCATCCGGATGGACCGAGGAGTCCAACCAGCTTACCGTCTGGAACTTCAAAAGTAAAGTCGTTAACGGCTACCACTTCTCCCCCAACCTTTTTATTCCTGTTGGGGTATTTCTTTGTCAGATGCTCAAGCACGATTTTCATACACGCTGTCCTCAACTATATCGACAACAGTTTTGTCCTTGATTATATTAACAACAGTGTCCATTATATCACACTTCTCACATTTTGTAGATGAGCATTCCGCTTACCACCTTTGGCTCAAAGCATGTGGATTTAGGTGGCATCGTTAGCCCTGAATCCGACACCCTCATTATCGACTTCATATCAGGCGGCACAATGGCAAATGCAATCTTCATATCCTTTCTGGTAGCATTTTGTAGCGCTTCCAGTCCCTTGGTTCCGCTTATAAAGGTTATCCTCTCATCATGCTGTGGATCTTGAATCCCCAATATGTCCCTAAGAACGACGTTTTGAAGGAGCGACACATCCAAGCCTGCGACAGGATCGAAGACATCTCTTTCTTCTACATAGACCAGCCTGTACCAAATATCATTCATCACCATGGTATACTCACCATGGGCCTTTGGATACGTTGGTTGGGAGCCTATTTCTTCTATTTCGAATCCGGACTTCTTCAGAGCATCAAAGAAGCCCTCCTCTGTAAGGCCATTTAAATCCTTGACCGCACGGTTATAGTCCATGATCAGCATCTCTTCCGAGGGGAATACTGCCGCCATGAAATACCTGCTTTTGTCAGCAAGTGCTTCCCTCTCCACTTCGGTCTCCTTGGTTGTGGGGCTATCTCCCAAGGCATCTACATTTTCCACATAATAGTCAGCCGATGCAGCTATTCTGTGGTGTCCATCACAAATATACAGAGAATCAATGCCTTTAAATAGTTTTTCCAAGCTTTCTATTATTGCCTTTTCAGTCACTTGCCAAAGCTCATGTCTTATCCCACCTGCATCATAGAAATCATAGGTGCTGTCATGAGACAAAGTCCAATTCTCGGTGATTTCTACAACTTCTTTGTTTTTGCTCTCGGAATCATATACGAGAATTACGGGTTCTATGTTTCCCCCAACCCTCTCTATCAGTTTCTCCTGAACGTGTATTTTATCAATTCGTGTTAACTCATGTCTCTTGATTATGCCATCTATATAGTCTTGTGCATCAAAGCAAGCAACTATGCCGGTCTGGCTGTGATTGGCCAGAGTCAATCTATAGAAATAAAAAGACTCATCCTCATCTCGAATAAGAATTCCTTGATCGGAAAAGTCGTGCAATGTCTTTTGGGCGTGAGATTTAACGAGCACTTCATCTTTTGCTTCTTCACTTGAAAGCAGTAAATCGGCTCGGCTTACCTGAAGCATACTGTGTGGATTGGATATCGCTTTATCCCTTGCTCTTACAGCATCACCAGCATCGCCATGATAAATATGCATTTCCTCAATATGGTTGGGTGCAGGGCGGAGAGCCCTAAACGGTCTTATGTTCGGCATTTTATGTCTCCCTCTGTTATTAGTTACTATCCGATTCTACCATACACCACGCTTCATTTATAAAAATATATTTATAAAAACCACTTATTCCTCCGGCGACCAAGACTCCGGAATTTCAGCTATCTCCAATTCCCCACTTACTCTTACAACTATTTGATACTTATCCTCATAAACTATTTCTTCTCCGGGATGGTTGGTATATACAACATAGAATGGGTGATTGTATTTTTCAAGGAGCCACATAAGAGGACCCATCATCTTCATCATTTCATCCGCATTCTCAGTTTTAAAGAAACAAACAACCCTTTCCTGATTTCTGCACTGAGGGGGCCACGGAAGATTTTCGGAGAACCAGGAGTCGATTTCCTTAAAAAGATCTGCATCCTCTTCTTCCATTTCGTCGTTTCTGAGCATTTCGACACACATGCTGAATACACCACGTCCCGTCATGGTATTCGACATGAGCTCTCTTCCCTGTATCCTTACGTATTTGAATTTCATTGCCATATGTTATTTTACCTTCATCCTCTAAAAAACATACTTCATAGATATTTCCTTCTTTAGCATTTGACCGTTCAAATAAATGAGATAGAAGGCTTTGGCGTTTTTGACGCAGCCAAGGAATTCAGTGTGTTCTCCGATTTGTACGAATGCTGTATTATCTTCCAATCCAAATCCGGGGATTTCTTTTTCCAGAAGTCTCACGTCAAAGTTTGTTCTGTCCTCTTCACCATAGTGAGGACATACCGCCGTATGATGCAGATCAAGAAGATTATCCGCCCAAATGTACTGCCAATCAGTCTTTCCATCCACATACGTGCTGTTACTGTATCCACAAGCAAATAAGCATACTGCACCGCTGCCTTGTCCCAGTATTACTGCGCTATCGTTAGCAAATACAGTTTTTAATTTCTTGTCAAACCCATGATCATGCCAAAGATTCATCATAAAAATGGTGTTGCCTCCACCGATATAGGCCAGGTCCATCCACTCTAAGAGAGCATCAATTTCAGCTTCGCTGTAATCCTTTTTGGTAAACTCCAAAGTCTTGATTTCAACATTCAATTTTTTGAAATGGTCATTGAAATCATTTATGTATTTCGCGTTATCTCTGCTTGCAGTAGGAATAAAAAGTACCTTGGGCTTTTCAACTCCGGTTAAATTGAGGGCATACCTATTCAATGGTTCTATAACATCAAGTGTACCGCCACCTATTGCCACTATCCTTCCCATTTTTACACCTCATCCTATCTAATGTAATTCTCAAGTACCTCTTTAACGTAACTTATGCTATTTCTAACCGCGCCATCCTCATAGGCCGGAGTGAGTTTTGCTGCTCTTAGAATATCGATGTATCCTCTGCTTCCTCCGATGTCCGCGAACTCGAGATACTCCTTCCATGCTGTACCCGGACGCTCAACGTACTTTTGATACATCTCCATGGCGTTTACCGTAGCCAAACAGTATTCGATATAGTAGAGTGGATACTGGAAGATATGATGTTTGTGGTACCAATAGCCGCCATTTAACATGAATTCATCGTTATCATCATATCTACGCCAAGGCATATATTTTTCTTCAAGCTTCTTCCACTCGAGGTTTCTTTCTTTAGGTGTAAGTTCAGGATTCTCATAGCAAATATGCTGGAATTCGTCAACTGCTGTTCCAAAAGGTATGAAGGTCATTAGGTCCTGCAGATTGTAGAATTCGTATTTCCGCGCGTCCTCTCCAAAGAATCTGTCCGCGTATTTATTTGAGAATTGGGTCATGGACATGACGTGTATTTCCATTATGTCAGCTGAAGACGTGTAATAATTATCCAGCGGTTGTTTACGCGATGACCTGTAGGTAGCAAAAGCGTGTCCCATTTCTCCTGTGACGGTCTTAATATCTTTTGCGGTTCCTCCGAAATGAGCGAACAGGAATGGCGCTTTTCTGGACGTTATAATTGTGGAGTATTCTCTCGCGGCTTTTCCAGGTCTGATTTCAAAATCCATCAGTTCATGGTCAAGCATGAATTCAATGAATTCTTCGGTTTCAGGACTCATTTCACGAAGCATTTCATAAATTTGGTTGAGAAGGTATTCACTGTCACCTACAGGCTTTGCGTTCCCATCAGGAAATGCAATCAGCTCGTCATAAGCCATTATTTCTTTCAAGCCAAGTCTCTTGGTCTGAGCCTCATAGAGCTTATTGCACAGCGGAACTATTTCCTCAACCACTTGCTTTCTGAAACTCGCCACATCCTCAGGACCATAGTCCACTCTTCCTCTTTTTAGATATGCAACAGGAAGATAGTTGTCATATCCAAGATTTCTTCCTATTTCGTTTCTTGTCTTTATGAGTTGATCCCATATTTCTTCCATGCGATCTTGATTTTCACATAGAAAATCAGAGAAAGCCTTAAATGATTGCTTTCTCACATCTCTGTCTTCATGGGCGAATAGCCTCTGAAGTCCCAAGAAGCTTCTCGTTTCACCATCAATTTCAACCTGACATGTCGCAAGAAGTTTTTGATACTCGTCAGCCAATTCGGATTCTCTTTGGGCGAGCGGAATGTTTTCTTCGCAGAAGGTCTTCTTGTTTATGTCCATCTTTTTGAAATACATGGGACCGAGTCTGTCCTCAATGTATTCCTTGTAGGGGCTGCTATATATGGCCTCATTGAATGCGACTCTAGTCTTTTCAAAAAATGGCAAATTCTCGTATGCCCAACGCCGTTCCTCTTCATATTTCTCGTTAGTAGTGTCCATGGACTGACGAATAAACGTCATTTCCAGAAGGTCGCTCGATTTTCTCGATAGCTCACTATGTTCGAATATGACCTCCAAGACATCGTCACCATTTGTCGCCTCTCTAATTCTATTTATAGCATCCTCATTTAGGTCTTCATAGACTCTGAGATCAGGTTTAGGGAATTTCAGTTCTGTAAACTTCCAAGTTTTATTATTCATATAAAACTCTTTCCATAAATTCCATAGGAGTAGCTGAATTTATCACACTTATCCAATCTATCAAAAACAACAATCTACACTTGATATTTTACCATGATAAGGGTTTTCATGCCACTAAAAAATGTGTATTAGATAACTGTGACTCAGGGTTTAATATCCGAGCCCTGCGAGCCACTCATTGACGGAATTTCTGGCTTCATCCTGCTTGTTCTGAGCGGTATCGCCTCTAATAGCCAGGCCTTCTCCCACCTCTGAATCCGGGCAGGCCGACTCAAGCTTCCTGTCAAATCCCGAGAGCCCTGAACCTTCGTGAGTTGAGAAAGGATACAGTTTAATTGCGTTTTGTTTAAACGAGTCCGTTTGCAGAGAGCCAACTTCTGACCGAGCCTTCAGAATCAGCAGCGCGGCTTCCCGTTATCGCAAGTCCCTTTGCAATGTCTGCACCGACAAGTGCCTTCTTTAGATCCGATTCGCTTTTGCCCATTCCGCTTCCTTCGTTGGTGCAAAGCGGAAGTATCTTCTTTCCGGCAAAGTCGAAGTTCTCAAGGAATGTCGCCATTGCCATCGGATATGTTCCCCAGTAGTTCGGATATGCCAGGATAATCGTGTCATATTCATCTATGCTTTCCGGCATGCCGACCAGTTCGGGACGTACATTGTTCTTTAGGTCTTCCTTTGCCTCATCTATGCAAGTCATATAAACGGGGGAATATGGTTCCTTCATTTCTATCTTGAACATATCCGCATCGATCATGTCATTCATTATGTTGCACACCACCTCGGTGTTGCCCACTTTGATGTATCTCATTGCTCCACCAAAGTAGTTCTCATCCGCTCTTGAAAAAAATGCTATAAGTGTCTTTGCCATTTCATTTACCTCCAGTCAATCTTAATATTTATTTGATTTAGCTATCGTTGCTTTCTGTGCTCAACTTGCTGAGCGCTTCCCATTACAATTATATTTTCTCACAAAGCAATTGAATTATCCAATCTAATTACTGTATAATTGATTTAATTATTAAATCACTATAAAGCCGCATCGGAGGGCATATATCATGAATTCAAAACAGATAGAATACTGTATAGAACTTGCGCGTACCCTGAACTTCGGAAGAGCAGCGGATAATATGTTTGTGAGCCAGCCCACATTTTCATACCAAATTAAACAGCTTGAAGAAGAAATAGGCTTTGAGATATTCGAAAGAAGCGGTAAAGGAGCAGCCCTCACACCTGCAGGTGAACAGTTCGTCACAACCATGACCTCCGTCCTAAATCAGGTGAAGTATGCCGTGGAACAGGGCCAGAATTTCAGCGCAAAATACAAAGACAGCATATCCATCTGCATGATGGTGCGCTCTGCCCTTTACTTTCTGCCTGAAGCCATGCGCCTTATGGCGGATGAACATCCCGAGGTACAGATAGAGCCGCAGTTCATATATGAGAATAGCTTGAATTCATTCCTCAGAAATGATTCGGACATACTGCTTGCACTGAAAGAGCAAACCCGTCATATACCGTCGATAAATGTGCACGCGCTTTTTGAAAGTCGCATATATCTTATTGCACGAAGAGACGATCCTCTTGCGGACAAAAACCTTGTATCGACCGAAGATCTCTACGGCCGTTCTTTGATGGTGGGAGGCGGTTCACCCGCCGCGCTTCGCGCCGTGCAGCAAAGACTCATAAACACGGGAAGAATCGACTACTTCAACAGTCCAGATCACGACACCACTCTCACCAATGTAGCAGCAGGAAGAGGTGTCTGCCTGGCTCCCGGTTTCCTTAACGACCATAGCGGTCAGTTCGCATGGATTCCCTTTGATTGTCCTGAAACTTTTTCCTGCGTACTTTGCACACATAAAAACGATGCCCGTGAGAGCATCGTTTCATTTGTAAATATTCTTAAACAGCTTTACTCCGAAGCCAAAGCCTTTCCGCTTTAGTTATTCACTTTACAAACAGTTTCTTCAAGTCACTTCTTATAACCAACCAAATCGATACTGCCAACAACCAGCACCATAGTAGTGCATTGCTCTCATCGCCGGTCCTTGGGACTGCATTCGTTGTTTTTTCGGATGCAGGAGCCGTTTTGGTCGGAGTAGTTTTGTTGTTGCTGCTCGGATTCGCGTTGTCGCTCGTATTGCCATCCGTGTTATTGTTCGCGTTATCGCTCGTATTGCCATCCGTGTTATTGTTCGTGTTATCGCTTGTGTTATTATCCGTGTCGTTTGTATTTGGATTCGTGCTATCGTTTGTATTATCGTCCGTGTTATCGCTTGTATTATCGTCCGGGTTCTCCTGCTGTTCTGGGTTGACCGTAAACTCTGCCGTTGCACTTCCATCCTCAAACTGCGCGGTCAAAGTATGTACTCCAACGGAGATCGTTTCCAGGAAGGATGGCTGCAACTCGATAATGACACTGCCGCTTTGGGTTGTGTAGTTCACTTCTCCGGAGTCATCCTTTTCGGGAACAGTCTCTTCATCCACTTTGATTTCTGTGAAAAGATCAAAGGTGGCAGCATCATCGATTGAACGCTCGAAAGTAAAACCAAGCGTGTCCTCGCTTCCCTTTGTCCACTCACCTCCGTCACCGGCTGTATTACGGTAGAAAATGATTGTCGGCTCGAGTTTCGGGATGGAGCGCGTTTCAGTATGGGATGCGTTGCGCATGCAGGTACGCTTCTCCACGCCTTCCTCGGTTTCGGTTGCCTCTTTCGTTACAATCCATCTGCCCCAGTCGTGGCCAGTTCTTCCTATCAACTTTGTATCACGTGAAAGTTCTACCTTGCACTCTATACAATAGACTACTTCGTCGTAACTTCCCACTGCCGAGCAGCTCGCAGGCACTTCGTTCTCACGCACGGCTTCGCCCGGTGTATGCGGAAGCTTGTCGATCGTCTTTGTCTCGC
>CAMYVY010000014.1 GCA_947302715.1 uncultured Clostridia bacterium
GTGCACAGTCATTTTTATTTTGACTTTTTCTTTGCTATGAGATTTTCTAGGTTCAAAGTCAAACCACCAAATATCGCATTCAGTTGTCTGACTGTACACAAGGTTTTGTGTCGGCTCTAAGCCTTGCAATTCCTTGCGTTTGGCCATCATAAAACATCAATTTGCTTTGTGACAGCTCAATTATAATATCACAACGATTTATGGGTGTCAACAACTTTTTTAAAAAAACTTCACCATTAATTTATTAATTTTTCATAAGTTTTTATTCGGCGGATTTGTTCATCATTCTATTCATCAATCTGTTCATCAAAACGCTCACAGCCAGGCCTATTGCAATCCCCAGAATTATTCCGGCCAACACATCGGTCGGGAAATGAACATATAGGTAGAGCCTTGAAAAAGCAATCAGTACCGCAAGTACATACGCAGCCGCTCCCACAGCCTTGTTGTAGTTAAATAGTATTGTGGCAGCTATGAATGACACCAGAGTATGTCCCGACGGAAAGGAATAATCCAACGGTGAGGCAATGGCGAGTTCAACGCTTTGATTAATCCAGCAAGGCCGCGGTCTGGCAACAACATTTTTTAGAAACAGATTGCCGATTACTCCGCTCGCTATCAAACCAACAGCGAGTGTCAGTCCGCAACTGCGATGCTTCTTCCATGCAATCAGTATCACCGCAAGCGCTATCCAAATCATTCCCGCGTTTCCAAGAAATGAGATGCCGCTCATGATTTGATCCATCATGTCCGATCGCATATTCTCTTGTATCCAATCAATTATTCCAAACTCCATAATCACTATTTTGTATTATTTCTCTATATCACTTTATATCACTTCGAGAAATCGTTTTTCCTTTTGGCTATCATCCTTCTCGGCTCGCCTTGCCGCAACAACATATGTAGCCAGGCTCGCTCCCAGCAGCAAAGCCGTCGCCATCGGATAAACAACTATCAATTTATTGGTTGTTCCATAGATTTCGAGTACGCCCTTGAATATACATCCTATTGTAAGCGTAACCACTCCGTAATTCCATAGTTTTATTGAATTTGCTTCAGGCAATTTCCTGCCGTAGAAGTATATTAATGCAGCCACACCGAGACCGAGCACCGCAGGTATGGCAAATGCATATATCATATAGAAGGAATATACGCCGAAACTAAACACTTCATATATCGCACCAAAGATAGCGCAGAAGACCGTAAATCCCAGATGGAATAGTCCGCTTTTTCTTATCATATTTTTCTTATCCGATATAAACAATGTCACTCACGCTCCTTTCCTTGATTCTGTTTCCGGAAGTCGTCGGATTATTGATTAGTTCTCCCTTGAATACCATGGTAGAGGATCCGCCTCCATCAAGATTGTATGCGGTATTAACACCAAGTTCTTTCATATATTCCGCAAGCTCATATAGAGAGAGTCCTTCGCTTGCGCTTGTTCTTCCGTCGGAGACGACGAATACATAGTGGAGTTCATCGATAATTCCTATCGCTGTTCTCGGATTGCTTGCCATAGCCTTTCCCGTCTCTTCGCTCACGCCAACTTCTATCTCTCCATTCATCAAAAGCCCGGGGCCGAAAGAAAAGGCCTGCCATACACCTTGCGAGAGAAGTTCCTCTGCAGTATAGTCGCTCGCGCTCACAACTTGCAAACTGCCGTCGGCGTAGATGCAAAGCACATCATTGTCGCTCGGTGTATCACGATAGATCACTCCGTTTCTTATCACGTAGCCGGATTCCCTTGCGCCATAGTAGTCACCGTTAATTGCGAGAATCGCATTATTGTCAGCGGCAATCTCAGATGTCTTCGCCTTGACGTTTTTGCCGTAAGTCGCACTGGCAAATGCAGTCTTTAAATATTCTGCGGAGCCGAGTTTTATGTCAGCGACATAAACTGCGGTATCACGCACGTTGGTTTCGTACATATTGATGCTGATGTTCTCATCCTGGTATGAATCAAACGCTGCACCCAGAATCGAACTCAGGTCTACGCTATTCGTATCGACAGAGGTCGATTCTTCATATATAACCTCGCTGTTACTTGTGAAATCCGTTGGTTCACTGCTTTCCGCGCTTTCAGTCTCGTCCGCATTATAAGTCGAGTCCGCTTCGCTATTCTTGTTCGATTCAAAAAGTTCCATATTTAATTCTGTTGCGTCGTTTTGGTATGCGCTCGATATCACGAAGGTATCAAGCGATATGAAGACCGTAAACGCTATCAGAAGGACGCTGAAAATCCTTGTCCATTTATCTATTTTCATAACCACTCACTTTCCTTAATTCTTCATTTAATCCTATATTTTCTGATTCACTACACTTTGCTGTCCATTAATAATCTTTTTCCGATTTTCGTTGTCGCGCTTGTTTCCAAAAATAATCTTGTGCTGTACCGTCCAGCTAAACGTGAACATAATTATCTCCGTCAAAACCTTTGCTGCATAGATCCCCACTCCCAATCCAACGAGGGTATTAAGAAGTATCGTATTGCAAACGAGAATGAATACAGCAAGCGCTCCATACTGCATCGCCGACCTTGCCACCGGTGCATTGCTCTTAAAGACCAGAGTCCTGTTAAGCGAATAATTCACCGACGCACTCACCAGCCTTGCGAGAACATTCGACAAAACTATCTTCCCGGATGTCGCAATGAGCAGGCAGTACATTATGTAATCAATGATGAACCCTATTAAGGACGACCCGGAGAACTTGATGATTTCCTTATATATCCTAAAGGAATCCTTCACGGTATCGAAATGCGAAGAAGAATTCTTTTCATCAAGATACACCGTCTCTATCCACACTTCTTCGATGGGCCTATTCTCTTTTGCAAAAGTCATGAGCATATTCATCTCGTATTCGTATCGACTCCCAGGAATATCCACGAGCTCTGAAATCAAGGAATCCGAAAAGGCTCTTAGACCGGTCTGCGTATCATAGACCTTGGCACCGCTGGACAACCTATACACGAAGCGCGTAATGGTATTTCCCAGTCTGCTCCTTAGCGGAATCTTGCCCTCCATCTTTCTGCTACCCAGTATCAAGCTGCCTTTTTGGCGCTCTGCTCTTTCGCAGACTCTGATTGCGTCAACCACCTTATGCTGTCCGTCCGCGTCCACCGTCACAACAGTAAAAGGAGCAAAGCAGTTTTCCGTGATATATCTAAGTCCCGTTTTAATGGCCGCTCCCTTACCTTTGTTCACTTCATGGGAGATTACCGTCGCAAACGATTTCGCCTCCGTGAAGATTGCATCCTTATCCACTCCGGAACCATCATTAACTATTACTACTTTAAAACTATTATCTTTTAATTCCTTTGCCACCTCGAGCATTTTCTCGTCAGGTTCATAGGCAGGAATTAAAGCTATTCTCTTATTGCTTTCAATTACTTTTTCATCCATTATATAAACCTCCACTTCTGTAACTTTACATGTACTGTAAACTACATGACTTAAAAATACTTAAAACGCACATGAAGCCTGTGTGAAGAAAGAGGCAATAAAAAAACACCAGCGTCATAGCACTGATGTTTTGTCGTCACCGTATATAGAAGCGCCTTCGGGTTTTGGTTTCCGTGGAAAGCTTGATTATTGAATGCACTTCGGACATGATGTCCGAATCGGGCTTCTTGATCAAGATAATTTGATCTGAAAAGCCGGGCTTTATCAATTTGTAGGATACTCCTTTTCTGTCAATTATCGTTGCCGCATCGCTTTCATGACCAATGCTCATGAGAGGAATTGCACCAAAATGAACATCATCAGTTTCGAGCGATTCTATGTAGTCAGAAAAGCCAAATATGCGAACGGCTTCGAATGTTTCCCGATTATAAATGTTGACACCATAGTCGGCGCGAAGCTCAATTCCTTTTAGCTTCTCCGCTTGTCCTATGTTTCCAAGATATATGGGTGCACCGCTTGTTCTACAGAAGTCTATGATTTCATCAAGATGTTCATCGACCATTCTCGATTCTTTACCCTTGGATACGTTGCTTATATAAAGATTAATGCTCTCATATAATTCGGAAGGAATGTCGGAAAACGAAGCCACTTCCGCCGCGGGCAAATTGAGTTTAAGATTAGCACCGCTCGTTTCGCAAGCCTCCTTAATCTGTTGATATGCGCCGTTCTTATAGAATTTAAGCATATCGATTAATTCATAGAAATATATTTCGAGTTCTGAATCGATATTTCTTTTTGGGGCGAGCCCCTTATTATCCATCAAGATATTTAGGCCCGCTTCCTTTTCCTCATTCCCCGGTTCCGCGCTCGTTTTCGTTAATGCCTCCTCCATTTTTGCGACCGCATCTCTTCGCATCGCATTAAGGACTGACATAGGAACAGAAAAATCAAACTCACCATGAAAGCGAATCCTGGACACCTCAAATGGTGTGCCGCCCATTTTCATGAGCGAATTCTCAATACGGGCTTTGATTACGCCTTCATGAGCTGTCCGTTCATTTTTTTCGCCCGTTATCTTTTCAGATTGATCGAATTGGTTTGAAATCGAAACCAAGGTTCCTGACTTTGGTTCTTTGAGCGTAAGCGTAATTGTTCCTTCTTCTTTTGCGCTCATCCTCTTCGCTGTTACGTCGGCTTCCAGAGCGAGCTTGCGAAGGAATTTTCCACTATGCCAATCCTTGTTTTTATAGTATTTCTCCGCAGAACTAATTTGCTCAGAAGAAATTATTCTATAAACAACGTCACCGGGAAACACCTTTTCCTTGATGTCGCCTATACGAACAGTCCCCTTATTATTGTGACCGTTTTGCTTTTCTAAAAAGGTTATGGTTGAGGATGTTTGGACTCCGTTCATTTTGGAATCGCGTATTTCAACGACGTCCCCATTCGAAAGGAACAGGCCGCTCCCCGTAAGTTCCAAGAAATCAGGATCGACCTCGACATCGATATAGAATCTATCCTTTCTTTTTGGGGAAACGGGAATGCAGGACAAAACTCTTCCGACAAAGACGCCTCGATTTTTCGGGCTATGTCCGGACATCAATTCATCATCGGCATCCAAGAAATTCGATGTGGTAAATCCGCGGTTAAAGATTTGAGCGAGAGCAAACTTGTACGCGTCGTTTACTTTATAACTTTCGGTCGCTTTATCCAAATACTTTCTGTAGGTAGACACCACCGTTGCGACATATTCAGGAGATTTCATCCTCCCCTCTATTTTGATGGAGGCAATTCCTGCATCCGCTATCTCGGGAAGATATTCAATTAGTTCAAAATCCGATGGACTAAGCGGATAAGGCATTTCGAGTTTGTGTCCGGCAGCATCGAAGCTTTGATAGAGCATACGGCATGGCTGGGCGCAACCACCACGGTTTCCGCTTCTTCCTCCGATTGCTCGGCTCATCTGACACTGTCCGGAATAGCAATAGCAGAGTGCGCCATGACAGAAGGTTTCTATTTCAACAAGCTTACCGCCGGTCTTGATTCCTTCCCTCTCGATCCCATCTATTATTTCCCGAACATCGAGAAGGCTGAGTTCCCTTGCAAGAACCACTCTGCTGAAGCCGAGCGCAGCTGCCGCGCGAACTCCGTCCAAGTCGTAGATTGTCCCTTGAGTGGACATATGAAGTTCAAAGTCGCTAATACTTTCATGTATCAGTCGCGCCAGACCCAGATCTTGAATTATCAGGGCGTCCACTCCTATGTCCCGGAGTTTCTTCGCATAATCAAGAGCCTCCGGAAGTTCGTCATCACGAAGGAGCGTATTAAGAGTCACATGGACCTTAACACCTCGCTTGTGGGCAAAGCATGTGGCTTCCTCGAGTTCAGGAAGCGCAAAATTGCTCGCATTCATGCGCGCATTAAAAAGCTCGCCTCCGCAGTATATGGCGTCGGCTCCCGCCTCGACCGCAGCGATAAATGCTTCCTTGGTTCCGGCGGGAGCCAGAAGTTCCGGAATTCTTATTATGTTTTTTCTCTTATCTTTACTCACGGTCGCGTCTATCCTTATTCTCGTTTTTGATTTTTTGGTCTTTCCCCATGGAATTGATAATACGTCGTTTCAATCATTCCATTATAAAGCTTGCGCCTTCGGTTGGCAGGCCTCCCCATAGCCTTTGTTTCGGCATCTTTATCTGACGTTATCATAAAGAGAGACCAGGTCGGATTTTCTTTATAGAATCGCCCCAGCACATCGTAGATATGCTCGATTTCTCTTTTTTCACCTATTCGTTCACCATATGGCGGATTACATATAATTATGCCCTCGGTCGGGGTCATTCCATTATCCATTTTAAGCGCCGCCATATCGCCTTCGACAAAAGTAATCTGATCGTCCACACCGGCAGCCTCAGCATTTTCCTTCGCTGCAGCTATTGCTTTTGGACTGATGTCTCCGCAGGTAATATCAAGTTCGGTGTCGTAGTCGATTGCGGAATAGGCAGCTTTACGTTCCACTTTCCAGATTTCTTTCCAGTTTCCGTTTGCTTCACCTACCCAATCCTCGGAGACAAATTTCCTGGAAAGACCCGGCGCTATATTCATTCCGATTAGCGCAGCTTCAATTCCGATAGTTCCCGACCCACAGCACGGGTCTATCAAGATGCGCCCCGCTTTCCAGAACGATAGCTCAATCAAGGCAGCCGCCAGAGTTTCCTTAATAGGCGCATCTACATTTGCAATTCGGTATCCACGTTTATGCAATCCTTCGCCACTGCTATCCATTAGGATTAGCACGCGATCTTTTAAAAACGCGAATCTCACCCTGTACATCGCACCCGTTTCAGAGAGACTACCTTCATTTTCTTTTTTGTATGCCAAAAGAAGTCTATCAACGATGGCCTTCTTGATTATGCTTTGGCAGGCGGGCACACTGTGGAGCGTGGACTTTACGGATGTACCAACAACGACAATTTCTCCATCAAGCGGGATCAGCTTTTCCCAGTCGATTCCTCGTACACCTTGATAAAGTTCCTCGAATGTTTTGGCATCGAATTCAGCCATCTTGATGTAGACGCGATCGGCTGACCTAAGCCAGAGATTGCTCCTTGCTATCGCACGCACAAGAGCTTCTTGGCTGTCTCCATTTCCTCGATCGTCGCCCTCCTCAATTTCTTCCGGGAAAGTATACGTCACCCTGCCGTCCTCCGTTTTCACAACGGAAAAGCCAAGAGCCTCGATCTCTCGACGAACCACGGCTTCAAGTCCAAATGTTGCAGTGGCGACCAGTTCATATTTCATAACTATACGACACACTCCTTCCCCATAGTTATCCCAATAGATACGGGCAGGTCATAAAAAATGACGCTCCGCGGGGTGGTGACCCGGGAGCGACTTGATTATCATTATTCTTATAGATACGGTTCCTTGGCATTCAGCTTATTGCTTTCGATGGACTCGATAACCCCCAGAGCCTTTCCGGTTCCGATAGCAACGCACTGCTCAGGATTCTCTGCAACTCTAACCTCCATACCGGTATGCTTCGCTATCAAGGTGTCCAAACCGTAGAGATACGCACCACCACCGGTTAACACGATTCCGGAATTTGTAATATCGGCAGCAAGCTCAGGCGGTGTATTTTCCAGGACTCTGTGAACTGCCTCAGTTATCGCGTAAAGAGGTTCCTCAAGCGCTTCCATAATCTCTTCGGATGTTACATCGACAACCCTCGGAAGACCATTAACCATATCGCGGCCTCTGCATTCTGCAGTTACGCTTTGTTCCCTCGGGAATGCAGTACCCAGTTTTTTCTTGAGTTCTTCACTGGTACGTTCACCTATATAGAGCTTATGATTCCTGCGCATGTAGTTTTCTATGGCTTCATCAAACTTGTCGCCGGCGACCTTGATGGATTCGCTTGTAACTATTCCACCAAGAGCGATAACTGCGACGTCCGTAGTTCCTCCACCGATGTCAATAACCATGACGCCGTCCGGCTTAGCTATATCCAGGCCCGCGCCTATTGCGGCAGCAACCGGTTCTTCAATAAGGAATACGTTCTTGCCTCCGGCCTGCGTCGCGGCTTCTCTAACTGCACGCTTTTCAACTTCCGTAACTCCACTCGGTACGCAGACCATGATTCTCGGCTTAAAGAATCTGCCGCTGCCGCACACCTTGCGAATGAAGTACTTCAGCATCTTTTCCGTGATGTCGTAGTCGGAAACGACTCCGTCTCTTAACGGTTTAACCGCTACTATATTGCCGGGGGTACGACCAAGCATCTGACGAGCCTCCTCGCCCACGGCTAAAATTTCATCTGTATCCTGATTTAGTGCCACAACTGAGGGTTCTTCCAGAACTATACCCTTGCCCTTGATGTAAACAAGCACATTTGCTGTACCAAGATCAATACCAACTTCCGTTGCCATACATATCTCCCTTTCTCAAATCCCTTTGGTTTTCTACCTTAGTTAATCTCTAACCTATTAATTATATACAACAATGTGCCATTATGCAAACTTCACCAGGGCTATCACAGTTATGCCATTATATATCCATGTCCTCGGCATTCTCTATGGCTTCAGGCGGAACTACTATAGCTTCAACATTGTTGATTCCCGTTATCGTCATAGTGACGACAGAACGCTCGATTGTAAGGAGACCTGCTATCTCCGCAGCCTCCTCGCTTTCTGCCTCTGCCTGTTCCATCGCCTTGGCCATCATTTTCTGAATCGCTTCACTCATGTCGATTGAATACTTAACGATGAGTTCTTTTTCTGTATCCACCCAGAAGCTAACCGGAATATCTCCCATTTCACCGTAAAGCGCAGCAGGGTCTTCAATTCCGGATCCGGCGAGCTGTTCGTTCATACCGGATTCCTCCAGTGCTGCACCTATGGATTCTCCACTGATTGTTCCATCAAAGCGAACCGCCTTTACGCCGTTGATTTCTTCTTCGCCAACCTGACTAAAGTTCTTCGCATTTTCAATGTATACCTGGATGTTGGATTGAGCATCGTACTGGCTAATCTGTGAAGAGTCCAGATCAACCTTCGTCTTCATCCACTGCATCTGGTCACCGGTATCCATACCGGTATACATCACAAGTTTGTCACCGTCCGGTTCAGTATAGATTTCCATATCGTATGACCCCATGCTACCCATATCCATATTTCCGATCAGCTCCAGGCTTAGCGGATCCTGAATCGTTTTGACATCTGCGGTCATCACTGTATTCATATCTACACCGAAGACCTTCATCGTCATTTCCATGTCCATAGTATAGGTCATGCTCTCTGCATTCTGCATGTTTTCAGAAGCAGCATAAAGCACTTCTTCCATTGATTTACCCGCACTGTTTGCGGAATCACTTGTGCCACCGGCACCACTACTCGAACCGCCATTATTACCGCAAGCTGCAAGACCGCACGCCATTACTACAATTAATAATAGCGCGACTATAGCTTTAATATTGCTTTTAAAAAATCTTTTCATCATTCCTTCTCCTCCAACCCCCAGCATTGCCGCCAAACATAGCCTGCACGCTCGGATGCATTTGCGCACAAAGCGCCTTTCTTATCGACTTCTTTATACCACAAGCTCCCATCATACTCAATAAATTATTTATGAAATTTTTCTTAAAAAAGGCGCTCCGCAAGGTTCATCATCTGAATCCTTTGGAACGCCCACCAGTTACTTTGCTTTAAGCTCTCGTTATTGGACATGTCAGGCAAGTCGGACCGCCTGTTCCTCGATACGAAAGCTCATGTCCTTCATACGTCGTGACGTCGATTCCAGCTGCTCGCATTTTCTCAACTATTTCCGGATTTCTCGCGATCGTAATCACTTTACCCGGTGCTACAGCAAGAACATTTGAGCCAAGGTAATCGTATTCCTCGTCATCGCATTCTATAAGCTGAATGCCCCGCTCAATGAGGAGCTCCCTAAAGAATACAGGCATGTACTTGGAGTAAACGACCGCCTTATCCGTGTCGACCATGCTGATGATGCTCATGAGATGCAGACAAGCGTCCTCACCTTCCCCATGTGGCATCGGAACGATGATGTATTCATCAATTATGTCCTTGGTTAGTTCCTTGAACTGGCGGATTCCTTCGTCATTCGTTCTGTAGCCACGGCCAATTGCAACAGTGCGCTCATCGAGCCAGACGATGTCTCCACCCTCCATCTTTCCGGGCGCTTCAATAACACCAAGCGTCGGAACGCCGATCGATTCAAGGTATTCCTTATTGGCTTCCCACTCGCGTCCGCGAAGTGCCTTCCCCATCGGGAAATAGATGGCGCCCTTATTCGTAATTTTTTGCGGATCGTGGGTATAGATTGAATCCAAGCCGATTCGGCTATCCGCAGGAGCGTAATAGACGTTCTCAACATTTTCCTTTATAAAAGCTTCGAATTTCCCATACTCCTCCAAAACCTTTTCATAGTCCGGGCATCCGAAATAGCAAAACTCTTCCCAAGTATTGTTGAGATTCTCCTGGCTAACAAAGGCGTCTTCCGGGCGACGAAGAAGTATCGATTCTATTTTTCCTACCATCGATTGGCATCCGTATTTCATGGGTTCATCCTCCTGTTATTGGATTGCAACGAATAAAATGCGTAATTCTATTTACTGAATATGGACATCTTCTCTATACGATCGAAGGCCTCCTTAAGCTGCTCAACCTTGACCGTGCAAGCGATTCTCAGGAACCCTTCTCCGCAGTTACCAAAGGCGTTCCCCGGAAGCATAAGTACGTGCGCTTCCTTTAGTATCTCATCTGCAACTTCAACGGAGCTAAGGCCAGTATCCTTGATATTGATGAAGAGATAGAAGCTTCCCTTTGGCGGAGTGAGAACGTGCATGTTTGGAATGTTGTTGATACGTTCCGCTGCGTATTCCACGCGCTTCTTGAATTCCTCGATAATCGGCGGTTGAACGATATTTCTGTTCTCCAATGCGTAGATTGCCGCACGCTGAGAAATGGACGGAGCCGTGAATACGACGTTCTCATTTATCTGCTGTATGGTCTTTATTATATAGTCCGGAGCGATTACATTTCCGATTCTCCAGCCCGTCATAACATAGTTCTTGGAGAAGCTGTTAATCGTAATCGTGCGTTCCTTCATTCCGGGAATCGTTGCGAATGGAATGAATTCATGCTGGAAGCTGAACGCGGTATAGATTTCGTCGGAGATTACAATTAAGTCATGCTTTTCCGCAATCTCGGCAATCCTCTTCATTGTATCCAAGGTCAGGCAATTCCCTGTCGGATTAGAAGGAGAGTTTATCACGATAGCCTTTGTTCGCTCATTTATCAAGGATTCCAGACGTTCAACATTTACCTGGAAATCCTCCTCCTCCAAGGTCGCTAGCTCAACCGGGATTCCACGGGCAAGCTCAACCTGCTGTGGATAAGGCGTGAAGAACGGCGCTTGGAGAATCACTTCGTCGCCATCATCTATAATCGCTTCAAGCGCCAAGTACATGCCGAGGCATCCGGAAGCACAGACAAAGACCTCTTCATCAACAACATCCATGTCGAACTCTTCCTTATAGTATTTGCAGATGGCGGCACGAAGCTCCGGGTCACCTCTAAAGTCCGTATACTTGGTGTGTCCCTTCTTGGCGTCCTCAAATGATTTCTCTATTATGAGGTCCGGCGTAATAATGTCCGGATCTCCCAAGCTTAAATTGATTACATCATCAAAGCTCTTGGCCATCTCATCGGATGCGCCCATTGCTGTCTGCTGGTCTTTCCAGTATCTCTTTGCAATAAATCTATGCTTCATTCTTCTCTCCTATCTACTGCAATTCCTTCTTTATCGACTCTATCGAATACGTGATTGAATTGTCATTTGCTTGCTCTGAATAGAATCCGATATGCGGTGTGGCAACCACGTTTGAAAGTGCCGCAAGCTTCAAATCCATATCTGCCGGCGGTTCATGGTCATATACGTCAATCGCTGCTCCCGCAAGTTTTCCGGAGGTGAGTGCATCATATAAATCATCCGTGTTTACGAGTTCAGACCTCGCAACGTTTACGAGGAGCGCACCATCCTTCATAGAATCAAAATATGATTTATCAATCATACGGGTATTCTCAGGTGTGACGAGCATATGAAGCGATACGATGTCGGATCTTTTAAAAAGTTCCTCCATCGAAACATATTCAACCCCATACTTTTCTTTCAGATAATCGCTTTCAAATATATCGCAAGCGATTACATTTGCACCGAGCCCGATGAACTTTTCAGCAACCAAGCGTCCGATGCTTCCCGTTCCTGCCACACCCACGGTGGAGCCCGCAATTTCCTTACCCATCAGACCGTCTTGATTCCAGCTACCAGAGAGAACAATCTTGTTGCCCGGAAGAATGTTGCGAGCAAGGGTTAATGCCATCGCCACTCCAAATTCAGCGACAGCGTTGCTTCCGTAACCGGTGATGTTTAACACCTTGATGCCCTTTGATTCAGCATACTCCACGTCAACAAAATTGCTGACGCCGGTACCCATGAACTGAAGAATCTTTAAATTCGGGAGCTTATCCAACATCTCATTTGTAATCTGCATCAGTGCAAATATAACTATCTCCGCATCACCCGCACGGCTTACTACCTCGTCTACCGATTCGGGCACACCGGTAAAAACGGACACTTCGCCCATTTCCTTCAGCGGGTCCAGAAGTTCCGGCTTCTCAACAAATACTCCCGCGTCAATCATACATATTTTCATCATGTCACCTTTTAATTTCCAAAGGGACGGTCCTTTAAAGAAGAACCGCCCCAACTTAAGTCAATCATTCATGTAAGACAGCAAAGCATTAATCATATTATACTGTAGCTTCTGCTCTTGCTTCTTTCTCATATTCTTCCGGAGTCTTCTTATCCTTTACGAGGATGGAGCCTACTATCATGGCAACTACGGAAACTATCATTCCGATGAATAGCGGGTCTCCGAGCCATACATCATAACCCTTTGTCAGGTAGATGATTGCGGTTACTCCGAATCCAAGTACTATGCTGGCGGTTACGCCGAAGCTGGAAGTCTTGTCACGGAAGAAGAGAGCCGCGAACATGGATGGGAATGTTGCCGGTGCAAGTACCGAGAATACCATGTACAGGAAGTCGAAGAGACTTGTGATACCAAGGGCGATGATGATTCCAACTACGCCGAATATAATCGTCATAACAGGAAGTGCCTTCTTGATTGTATCGTCCTTCAGGTCCGGCTTTACAACACGACCGATATCATACATAACGTGCGTTGTTCCAAGAATGAGGAACGAGTCGAAGGATGACATTACCGCAGCAACGATACCCGCGATTACGAGTCCTCTAAGTCCAATCGGGAAGTAGTTCAAGATGAACTGTGGGAGTACGGAGTTTCCGCTCTCAATTCCGGGCTGCAGAACGCGAACTGCGCAGCCGATGATGATTAGCGCGATACCCATCCAGTATCCGATTCCGCCGGATACGATGAATGCGAATTTAGCAGACTTGGAATCTCTTGCTGCAAGAGCACGCTGTGGCATCGTCGGATCTCCGGGGCTGCAGAAGAAATAGGAAAGCATCATTGCGATCATTCCTGATGTTACACCGTTAGCAAACGGGTTGGTGAATGATGCGTCGGCAGCCTGCATTGTCGCTTCGATTGTTGCAATACCTCCGTCAACCTTTGATAGCGCGAAGAACGGAGCGAAGATGAATACGCCGAGGAACATGATTGCGAACTGCACAACGTCTGTCCATACAACAGCGTACATTCCGCCGAGGGATGTATACAAAATTGCGATTGCCGCAGCAACGATCGTTACGATAACTATACTCCCTTCCGGAAGTCCGAAGCAGTTGATGATGATTGTTCTAAGTCCTGCAATATTGATTGCAACCATTGCGATTGCATAGAACGTAACAATGATTGCGATAGCAATACGCGCAACCTTTCCGTATTTCAGGTTAATCATTTCCGCCAGGCTTCGGGTATTGGTTTCTCTTACCTTTGGTGCGATAAGACCCATTACGATAAGACCTGTAGCAAAACCAAAGTACATCCAAGGAACGGTGCTTGTCGAACCACTGTTATATGCGGTACCAACAGCACCCATCGTCATACCGGAACCAACCATAGTAGCAACGATAGTTCCGATCAGGGCAAGTCTGCCGAACCTCTTTCCTCCAAGGATAAAGTCGTCCATGGTCTGAACCTTGCCTTTTGCAAAAATACCTACTGCAATAAGGCCGACCAGATAGGCTAATACTATAATCCAGTCAAATACTCTCATAATAACTCCTTTCTGTTCTTAATTAATGTGAATAATTACGTTTACATAATTATACATAAGCACGAAAACTTATGTAATGGACTTGTTTGTTGTTATATGATTTTTTTACTCTACCGGAATATATCCATCTTTTCCATTCTGTTAAATGCTTCTTCCAAGGTGTCTATTCCAACAGTTGCAGCGATTCGAATAAATCCTTCTCCCGCTTGTCCGAATCCGCTACCGGGAAGAACCAGAACATGAGCGTCATCAAGAATCTTATCCCAAATCTCCATCGAACTTAGCCCTGTATCCTTGATGTTGGCAAATATATAGAATGTACCTTCCGGCTTGTTACAGGAAATGTTCTTCATCTTCTGAATGCGCTCATAGATGTACATTTCTCTCTTGTAATACTCTTCGTAAAGGCCGGCCTGAATCTCTTTGCGGTTTTTGATGGCGGCTATTCCACCTCTCTGGGCCATTGAATTTATCGTGAATGCGACAGCCTCATTTACTCTGCGCATCGCCGCAATCATCTCTTTCTCCGCAATCACATGGCCAAGTCTAAGGCCCGTCATCGAATAGTCCTTCGAATAGCTGTAAAGCGTCACAACTCTTCCGGGCTTACCTTCATACGCGCATATCGGTTTCTTGTTGTCCGTATAATTCAAAGCGCCGTAGATGTCATCCGCAATAACCAGGAAGTCATACTTTTCCGCGAGCGCGAGAATCGCCTTTATATTTTCTTCGCTGTAAACCTTGCCACTCGGATTGCACGGAGAATTAACTATGATGGCCTTCGTCCTTGATGTTATGCATTTTTCGAGCTCGTTAACATCAACATCAAAATTGTCTTCGGGCTTCGTATTGTAGACCACAATTTTACCCTTAACGAGTTCTATCTGCGGCTGGTAATAGATATAGTAAGGAGCGATGGCTATAACCTCATCGCCCTCATCAAGTATCGCTTCCATCAAAAGATACATGGCGTGCGTTCCACCTGCAGTGATAAGGATTTCATCCTTGTCAAAGGTGTAGCCATAGTCCTCTTTATACATGTCGATTGTTGCCTGTCTAAGGTCCTCGTCTCCAAGGAATTCCGTGTACCTGGTATAACCCTGGAGTCCACCCTCGTACATAGCCTCTATTATTCTTTTGTCCGCAGGGTAATCGGGATCGCCTATAGAAAGGTCAATAACATCGTCATATCTCTTTACCATTTCGTTGGTAAGCGACAGCGACTGCTCTTCGTATTCCCAATGTCTCTTTGCTAAATAAGGATGTTTCATATCCGCCTCCCTTTAAAAGTGGAGTTTACTATGATTGATAGAAAACATAACGGACGGCTCCCCAAGGGAAACCGTCCGTTTATTCACATTAGAATCTCAGCGACAAGCAGCTGAGACCTCCGTCCAGCTTTCTATACTCAGACGTATCAACTAAGAGGGTCTTGTATCCCAAATCTTGGACTGCTTTCAGAACCGCAGGATATCCTTCGGGTACGATAACTGTGTCGTTTACCCAAATGCAGTTGGCCGCATAAGCTTCTTCCTCAGGGATTTCAACTCTATTATACTTTTCAAAGTCCGGTTTGTCCACAAATTCACCGGAAACCAGCATATTATTGTCCTCCAGATAGTTTACGCCCGTCTTCAGATGCAGAACTTCATATAGAGGAACCTCGGAGCAGGTCATTCCATACTTCGCGAGAATCTCGGTAAGTTGACGGATACCCTCTTCGTTTGTTCTTGCAGACCTTCCAACAAAGAAGTGGTCTCCCACCATCATTACGTCGCCGCCCTCAAGTGTGCCGGGGTCTTTGATGTATTCAATCTTGTCTTCCGGGAAAAACTTTCTTATGGCGTCGATGATTTCTTCCTTCTCACCGTTTCTTGAAGCTGCACCCGGATTGGTGATGATTGCGCATTCTCTGGTGATGAGCGCCGGATCCTCAACAAAGCAGGAGTCCGGATATCTCTCATCTGCCGGAAGGATTGTAACGTCTACATCGCACTGCTTCAGTGCCTCGATGTATGCATCATGCTGCTTCAGTGCAAGCTCATAGTCGGGCTTTCCCGGATACATGCCGGAAGTGATACCTTCCACCATAGCCTTGCAGGGACGCCTTACGATTACATGGCTGAACTTCTTCATTGGGAACCTCCTCATAATAAATATACGGTTATTTGCATATTCTTAAATATTGTATATTGAGTATATTTTATATTATATATATTTTTTGAATATTGTCAAGATTTCATTTTTAGTATATAATATATTCGCATACAAAATCCACATTTATCAATATTACGCTTTATCTTTTCTCAAAATAATATATTATATACATATTTAAGGAAGGTTTGGATATGGAAAGAATAATGACTCTAAAGGATCACGTTTACGAGTATATCGCTGACCAAATAAGGCTCGGAAACCTGAAGCCGGAGGAAAAAATAAATGAAAACGAAATAAGCGACACGCTTGGAATAAGCCGAACACCAGTAAGAGAAGCCTTGATACAGCTGGCTGCAGAAGGCGTTCTCCAGAACAACGCGCGTCGCGGCTTCATGGTGAAGGCAATAGACACAGAAGCCGCCATGGAGTTCTACGAGCTCCTCGGAACCCTGGAAGGTCTCGCAGCAAAAAAGGCCTGCCCCAATATGACCGAGAAGGATTATAAGGACATGCAATTTTTGATAGATACGATTGATCTCGCCATCAAATCCGGTAATTTCGAAATGTATCACAATCAGCAGTTCCAATTCCATCAAAGATTCATCGACCGCTGCGGCAATCACGCCTTGATAGAATGCATCGGGCAGTATAAGAAAAAACTGCTTAAGCAAACTTATATCGATGACCCCGAAGGAAAGACCCGCGACATTCTTACCGAAACCAACGACGAGCACAAGATTATACTTCAGATGTTCATAGATCAAAAGGCCGATGAGCTAATGAAATACCTATCCGAAGTTCACTGGAGAGGAACCCAGGCGGAATTCGATTTGATAATCTAATTAAGTATTTTTTAACTAAGGGATTTATATTTATAGTAAATAAAAAGGAGACTTTTATGAGATTACTTCTTGCTGAAGACGAAGAAATGTTGTCGGAAGCTATTTGTGCTATGCTTACACATAACAATTTCTCGGTCGATGCGGTATACGATGGTCAGGATGCAATCGACTACCTGATGACCGGCGACTATGACGGAGCAATTCTTGATATTATGATGCCTAAAAAGGACGGCATAACGGTTGTCAAAGAACTGCGCACGGCTGGAATGGCTACGCCCGTTTTGATGCTTACCGCAAAATCGCAAATCGAGGACAAGGTCGAGGGACTCGATAGCGGCGCGGACGACTATCTAACAAAGCCCTTTGCCATGGAAGAGCTTGTTGCGAGGGTCCGTGCCATCACGCGCAGACAGCCCGAATTCACCGACACAAATCTGAGCTTCGGCGACATGCAGCTTAGGCGTAAAGACCTGGCTCTGGTAGGACCTTCCGGCGAATTGCACCTTGCAAACAAGGAGTATCAGATTATGGAGATGCTCATGGTGAACCCCGGTCAAGTGATTCCGACGGAGAGATTCATGGAGAAGGTCTGGGGTTACGACTCCGATGCAGAGATAAATGTGGTTTGGGTCAATATCTCAGGTCTCAGAAAAAAGATTGTCGAAATCGGCGCACACGTTCAGATCAAAGCCGCCCGCGGAGTTGGCTATCTTCTCGCGGAAACCGAATAACCGCAATTCTGAGCGGCCGCGATTTTGATTGGCTATTCTAAAATACGTAGTGAATAGAATATATAGTAAATATAATAGTAAGTAAAATAGCGAATAGAATATTGAATAGAATATAATGATAGAAAAACTAAGGAAGCGTGTAGTTGCGCTGACCATGATAGCAGTATTCATAGTATTGCTCATTTTAATGGGAATCGTAAATGCAGCAAACTACATCAGCACCAACAACTCAATAGACCAGCTTCTTGATCTGCTCGAAGAAAACGGCGGTACTTTTGCTATTTTTGATGGCCCAAAGCACGATGGTAAATTCGGCAATCAGAATGAACAAGGCGGTCAGATAAAGCCCCCTCCGATTCCCGGTGGACAAGACGACTCAAGCACCCCTGATAATTCAAAAGATGATTTCAAGCACGATGGACTACACCCCGGGATGACCGAGGAAACGCCCTACGAAACCCGCTTCTTCTCCGTTACATTGGACGATGAAACAGAAGAGATGCTTTATCTCGACACAGCCAGGATAGCGGCAATATCGGAAGTGAAGGCAGTCGAGCTAGCACAGAGCGCAGCAAAGTCGGGTAAAAGTTCCGCGTATATAAAAATGGGAGATTTGATTTATAAATACCGTGCAGTGGAAGGAACAACCGAAGGAAGCACCTTATATATTTTCGTGGCTGCCACAAGGCAACTGGATTCCAACAGGCAATTTCTTCTCATAAGTCTGCTTGTTTCACTCGGCGGATTAATCGCAATTGCCATCTTAGTCCGTGCGCTCTCCCCTGCCATGGTACGACCGATTGCAGAGAGCTACGAAAAGCAAAAGAAATTTATCACCAACGCCGGACACGAGCTTAAGACGCCGATGGCTGTAATCAAATCATGCAATGAAGTCGTCGAAATGGAGAACGGCTCAAGCAAATGGACCAAAGCCATAGGCGAGCAGGTCGACAGGCTTACCGAACTAACCGGCCAACTCGTCGCTCTTGCGAAAATGGATGAAAATGAGATTATGATGGAGGAAGTCGATTTCAGTAAGCTTCTGACCGATACCCTGGAGCCGTTTTCGCTAATAGCTCACCAAAGGGGAATTGAATTCAGTTCGAGCATAACGCCAGAAATAAAGATCAAAGGAAATACCTCTTCGCTTACCGAATTGATAAACATACTGGCAGACAATGCAATAAAATATTGTGCCCACGATGAAACTAATCAAGGCTATATAAAATTCAATTTAAGTAAATCCGGAAACAAGATAATCCTCTCGGAAGAAAACTCGGCGGAGAATCTTGCAACGGGAAATCAAAATCAGTTTTTCGACAGATTCTATAGGGGCGACCAATCTCATAGCAAGGCGACTGCTGAAGGCTACGGCATCGGTCTATCGATGGCTCAATCAATCGTGAACGCGCATAAGGGCACAATAAGCGCTGAGAGTCCCGACGGAAATCGCCTAATAATCACTGCAAAATTTTAAACCACCTACTGCATAAACATAAGTCAGCTTACTCTTGGGGACAGTCTGTCCCCTTTCTTTTCCCATTCAACACCCTCAAAATCTTGAAAATTCAACATTTAAATGTGTGAATTGCGAAAAGCTATTATGTGGAAAACTTCATTTGACCACTTATGGGTAATTCGGTAGAATAGGCTTCAAATTAATTGCGGGATTTGACAAAAAGTATTACTTGAGGTTATACTACGACGGAAACAACCTTCACTTATAACGTTGAATGGGACGATGAAAAAAATCTTTCTAACATCTTGAAGCACGGGATACCATTCACTATTGCTGCTAGAGTTTTTCTAGACGACAATGTTTTGATTATTTACGATGACGTTCACAGTGTTAATGAAGACAGATACATTGCTTTAGGTTTAGTCGAAGAAGTAATTGTAGTCGTTTTCACTATGCGAAATGAGGTATATAGATTGATTTCTGCTAGGGTTGCGACTAAGAGAGAAAAAGAGGCTTACTATGGGAACTTCTAAAATCAAAATTACCAGCAAGGACAAATTAAGCATAGAAGAGAAAAAAACAATAAAAAAAGCTGCTCAGAAGGCGCTCGTCTTTGATTCCGATAGCCCGGAATTAACGTCTGAACAATTACGATTATTAAGTCGTCAAGCTCAGAAAAAACGTGAGCAAAATAAGAAACCTGTAATTGCATTGCGTATAAATCCAGCAACTCTTGAAAAAGCAAAGGCAACCGGCAAGGGATATACCGGGTTTTTAAGCAGGTTATTAGATAATGCAATCAATGATCCTGAGATTGTTAAGAAAAGCTTGTAAGTTCATGCTTGTAGGATAAACATACGGCAAAAGCCGCTATACGCGTTGAGTTTTCAACAAGTATAGCGGCTGTCACCAACAAGTTTTATTCTATAAACCTACTTTAGCGTACGCCTACAGTGCGCTTTCTGCCATCGGAATCGATACGCTGATTTCCAGGTTGCCGTTTCTGACACGCAGATCATCGATCATATTCTTTTCGGAATCGGCTTTCTTAAGCGTTATCGCATATGTCAACTTGTTGAGTGAACCGAGGTTTGTCGTCTTGACTCCGGTCAGCTTTGCTTCGCTCGTATATTCATCAAAGAGATCATCGAACACTCCTGTGTAATCTAGATCCTCCGGTACTGTGATATGAAGTACTTTGTGCAGGTTATTCTTCTTACCGCCAAGCACCTCGATTTTGTCGTAGATAAGCAGCATTATCATGATGATTATTGCAAAGAGTGCTGCGAATGCCGGATATCCAATTCCGCACGCCAGGCCAACCGCCATTGCAAGGAATACCGCGCTGATTTCTCTTGCTGTTCCCGGGTTCGAACGGAACCTTACCAGGGAGAATGCGCCAGCCACTGCGACCGATGCTCCCAGACTTCCATTAACCATCATTATGATTACAGCGACGATTGCCGGAAGAGTGGCTATCGTGATTAAGAAGCCACCGGAATGCGTCGAATTATGCCCAAGTACCAGCGCCATTATCGCGCCCAGTACCAATGCTACCACTAAGCTTATCATAAAGCTCTGAATCGTTAAACTTCCTGTCATTATGCTTGAAAATATCGTTTCCATTTCTTTGTCCTTTCTTGTCTTCGCTTGCTTCTATATTGATATCTTTGTTTTCCTTTGTCAGGTTGGCCATCATGATGCTTTCATAAGCCTTTCCGTATTTGGAGAAGGAAGCTTTCCTCATGTTGCCTTTGTTCAGGACTTCAACCATCCACATCGGCAGACCTCCTGCTGTCTTTATTTCCATCAAAGAGTACCCACGCTTCAGTAGGTTTGTTCCGCCCGGTTTAGATGTCAGGCTCAGGTCGTAATCTCTCCACTGAATATTTCTATCAAAGGTAACTCTCAGGTTTGGATCCTCTTTTGAGAAGTACGCGCACCTGTCATAGTTCAGATAAACTCTCGGTGCGAGGCCCTTGTAGAAGCTTTTGAAATAGTCGATTTCCTTCGCTATCTGCTTGTCACGCACTTCCGGAAGCCAGAGCTCAGATACTGTGCCATTTCCAAGGTATGCCATTGCGATGTTTTCCGAAAGTTCAATTCTTCTCTTATAGACGATACCCTTGTACTTCTTTTTTAGTTCTACGAACACGTCATCTGTGGAGTGAACCGGACCATAGCTTCTGACCCTAAGTTTTTCCTTATAGATTGGTTTCTCCTGCGAGTGGCGGATCAATTTGAAATCCGGTGTGTCGTAGTATATGTTGCAGATGGTGCTCTTGCCGTGCGGGTCCGGTGTCATGCGGTCCTTCATAGCCTCTTCCATCATCTTGCGCTGTTCGTAGCTAAGCATATATTTGATTTCGAATCTTGCGAATACGTTTAACTCTGCCATTTGATTTCCTCTCGTTTATATTCTGCCGGGTTAATCGGCCTTTGTTCTTTATCTTATAGCACAATAATAAAGCCCGAACCTTAAGCTTAGTTAAAGTCGGGCTTAAAATTTAGTTAAAGATTTTTGCGCGGACTATTTACTTTTGCTCCGCATACGGATTAGGAATGCGATAACTGCTACCAAGACTGCCATTACCAGGATTCCAATCCACATAGTTGCGTTGCTCTGATCACCAGTAGTCGGTACGCCTGTCGCAGGCTTCGTCGGTGTCGACGGTTTGCTCGGTGTCGGCGTAATCGTGCTGACTGGTTTCCATCTCGCAGTGTAGGTGATGTTTCCTACGCTATCGACTGAGCGATCCCATCCGTCGAAGACATATCCGTCCTTGGTTGGGTTTGCAGGAGCAGGTGGCTCGCCTACATTTCTGTCGAAGTTGGTCTTATCCATATAGATTATGTTGCCATCGCTATCGATATAACGCACCCATATGGTCGGCTCACCCGGTGTCGGCGGATTCGGATTGTCCGGTGTCGGATCGTCCGGTGTCGGCGGATTCGGATCGTCCGGTGTTGGATCGTCCGGTGTTGGATCGTCCGGTGTCGGCGGATTCGGATCGTCCGGTGTCGGATCATCCGGGGTCGGATCATCCGGGGTCTTCGGAATCCATCTTGCCGTATAAGTGATGTTTCCATCCTCATCAACACTTCTATCCCATCCGTCGAATGTAAATCCATCCTTGGTCGGATCAGCCGGTGCCGGCGGTTCTGCAGCGCCTACAGTCTTATAGGTCTTTTCCAGATATATCGTCGTTCCGTCAGGATCAACGTAGGTCGTCCAGTAGGTCTTCTCCGGTGTCGGAGGCGTCGGTGGATTCGGTGGTGTCGGTGGCGTCGGTGGCGTCGGTGGCGTCTGTACAGGTGTATAGATGACATCCTCGATGATATCTTTATCATCCGGAGATACCTCAACCTTTGGAACACTCTTTCGGTCGACCGTATATCCTTCCTTATCCTTCGATACTACTTCAATGAATACAGGTGATTCGGATTCCCATTCAGTGTATGTGACGTTACCCTCAGCGTCCGTAGTCTTGGTCCTGGTGAATGTAACGGTTTGTACAACATCCTCAAAGGCCATCTCTCCGTTAACTGTTTCGATCCAGTAGCGAATCGTGCGAGTTACGGTCTTCGTCTCAGTTTCAGTCACAGGCGCAACCTGAGTCCACTTGGCAGTATATGTGATGTTTCCTTCATCGTCTACCGTGCGATCCCAGCCATCGAACGTATATCCCGGCTTGGTCGGATCATCTGGTGCATCCGGTTCCTGCTGCTTCTGACCGGCGGCCGCCTTCGGAACATCAGTCTTCTCAAGGTACGGATCAATTGTTTCATCCGGATCCACATAAGTTACCCAGATTGTCTTAGGCGTATAGATGACGTATTCATCCTCAGGATTCTTCGGATAGCCATTCTCGTCGAATTCCAAATCTTTAACTTCAAGTTTTGGTACCGACGTTCTATCTACATCGTAGTTCTCCAAGGTCGGTGATGTAACTTCTTCGAATGCGGCATCCTCAGGAATCCAATCTTCAACGCTAACTACGTTTCCATCATCATCAACCCACTTTACTCTGGTTAATGTGATTTCCTGAACAACATCAGCAAAGGCCTCTTCGCCGTTTTTGTCGAGGTAACGGTAGCGAATCGTTCTCATGACTTTGGTTGTTTCAGTTTCCTCATGTGGAGGATCCTTGACGTAGACAACCACCTCTTTGATGTCGTCTCCCGGCTTCGCCTCGACTGAATCAACCTTATCTCTATCCGGTGTGTATCCATCGATGTCCGGACTTACAACTTCGCTGAAGGTTTCCTCATTCCATGGATTCCACGATGTGATTTCTCCGGTCTTTGGATCAACCTTTCCTGTACGCTTAAAGGTCTTTTCGTCTACATCCGTAAGCGGATTACCTTCTTCATCGAGAACAGGTGTGCCGTCATCATAGTAATACTCTATTGTTCTCTTCGCTGTGCTCTCCTGTACATTGTCAACAACATGCGGAGTATACTTACCCGTTGCGGTTAAACCATTTTCATCGGTCACCTTTACGGTTACGCCCGTTCCGTCTCCGACGAAGTCAGGTTCAGGTTCAAACGTGACTTTACCAGTATCAGGATCAAGAGTATATACGCCCTCACCCGGAATGGTTTTCTTAAGTGGATCATCCTCATCCGGATCCTCTAATGTATAAGCACCCTTCTCAGGAATCTCGCCTGTACCCTTTTCAAACTTGAAGTCAGGTGTACTTGTTTGTGTATCTCCCTTTCCTCCATAGGTGTCTTCCTCGGGGCCTGTAGGCGGATCAAGAGGTTCTGGTTCCGGTTGATATACAACATTCACTATGCCTTTATCGCCGGGTTCCGTCACATCAAGGTCTTCAACCACATCTGTTGTTGTCCATGTCTTTCCATCCTTTGTTGCCTTGTCATCAGGATTATCAACGGCCGGAAGGGTTGCCTTTGACCATGGACCCCATTCTGTAACCTCGCCGGTCTTAGGATCAACGGCCGTGGCTTTACGCTCCAGTTTTGCGGTCTGGACCGTATCATCAGTTACTTCCTCTCCATCCTCTGTCAAATATGTGTAATGAATGGTTCTTGTGGCCTCACCGGTCTCAGTTGGATCAACAACATGCGGTGTATAGGTGGTCTTAGCAGTATTGCCAAGCTTATCCGTTCCCTGTACTCCAACAGGCTGCGGGTCTCCTACAAAGTCAGGTTCAGGCCTAAATGTAATCGTGCCATCTCCGTTCAAAGTATAGGTTCCCTGTCCAGCAATAGTGACCGGATCGGTAGTCGGTTCCCCGGTTAACGGGTTAATTAACTTGATGCTGTCAGGTGTAACCTCGTTTGGCTTTCCATCCGGCAGGGTCTTGGTCTCAACTTCGAAAGTAGGTTCACCTGTCTGATCCTCACCCTTTAATCCCCAGGTTTCATCCGGCGTCGGCGTTATTCCCTTAGGATTGTAGACTACGAGGATCTCGATGTCCTTATCGTTCGGGGTTACCGTATCTTCTCCAACTGTCGGCTTATCCGGATTGTAACCTTCGATTTCCGGACTCTCTACCTCAGTGAATGTGTGAGTCTGCTGCTCGGTGAATGTGACTTCTCCGGTCTTTGGATCAACCTCGCCAACAAAGGTTACTGTCTGTATGTCGGTTAGAGGATCACCATTTTCATCCTCTACCGGCGTACCATCCGAATACTCGTATGTTATGGTACGCTTTACAGTCTTCTCATTATCCACGATATGCGGAGTATATGTCGTAGTTGCAGAGAGTCCGTTGGAATCGGTTCCCTGAACCTCAACCGGCGTCGGATCACCAACGTATTCCGGATCATTCGGCTCGAAGGTAATTGTTCCGTCATCATTTAGTGTGTATGTACCCTCGTCTACCTCTACGGTCTTGGAATCCGTGGGCTCTCCGGTCTTCGGGTCAATCAGTTTAGTCTCGACTATCTCGTTCGGTGTTCCGCTCGGTGTGGTCGGAGTTGAAACCTCGAAGGTCGGTTTTCCCGTCTGTGATTCACCCTTTCCTCCATAGGTTTCATCAGGATTACCTATAGGAGGTTCAGGCTGGTAGATTACGCGCTCAAAGGCATCCTTAGGATCCTTGAGGTCAATCTCCCATTCAGGAACTTCAGGTCTATCCGGTGTCCAGCCTTCGATTTCAGGCGATGTGACTGAATCTGTATCTCCCTCTACGATTTCCCAATCGCTCCAACGAACAACTCCGCCGGATGCGTTGATTACCAAAGGTACACGTTCAAGTTTAACCTCTTGGACCACGGTAGCCGATGCTTCCTTACCATTCTCATCTATATATGTATAGACAATGGTCCTCTTTACTGTTGTTTCTTCAACCCTCGGTGGGAAAATATTTGTTATGGTGAATCCATCGGAAGCATTTCCCGTAATCTCAAATGAATATGGACTTAGGTCATTTGCATCCTCTGTTACTCTGTATTCAATTTCTGCTCCACCATTGCGATATTTGTCTACTTCCCAATAAACAGTTAAGTCCTCACCCGTGGCGTCCTTACTGATGGTCTTTCTGTCAATTTTAACGCCGTCAGCAAGAAGTATGAACTCCGCATCCTTACGGATTCTATACCAATTGTTTCTGTCGTTCCAGACCTTGGTGGCCTTAACAGTTACCTTCTCTGCTTCCTTAGAGTTAGTAATCTTGAACGGATTCTCCCTGGTTCCATCGCCTTCAATATTTCCGGCAGTATAACCAAGACCATTTAGTGCACTCTCCATAAGCTCAACAATGGTATAAACTATCGACTTACCATCCTGGAATTTGTCAAGACCTGTGAAGGAACCCTTCCAGTTGTTGGAGTCTGAAAGTGTAATTGTACCCTTGCTCTCATCGACATCCTGTTCGTCTATAGCTTTCTTGATGAGTTCGAATACGACGTTTGTCGGGCGCTGGCCATCTTGATTATTATTATCATCCCAGGCTTTTTCTACAAAGACTTCAGTCTGTTCAGGCTCGTAGAAATTCGTCACGGTAAATCCGGAAGTCTGATCACCACTGATTTGAGTATCGTAATTATCTACTGAGACTTCCTCTATTGTGTAATCGATTTCTTCACCATTGGCGTATCTATTCAGGTTCTCAATTGTGATGGTATCTCCATCCTCATTGGTTGTCTTAACCGTGATGGAACCACCAGCATAGTCTCCTGTGATATCTGTATTGCCCTGAGTTACGGTAGCGCCTTCAGGAAGTTCCAGCGGATTACCGTCGGCCATAACATTATATGTAACCTCGCCATCCGTCGGACGCTTGCCATCCTGGTTATCAGCGTCTTCCCAGACCTTGGTCACCGTCAGGCTGACCGTCTCGGGTTCTTTTGTATTTGTAATGGTGTAGCTGCCGTCCTTGTTGCCCGCAGACTCATCTTTGGTGTAGTCGGCGTTGGCAAGGGCTACATTGGTCTCTTCCTTGACGGTGTAGACGATTTCCTCACCGTTTGCGTACTTAGGCAGATCCTTAAATGCCTCTGCCTTGGTCCACTGATTGGTGTTGCTTGCAGCGGCGTCCGCATCAGTAAGTTCAATCGTCTTTCCGGTATCGACACCATCCGCAAACAGACGGAATGTGACCGGGGTACGCTTGCCGTCCTGGTTATCTGCATCATCCCAGATCTTGGTAACAGGAATCGTCACCTTCTCAGGGGTATGGGTATTGGTTACCGTGAAGCCGGCACTCTGGACACCCGTTACATCAATTTTATATGTGCCTGCTCCGTCGGTTCCGGTGAGTACGTCAGTCTTTACTTCCTCAATCGTATAGGTGATTTCATTTCCGGCCTTAGCGTACTTGTTCAGGTCGATGACCATAATCGTATCACCGTCAGCAGTATCGACCGCTATATTACCGGCGTCAAAGTTTGCCGTGATATCACTGTCACCCTGCTTGATCGCCGCGCCCTCGGGAAGCTCTGAAAGCGTTTCCGCACTTCCGCCTGCCGGCTGCGCCTTGATCGTGTAAGTTACCTCACCCTTTTCCGGACGCATACCATCCTGATTGTCGGCATCATCCCAGACTTTGGTTACAGTGAAGCTGATCTTCTCGGGATCATGCTTGTTGGTGGCCGTGAAGATCAGTGTGTCCTTATCATCGTTCCACTCGCTAAGCACGATCTGCTGGGTAGACTGATCGGAATCATAACCCTCAGGCTTTACGGTCTCCTGAGCGGTGTAGTTGTACTTCGTGCCGCTAGCGTCCGCATACGGGAGATCCGTCCATACCTTTTCCCAAGTCCATGTATCGTCTTCAACATCAGTCTTTGATTTTTTGGCATTGGACTCCGTAAGTGTAGCAGCATTAGTCACGCCCTCCGCCTCATATGGCACACCATTCTGATAAAGCGTCACATCGATATCGCCGCGCTTACCATCTTGGTTATCGGCATCATCCCAAATCTTAACAACATTTACATTGATGAGTTGAGCATTAGTGATTATACCCTTATCAAATGCTTTTTTATCATCTTGAGATTCATCAACATCTGGCGTACCTATTTCATCTTGATTCTTATACATTGGCTCTGTATAACCATCAAACTTCTCAGGTTCTTGCGCATAATAACCAGCATAAACAATATCACCGTCACCATCACCTATATATTTAGGTAAATGTTTCCAAGTAAAGATATATTCTTTCGCATTATTTGGATTAACTTCTACTGTTAATTGTCCTAATGGTTCATAAACAGGATTATCATCAGTACCAACATTCGTTGTACTTTGTCCTAAAGCTTCAAGATCAACTTCACCATTTGTATCATAAAGTTTAATCTTATCCTTTATTTCTTCAACTGTATGTTCATCATCTTCTTTGTTATCTACCCACTTCTTAGTCACAGTGAAATCAACAAGTTCATATTTATTTTCTACTGTACCTGTATAGCGTTTTAGTTTTGTATTACGATTTTTACCATCATATTTATATTTATAGTCATATTGGTCTTCATTTGCTTTAAGTTCACCCCAATCTGCAACATCTTCAGATGTATAACCTAATAAGCCTTTATCAATATTATCTTTTTCTACTGGCTTATTACCTTCCCAATCTAAAGTCTCACGGATTGAATATTCATATTTTGTTCCATCAGCTTCCGTTTCTTTTAACTCATTAATATAGTAATAAGTTGTTGTTCCAAAACGTGTAAATCTATATGGACCATTAAAGAGCTTAGTCCCATTAACTGCTTGCAATTTAGCATTACCAGGAACATTCTTAGTACTAGCAACAACTCTTACTGTTGGATCACCTGTTGCATATGTTGCTTTCGTTCCCCAGTTCTTAGTAAGAGCATTGCCTGTAGCATCAGCAGCAACCATTTGTGGAGGTAGAATATCTTTTCTCTCTATTGTACTTCCATCTGGTTTCTTAACAATAACATCTAAGTGGAGCCAAATATTCTCACGTGTCTCATAGGCATTATCAAAATCATTCTGCCATTCTTTTCTTCCTCTGATAACGAGTGATGGTTCATTTGCGATTTCACCACCATTTTCGAAAACAGACATATAAGCATAAGAATATTCATGATCCTCATGGATGAGTGCATTAGCAGTAGCTGCATCTTTAACAGAAGCTGCTGCCCAAAGCGAATTATCATAATAGCCATCTTTACCTGATGGATTCTTGACTACACCAGGAGCATCTGCCTTGGTATTATCATAACTTTCCGAAGACCAAGCAGGTACTTCTTCAGTAACAAACCAATAATAACGATCAGTATGATTAGCTGCTTCATGATTATCAACAACGTTTCCATTATCATCTTTTGGCAGCATTTCTACAGGAAGAGCTGGCCAATTAAGACTAGCTACGCCTTCAGATGGATATTTAATCTTCCATACAATATTACCTGGCGCAATATCATTAGCAGAATCATCCTTATCAAGGACAGTCACATAACCATCTTTTGTATATTCCTCGGTTGCGCCAACTTTGAAATCTTTTGCTTCATCACTATCCCAGTCAGCAACGCTAGTTTCTATTGTTACTGGTCTTCTATCATCAATTACCATTTCACCAGTATCTGCGTCATATCGTTGATGAATGAATTCATTACCTGCAAGAACATATGTTGATCTAATTGCAAAAGTTTCTTCTCCCGTATTTGGATCTACTTCAACATATTCAACTATATTATTTGGACTTAAAGTGAATTCAACCCCAGTATGTTCACCATTAGTAGCAGTATATCTAGAACCACTAATTTCAAAAGTTACTTCTTCCGTAACTGCTGAAACATTTCCTTCACCATCTGTGACATATTCTCCAGTTGGCATAGGAATTGTAACGCCTGTTGGATATACACCACCAGGAGCAGCTGTCATATTAAGGGGTTCCGGAGTGCTGCCGCCCTTCCATACCTTATAGAAATAGTAATCAGCATCAAAGTCAGCATGCACATGCATAGGATTATCGATATTAGGCAAGGTAACATCCACACTACCATCAGCATTACGTTCAATTGTGAAATTACCTACACCTGCTACCTTAGCTCCGCTTTTGTCGTAATTGAATCCCGCAAATGTGACTGTTCCGGTTTTCAATTCATCAAAACCATCCACACTATCTGATCCCTCAAATGTACCAAGCTCATTTCCGTCTTTGTCCTTTATTTTGTTTCCGTCAATGATGTAAGTAGTGTAATTCCTTAGGCCTGATACATTTGACCCGTGTCCGTAGTTGGTGTCACCGATAAGGATGCGGCTTACACGGTAGCCGTCCTCGGGCACGGCGGTTGCCGTGATGTTCTCGCCTCTGCCCATGGTAATGGTGCCTTCATTCATTTGTGGAGGACAGTTTTTATCCGTTAGATTATATGTTTCGAAATAGATGCCACCGCCCGTGCCATGTGTCGCTTCCGCATAAGTGAATATAGTAGAATCGAAAAGTTTAGTTCCGACAGTACCAGACTGAAGTGTTGATCCCGTCCAGCGGAATGTCGTCTTAGCAGGATCAATGAGCACAGCAAATCCAGAATCATAGGTGGCATTATCGTCACGATCTACAGAATAAGAACCGCCTTTAAAATAATCGATTATTTCCTGGATCGTGATTTGATTCCATGGTACTACCGTACCATTTCTTTTTATTTTACCAGCGAGTTCTCGTCTGATATTGGTTGCTTTGTATGTGGTGCTATTAATGTAAATATTCCAAATATCATCCGGATTCTTGTAGCGCACTCTCGAGTTATTGATATTGTCCCAGGTGAAGTCCATGATAGTTCCGGTAGGTTGATTCATCAATTCTCCTTGATTTGTAACAGGTCCGCCGAAAAGTACGTCATCCCATTTACCATTCTTGTCACGCATCACCTTTTCACCAGTAGAGGCAAAGCGTACGCCATCAGCGTTACCACTATTAGAACCACCACTGATACTTAATGGGCTATCTAATGAACCACTTATTCCATCAGGCACCCAGCCGTCCGCAAGAGTTGTAGCATCCTTATGATTGTATTCAGGAACAAGCGCATATGATTTCGTTCCGGAAAGCACTGAAAGACCTTCCGCATACATAAATGGATCAGCGCCCCTCTCACGCCCCCAGTTTGTTTGATAGGATGGAAGGTCAAGATCCTTTGCGGCATAAGCCATGGTTCCTACGGCAGCCTTGCCTTCGGCATCATAAACCTGTATGTCAAAGGTATACGCACCACCAATGGTATGTCTGATTACCTTGTCGTCGCTATAGTTAGCAGGAATATTACCCCCGGCTGCCTTTGCGGCAGCTATAGCTGCATCCACTTCTTCTTTTGTCTTTACAACAATATTCGGCTCGTTGACGAAATTGCCTTCCGAGTCGACAAGACTGCCGACAACTTCCAAGTCGTTGGGACCTTGAATTGGAACGATTGCTTTTGTGTATTGGTATGTGTTGCCGTTTTTATCGGTAAGGATACGTGGATTATCTACGCCAACATTGATGGATGTTTCAAATTCCACCTTCGTCATAGTCATCACAACATTGCCACGAGTTCCATCTGCAAGAGTCGCCGCATTAAGATATGTGATGCGATAGAGATAATCGCCTGCTGGAGCCTCTATTATGTTAGTGTTATCAGCTTTGTCGTCAGGGACTGCTTTGATATCATTGTGATAAGGCTTGAGTTCTCCTACATATGCAATAAATCCATTCTCTATGTTCACGTCACTCTGCCTTTCATCTGTCAGAGTTTTCCCAGGAATAAGCGGTTCGGTTTCCTGCTTGGTTCCTAAGGCATCTTCTAGCACGTTACCGGCAATACCAACCCACTTAAAACGATCATCTTTGATATCAATAATAAAGTTGGCCGGATTACTCCAGCTGAGTTTGCTCGTATCAACAAACACATTGCCATATGGCAGCGAATTGGCGAAGTCATCCGGGTCATCATCTATGTAATGCTTTCCACCTTCGGTGACGCCTGATTTGGCCTGACCGCCCCTGTATACGCTGCCGTTACCCAGAACATCGGTATAGCCCGCTGGCGCTGTGCCGCCCGCGACATTATCGCAAACTTGCTTCTGAGTCTCGTTCTTATTGCCGATCTCTTTGGCGTAGGCTTCGTCGACTCCCAAGCCGACTTTTTCCATCAGGCTTCCACCGATTCCGCCAAAGACGGTGGTAAGGACCATGATGAGACTCAAGGTCACGCCAAGGATTTTCCTTATTATTTCGTACTTTACTCTCTTTCGACTCGTACTCATATGCTTTCTCCTCTTAAAACGCCATTTTTTGCGCAAAATTATACATATGTATTATACCGCTATGTTTTGTATAATTCAACAAAAAACAACATTTATCGTACACCCACTTGTGTTCGGTTATTTTAAATGTCAAAAGTCTGCATTAGCTATTCTTTCCCGAATAGAACTCTGTTGTGGTTTTGTTTGCCTGTATTAGAACCGAGCTCTGGTTGAAGACTTCGACCAAATCGTCCGCTGCCAGGTGGACTTGTTCCAGATTGGTGTCGCTTAGATAGATAATCAAGGTGTATTCCTGATAGACCTTGTCGCCGTCCACCCAACCGCCGTTCGCCTCCTGAATGGTGTAACCACCAAAGTGATTAATGAGAATGTCCCTTGCTCGCTCCATAGATTCCTCCGGAGTAAATACCGGCTCATTAGTATCCTTGTCGTTGGTTCCAAGGTACATTACGTACTGAATGTCCTCACTGTCGGATCCTTGGGCATCCTGGGGCTCTGCAATTTCTTGAGTGTTGCTTGTTGTTGCGCTTTCTGGCTTTACGGTTCTCATGGAGACCATTGCCGTCATAGCCAATACTATGCCGAGTATCGCAAGCAAAAATGTAATTACTCCAAATCTTCTTGACATAATTGTTCCTCCGTAAGATTATATTAACAATATATTAATTGACCTTTACATGGATAGCAACTAAAATATAGGCATGGAATACTTTTGGACTCATCAGGAAAATATACCCGAAGGGTTAGGCTTCGGGCAGTTCTCCCCGGCGCACTTCATATGGCTGGGGATTGTGGTTTTGTTTACGGTTTTAATATCGTTGAAATACAAAAAATCGGACTTCGACGGGAGAGTTGCAATTCGCAGGATAATTGCGGCCGTTCTTCTTGTAACTGAGGTAATCAAGATGTATCTTATCGCCCGAGATGGTGTGGATATCATGGAATACCTGCCGTTGGAGGTCTGCAGTTTTGCTGAATATTCCATTATATGCGACTCGATTTGGCCGAATAACAAATTTTTTCCGGATCTTCTTTTGACGCTGTTCCTTCCGGCTGCGGTAATGGCACTGATTTTTCCGACAACCGCAGTACTTCCGGCAATCAATTATTTCACAATAAACCAATTCCTTTTCCATGGACTTATTATCGCCTACGTGATTGCGCGCTTTGTTAGCGGAGAAATCCGAGTGCAGTATCCCACCCTTTGGACATCCATATTGAAGATTTGCGTTCTTGTTGCAGCAGTATTCACAATCGACAAATTGTTCAACAAAAACTTTATGTTTCTTACGAACACCGAGGGAAACCCAATGCTCGAGGCTATTTGGGGCATTACCGGAGGTGGCATACCTTATCTTTTCGGCTTAGTCGTCTTTGCTGTAATCGTTGTCCACATCTTCTTCCTGGTTTTCAAGGCACTTGGAAAATGTGTAAAAGAATAAGGTTCGCTAATTTCTGGCAATTACGATGACATCGTCACTGTCGGTGAATTTCTGTGATTCACGGCTTGTCGGATTTACTTCTATAGAGAAGGTGCCGTCATCTTCCTTCAAATCGGGATCGGAGAGCAGCAGGATGCTCGTCGGTTTTTCGGAAACAAGTCTCTCCAAGACCCTGCGCTTGAAAATCTTGCACTCACGGATGTCGAGAGTAATGTTGCTTAGCTCGCTTTGATCGGGAAGAGCCTCGTAGTCAATCTTGCCCTCCTCTGCGGCGATGATGACCTTTGATCCTGGCGCAGCATACGCATCATCTTCCAGGAGCACCTGCTTCAACATGTCGGAGAATCCGAGAACCAGGAGCGTGTGTGGCTCCTCATGTATATTGGGTTCGCGCTCGAATGCATCGGTGTCGACCGCAGCAAGTTCCCCGAGAACCGACTGTCCGTCGTCCTTGGTTATCAAAATCACCTGGTCCCCGGTTTCGACTTTGCAATCCCTTCCGGGGTTCAGGAACGGTTCATCGTTTCTCACAATACCGATGGCTGTCGAATTGGGTAGCCTGAGGTTTATTTCCTCTATTGTTAAGCCTACGGTTGACGGAATTTCATCTACATATATTTCATTCCCCTTGAAGCTTAGAAGTTCAGCAAGAATCTCGGACATTCCGGGGTGACGGCCGGACTGAACCATGAGTCGAGAAATGGTCTTGTGGAAATTCAGGATTTCCGCCTTGTCTCCGCCTGCTATCTTTGCCGGCTGCAGGACCTCTCTATCGCGAACCGTAGCGGTAATATATGCATCGGTATTTCCGTATTCTTCAAGCAGGCTCTCGCAGGCAAGGATGGTTTTTACGGTCATGAAGTCGTCCTTCAGATTGACGATGATGGACTTACATGTGTCGAGGGAGCAGACCTTTAGGTCCTTAAGGCTGTCGGGTCTTCCATTTCTGCATACAATGCGCAGGTTTCCTAGATCCGAAACGCGGTCCCTTATCGTGTCCTCCATTTCAACCTTGTCTTCTTCCGCCATGACCACGATTACTCCATCCTTTTGATTGGAGCTCGCCATCGCAAGTTCCTCGATGATGCTGGTGATGTTTTCATCAAAGCCGATGATGACAATGTGATTTCCCTCTATTACGCGCGATTTTCCGCGCTGCAAATCGGTGACCTTATCCTTGATGGCATTGGAAATAGTACCTATCAAAAAGCTCGTGATGAAAATTCCGACCAGAGTTACGATGGTCATAACTGCGAGGTAGGGAACCGTTCCTTCCTCCTTGGCAAGAACGCCGGTATTAATCGCGTGCATCAGCGTGAACCAAATCGAATGTCCCGCAGAATCCGCACCGCTTCCATCCGCACCGCCCAGCGCAACAGCAAGAAGTCCGCCGATAACTACGACGATGGTAGTTATTACAGCAAGGAGCAAGAGCAAAGACACCGTGCCCTTGGACATCATATTGTCGAACCAATAACGGAACCTCTGCCACAAAGTTACTCTTTTCATACACACCCTCCCAAGAATTCGTTGTATTCAAAATTGATCATCAATCAATTTCTCAACTAATCAACTATACAACTATGCAACTATGCGCTTATGCGCGTGTATCGTATTTACGCGGTCTTTGCTATACGTACTTCGCCACATTGTAGAAATGGTCCGCAACCCTTTCGGAATCGGAAACCAAAGAAAGATAGTATGCTCCGACGTGCGCAGTGCATGAACCCTTCTGGATTCTTTCGATATGATTCGCCGCCATTTCTTCAGTCAAGTCATCGACCTTTTCCTCCAAAACTTTGGCATCAGCAGCCGCAGCCTTTGCAGCATCCTTGTTGGTATTTGAATAGGCTTCCATGGTCTTTTGGTATAGCGCTTCTACGGTCGCAGCCAGGCTGTCGATTTCGGCCCTTGCTTCATCGGAAATCTTTCCACCTATCTTACAAATCTCTTCGATGTATTCAATAATGTTCTCGGCATAGTCTCCGACTCGCTCCAGGTCATTTATCACATGGAATGAGCGCGACATGAAGTACGAATCGTCGTCGTTCAGCATTGAACCGGAAAGCCTGGAAAGTATGTCTATTAATTCTCTGTTGAGGTAATTCAGTTCATCTTCGTTTTTTCGGAATTTATCGACTCCTTCGGTAGACATTTCCTTAAACATCTCAAGCGATGCTGCAAAATTGTCAAAGGCGATTTTCGCCATATTTTCTATTTCTTTTTTTAACTGAGCAAGTGCGATTACCGGCGTGTTTAGCATGTATTCGTTCAAATAGTATAGCTTCGGGGAATCATCCTCCGTAGCTTCGGAATCCGGAATAATCTTTGAAACAAACCTTACGAGTGCTCCCGTGAGCGGAAGAATCAAAATCGCACAGAGCACATTAAAGAAGGTATGGAACATGGCAAGCTGCGTCTGTGGATGCTTAAAAAAGCTGGAGAAAATAATACCGTATGTGTAGTCTCCTCCGGAAACCATCTTCATTACGCTGCCAACGGCGGTGAATAAAATCACTCCGCTGATGTTAAAGAGAAGATGTATAAGGGCTGCACGCTTGGCGTTTTTGCTGCTGGGAATCGCTGCGATAATGGCGACCACGCAAGACCCGATGTTGGATCCCATGGTTATGTAGATACCTTGGTTTAGAGAAATAAGTCCGGACACAACCATTGTAATAGCCACGGACGTCATTACCGATGAACTCTGAATGATTGCAGTTAGCACCGCTCCGATAACGATGAGAAGAATCACATTGTCAATTCCGGCGAGGAAATTCTTTACGGAATCAAGATACGCAAAGCTCTCCATGGAGTTGCTCATCATCGATAAACCAACAAAGAGCATACCGAAGCCGGCGATTATTCCGCCCCATGTTTTTTGTTTGTCCTCCTTGCAAAAGGACATTATGAATGCTCCGACCCCCGCGAAAGCGGAGAATATAATTGTAGTAGAAATGGAGTCCTTGCCGTAAAGACCAAGGGCGACGATTTGACCCGTTATGGTAGTTCCTATGTTGGCGCCGTATATGATGGTGGCCGCCTGTCTGAGCGTCATGATTCCGGCATTGACAAAACCGATTACCATGACCGTAGTCGCACCGGAGCTTTGGATGGCCGCGGTTCCGACGGTACCTATTCCCACACCGAGCACATCGTTATTCGATATAGAGGCAAATAGCTTGCTCAACTTGGCGCTTCCCATCGCTTCCAAATTAGCACTCATCATATTGCAAGCAATCAGGAATATTCCTATACCTGCAACGAGTGTAAGAAGCGCCGAAATTACAAAAGTTTGACTCACTTAGTTTTCCTTTCAGCAAAGCATTTACAAAAATAAAGAGCGAGATCATTACCACGAAAAATCATGGTAATAGTCTCGCTTTTTAAAGCACATTCCGGAGATTCTTCCCGTGTTGACGAAATGATGCTACGCGTTCAGCGCAAGCTACTCCCTATTTCTTATATATAATCATACAGGTAATTCCTTTGTCAATGAACTCCACAAAAACTACACATTTATAATACTTTCTGGCCGTTCACTTTAAGGGAAAACTGTGCATCAAGTATTCTCGCGGCGCGGGAGCACATGGTCATTCGACCCAAGAAGATATCAAAATAATCATACATGGTGCAGGCGCTCTCGTCGATAGTTAAGTGGAGAGTAATTAGCTTTTCGTCCTTGCTGCATTCTATACGTCTCTCCGTAACCGCGTGGTTGACTCGGTCGTGGATGTCGTAAAGAATCGGATCCTTTTCCCTTACCCTGCTCCTTCTGACGTCAGATTTGTCGGCGATTATTACCGCGGATGTGATGGGGTCCGAGGCAACTCCCGTCGATTCATCATGGTTGGCAATCGTCGATACCACCTGGATACGGTCAAGCATCGGAAGGTCCGTATCCTTTAGGATTTCATTTGCCATGATTGCGCCGTATTCGGCATGGTGCTTTCGGTTTACGACATTTCCGATGTCATGCATGAGCCCTGCGATTTTAGCGAGCTCGATTTCGTGGTCACTATAACCAAATTCGCGAAGAATATCGGCAGCTTGTTCTGCAACAAGAACCGTATGCGCCATTGAATGATCGGTATAACCCAATTCCAAAAGTATTGAATTACCCTTCTCATAATACGCTCTTATTTCTTCATTTCTCAAAATATCTTCGTACTTCATTTAATTCACTTAATCATTTATCTCATTTGAAAAGACGGATTTTGCTTGGGTCAAGCTGCTATTTTACTATAATACGGTTAGTATAATACGATATGAATAAAGTTGCAAAACATTTAGAAGCTGCCAATTGTATCTTCCGAACAAAACGAGCTTGCCAACGTATATTTATTTATATATACTGTATAACAATCAATATAGAGATATAGAAAGGAAATAGATAATGGATTTAGAACAAGCCAGATTGGATTTTAGTTATCTACAAAAGGAAATCTGCGCATTCAACCATGTCGCTGAACTTATATATCTTGATGCAGAAACAGTAGCGCCTCCCGGAACGGCAGCCAACAGAGCACATGCGCTGGAAGTTATAAACGAGGAACTTCTGAGACTGAAGAACAGTCCCGAGTCCCTATCACTCCTGAGTTTCCTTAACGAAAACAGAGACTGGCTCTCTGTCAAAGAGCGCAAAGCTCTGGATTTTCAGTTAAAGGAAATTCGGCGAAGGAAGAACATTCCCCCTGAGGAATATGGACGCTATGGAGCTCTTCTTTCAAAGGCACAGGTATCTTGGCATGCCGCAAGAGAAGCCAACGACTTTGGCGTTCTTGCTCCTGAGCTCGAGCAAATTGTCGAGAAGATAAGAGAGTTTGCCAGATACAATATGACGGACAAGGATCCATACGATTATTGTCTGGAGCAGTTCGAAGAGGGTCTCTACATCGAAACCTTCGACCAAATCTTTGATGATATAAAAAGAGAAATCCCCCCATTACTAAAAGAGATAAAAGAAAGACCGCAAGTTGATGACTCATGTCTAAAGGGAAACTTCTCCGAGGAGTCATTGCAGGAACTGGCCGTATATATATTAGACCTAATAGGGATCGATTTGAATCAGGTTGCACTAACGACATCCGAGCATCCATTCACATTGTCCCTCGGTTCTCATTTTGATGAAAGAATCGCAACGCGCTACAACACGACCAACCTCGGTTCGTCACTCTATACGATTCTCAATCAAGCCGGCCACGCTCTATATGAAACGGGCCAGGCTGACAATCTTGCTTATACGGTATTGGACGGTGCAGCATCCTTAAGCCTGACCGAGAGTCAGGGAAGATTCTATGAGAACATCATCGGGAGAAGCCGCTCATTTATCGAATACATCTATCCTGATTTGGTTGATCTTTTCCCCTTCCCCATAGGCGACTATTCCCCGGAGGAGGTTTATCGCGCGGTGAACAAAGTCGAGGCCGGTTATACCAGAATCAACTCAGATGAACTCACCTACAATCTACATGTCCTTGTTCGCTATGAACTTGAAAAGGCGATGATTCGAGGTGACCTAATGGTGAAGGATCTTCGCGATGCGTGGAACGAGAAGTATAAGGAATACCTTGGTTTGGATGCGCCCGATGATTTGCACGGAGTGCTTCAGGATATTCACTGGGTCGTCGGTTCATTCGGATACTTCCCACTCTATGTTCTCGGAAATATTTTTGGTGCGCAGATAACTCAGAAAATGAGCGAGCAGATAAACATTTATGACTACGTCGAGGAAGGCAACTTCAAGCTCATCAATTTCTGGAACAAGGATAAGATATGGAAGTACGGCGGCCTCTTTGATTCAAAAGAGATAATGGAAAAGTATGTTGGTGCTCCCATTCACAGCGATGCTTTCATCAAATATCTAAAGGGTAAATATACCGAATTGTATCAACTCTAAATATCTAAGAAGGGAATCATATATGGATCTTGAAAAATCAAGACAAGAATTTATTAAGCTCCAGAGGAAACTATCGGCAATAAACCATTCTATAGAACTGCTGTTTTTTGATGGAGAAACAGCGGCACCGCCAAAGTCTATAGCAAATCGAATCAGCACGCTCGAAATAATAAACGACAAATTATACAACCTCAAGTTTGGCGAAGAGACTGACGAACTCATGGCATTTCTTTGGGAAAACAAAGAACAGCTGAGCATGGTCGAAAGGCGATCCTTGGAGGTTCTTAAAAGAGAATCGGATAGGATGAAGGGCTTGTCGAAAAAGGAATTCATCAAGTACCAGAGTCTTCTTTCCTCCGCAAAAGACGCGTGGCACATGGCAAACGAAGAAGGTGATTATGAGCTCTTTCGGCCTTACCTCGAGCAAGTCTTTGATAGGGTGAGGGCTCTTGCAAACTCCTACGATTCGGAAATGAATCCTTACGACTATTGCTTGGATATGCACGAACCCGGAAGTAGCAGCAAAATCTACGACGGCATCTTTGATGGAGTAAGGAGAGACATAGTCCCTCTTTTGAAGCAAATCAAGGAAAGGCCGCCCGTCGATGATAGCTGCCTTATGGGCGACTATTCCGTCGAAAAGCAGGAGGCCTTGGCCTTATATATCATGAACCTAATGGGGCTAAATATGGACAATGTTGGCCTTGCGACCTCGGAGCATCCATTCACGAGGAGGATTGGTTCGCATTTCGATCAAAGATTAACCACAAGGTATTCCCGAAAGGATTTCACATTCTCTCTATACACGATTCTCTTTGGGTGCGGCTACGCACTTGCCGACATGGGACAATTAGACGAACTCGCATACACCGCTGCTGATGGCTCGGCGTCCTTTGGCATCATGGAGGGACAGACGCGTTTCTATGAGAATATCCTTGGCAGGTCCAGGCCGTTCATCAATTACATCTACCCCAAGCTGAAATCCTTGTTCCCGACCTCCATCAAGGATTCCACGCCTGAGGATTTGTACTTCGCCATAAATAAGGTAGACGCCGGTCCGATTAGAATGGGTTCTGACGAAATCACAAACAACCTTCATGTTCTGGTTAGATATGAGCTCGAGAAGGACCTTATGAATAAGAGTCTGTCTTTCACAGACCTTCCCGATGCATGGAATGAAAAGTATAGGGAGTACCTCGGTGTGGAGGTTAAGGATCACACGCGCGGTGTACTTCAGGATATACTCTGGGCGGATGCCGCCATCGGATATTTTCCGACGGCGGTTCTTGGCAATATTTATTCCGCGCTGATGCTTGACAAGATGAGCTCCGACATCGATATTAAAGAATGCATCCAAAATGGCGCCATCGAAACTATTAACAAGTGGAACCACGAGCATGTCTGGAAACACCTCGGACTATATGACTCCGATACGATAATGGAGAAGTTTGTTGGTGCCGCCTCTCTTGACTTTGCACCATATATCAATTATCTGAAACGAAAGTATTCGGAGATATATTAAGATAGATTAATCGTTATTTTATTGGACGATTTTGATGTTAGTTTCTTTTTCTTGTCGCCTTATCAGCATACTTGTCACGAAGAGCGAGTCCAATAAATCCAATTAGAACTAATCTGGTAAGATTCCCTACAAGACTTGAGACCACTTCCGCACTATCAAAAGTAATGACTTCCACAATCAATACCAGCGCAATTAAAACATAGAACACTGCCCAGGAATTTATTGAACCTAAATCCTTCACGAAACTTAAAATCAAGAGAAGGATGATGATTCCAATCATTAGAAAAGCAACTAATCCGAATCCCGGAGAAATAATTCTTCCAACGAGTCTAACAATGACGCCAAGAGTAACCAGCATGAGATAGGTCTTGTACCAAATAGCTGCATCCTTCCCGCTACCCTTGATAAGATAATATATTCCACAAATTAAAGCCAACGCATTGATTGCATGAGCCACACCGAACAAGGTAGTGGTTGTTTGGTAATTCTCTGAACCTGTGTCAAATCCGGTGGGTACATTACCGGTAAAGATAATTCCCACGCTAATGACACTGATGAGGCAAAGTACTGCCATCAGAGCTAAATGCGCAATCATTAGATTGCTTTTCTTATTAGTATTCATAATTAGTCCCCTCCATAATTATTTTTTCTGTGGTTGATTATAGATTAATAGATAGTTCGCGTCAATCGTACATTCCGCGACTGTAAATGTACCCTAAATGTCAATCCTCCCTTTCTGCAATAAAAAACCCCCTGATTCAAGCAGGAGGCCACCCTAAAAAAGTGAGGCGAGATAGTCTTCGGCAGCATGTACTGCGTACCACTCTAACAACAAACGTTATTATAATACACTTCTCTTATATAGAGTATACGCAGCAAGAGTGAAACCATCATCAAAATAGACATTTTTATTGTTTCCATTTCTATGATTTATCATAGTTTCGAATTCTTCTTCAGTCACTTCTATTATGTCAAGAATACCCTCATTCTTTTCTTTCATTGAAAATGAGTCTATTTCTATATAATAAACAGAGACGCAAGAGCTAGTAAGCCCACTGTCTGGGGAAATGTTTCCTATGAAGACTGGTTGTTCACTGATTGTTGCCCCTATTTCTTCACACAACTCCTTCACTGCGTTTTGCTGTGGCGAGATATTTTTTTCTCCATATCCTCTCGGAAAGCAGTATTGTTCCTTTCGAGGGGCATGGCGGAACTGTCGAAGCAGAACAAACTTATCATTGTGCATTGTTACCATGACAACACCCGTTCCGTCAGATGGTACTACTCGTTCATATGGGTAAAATGGCTTTTTACTTCCCTTCGACGAGATAATTGGATCAACAATAAGTCTGTTATATTGGCTCTCATATATCACGCCAAAGTTGTAATTGTGCATTTCTTCACAGCGAATCATTTTTTTTAGATATGAGCTATCATCATGCAAACAACTGTCATTAATAAGTGGTATTTCAGTAGATGGTGAAAAAAGTTCTGCTATATCAGTATTTGCCTTTGCCCGCTCCTTGAGTTTAAAGTATTTTTTTAGTGCAGATGACTGTACATAATCAATTGTTTTTTCAGTACTTATTGGCTCGACTAAATCAGTTGCTAAGGTGAGTGGATTATGATATAAATTTAATTTCCTCTTAGAAATCAAGAGCCAATCACGTACAAGGTTATCAACATTTCCTATTGCTTCCGATAGCGACTGAATAGGTGTAAAAGTAGATAGCCAATTAGTTATGAATTCAACAATACTTAAAAAGAAGATTGTTTCGAGAGAAATCCATAAAAAAGTAGATACCCCTGTACTGTCAGCAATGTAATTTTGAAGTATTTCGATTACTATTTCTATTCCACAAGCTATTGCTATACAAAGAATTGTAAAGAATAGTTTTTTAGCAATAGATGATGATATCTTTTTATGCCTATTTTTTTGTTGCTCTTGTAATTTGTATTCATATCTATTTATTCCACTTATTGATAAATCCTTTTCTGCTAACGAATCCAGAGTCGATGAAACACTATAATTGGATTTACTATTAGATGTAAATATGGGTCTATTATCTATATTTCTATTCTTAACATATTCGAGGATGCGCACTGCTTCATTTGGTTTCTTTTCAAGACGAGGATCTTCATATTCTATAAACTGATTACACTCTTCCTGTAGAAATCGTTCACTATGATATCCGATATCCCAGTAATAATGAAGCCTTGAAATGAAATCAGCCACGAATGTTGGCATACTATGTGAGTTCGGATTATTATCGATTAATTCCTCAACATTGTAATGTTTAGAAATATTACAAATACTTATTTCACAAGTGTAGTTATAAACAAGATTGATTATCGCCTCAGCGTATTGATGTTCTTGCTGATTGATTCGATTATTATTGTAATAATTATTCAGCAACTCTCGCACATACGGCGACCGATCATCACATTTGTGTTTATATGCGGGTAGAGTTTGTATTATTTCAATAGCAGTCTTCCAAAGAGTATCTTCATCATTTATATTAAAATTAACAACATGGTTCAAAATGTTATGAAATTTGAGTTGGCTGTATTCATTTGGATCTCTAGGCGGGATATAAATTGTGTGAATAGCACTTAGTCGCAAGACAGTCTTTATAAGCCAATACAAATTTATTAGAATCTCACGAAGTTGATCTGTTGAGAGGGCACTCTCTGTGATATTGCCTTGCTTATCAACTTCAATAAAGAGATCTTTGATTTCTTCATCACTCCTTATTCTAGCTGTTTGCTTGTCGCCTATGTATCCAAACATTTCAGACAAATCAGAATACATCAGGCTCCTCCTGATTAGAGATATAAGTCTGCGTTGAGTAAACTTAAGTGGCCATCCAGAGTAAATAAATTCCTTTTCATACTCAAATGAGGTGAGGAGATATTGGGATATGGTTCTTATGTCTCCATACTGAGATATTCTAATAGCGCCTTCTTCAAACAGTTTAATTAAACTACTGTAATATTCAGGAATGTCGAGTAAACTGAAAAAGCCACGCGAATCAACTAACTGATTATATGTAAGCACTACTATATTATCATTAAAAACTATTTCATCATAGAGCGCTTGTTGCCCAATTCTAATTTCTTCGTCGTGATTTCTGACTGAGTCCAATTCAAAAAGATATACGAGTTTGTTCATATCGATACTCCATTCCCGGCGTTGAAATCGTGATAATAAAAGAGCTAACACAGCAGAATAACTGCCAATGAATAGTCTGGCCCCTGATAGAAGAATATGACCAACGAAAAATCTAAATTCAGTCAGCGATGTATAGTCCTTCCTAAATGACACCGCAGTTCCCGTATATAGAAATCAAGATTCCTGTTTCAGGGAACCGTGATTCCTCAATTAACAAATCCCAACTATTTGCATAAAAGTGATATTGTGAGTAGAAAAATAATCCTTGCATTTATACTAATTCATAATATTCTACCTATAGGATATCTCCCTAATGGCTTTTTAAGCATTCGCTTGACAATTGAAAGCGTGTTGTACCACTCAGCTAATACAAGATATTCTTCTGCCTTATGCTCACTATAATAGCCAATACTCAAGTTTGCACCACATACATTCTCACAGAGTGTGACTATATCACTTTTTCCCTTACCTACAGATAACTCAAATCCCGTTTCTGTCTCTATATATTTTTTAAATTCATCGGTTACAGGGATATCGTAGCATTTATAATCACTACTTCCCCTTCTATCCAATTCAAGAACAAATGCATGCTCGTTCAGTTCCTTGAAGAGTTTAGGATTAGTGTTTTTTAAGTAGTGCGCCCCTATTTGTCCATGCTCTTCTCCATTCCTATAGAGGCATTATCCTTGACACCATGATATACCCCGTTATTAAGAATAACCTCGTTCTCATAAATACAGTCTTGATACTCAACATCAAAGTACGTATCCGCATGAGCAACAAGTAAACACCTGTCTCTTCTGTTCCCTGGTACATACAAATATCCCTCCTTTCCGGTCCCATGGTCTTCAACTGAATTTGGCAAGCTTCTAAAAATGTTAAAAACTTCTTCAGAAGAAGATATAGGGATTTCTAAAAATTTCTCCAACACTCTCTTTTCTTCCGGATAGTTTTCAGGTTTATAAAAAGGTTCTTCTCTAACTTCACATAACCTTTCAATCATCTTTTCTACCTCAACATATAACTGGGAACTTTTAATTGGACTCCCAATATATAGGTTTCTTCGCACATCCTCTATATAGGATTTAAAGTATTTATTATAGTTACTGACCAATGATCCACCACTCATTTTATTCACAATACTAATGTCATACGCATTCAGATTACATCCTACTGCAAATCTTTCTAAATCTCCCAAGTATTCCCTTATTGCTATTTGACGCTCAATGTCAGTAAGTTCACTTCGATTTTTAGGAAAAGAATTATGCATGCGTCGCAATTCGGAAAAATCCTTTAACGTTGCACGCAAAGTGTCTCTGTAAGTCTGCTCCTCTGTTGACTTACGTTACAATTTTGATGTTACAAGAAAAGTTGTTAAAGCAAACAACAAACCCACAAATTCAATGATCGCTTCTATGTTCATTTCAAAAGCACCACCAAGCAAAAAATATCACAATAGTTTTCCCTTTTATTTGGCCATTTATATCAGTGATTGCTAAATACGATTAATTTATCCCTTGCTTCCAACTCTACTCTGATTGTTGATTGATCCCCTTCGAATATCACCATTTCCCCACCTGCTTTGACATATCCAAGAGGTAAAGTGGGGTTTTGTTTTTCCTTTGGTATGCTATCATCAATGGATGCATAGTACACAGCTCTAATAAATTGTTCTGCATCTGTTGGAGATGGTAATTCTTTGAAGAATTCGCCGACCTTTTTTATATATATCTCTTTACTCTCGTAGCCATTAGTACTGTCCTCTATGTCGTAAGTGAGAATATCATTATAGAAATCAAACAAGTCTTCTTTTTCTCCGATTTGCATTATCATCTTGCTTATGTACCTATTACTAATAACTACATTGTTGATGCTGTAGCTGTTTACAATGTCGTGATGCTTTGGCTCTATTATTTCCACAATCACGTCTATACTTTCAACATCAAAATCCGGATTTTCCTTCTTTTTACTCTCAATAATATCCCTTACATATACTAGATTAGTAAGAGCATTTGCATCTAGTTCTTCGTTAAGGACTTCATCATCTGATAATATAAGGACGCTAATATCCCCAATGCTTTTTTCATAAAAATCATTTATAGTCTTAGATATTATATCTTTATCGAATATGCTAGCTTCTACTGTCTGTGTAACAAAAGGATACTTTTTATAGTAATTCATCCTTTTAAGGCTATCTTCATCATCAATAACTACAATGTCCAATATCTCATTTCCATCAGTGTAATTCCACTCACTTCTAAAAGCTTCAAACCCCTTCATTATTTCATCGGAATTACCATTATGTCCAAGAACAACAACGTTTTTCTTTTCAATCCAGTAGTCATGGTTTATCTTAACCGCATAGTTTGCACGTTGAACCGCTGTATTCCTATGGACTTCTTTCTCAGAATCTGCCGCAAAATAAGCATGCGAGACTCCATCTCTATTCATTACTGCTAATGGTATAGAATTATTATGTGTATGCAAATAGTTTTCTATGAAATCTTCCTCTGAAGAGTCAGTGTATGTCGAATCTGTCGAACTATAGAATGTCATCCCCTTATTGGAAAATAACTCACTGTAAGCTAGGTTTAATTCTGGCATCAGCGAAAACTGGGATAGTATTTGTCCAAGAATTATGTTTACATCCACCGGGACAATATTGCATTTGCCATCAACTTGTTTTGCACGTTTTATTTTCTCTACAAGTTCTAGCGTCCAAGGGTCAGTTATTTCCACAATAATTTTTTGATCATCTCTTGAGGATTCAGCGGAAGTAAGATCTGCTACCTGCATTAGTGTTTTAATCGTGAGAGAATTCCCCTGCTTGCTGTAATCCAACTTTTTCCTTAACCCGTACTGGCAAATAGTATTGTTTATATCGCTTCCGAGAATAATAACTATTTTTGCAGAGGAAATGGATATATCATTCAATTGTTTAGAGGAAAAAACATCTCCCTCTCTAACAATTACTTGTACATTCTTTTTTAAATCACTTTCTCGTTGAAGTGTATCTGAGATTCGCGCTTCTATTTCTTTTTCTATTTCTTGTTTTCTATCTGAATTTAGAACTACTACCGTATAAGGCCTATCACTGTAAAGCATATCGTTAATTATTTCTGATGCCCTTGTGTTCCAGTTCAATATTACTACGTGATTCGAAACCTTTAATCGACGTGAGCCTTCGTTTGAATCAGCTATAAATTTTGATATGTAATTTGTAATATAACCTATCACCGCACCAGTAAAGGAAATCATTCCTATGAAGATTATTAGTAAGCACAATATAGCAATAGCAACATTACTCTTTCCAATATCTTCAATTACAAATTGGATGCAACCAGCATCTAGAATCATTGTAATTGTGTAAAATGCAGCTTCAAAGAATCCCATTTTCTCAGTTCCGCTCATAGCAAAACTGCTTATTACAAGCGCTGCAATGAGGATAAATACAATATTAAAGAATAGAATGGCTCCCAAAATAACCATTCCTGGTCTACGCGCTATTTTAATACTAATCCACTCGGATAGACGTTTCATTCTTACTCTCCTCTATACGAACCTTTTTCAACTTAATGATACATTCACCATTACTCGTGTTTTAAAGAAAAAACCTGTCCCCAAAAGTCTTCATAAAACTCAAGGTACCCCTCTTTAGTCAACTCTATAGTTTCCTGTTTCCCATCTTCCGTCATCATTGTTATGGTTTTATTATTGTCATCAATCAAATATGTCCCCCAAGCTTCTCCAGAATCTATGGGGATTTCGTTTGCAACATATTGCATAATCAAGTCTACGATAAATCCTGTGTCAAATCCAAACAAGGCACTTGTATATGGTTCTGCACATTCCCCTAAAGCTCTTCCGAAACTATCAATATCTATTTTGAACAGGAACCTGCCGTCTTCGTAGAAATAAAGATAGATTTCACAGCACTTTGGCTCTGGAGTTATATCAATGCCCAATTCTTCTCCAAGCTCTTTATAACAGAACTTAGCGACATCCAGCTCACCGTTCCACTGTCCAAGCATAACTTCCGATAGCTTCTTATCTTTAGTGAAAATGTTGTTGACGCCACATCCGTTTAAAGTGAAAAATAGAATTATTGCTAGCAAAAACGCTATATACTTTCTTTTCTGACTATTCAATATCGTTTCCTCTAAAATACAATCTGTTCTTTCCCAATAGTACGTTCCAACACTCTTAGTGCCGCGATATGGCTTTCAAGACCGCCATTCGATGTACAACACGACGAAATAACTATCGGTCGTATGTTTCTCTCAAACAAGTCAATCGTCGTTTTTAACACACAGCAATCTGTGTCAATCCCCACAAGATACACCTCTTCTATTTTCATTTCCCTTAAAATCCCTACTATATCATCAGTGCAAGCAGTATATGTGTTCTTTTCAATAACAAAATCAGCCTTCATTCTGACTGACTCAATCACATCTATTGCCGGTTCTGTTTTCAACCTATTCCCAAGATACCATATTCACGCATTCTTCACAATACTAACTAACACAATATGTAAATTTTTCTTATCTAACGTCATTATCCTTCATTATCCGTCATTATCGTCCCGTTTTATCGCGGATACCAAACCTTACTATTGTGTCCATCCACCTACTCGCGTACCCACTTAAGAAAAGTCCGGTGGGTGATTTTTATTTTTTGGGCTGCTTCTCGAGCGGATATTTCGCCTTTCTCATATTGATCCTTCAGTAATAAGAATTCTTCTGGTCGTTCCATTGGCTTTCTTCCAAACTTAACACCCCGCTCCTTGGCGGCGGCTATTCCTTCGGCTTGCCTTTGCCTGATAAACTCCCTTTCCGTTTCTGCAACATACGATAAAAGCTGTAATACTATGTCCGCTATCAGCGTCCCTGTTAAATCTCTATTTTTTCGTGTGTCGAGTAGCGGCATGTCTATTACCACAATAGCTGCTCCTCGTTCCTTTGTTATTATTCTCCATTCCTCTAGAATCTCATTATAGTTTCTACCAAGCCTATCGATGCTCTTTACGACAAGTACGTCCTCTGGCTTCAGTCTTTCTACTAGTTTTCTATATTCAAACCTATCAAAGTCTTTTCCTGACTGCTTGTCTATAAAAATATTTTCAACCGCTACCCCAAACCCTCTAAGCGAAATAATCTGTCTCGCTTCGTTTTGTTCTTTTGTTGATACTCTCGCATAGCCGTATTCCATAACAACCTCCTATTCATATAAGCACTCACTGACTATGCATCAATTATCGCGCTTCATGGACTTTAACAAGACAAAAACCCGGCTATTCGTAGTGAACAGTCGGGTTTTATTGGACAATTTATATTATCTTAGCAGCGATTAGCTTGCTTCAACTACTTCGTAAGTGCGAGAATTCTCTGCATCTCGTTGTAGACGATCATGTAGCCTTCGTCTACGCCCATGCCAGGCTTGGCCAGAATCTGGTCGGGCTTGGTCGCCATCGCGCAGTGAACGCAGACCTGAGCGCTGCGGTCGGTCTCGTTACAGGTTCCACCTTGGTAGGCGCCGATTCCCTTCTCCTTGCAATAGAGAACGGCTTCAATCGTATTGTTGATTCCGCCGAGGTCCGGAGTTTTGATTTGGATCATGTGTCCGGCTTTGTTGTCTGCGAATAGTTTGATGTCTTCCAATGTATTGCACCATTCGTCGGCGACGAGCTCGACCGTGGAGCCTCTGCTGTCGAGCTCTTTGGTTAGTCCCGCAAGCGCCTTCATCTGAGTCTCAACGTCGGTGTCCATGTCCATGGGGCCTTCGATCCTGAGCTTTAGCGGCTTTGCTGCTTCCTCCAGAGTTTGGATGTAGTCAGCCATCGCCGGATAATTTTCATTACCAAAGGCGATGCCGATGGTACCATAGACGTCGATATGAAGAACAGGTTCATAGTTCGGATCGTGGCGCATGGTCAGGATTCTGTTTCTGAGCCAAGTGACATATTCGAGGAGCTTCTCGCCCTTGGTTCCAAGCTTTGTTTCAACATTATTGATAAGTGCATGCGGAAGTACCTGCGCACCCTTGATTATCATCTTGTCTGAATTTCCGTAGCGGTCGTCGCCGGATTGAGTGAAGATAGGAATAAGCTCTTTCGAAAGCTCGCATCCGTATTCGTCTGCAACAACCTGGCACATGAGTTTCTTCTCGGATTTGGCTACTGCATCAAGAATGGCCTGTGATACTCCATAACGAATTGCAGTGTGAAGTTTCTTTCCATCGACTTCAACTGCCTCCATCTCTTTGCAGAGTTCGCGGAAATTGTCAGCCTCTCTTCCGACCAGAACGGGCTTTATATATTTTTCAATTACCGGAATGAATTCCTCTGCAAGAAACAGCGGATCTCTGCCGCCGGCTCCTGAATACTGAACTGCCGCGCAATCGCCATATGCGATCTGTCCGTCTTCCATGATCAGCATTACTGAGATTGATTCACCGGCTTGCCTAACAGCGCTGAATTTTTCTGTTGCCGGCTCTCCTATATAAAACGTACCATCGCTCACTGCACCTTTTTTGATTGCTCTTTGATCATCAAAGTAGAATCCGGTTCTTCCCGGTGAACATTTAAGGTCAACTATCTTCATGTCTGTTCCTCCTTCTAACCACGTGGTCTTCCGACCAGGCGACCCTTTCCTATTGCATAAATATCGTCGATAACCATTTGGAAAGATACTGCTCTTCCCTCGTATTTTCCGCGCGCTTCAATCTGCTCTCTGTGGAAATCCTTTAGCTCCTGAGTCAAAGGAACCGCGCCTGTATTTAGCATACGCACCGCACCCTCGTTGTTTCTGCAAGGAAGCATCTTGCCTGCGTTGGCTCTGCAAGGAGCGAAAGGAATGTCGATTACTCCCGCTTCCACTCCGCGAACAGATCCGAGAGCTATGTCGCCTTCTCCAAGTTCAAAGCACTTATCCACGATGCAACGCGTTTCTTCAGTAATTATCTTCATTTCGAAATCGAGGTTTCGATCCTGGAAGTCCTGGTCAGCGACCGTTGATACTACCTGCTTGGTGCATCTAAGTCCCTGTGCGTTCGCTTCCATCGTCGGGATTCCGATTGCTTCGTGCGGAGTCTTGACTATGACCTTTGTTGCCTTTGATAGACCGGCGATCAGACTTCCGATGGATATTACTCCGAAGGCCTTGGCCTCGTCTGCCGGGAATCCGCCCATCCACTGATGGAGGACCGTCGTTACAATAACATCATCATATCCATACTTGTGAAGATATTCTTCCGTCAAAGTTTCCAGCGTTCTGATTGCAGCGATGTCCTGGACCAGATTACCGCACTGTCCGTAGCCGACGGTTACATGCTTGACGCCTTGTTCGGCAGCGAGGAGCGCCTCGATAATCGCAACCGCATGAGAGATGCACGGCGGTACCAAGGTGCCGGTCAGCGGTCCATAGGGCTCGCGGTTTATCGTAACTCCCATTTCTTCGTAGAGACCTGTCAGTCTGTCGACATACTGCCAATCGCGAATGGTCTGCTCCATGGGAACATCCTTGCAGTACGGCAGGTTGTACGAAATGCCGCCACCCTCGTAACTCGTGAATCCGCCGGCATAGGCTATCTCGGTTAGAAGTCTCGCGTCCGGCGTGCCGTGTCTTACCTGAACCGGAGTGTTTACGCTCTCTATAACCTTTCGGCAATTCATGACTCCGTGGTTTACCGCCGGGAAGCCGTTCATCATCGCTCTTCCGAGCCTCGCGGATTCCGCGATTCCATTCTCGGCTTCCTCGTATCTATTCTGCCTAGTATAGCTGTCGATGGTCGTCGGGAGCAGATCCGCTTCGCCTTCCTTTTCCAGATACTGAAGGAGCTTGATATGTTCATCTATGAGAGGCACCCCGGCCCTCGGCTGAATCAACGTCCTTCCGGCCTTCTTGGCCTCGGTTAGCTTGTCAGGGAATTGCCTCTCCTTTGGCATCGACTTGTGATATTCGACCGCCTCGTCCAGATTGACATCCTTGCCTGTTGGCCACTGTCTGAGAACTTCTTCCCTAAGCTTCATGAAATCCCCCTCAGGGATTTTTTTGTTTTTGATTTCCAAATTGCTATCAGCCATATAGCGTAACTTCCTCCTTCATTATCTTGAGTGCTGTCTTGGGATACTTCGTTGACAAAAGTCCCATCGCCGCAAGTATGTATTTCTTATCGACCCAGATTTTAGGACTGACGGGAATGAGTGACGCCGGGTCGCGGTTTTCTCTGAGTGCTGTTTCTATCGATTTTTCGAGATCGTTCATGTGGATTACGCTCCCGCCCGTAACCACCAGGTTCTCGACATTGGTTAGGTCCTTTCCGGTTTGAACAAAGGTGCGCCCCATCGGAGTATAGGTCTCTTCCATCGTTCCGGCATGTCTTGCGATGGCGGTTTTGATGGCCATGGTCGCGAGAGCTCTGTCGAGCGATTCGAGTTCATGGTCGCCATCCGGAAGTTTATCCGTAGATTTGCTGAGCACCTCGACAAGCTCCTCGACCCTTGGTGGACTGAGCCCAGAGATCTCGGCTATTCTATACACTCCTGCCGCATCCAGGATTCCGTAGATGCTGTACCTCATCCCGATGTCGCCCTCAACGGTTCTCTTTGCGTAGGGCTCCGGGATTCCCTTTAGGACCGTCGACGCCTGGAGCGGCGCGCCCTTTGCTATTGAATAAACGTCGGTTGTTGCTCCTCCAACGTCGACTCCCATCAGCTCGCCGATTTCGGTTGCTAGAAGCTCCATCGCGCTTAGAACCGCTGCGGGCGTTGGCATGATTATCTCGGAGATTAGTTCCTGAGCCTCCGTCATTCCCTTGGCCTTTACTATGTGAGATAGAAATATCTCACGAATTTTAGCGCGCACCTGGTCCGTTTCTACAACGCCCAGCTTCGGCATAATGTTTGGACAAATATATGTGTCGAAATCCGCGAGAATCTCTTCGCATTTTCTGGCTGCATTTCTGTTTCCTGCAATTATTATCGGGAAGACGGGATTGATGGATGCAAGATGCGTGGCGTTCGCGATGATATTCTCTTGGTTTCCGCCGTCGGTTCCCCCCGCGAGGAGAAAGATATCCGGCGATTCCTCTTTGATGTAGTCGAGGTCGTCCTCGGTTAATTCATATGCGAATGTCCTTAGAACCTTGGCGCCGGCGCCGAGGCTTGCTGCCTTTGCCACTTCGGCAGTCAGTTCGGGAACCAGGCCGGATGCCATCATCCTGAGGCCGCCGGCCGCTGAGGAGCACGCGTATATTTCGTCGAATTCATCGAAGGCGTTGCGCCCGTCGACCTTGTCGGGTACGTCGGCAGCATCGAGCTCGTTCGACTTCTCAAGTTCGTCGGAAATACTAAAAGAGCCGATGGACTCCCTGAGGCGCTTTATTCCCTCGCTAAGTCCATTGGCTACGTCTGTTTCTACGGTAGTATACGCCTGTGACGTTCCGAGGATCTTCTCTTCGTCCAGGTCGACCGCCGTGAGTTTGGTATATGTACTTCCAAAATCAATTACGAGTGCCGTCTTCATGCTTGGTTCACTGGGTTATTGGTTCGCTGGTTTATTAGTTCGTTAGTTCTTTGATCAATTGGTTCGTTATTCGATTGGCTCATTGGTTCATTGGGTTTATTAGTTCTTCGCCTTGATGCCAAATGTCTCATATAATTTCTCGATTGTTGTTTCGGGCGCAGTCCCCGGCGGGAACACCTCGTTAAAGCCCATCTCGTGGAAGCGCTTTTCAACTTCCTCGAAGCTCTGTTTTCCGATTACCACATTTCCGCCAACAAAAAGAGGAATATCACCTATACCTGCTTCCTGACACTTTTCGCGAAGGCCTCTGCAGTCCAGCTCCCCTTGTCCGTAAAGGGAAGAAACCAGGATTGCATCCGCATTCGTTTCTATGGCAGCAGATATGAATTCCTCTTGCGAAACCATAACTCCCAAATTGATTACCTCGAAGCCGGCCTCTTCAAATGCATGGTCCAGAATTGCAATTCCAACAGCATGAACGTCAGCTCCGATTACTCCTATGACCAGCTTCTTTTTCTGGCCCTCTGCCTCAACTTCCAGAGGCTTATTAAGCTCTTCCATTTGGATAATTACCTCATTATAGGGTTC